>JBQTHL010000079.1:0-3421 GCA_052389915.1 Panacagrimonas sp.
TTTTACCAGCATATTGCGCAGCTTTACCTCTTGGGGCTCCCCCCGTTGGGTTTGTTTGGGGTTTGCGATCGCCACCCCCAACACCGGGTCGGCCTCGTTGGGGTTCGCAAGCACACCCCAACCTACTCCGCCCCGTCCTTGGGATAGAGATATTCCGCGACGCGTCCACAACCGGGTCCGGTTTCGCGCCAGGAACTCACCTGGAGTTCCAGGCAGACCACGGCGCAGGTCGGCATCTCGTCGAACGGACAGGTCGCGAGCAGGCGCCCGAGTTCCGAGAAGCCGGGGTTGTGCCCGAACAGCATGACGTGACGTACCTCCGGATCAAGACTGCGCACGACTTCGAGCAGGGCCTTGCAGCTCGCATCGTAAATCTGCGGCCCAAGTTCGATGTCCTTGGCGCGCACGTTCAAGCTGTCCGCGAAGATGCGCGCGGTGGTGATGGCACGCAGGGCAGGGCTGGACACCAGCCGATCCGGCAGGCGCTTGAGCTTGCGCACTCTGAGCGCCATGGCCGGGGCGTCGCGGCGTCCGCGTTCGTTGAGCGGGCGCGCAAAGTCGTCCAGCCCGGGGTCTCCCCAGGACGATTTGGCGTGGCGGACGAGGGTCAGGCGCAGCATGAGCGGAGTGTGCTCAAGTTTGAGGCCGCAGGTAAAGGTCGAATCGCGCCTGCGTGCCTTCCAGGACGGCGTCGGGTTTGGCGCCGCCCAGCCACTCGGCCTTGAGCGGGCGCTTGACCGCGACGCGCCACGCCAAGCGGCGCGCGTGGGCCAGCAGCTCGGAAGCGTCCAGGTCGTCGCCCGACAATTCACGCAGCAACTGCATCTGCTTCTGCGGCAGAGCGGACTTGCCGTCGCCGGGATACATCGGATCGAGATAAACCGCATCGAACGGTCCCTGATCGGCGCCGACATCGAGCGCGTCCGAACCTATGATGCGCAGGCGATCCGCCGCCTCGCGAACCCGTGAATCTTCGGCTTGCCGGGCGCGCTGTTGCGCGTCGCGCAGCAGCTCCACCACCAGCGGCTGGCGCTCCACCAGCATCACGTTTGCGCCCAGCGCCGCCAGAGTGAAGGCATCGCGACCAAGCCCGCCGGTGGCGTCGAGCACCGCTGCCCCGGGATGCCGATGCAGGCCGACCGCACGCGCCAGCAACTGCCTGCGGCCGGCGCGAATGCGGCTGCGCATCTCGGCGCCGAACCAGTCGATGCAGACCGGCTTCCAGTCCGGTCGGTGCAGCGCGCACAGGCCGAGCTGTCCGCTGAGCGGATCGACCAGCAAAGAAAAACCCCGGGAGTCTCCGCCCGGGGTTGGTTCGTCGCCGCTGAGGATTTCAGCCGACCTTGGAGGCATCGAAGAAACTGGCCATGCGCTGCGCCAGCATCATGTCGCCCTCGATCTGGAGCTTGCCGGTCATGAAGGCCTGCATGCCGTTGAGTTCGCCCTTCATCAGCGCGACGAGATCCTCGTCTTCCATGGTCAGGGCCAGGTCCGAACTGGATGCAGGGCCGTCAGCCGCGACGCAGCTTCCGTCCTTGATCGTGACGTACATCGGCGTTGAACAGTTGAACTGGATGGTGCAGTCCGTGCCCGCGGCGGCAGATGCGTCGAAGGCCTGCGGCAGTTTGCGAATCATCTCGGCAGCGGTCATGACGGGCTCCTGAAAATGCGGAATTTATTGAGCGGCGATGCTAGCCCGCGGTTCCGGCAGTGACAACCTACGGTGCCAGCGGTGGGCCGCATCGTGCCGCAGCGGTGCGCGCGGGTGCATTCGACCGATGGGTGTCGGATCATGCAGCGTCCGTCCTTCGTCTTGCACAACATGCAGCGAATTGTCCTGGTCGTGCTGGTGCTGGTCTGTGCCGCGTGCGCGCCGGCACGGCGCGGTGCGCCCGCTGCCGGCACGCCCGTGGTGTTCGAACCGTCGCAAGCTTCCAAGCGAGCGCGTGGAAGGGAGACGCTCAATCCGGAATTGCCGCCGGAACCGTTGCGACAACAAGCCAGTGAGGCGCAGGCGAGTGCGCAGCTCGCTCGCGCGGAAGGGCTGGTCGCGCAAACGCGCAAGCTGTTGCCCGGCTGGATCGCAGGGGATGCGGAACTCGCCGCGGCGCGCGCCGCCTTGCGGGTCAAAAACTGGGATCAGGCGATGTTCGCGGCCAACAACGCCGCGGCGCGCGCCGATGCGGCGCAGTCGGATCATTACGCGCGGCTGGCCAATGCGGCCTTGGCCGCGACCTACCGGTTTACCGGGCTGGACGACGCGCAGATCGTGCAGTTGCGAGCGGCCGAAGAAATCCTGGTCACCGGCAACAGCCGCTTGGCGCACTCACGCTTGCAATCCCTGAACGCGCAACTGGAAAAGAAGATCAGGGTCCACGTCGTCGAATCGGGCGAGAGCCTGTCGATCATCGCCAAGCAACCCGAGGTCTATGCCAACCCCTGGCTGTGGCCGCTGATCTGGCAGGCCAACGTGAACGTGATCCCGGATCCGAATCGACTGAGAGCCGGACAGGTACTCAGGCTGCGGCCGAATCCGACCATCGACGAAGTGGCTGAGGCGCTGAAAGTCGCGCGGCGCGATGCCAGGGCGCGCTCCAGGATCACGCCGAGCATCGGCCAGATTCGCGAAGTGCCGAAGTCTTCGCCTTAACCGCGATACCAGCGGCGATTGAGGGCATTCAGAACCAGGTTCGGATACTGTGGCTTGCCATAGCTGCCGTTGTAGCGCGCCAGCGCGTTGACCAGATTGCCGCGCTCCTTGTCCAGGTAGAATCGTAGGATAGTGCAGCCCATGCGCAGATTGGTTTTCGCGTGGAACAGATTCTCTTCCGGCCCCGCGATTTCCTTCAGCCAGAACGGCATGATCTGCATGAAGCCCTGCGCACCGGCGCTGGAGATGGCAAAGCGGTCGAAGCGGCTTTCCACCTCGATCACCGCCAGCGCCAGTTCCGGCGGAATGCGCGCGCGTTGGGCCTCGCGGTGCAGCAGGCGCAGAAATTCCAGACGTTCGGCATCGCTCTTGATGAAGCGCTGCAAGCGGCTCGACATGTCGGTGAGCCAGACCTCCGCTTCAAAGCGGTCGCCGAAGCTGTCGGCTCCCGCGATGGCCTGGGTGAGCAGCGCACGGAGTTCGGGTTCGGGTTCGGGTTCGCCGGTGGGGCCGGCGTGGGCGATGCTGGAAAACAACAAAGAGACAGCGAGCCAGACTGTAGGAGCGGATCTCCTGAGCCTGTCGAAGGACCGCGACCGAGGACAAGGGCCAATGTCGCGGGCATGACCCGCTTCCATCAAACAAGAATCCGATAAGTCTCGTGTAGGAGGGGCGGGCGCCCCCACACGGGCGCGCCAAAAGACAACAATCAAGGGGGTAAAACCCCCCCACGGGGGTGACGCCCCCCCGACAAAAACCCGGTGGAACCCC
>JBQTHL010000080.1:0-80502 GCA_052389915.1 Panacagrimonas sp.
GGCCGCCCTACACCGGGCTGCTGAACCCGTTGACGCAGTTCTTCCGCCAGCGCTTCGCCAGCGGCTATCTCGTCATCCAGCAGGGAGGTGCGTCGCTCGCGCTTCAGCAACTCGACGACAGCCGCCTGCACGATGCCGCCCGCAGCGCGCGCAGCCGGCGATTGCAGTTCCGGCAGGATGGTCGTTTCCAGCGCCTCGCGAATCAGCGTCAGATAGCGATCGTTGGTGATGAGCCGCATGCGCCGCTGCCCGAGATCAGAACTCGACCTTCATGCGAACGCCATACAAGCGTGGCGAATTCAGCACTTCGTTGCGACCCAGATCATCGACGAACACCACTTCGTTGTACTCCTCGTCGGTCACGTTCTCGCCGAAGAGCGTGAACTGCACCTGCCAGGGATCGTAGAAATAGCTGACCCGCGCGTTGATCAGGCTGTACTCCTCTCGCGCGTAGAGATCGGAGTTCTGCGGCAGGAAGAAGAAGCCGGAGTTGTGGTAGATGTCCGCACCCAACTCGATGCTGCCCGATCCCAACTGGATTGCCTGATTGATGCCTACGGAGTAGGTCAGGTCAGGCGACCGCACGATCTCGTTGCCGGTGAAATCGCGCGGCCCGAGCACCGGGACCAGCCCGCCCGGCCCGAACGCGAGCCCGGTGGCTTCGTCGAAGCCGCGACCGTCAGGGTAGTCGGTGTACTCGGTGTCCAGAACCGTGACGGCGCCGGTCAGCACGAGGCCCGGATTGAAGCTCGGCAGCGGGGTCCAGACGAACTCCGCTTCCGCGCCCTTGATCTCGGAGTCGCCGGCGTTGTCGTAGGTCACCACGCCACCGGAAGCCAGCGCCACGAAGCCGGTGAGCAGTTCCTTCTGTTCGATGAAGAATATGGCCGCATTGAGGCGCAGGTTGGCGTCGAACAGATCGGATTTGAAACCCAGCTCGTAGGAATCGACTTTCTCTTCCTTGACGTCTTCCGGCGTGTCGAAGAAGTTGACCGTGTTGTAGGTCGGGCTCTTGAAGCCACGCGCCCAGGAGGCGTAGATCTGGCTCAGTTCGCTGGTGCGCCACTGCAGCGCGACCTTGGGCGAAAACTGCTTGGCCTTGAGCGTGGGCACCTCGTCGCGCCGCAGGAAGATCTCGCGCCCGTCGTTGCCGGTAGGCACCGCCAGGCTGGCGTTCTCCAGGTCGCGATCCTCTTCCTGGTAGCGCCCACCCAGGGTCAGGCTGAAGGCCTCGGAAATCTTGTAAGTGCCCTGGAAATACACCGACATCGATTCGCTGGTCAGCACACCGTGGCTGTTCAGGCTCACGCCGCTGGCGAGGTCCGGCAGACCGACGCCGGTGAGCAGGCCGTTGAGCCGGCCGACCAGGCCAGCGACAGCCGGAATCGGCAGCAAGGTCGTCAGGAAATTGGGCGCCACGTTGAGCTGGAGTGGATCGAATCCGCCGGATGAGTCGAGGTAATAGAAGCCGCCCACCCACTCGAAACGATCGCTGCCCGGAGTGTCGTCGTTGGACAGGAATTGCAATTCCACCGTCTCCTGCTTCGAGAGCTGCTTGAGCGAGGTGAAGCTGATGAGAGGCAGATCGCTTTTGTCGAAGTCGGAGCGCACGAACGGCGCTTCCTGCTCCTGGTCGGACAGGATCAGCTTGGTCGTGAACCAGGGCAGACGCCAGTCCACGATGCCCGAGTAGATGGTGGCCTCGGTGGTGGCGCCGGCGAGCTGGTCGTAGCTGAGATGCCGGTCGCGCTTGGGGTCTTCCTGCAACACCAGCGAAAGCACCGGGGCCACGCGCGTGTTCTCGAAGCTCAGACCGGCATTGTTGCTGGCCTCGGCGTAGGCGCCGGTGACGGTGATGGCCAGCGTGTCCGTGGCGTCCCAGCGCAGCTTGGCGCGCCCGCCGCGCGAGTCGATGTCGATGATGGGTCCGGTGCCGTCCTGGTAGTCGTTGGTGTAGTAATTGTCGTGCTCGTTGTAGAAGCCCGAGACGCTCGCGGCCAGGCCATCGAAGATCGGCAGGTCGAGGTAAAGCAGCGCGTTTCTTTCGTCGAACTTGTCGCCGTACTCCAGTTTCAGATCGCCGCCGAATTCGCTGCCCGGATCAGGCGTGATGATGCTGATGGCGCCGCCAGTCGCGTTGCGTCCGAACAGCGTGCCCTGCGGACCTTTGAGCACTTCCACGCGCTTGACCCGGCCCAGCGTGTCGGAGCTGCCCTGCGAACCCAGCAGGGCCACGCCGTCGAGGTAAAACGGCACGCTGGCATCGGCGCCGGGCAGGAAGGCGTCAGTGCCGACGCCGCGCAGGTAGGCCACGCTGAAACCGGCCGCGTTGGTGATGGTGAGTCCCGGCGTGGCGCGTTCCAGATCCTGAGCGGATTCGATGCCAATGGCGTCCAGAATTTCCGGGCTGTAGGCGCTGATGGCGATGGGAACTTCCTGGATGTTCTCCTCGCGCTTCTGGGCCGTGACCACGATCTCTTCGGTCAGGCGGCTGGCGGATTTTTCTGTGGGAGCGTCCGCGCTCGGAGCTTCCTCAGCCGTGCTCTCGACCGGAATCGTTTCCAGCGGCGGTTCGGAGCTTGCGGCTTCCGCTTCGGGGGCGATGGCATCGGTCTGCTCGATGGGAGCGGCGGCGCTTTCGTCCGGCATTGCAGGGGCGTCAGCCTGCGGCGCTTCGACCGGTTCGTCCTGGGTCATTCCCGGCAGGGGCAGAACCAGCGCGCTGCCCAGCACGATTCCCCTCAAGGTCTTGCTCATCTCTCTCTCCTCCTCGCAATGTCCGACTGTGTTCCCAGTTCGTCCGTCCTTTATAGCGTCCCTACCCGTGCGGCGCCGAACGCTCGATCGAAATCCAGATCCACAAACTTGATAACGACCGTTATAATAATGACAGACTATTAATGCCCATGACAAATAGCGCCGGCCCAGATGCGGACTGCGGTACTTCGATCGGACGGGCAAAGCCACGAGGACCGCAATGAAACTGCATACGCCTGAGGGTCGCGAGCTGATGGAAGTGCTGAGGGTGGAGCGCGACGGAGATCGGCTCGTGGTACGCGGCATCATCATGGGTACCATGCCGACGCGCGCCGTGATCCGGCCAGAGCAGATTCGCGCGGCTTTCGGGCTATTGAGTTGGGGGCTGATCTGGAGCGTTCTGGTGCTGCTGTTCAAGCGCACCTCAAGCTGACATGGCCGGCAAGCTCTACGACTTCGTCGTCGTCGGTGGCGGTTCCAACACGCTCACCGCCGCCGCGTATCTCGCCGCGGGCGGACACAGCGTTGCGGTGCTGGAGCGGCGCAGTTGGGTCGGCGGCGGCTGCATCACGCGCGAAGCGACCGTGCCGGGTTTCAAGCACGACCTGCACGCCACCAACGTGTTCCTGGTCAAGGCCAATCCGCTGATCCGCTGCGACGAGCTGGGACTGCTGTCGAAATTCGGGCTCGAATACATCACCACCGACGAGCCCTATCACGGAAGCCTGTTCGAAGACGGCACGGGTGTGCGCGTGTTCACCGATCTGGATCGTACTTGCGCGGCTCTGGCCGAACTCGACTCCGTCGATGCTCAGGCCTATCGCACATTCGCGGGACACGCCGCGCAATTCGTGGACCTGATGTCCTGGGGCATGTTCGCGCCGCCGGCCGATCCGGCGACCTTCGTCGAACTGCTCGGCCAAAGCACCCAGGGCCAGTACCTGCTGGACCTGATGCAGCGCAGCGCCTGGGAAGTCATCAGCCAGACCTTCCGCGACCCGCGCATCCAGACGCACCTGTATCGCATGACGAGCGAGATGATGGTGTCGTCCGAGCAAAAGGGCACGGCCTTCGCGCTGTTCATCATCCTGGGTTTCTCGCACCGCTATCCGAGCGGCTTCGTCAAGGGCGGCAGCCAGAATTTTTCCGATGCGCTCGCGAGGTGTATCCAGCATCACCGCGGCGAAATCCGGATGGATACCGAGGTGGTTCGACTCGAAACATCCGGCGGTCGCGTACGCGCCGCGATCACCGCGGGCGGCGAACGCTTCGAAGCGCGTCACGCCGTGATCGCCGGCATCGCGCCCTGGAATCTCGATCGTTTCGTCGATGGTCTCGATCCGGCCATGCTCGCCAATGCGCGCGCAGCGCGATCCAGCGACTTCGGCGTGTTCCTCAGCAGCTATGCGCTCAAGCAGCCGGTGCGTCCGCGCTATCGCGACAACCTGCAACGCATGCAGATCAACCAGTGCGTGCACTCCGACGTGGGCCGCATTCGCAAGGAGTTCGACGATCTGCGCCGCGGCCGCATGCCGGCGCACTACTACGCCAACTTCATCTGCCAGAGCATTCACGACCCCACGCGCGCGCCGCCGGGCCAGGCGACGCTGTACCTGTACCACATGGTCCCGATGATTCCGGAAGGCCGCACGCTCGGCGCCTGGGAAGAACTGCGCGAGCCGTTCGCGCAATGGCTGTTCGAGGGCGCCAGCGCCTACATCGAAAACCTCACGTCCGACCGGGTGCTCGGCGCGCACCACGAGAGCCCGCTCGACATGGAGCACTGCCTGCCCTCGTTCCGCACCGGCGACGTGATGGGTCTGGGCACCTTTGCCGAGCAGTTCCTCGGCGGACGCCCGACACCGGGGCTGGCCCAATACCGCGTGCCCGGAATCGAGCGCCTATACCTGTGCGGACCGTTCATGCATCCGGGCGGCGGTGTTACTGGCGGCGGACGGCCCGTGGCCATGCGGGTGATGGCCGATCTGGGGATGAATCTGGATCGGGCGTTTCCGTATCACTGATCCGCGCGGACTGCCCTCGCATCAGGAAGCTGCGTTTGCCTGCGAAAACTCGCGAGTCTGTTGTTGCGCCAGCACCACTGCATGCGCAGCGACGCCTTCTTTTCTGCCGATATGACCCATGCCTTCGTTGGTCGTGGCCTTGATGTTCACGGCGCCGGGCGCCAAACCCAGGTCGGCCGCCAGCCGCTCGCACATGGTCTGCGTGTGTGGTGAAACGCGCGGCACCTGGGCGATCAGGGTCAGGTCTGCGTTGACCGGCGCGTAGCCGGCTTCACGCACGCGACGCATGACCTCGCGCAGCAATTCGCGGCTGTCGATGCCCCTGAATTTCGCATCGGTATCCGGAAACAGCTTGCCGATGTCGCCGAGGGCGCAGGCACCGAGCAGCGCATCGCACAGGGCGTGAATCAGCACGTCGCCGTCGGAGTGGGCAATCAGGCGATAAGGACAGGCGATGAACACGCCACCGAGCGTGACGCCCTCGCCCGGTTCGATCCGGTGCGCGTCGTAGCCGTGGCCGATGCGGAACATCAGTTTCCAGTTTCCAGTTTCCAAACGCGCCCGGCCAGTCTCCGGAAACCGGAAACCGAAAACCGAAAACCGAAAACTGTCTTGCTCACGGTTGCGACTCCGCGTGCCCCAGCCAGAACTCGGCCAGCAGCAGGTCTTCCGGATACGTGACCTTGAGGTTGCTTTCGCGACCGCGCACGAGCTTCGGCTTGTAGCCCGCGCGTTCCATCGCGCTGGCTTCGTCGGTGACTTCGAGATTGCGTTCCTCGCAATCGTGCAAGGCCTGGCGCAGCAGGTCCAGACGAAACAATTGCGGCGTCTGTGCGCGCCAGATCAGCGAGCGATCCAGGGTCGCAGCAACCTTGCCCTTCTTGCCTTTCTTGAGCGTGTCGGTCACGGGCATGGCGAGCAGGCCGCCGTGCTCGTCGTCGGCTTCGTCGCGCAGGCGTTCGAGGTCAGACCAGTCGAGACAGGGTCGCGCCGCGTCATGCACCAGCACGAACACTTCCTCGAAGCCGCGCGTGCGATCCGTCACCGCCTCCAACCCCGCGAGCACGGATTCGGCGCGGGCAGAACCGCCGGTCGTGACAACGATCTTGGGATGGCGCGCAATCGCAAGCTTCGGATAGTCCGTATCGGACTTGGCCAGGACCAGTACCAGACCGTCGATCCAGCCCGAGTCGAGAAAGGAGGAAACGCTCCATTCCAGCAGCGCGCGTCCGCGTAGGCTCAGGTACTGCTTCGGCTTGTTGGTGCCCATGCGCGATCCGCCGCCCGCAGCGGGAATCACTGCCCAGTAGCGTGGGGCCTTGCCGTTCACGTTGGGGATTGCGCGCGGCTCGAAGAGCGCTTCACTGCACGACCAGAAAAAACGTTTCGCTGGGCTTGATCATGCCCAGCGAGGTGCGTGCACGCGCCTCGATGGCCGCCTGTCCGGACTTGAGGTCTTTGACCTCGGCATCCCGTTCCGCATTGCGCACCGCGAGCTGACGATTCTCCACGTGCGCGGCTTGCACTTCCTGCTGCAAGCGATGCCGGCTCGACAAGCCGTCGCCGGACACCCACAGCCGCCACTGCAAGCCCAGCAACATCAGGGCAAGAATTGCGGTGGCGGCGTGCTTGAGCATCGCTCAGGAAATCTTGACCGGGAAAGCCGCGCGGCCCGGATAGCGCGCGCGCGCGCCCAACTCGCGCTCGATGCGCAACAACTGGTTGTACTTGGCCATGCGATCCGAACGGCACAGCGAGCCGGTCTTGATCTGGGTGGCGGCGGTGCCCACCGCGATGTCGGCGATGGTCGCGTCCTCGGTCTCGCCCGAGCGGTGCGACACCACGCTGGAATAGCCTGCGTCGGTCGCCATCTGGATGGCGTCGAGCGTCTCGGTCAGCGTGCCGATCTGGTTGGGCTTGATGAGGATGGAGTTGGCGATCCCTTCGGCGATGCCGCGCGACAAAATCTTGGTGTTGGTGACGAACAAGTCGTCGCCGACGAGCTGAACCTTCTTGCCGACTTTGTTCGTCAGCGCCGCCCAGCCCGCCCAGTCGTTTTCGGCGCAGCCGTCCTCGACCGAGATCACCGGGTACTTCGCGCAGATGCCGGCCAGGAACTCCGCAAATTCTTCCGGCGAAAAACTCTTGCCCTCTCCGTGCAGGTTGTACTTGCCTTTCTCGAAGAACTCGCTCGACGCCACATCCAGCCCGAGATAAATGTCCTTGCCCGGCTTGAAGCCCGCCTTCTCGATGGCTTCCAGCAGGCAGTCGAGTGCGGCGACATTCGACGCGAGATTCGGCGCAAAGCCACCCTCGTCGCCGACCGAGGTGCTGAGGCCGCGATCCTTCAGCACCTTCTTGAGCGTGTGGAAAACCTCCGCACCCCAGCGCAGCGCTTCCGAAAAACTCGGGGCGCCGACCGGCAGAATCATGAACTCCTGGATATCGACGTTGTTGTCCGCATGCGCGCCGCCGTTGATGACGTTCATCATCGGCACCGGCAACACATTCGCGCTGATGCCGCCCAGATGCCGGAACAGCGACAGGCCGTTCTCGATGGCCGCCGCCTTGGCCGCGGCCAGGCTCACCGCGAGAATGGCGTTGGCGCCAAGGCGCGATTTGTTCTCGGTGCCGTCGAGATCGATCATCACCTGATCGAGCTTCGCCTGATCCTGCGCGTCCACGCCTTCGACCGCGCCCGCAATCTCGCCTTCCACGTTGCCAACGGCCTTGGCCACGCCCTTGCCGAGGTAGCGGCCCTTGCCGCGCTTGGGCGCGCCGTCGCGCAACTCGACCGCCTCGCGCGAGCCAGTGCTGGCACCGCTCGGTGCGGCCGCGCGGCCCATCGCGCCGGACTCCAGCATGACCTCGGCCTCGACGGTGGGATTGCCGCGGGAGTCGATGATTTCGAGGGCGGTGACGCGGGTGATGATGGACATGCTTTCTCTTGTCAGTTGGTGCGTTGCTAAACGAGTTGTGTCTCGAGGAGACCGGACTTCTTCACGACGCGGTCGAGTTCGACCAGCGTCTCCAGCAGCGTGCCCATGAGCTTGAGCGGCAGCGAGTTGGGACCATCACACAGCGCCTCGTCCGGGCGCGGATGCGTTTCCATGAAGATTCCGGAAACGCCGGCGCCGACGGCCGAGCGCGCCAGCACGGGAATCATTTCGCGCATGCCACCCGAGGCTGTGCCCTGACCGCCCGGAAGCTGCACCGTGTGGGTAGCGTCGAACACCACCGGCGCAAACTTGCGCATGATCGCGAGACCGCGCATGTCGGCAACGAGATTGTTGTAGCCGAAACTGAACCCGCGTTCGCACAGCATGAACTGGTGCTCGGCCACCGCCGTCATCTTCTCGATGACATTGCCCATTTCCCAGGGGCTCATGAACTGGCCCTTCTTCACGTTGATGGGGCGGCCGGTACGCGCCACGTTCTGCATGAAATTGGTCTGGCGGCACAGGAACGCGGGTGTCTGAATCACGTCGATCACGGCCGCCACTTCGTCGAGCGGCGTGTCTTCGTGCACGTCGGTCAGCACCGGCACGCCGATCTGCTTCTTGACCTGCTCCATGATCTTGAGCCCGCCTTCGACACCCGGCCCGCGATAGCTCTTGTGCGAGGTGCGGTTGGCCTTGTCGAAGCTGCCTTTGAAGATGTAGAGAATGCCGAGCTTGTCGGTGATGGCCTTGATGTGGCCGGCCACTTCGATCGCCAGCTCCTGCGATTCCAGCGTGTCCGGGCCGGCGATCAGGAAGATCGGGTGTTCGATGCCGATGTCGCGTCCTAGCAGTTTCATGGAGTTCCGGCTATGCGTTGGCCGCAGCAGGCGCTGACGCACCGGCCGTTCCGGGCTTGACGTTCACTTCCCGGTGTTCGAGGTGATGCTCGCGCGCGGCCTTCACGAAACCCTCGAACAAGGGATGGCCGTCACGCGGCGTGGACGTGAATTCCGGATGGAACTGCACGCCGACGAACCAGGGGTGATCGGGAATCTCGACGATCTCCACCAGCTCTTCGTTCTCGGAGACGCCGGCGAGCAGCAGGCCTTTTTGCGTCAGCGCATCGCGGTAGTTGTTGTTGAATTCGTAGCGGTGGCGATGGCGCTCGCTGATCGCCTCCGCGTTGTACATCGCGCGCGTTCGCGAACCCGATTTCAGCCGGCAACGCTGCACACCCAGGCGCATGGTGCCACCGAGGTTCGAGTCGGCGTCGCGCTTTTCTACCCGGCCGGTCGCGTCGATCCACTCCGTCACCAGCGCGATCACGGGGTGCGGCGAATGCGGGTTGAACTCAGTGGAATGCGCGTTAGCCAGACCGCAGACATTGCGCGCGTAGTCGATCACCGCGACCTGCATGCCCAGGCAGATACCGAGATACGGAATCCGGTTCTCGCGCGCGTACTTCGCCGCCAGAATCTTGCCTTCGATGCCGCGCTCGCCGAAGCCGCCGGGCACGAGAATGCAGTCGGCCCCTTGCAGCACGCGCGTGCCCTGCGATTCCAGCGTCTCGGATTCGATGTAGCGAATCTTGACCCGCGTGTGCGTATGCAGGCCGGCGTGGTACAGCGCCTCGTTGATGCTCTTGTAGGCGTCGGTCAGGTCGACGTACTTGCCGACCATCGCCACCTGCACTTCCGCATCGAGTTGCTCGCGCGCTTCAACCACGCGCTCCCAGCTCGCGAGGTCGGCGCGGCGCACGTCGAGGCCGAAGTGCTGGATAACCTGTTCGTCCAGGCCCTGCTGATGCAGCCAGCCGGGAATCTTGTAGATGTCATCCAGGTCGATGGCCGAGATCACCGCGTTGTACGACACGTTGGTGAACAGGGCGATCTTGCGCTTCTCGCCCTCTGGCAGCGGCCGCTCCGAGCGGCACAGCAGCACGTCGGGCTGGATACCGATGCCGCGCAGTTCCTTGACCGAGTGCTGCGTCGGCTTGGTCTTCAGCTCGCCGCCGGCCTTGATGAAGGGCACCAGGGTCAGATGCATGTACAGCGCGTGCCGACGGCCCAGCTCGTGCCCCATCTGGCGAATGGCTTCGAGAAAGGGCAGCGACTCGATGTCGCCCACCGTGCCGCCGATCTCCACCATGCAGATGTCGGCGCCGGCAGCGCCCATCTTGATGCGCGCGTGAATCTCGTCGGTGATGTGCGGAATAACCTGCACCGTGCGGCCCAGGTAATCGCCGCGCCGCTCCTTCTCCAGCACGTTGCGGTAGATCTGCCCGGTGGTGACGTTGGAGTAACGATTGGTCTTGCCTCGCAGGAAACGCTCGTAGTGTCCGAGGTCCAGGTCGGTTTCCGCGCCGTCCTCGGTGACGAACACCTCGCCGTGCTGGAACGGGCTCATGGTGCCCGCATCGACGTTGATGTACGGGTCCAGCTTGATCATGCGGACCTTGAGCCCGCGCGATTCGAGAATGGCTGCGAGACTCGCCGCGGCGATACCCTTGCCGAGCGAGGAGACAACGCCCCCCGTGACGAAAATGAAACGTGTGGAGCCAGCGTCGGCCATGAGGGAACGGGGAGATTGGTTTGCGGGATTCTATCAGGCCGGTCCGTGGCCGAGAGTCGTCGCGTACCCGCGTCCTCCTACGCGTCCCAGGGTGGCATCGGCGCGGTCAGGCGCGATCCGTCGTAGCCGTGCACTTCGCCGAATCCGGCATCGCCCGCGTTCCATTCCGCACAAGCGGCCGTCAGCTCGGTCTTGGCTCGCGCGACGAAGTTCCACCACATCAGCACCGGCTCGGCGAAGGCCTGGCCGCCAATCACGGCCACGCGCCCGGGTCCGCTCGACTTCACGGCAACGCTGCTTCGATGGCCGCCGAGGTAGAGCAAGGTGCTGGGAGCGAGGGATTCGCCTTCGATCTCCACGACGCCTTCCGTCACCAGTACCGCGTGCTCGAATTCCGCATTCAGCGGCAAGCTGGCCACGGTCGCAGCCGGCATCTGAATGTCGAGACCCATTGCCGGCGAGTACATCCGCGCGGGCGAAGCGGCTCCCAGGGCTTCGCCGACCAGCACGGTGCAGCACAGGCCCTCGTGCACCACCTGAGGCAGTTTCGGGTAGTGATCGAAGGCAGGTTCCACGTTGCGGACTTCGTCGGGTAACGCGATCCAGAACTGCAAGCCGTGCAGCCGCGGGGAACGCGGCACCGGCGACTCCTCGGAATGCGAGATGCCGCGCCCGCTGGTCATCAGGTTGAGCTGGCCCGGCACGATGGTCTTCAGGCTGCCCAGACTGTCGCGATGCAGGATTTCTCCCTCGTAAACCCAGGTCACGGTCTGCAAGCCGATGTGCGGGTGCGGACCGACCCTCATGCCGCGGCCCTGAGTGATATCGGCCGGACCGAAGTGATCGAGAAAGCACCAGGGTCCCACCATGCGTCGCAACCGCGTCGGCAGCGCGCGCCGGATAGCCATGCCCTCGCCGAGATTCGCGGTGCTCGCCTCGATCCGTTGCAGCACCGATCCGGGCGCCGTGACCGCGAGCGAGGAACTGTGCGAGTCCGACGACACGCTGTCTCCCGAATCAGTGCCGCGGCTTGAACACCGGCACTTCACCCGGCGCCAGTTCGCGCTCTTTCAGAATGAACGAAGCGATCGCCGGGAGAATCAGGATGGCGCCGAACATGTTGCCGGTGAACATGAAGACCAGCAGCGCGCCCATGTCACGCTGGAACTGCAAGCCCGACCACAGCCACGTGGCCACGCCGAAGCCAAGGGTAATGCCGGTGAACACCACGGCCTTGCCGGTCATCTTGAGCGTCTTGTAGTAGGCCTCGCGCATCTTGAAGCCGCCCGCGAGCGCATCGGCCATCGTCGCGTACACATAAATTCCATAGTCCACGCCGATGCCCACCGCCAGCGCCACCACCGGCAGGGTCGCGACCTTCATGCCGATGCCGAGCACCGCCATGACGCCGTAGGCCATCCAGGAAATCAGGCTCAGCGGCAGCATGATGGCGACGATGGACTGCCACTCGAAGAACGACAGGTACACGCAGATGACGATGGCGATGTAGACGTAGAGCAGGATCGGTTTTTCCAGCCGATGCACTTCCTCGTTGGTCGCCGCCATGACGCCGACGTTGGCGGTGGCCAGGGCGAAGTTGACCGGGCACATCTTGTCGAAGCCGACGAGCTTGGCCTGCGCTTCGTCGACCTTTGCGGTCGCGGCTTTCACGCGTTCGTTCAGTGCGACTTCGCCCTCGGGCACCTTCGGATTCTTGCGCTTGAAGCGGTCGATAGTCTCCTGCCGATCGTGTTTTTCGTTGCCCACGCCGCGAAGGGCTTCGAGCTTGTCGGCACAGTACTTGGCGCTGACGTCTTTATGCGTCTCGAAAAAGGCCTTGGCGTTCTCTGAGTTGAAGGTTTTGGTTTCGTGCACGACGCGCTCGATGGTCGAGGCCTTGTGATCCTTCATGAACACGAAGATCGCCATGGCCGAGCAATTCGGGTTGAGCAGGCCGGACGAGGTGGGAATCGGCGTTATCGCCTGCACCATCGTGTACTGGTTGCGCGGCAGCACCTTGAAGCGCGGATTGGCTTCAGAGAACGCTGCGTTCACGGTCTTGGCGACCTGCGGCAGCGACAGGCTTGACTGCACGCCGAAGGTGTTGTCCATGCGCCAGCCGAAGCGGTCGATCTGCTCCATCACCTCGTGCTTGACGCAGGCTTCCGGGTCGGTCTCCGCCACGACCTTGAAGATGTCCAGGCCGATGGCGAAGTTCTTGACGACCGCGGCGGTGTCGTTGTTGTAGCGCGATTGCGGCAGCAGTTCCGGCACACCCGCCTGGCTGTCGCCGACCTGCAAGGCCTTGCCCTGCCAGAAACTCCATCCGAACAACAGCGCCATCACCAGAATCGCGGTCACGGCCGGCACCGGCCTGACCATGCTCGAGAGTAGGTGCCACAGCGGATCGAAGATGCGGTCACGCCGGTCCTGCTTGGCGACGAAACCTTCGACGTCCTTGATCTCGATCCAGGTCAGCAGGATCGGCATCATGATCTTGTTGGTGACGATGATCGCGGCCATGCCGAGGCAGGCGTTGATGGCCATCTCGCGCACGATGTCGATGGGAATCACGCCGATCATGGCGAAGCCCGCCACGTCGGTCATGATCGCCATGGTTCCGTAGATGGCGAGGCGCCGCCAGGTGAATAGCGAGGCGTCGAAACTGTTGCGCTTGTTCTCCGCAATTTCGCCGACCCAGGCGTTGACGTACTGCACCCCGTGCGACACCGATACCGCGAGAATCAGGAAGGGCACGAGAATCGCGAAAGGATCGAGCCCCAGGCCCAGCATGCGCAGCAGGCCGAATTCCCAGATCACGGCCACGATCGAACACACCAGCGGCAGCATGCCGAGCTTGAAGTCGCCCACATACAGCCACAGCAGAATCCCGGTCATCACCAAAGTGAGGCCGAAGAATCCGACCACGGCGAAAATCTCGTCGATGATGTCGCCCACAACCTTGGCGAAGCCGATGATGTGGATGTCGATGTCGGGGTTGTACTGCGGGTTGGCGACTTCCTCGAAAGTGGTGTCGCCACCCTTGATCGGCACGATCTCCGTTTTGCCTTCCTCGAAGGGATAGGCGTACTCGAAGCTCTTGATGTAGAGCTTGAAGCCGAGGTCCACGTAGCCGGTGCCCACTTCGGTGCCGGCCTTGAGCGTCACTTCCTTTCCCGAGGACAAGGTGACTGCCTTGTCCTCCTTGAGCTTGTAAAGACGCTTCTTGGGATTCTTGAAACGCCCGCGCAGCTTGTCTTCCAGATCGTTGGCGACGCGGCCGTAGTCGAGCTTCTCGCCCGTTACCGGATCGATTTCCAGCAACTCGGAAAAGATCAGCGCGCCGGTCTGATCGGTGGTGGTGTAGCGACCGACGTGGCCGCCCTTGCTGACGTTGGCCTTGACCAGCGCGAACATCTCCGGCGTCGCCGCGTAGTCCGCCGGAATGACGTTGCCGCCCTTGAAGCCGCCTTCCACCACCTCGATGTAGCGCACGTCCGGCGTGAACAAGGACGACACACGCGAGCGATCCACGCCTTTGAGGAAGAACACCTCGTCGGTGGCGGCCTTCAGGTCCTGGAGAAATTTCTCGTTGTAGATTTCGCCCTTGCCATCCTTCTGCATAAGCGCCACCAGCACGGTGTTGGCGCCGCCGAAGTCGGCCATGTACTGCGTGAGCACCTGCATGTACGGGTGCTCCAGCGGCACCGACTTGTCGAACCCCGCGTCGGGCTTGATCAGCACCATCTGCCAGAACAGCAGCAGGGTGATGACCACCAGGATGCCCATGGTGAGCTTGCGCCGCGCATAGATGATCGGCTCGATGGCGGCAAGAATCTTGTGCGCCTTGCTGGGCGTCTCGTGGTTTTCGCTCATGGTCTGCTCCCTGATCTACAGCCGTGTGGTGCGCTGGCAGCGCGACTCAAAGTCCGACGGTGCTCACACCCAGTTCACCCACCGCGAGCACACCGTTTTTCCAGGGGATGGCGCCCGACAAGGTGCCCGAGCCGGTGACGCCGGCCATCGCGCGGAGCTTGGCGTTCTTGACCTGACCGGACGGAGTCAGCACTGCGATTTCGCCTGCGAGCCCAACCATCACCACATCGCCCGAGGGCATCAGGGTGCCACCGAAGAACGAGGCCACCGTTCCCATATCGACCTGCGTCCACTTGCCCTTGCGCACGTCGTCCGAGGTGTAGACGTTGCCGCGCAGGCCGAAAATCACCGCGCCCTTGGCACCGCGTGGAATCGCACCGTAGAGCGAGCCCTCGTAAGGAGCGGCCAGACGCTCCCAAGTCTTGCCGTCGGCGGAGACGCCCATCATTCCGGTTTCGCCCACGAGGAAGAATTGCCCGTCGCCGAGCCGCGTGATGGCGTTGAAGTGCAACTCTTCTTCGCGGATGCTCGGTGCGTCGAGTTCGCTCCAGCTCGCGCCACCGTCGGTCGTCGTCATGAACAGGCCGTACGCGCCGACGGCCATCGCCTGGTCGCCATCGATAACCAGCACGTCGAGAAAAGGCTTTTCCAGCTCCGGCGCGAAGTTCTGCAATTTCCAGGTCTTGCCGGCGTCCTTGGTCTGAAGAATCGCCGCGTCGTGGCCGACGGCCCAGCCCTTGTTCTCGTCGGAAAATTCCACCGCGGTCAAGGTGGCGCGCACCGGCACCGCGACCTGTGCCCAGTGCGTACCGTCGTTGGACGCCACGATATTGCCGCGGTCGCCCACTGCGATCAGATGCTTGCCGGTGTTCGCGACACCGAGCAGAAGTCCGCGCGAAGCCAGCGGCAGCAGTTCGGCCGGTCTGGCTTTTACCGGAGCCACGGGTGCGGCTTCCGCGGCCGCTTCTTCGTCCTGAGCGAGGGCGAAAGACGCAGCGAGCATGACCACGCTCAGCGTCAAGGCTTTGAAACCCAGCTTTGTCCTGTCATTCATCGCGTGCTCCCTGATGATGCCGGCCATGCGGACGTTGTAATTTTCGTACTGGCGCTGCGGCGCTGCACAGCGTAGTGACGGCCTTGTAGCAGAGCCCCCCAGACCGCGCAATGGCGTTGGTTACACGCTTCAGCGCAGCCAGACCAATGCCGCCATGCGCCCGCAAACGCGCTCGCGACGAAAGGAAAAAAACGCTTCTGGTTCGGAATACGTGCAGCGGTCTCCACCGTACACCCGCACGATACCCAGGCGCCCGAGCCGCCAGCGTGCGATAGCGAACAGATCGCCGAAAAATTTCCCGGGTGCGCCGGGTCGGAACGCGGCCGACAGTTCTTCGTGAACGTTCACGAATGCATCGCGAACTTCGGCGCCGACTTCGAACGCGCGCGGGCCGATGGCCGGCCCCAGCCAGGCGCTCAGCCTGCTGGCAAGAACAGGCAGGTCGAGTACGGTCGATTCGAGAACGCCCGTGGCAAGACCGCGCCAACCGGCGTGCGCAGCGGCAACGCAGGTTCCGTCGTCGTCCGCGAGCAGGATGGGGAGGCAGTCGGCCGTCAGAATCGCGCAGGCCGGACCTTCCCGATCCCCGGTCCATGAAGCATCGGCACACCGATCCGCCGCGACTTGCCCGGCCTGAGCGACGCGGACGCCGTGCACCTGGTCAAGCCACGCAGGCTCGTGTCGCAACTCGAGCGTGCTGCGCAGCCGGCGACGGTTATCGGCTACGTGAGCCGGGTCGTCGCCGACGTGATGCGCAAGATTGAAGCTGTCATAGGGCGCTGCACTGGCGCCGTCGGTGCGCGTGGTGAAACACGCACCGACTCGCGGATGTCGCGGCCAGTCAGGTTCGACGATGGCCACGATTCGTCGATCCGATCCTGCTTTTAACGTGAATCTCGCGAAGCGAGTCCACCGTCCCTCTCCCGCACTTTTGCGGGAGAGGGGGCGAACGTGAGCGGAGCGAGCGGTGGGGTGAAGGTGGTCATGTCACGAGCGAGATTCATGGTCTGGGGCGACGCTAACGACATGACCGTTAGTGACGCCGCCCGCCACTGCGCGGAGGCGGACGACCGCCACCACCCCCTCGTCGCGGCGGACCGCCGGGACGAGGGCGCCGCGGCAGACGCGGCGGCGTGATGTAGTCGGTGGGCATCCACTCTTGCGGAAAATCTTCGACCGGAAGGCGCATGCCGATGTAGCGCTCGATGTCCGGAAGCGAATACACCCAGGTCTCGCAGCACAGCGAGATCGCATCGCCGGCCTCGCCCGCGCGCGCCGTGCGGCCGATGCGGTGCACGTAATCCTCCGCGTCCTGCGGCAGGTCGTAGTTGATGACGTGGCTGACGGCGGGGATGTGCAGTCCGCGCGCAGCCACGTCGGTGGCGACCAGAATCGGCAGGGTGCCGTCCTTGAATTCTTCCAGCAGGCGCAGGCGCTTGGTCTGCGGCACGTCGCCGGAAATCGTGTGCGCATTGAAGCCATTCGCGCGCAGCGCGTGCTCCACTTCCTCAGCCACTCTCTTGGTGTTGATGAAGACCAGGGTGCGCAGCGGATCGTGGTGGCGCAGCAAGCCTACGAGCACCCTGAGCTTGTCTTCGTTGCCGACGTGAATCAGCGACTGGCGCACTCTGTCTGCGGTGACCTGCTCGGCTTCGATCGTGATCTTCTGCGGATCGTTCATGTGCTCGAACGCCAGTTCCAGAACGCGGTGCGAGAGCGTGGCCGAGAACAGGTAATTGCGCCGCTGCGTCGGCGGCGGCATGCGCCGCAGCACGTAGCGGATGTCGTCGATGAAGCCCAGATCGAACATGCGATCGGCCTCGTCGAGCACCACGACCTCGATGTACTTGAGCGTGTAGACGTCCTGCTTGAAGTAATCGATCAGCCGGCCCGGCGTGCCGATCAGAATATCGATGCCGGCTTCGATCGCCAGGCGCTGCGACTCATAGCCTGTGCCGCCAAAACACACCGCCATGCGCAGGCCGGTGTCGCCGCGCAATTGCAAGGCGTCCTCGTAAATCTGCACCGCGAGTTCGCGCGTGGGGGCCAGGATGAACGCGCGCGGTTGACCGTCCGGGCCGCGACGCGGTTCGGTCAGCAGCCGGTGCATCGTGGCGAGCAGGAAGGCCGCGGTTTTTCCGGTGCCGGTCTGCGCCTGTCCAGCCAGGTCGTGACCTTCGAGCGCGAGCGGAAGCGTCTGTGCCTGGATGGGTGTGCAGCGATCGAACCCGAGCTTGGCGATGGCCTGGAGCAGGCCCTCGTGGAGCGGAAGACTGTCGAAACGAATTTGGGATAAATGGTCTGCTTGCATGGATCGATAGGGTTGAAGGCGCTTGCAAGGCCCAGGGGAATCGGCTCCAATAGAGCCACTCCGGAAGTCGAGGGCACTTTTGATCAGGTGCCGAGCGCTTCCGCAACTGACAAATCCCCCGTAACAAGCGATCCATCATAACCGTCCGGTTCCGCCGATGCGCGGTACCGATTGGGCCTTGATACGGATGCTGCAAGTCCCAACCTTCAAACCTCGCGCGAATTTTCGTCGCGTCACCGCTATCCGAGGGCACTCCATGAGCGAACATATTTCTGCTGTCACCGACGCCTCCTTCGAACAGGACGTTCTCAAATCCGACTTGCCCGTGCTCGTCGATTTCTGGGCCGAGTGGTGCGGGCCCTGCCGCATGATCGCGCCGATCCTGGAACAGGTCGCGGCGGAGAACGTCGGCAAACTCAAGGTCGTAAAACTCAACGTGGACGAGAACCCGGGCACTGCCCCGAAGTTCGGCATCCGCGGAATCCCCACGCTGATCCTGTTCAAGGATGGACAGGCAGCGGCCACCCAGGTGGGCGCCGTGCACAAGGCCCAGCTCACCGCTTTCGTCACTCCGCATGTCACAACCGCCTAAGCCTCCTCGCGTCATGAAGCACCGCCGTCGCCACAACGGTCCGCGCAACAACAACAGCAACAACCAGCAGCAACAGCGCGGCGGCGGCGGCGGCGGCGGAAACAATAACGAAGGCCTCCCGGTCGACATGACCGAGGAGGAGTTCGAAGCCGAAATGGCAATGGCCGCGGCTGCCGAAGCGCAGGCCATGAACGGCTCGCTGACCGTTCCGCAATCGATGAACGGGCTCGATGGTCTGCCCGAGGACAACGAGGGCCCGGCGCCCGCGCCGCAGCCGCAGCGTCCCCAGATCGAGCTTCGCCCCGGCGAGCCGCCCAAGATCGTCCGCATTCCGGACATCAAGAAGCAGAGCGCCGCCGCCCTGCTGGAACTGGCCGAATCTCAGGGCCTGGAGAACATCGCGCGCGTGCGCAAGCAGGATCTGGTGTTTTCGCTGTTGAAAGCGGCTGCCCGTCGTGGCGAACACATCATGGCCGACGGCGTGCTGGAAACGATGCCAGACGGTTACGGCTTCCTGCGCGGTTCGGATAGCTCCTACCTCGCAGGTCCGGACGACGTTTACATCTCGCCCTCGCAGGTCCGGCGCTTCTCCTTGCGCACCGGCGACACCGTGTCCGGTCGCGTGCGCGCGCCCAAGGACAACGAGCGTTATTTTTCCTTGCTGAAAGTGGACTCGATCAATTACGAGTCACCGGAAGTCAGCAAGAAAAAGGTCAGCTTCGAGAACCTCACGCCGCTGTTCGCGGACGACCAGTTCAAGATGGAGCGCGGCAACGGCACGACCGAGGACATCACGGCGAGGGTCATCGACATCGTCGCGCCCTTCGGCCGCGGTCAGCGTGGCCTCATCGTTTCGCCGCCCAAGGCCGGCAAGACGATGATGCTGCAGAACATCGCGCAGTCCATCGCCGCCAATTATCCAGACGTGTACCTGATCGTCCTGCTGATCGACGAGCGCCCGGAAGAAGTCACCGACATGCAGCGCACCGTGCGCGGCGAAGTCGTGGCCTCCACGTTCGACGAGCCCGCCGCGCGTCATGTGCAGGTCACCGAAATGGTGATCGAGAAAGCGCGCCGCCTGGTCGAACACAAGCGCGACGTGGTGATTCTGCTGGACTCGCTCACTCGTCTGGCGCGCGCCTACAACACGGTTGCGCCGTCGTCGGGCAAGGTGCTGTCCGGCGGTGTGGATGCCAATGCGCTGCAAAAGCCCAAGCGCTTCTTCGGCGCCGCGCGCAATATCGAGGAAGGCGGTTCGCTCACGATCATCGCCACCGCGCTGATCGAAACCGGCTCGAAGATGGACGAAGTCATCTACGAGGAGTTCAAGGGCACCGGCAACATGGAATTGCACCTGGAGCGCCGCTTCGCCGAGAAGCGCATCTTCCCGGCCATCAACATCAACCGCTCCGGCACGCGCAAGGAAGAGTTGATGATGAACGAGAAGGATCTGAACAAGGTCTGGATTCTGCGCAAGCTGCTGCACCAGATGGACGAGTTGGCGGCGATGGAGCTGCTGCTCGACCGCATGAAGCTGTCCAAGACCAACGAGTTGTTCTTCGATTCGATGAAGCGCAATTAGCGCCTGCTGTTGCAGACCGCGGTCGTCGTCTGCATGTGCGAGCTGTTGACGACGAATCTTCCCGCCAGCACGTCGCGGCCGATCAGCATCGGGTAGTCATACCCGCTGCGATCGGCCAGCGAAGCCTCGGTCTCGACGACCTGTCCCGCCAAGCTCAGGGTCAGCCGCACCGTCTTGCGCTCGGCCGGTACGTCCGACTGTCGTCGCACCCGGACCTCGCCGGCGAGCGGCAGCTCCAGTTCCGGACCTGCCTCGTCCGCGACACGAAAGCGAGCGAAGGATTGGTCGTCACGCTCGAAGATCTCGATACCTCTTGCATCGATGGACGTGCGATCCGCTCCGGTGTCGAGCTTGGCCATTAGCACCGCGTTCAAGCCCTGGACGCAGACCGGTTCGACCCAACCCAAGGTCTTGAGTCCGCAAGCGCTCAAACAGCTTGCGAGCATCGACAGCGCGAAACGCTCAACCCGTCCCACTGCGAATCGCGCGATATCCGATATCGCGGCGGTACTGCACGCCGTCCCATTCGACCCTGGCAGCGGCCGCGTAAGCCGCGCGCTGCGCTGCCGCGACGTTATGGCCGCGCGCCACGACGCACAGCACTCTTCCACCCTGGGTGACGACGTTTCCGTCCTTTAGCGCGGTGCCGGCGTGAAACACTTTCGCCGCGTCGAAATCGGCATCGAGACCCCGAATCGGATCACCTTTGCGAACCACACCGGGATAGCCTTGCGCAGCCATCACCACGCCGAGCGCCGGCTCTGTGCTCCATTTCACAGTGGCGGTGTCGAGCCTTGAATCGACCGCTGCTTCCAGCAGATCGAGCAGATCGGATTCGAGTCGGAACAGGATCGGCTGCGTTTCCGGATCGCCCATGCGCGTGTTGAACTCCAGCACTTTCACGCCGCCGCGCGGATCGATCATCAATCCCGCATACAGAAATCCAGAGAACGGATTGCCCTCGGCCATCATGCCGGCCAGGGTTGCCTCGATCACCTCGCGACAGACAAACGCATGGATTTTCGGTGTGACGACCGGCGCCGGCGAGTACGCGCCCATGCCTCCGGTGTTGGGGCCCTGGTCGCCGTCGAAAATGCGCTTGTGATCCTGGCTGGTCGCCATCGGCACGAATTGAAGACCGTTGGCTGCGACGATGAAGCTGGCCTCTTCGCCTTCCAGAAAATCCTCGATGACCACGCGCGCGCCCGCGGCGCCCAGGGCATTGCCTTCGAGCATGTCGCGAACCGCGGCGCGCGCCTCGTCCAGGCTTAGCGCAACGACCACGCCCTTGCCGGCGGCCAGGCCATCGGCCTTGACCACGATCGGCGCACCACGCGCTTCGAGATAAGCCAGTGCCGGTTCGACTTGCATGAACACCTCGTAGCCCGCGGTGGGAATGCGATGGCGGGCAAGAAAATCCTTGGTGAAGGCCTTGGAGCTTTCCAGCCGAGCCGCCGATTGCGTCGGCCCGAAGATGCGCAGGCCCGCCTCGCGAAACCGATCCACGATTCCGAGCGACAGCGGTCCTTCTGGTCCGACAACCGTGAAGTCCACGCCCTCGCCCTGTGCGAGCGCGAGCAGGCCCGCAACATCTTCGCCCGCAAGCTCGACGTTACGGCAGCGTGGCTCGGTTGCCGTCCCCGCGTTGCCCGGCGCCACCAGCACCTCACGCACGCGCGACGAGGCAGCGAGTTTCCACGCCAGCGCGTGCTCGCGGCCGCCGCCACCCACCACCAGAACTTTCAGGCCTTCGCTCATCGGGAAATCTTGTTGGGAGTTTTCGAGTACAGCCGCATCGTTCACCAGCGACCCCATCGGTGCAAGCGATATCATTCCAGCCCGAAGATGACAGGGTCGACAGGACCGTTCCGATGACCGCACCGCTGCACCAGTCCGCGCTCTCCAGCGTCCCTCTCGTCCATCGCGGGAAAGTGCGCGATATCTATGGAATCGGCGACCGGCATCTGCTGATGGTCACCACGGATCGCCTGTCGGCGTTCGACGTGATTCTTCCGCGCCCGATACCGGGTAAGGGCGCCGTGCTGACCCGACTCACCGAGTTCTGGATGCGGCGCTTTTCATCCAGGGTGCCCAACCAGCTTGCGCCCGAGATGCGGCTGGAAGACTGGCTCAGCGCTGCGGAGCGCGAATCGGTCGAAAGCCGCGCGGTCATCGTCAGGAAGCTGCGCGCAATCCCCGTGGAGTGCGTCGCACGCGGTTACCTAATCGGGTCGGGCTGGAAGGATTATCAGAAGACGGGCTCGGTGTGCGGCATCGCGCTTCCTGCCGGGCTGCGCATGGCAGACGCGCTGCCCGAGCCGATTTTCACGCCGGCCGACAAAGCGCCGGCGGGTCAGCACGACGAGAACATCACGTTTGCCGACGTGCAGGAACGTCTGGGCGACGCACTGGCGAATCAGTTGCGGGAACTGACCTTGGGCATTTACCGCGAGGCCGCCGATTACGCACTTGCGCGCGGCATCATAGTGGCCGACACCAAGTTCGAGTTCGGGCTGGACGATCAGGGCACGGTGCACCTGATCGACGAAGTGCTCACGCCGGACTCTTCACGCTTCTGGGCCGCAGACACTTGGCAGCCCGGCATCAGTCCACCGAGTTTCGACAAGCAGATCGTGCGCGACTGGCTGGAGACCCTGGACTGGAACAAGCAGGCGCCCGGTCCCTGGCTGCCGGATGAAATCGCGGAACGCACTGCGGCCAGATATCACGAAGTGGAGCAGCGCTTGACGGGGTAGTAGCTACCAGTCGAGCGCGGTACCCTCAGACCACCAGCCCAAAGGGAACGACCATGCAGATCAAGATCGAAATCGAGCTCAAGCCGGAAGAACTGCGCCGCTTTCTGGGACTCCCGGATGTCGCAGGCCTGCAGGACGACGTTGTCCAGTTCCTGCGCGACAAGGTCGGCAAGGTCAACGAGAACTTCAACCCCGCCGACTTCCTCAAAGGCAATCTCGACCTGCTGCGCCAGTCGCCCGCGTGGAAGAAGTTGGTGACGAAGATCAACCTCGGTGGCGAAGCCGAGGCCCGGCCCGAGGAACCGCCGGCGAAACCCGCACGAAAGCGCGCACCGCGGCGCTCAAGGAATTCGACGAAGGAATAAAAAAAGCCGGGACGATGTCCCGGCTTTTTCGATTCACGCCTGCGCCGAAGGCGCGGCGATCACCCAATCACTCTTACGCAGCAGCCTTCTTGGCAGCGGCGCCGACCTTCTTCGCAGTCTTGCGAACGGTCGCCTTGGCCTTGGTCACTTCGCCCGACACCGTGGTGGAACCGGTGAGCTTGGCGGTTACGTCGGTGAAACCCTTCTTCACCACGGTGTACAGCTCTTCGCCCGCCTTGGTGACGATGGTGAACGAATCCTTGTACGCCGCAATCACCACATCCTTGCCGGCCGGCAGATACTCGAGAGGCTTGGTTGCCACGGCCTTGATACCCGCGGTCTTGGCGCTCTCGAAGCTGGACTGCGCAGCCGAGATCAGATCCTTGCCGGCGTCGAGGTTGGTCTTGAACAGATCCTGCACGCCATCGATGACGATGGTGTTGGCCTGCTTCAGGGTCTCGAATGACAGCGTCACCACGTCCTGCCCCTTGTCCACGTACGGCTGCACGGCGCCCTTCACGTCACTAACAATAGTCTCGACATTCATTCCGATAATCCTCTCTAAAAGATTGATGCTGTTGGAGATACTGAATTACATGCTGCAATGCAGCAGCGTCGGGGATCATGCTATTGCTGCAATGCAGCATTGTCAAGATCGTGCTGTATTTGCCGGCGTCCGTTTGTCGGATCGAGTAAAGCCCAATCGCCTTTCGACAAGACCGGATGCGCGACAGGCCATTTCGGCAAGCGTTTAGACTCCGGCCATGATTCCCGTCGACCGACTCCAGCAACTGCGTTCCCGCCTCTGGGAAGAGCGCCCGCTGTCGTCGCGCTCGCAGGTCTGGCTGATGCGGGTGGGCCGCTACACGTTTGCGCTGATTCGCGACCTGTTCGACGGCCAGCTTTCGATGCGCGCGATGAGCCTGGTCTACACCACCCTGCTATCGGTGGTGCCGTTTCTTGCCCTGGGTTTTTCAGTGCTCAAGGCCCTGGGAGCGCACAACAAGCTGGAACCGGTGCTGCTGGAATTCCTGCGGCCGCTGGGCCCGCAAGGCTCGGACATCGCGGCCAACGTGATCGGTTTCGTGGAAAAAATCCAGGTCGGCCTGCTGGGTTCGGTCGGCGTCGCCCTGCTGTTCTACACCGCGATTTCGCTGATTCAGAAAGTCGAGTCCAGCTTCAATTTCGTCTGGCGTATTGAGCGGCCGCGGCCCTTCGCTCAGAGAGTCGGCGAGTATCTGGGCGTCCTCATGGTCGGCCCGGTGCTGGTGTTCACAGCCCTCACCATGACGGCCACGGTCCTCAACAGCAGCGTCGTCCTGCAGATCAAGAGCATCGAACCGTTCGGCTCCCTGCTTTACGGCCTTACGCGCCTGATTCCCTACGCGATGATCGTGGGGATGTTCACGTTCCTTTACGCGTACATGCCCAACACGCGGGTCAAGCTGCGGGCCGCGGCGGTGGGTGGCCTTGTCGCCGGCCTGCTGTGGCAAACCGCGAGCTTTGCGTTTGCCTCGTTTGTCAGCGGCGCAACGGATTACAACGCGATCTACTCCGGTTTCGCCATCGTCATCTTCCTGCTGATCTGGCTCTACGTCGGCTGGCTGATTCTGCTGATCGGTTGTCAGCTCACGTTCTACATCCAGCATCCGGCGCACATGAAGCCGGATCGAAACGTGCCCTTGCCGGCGGGACGCCAGTCCGAGTACCTGGCCCTACTCATCATGGGCACCGCAGGTCGCCGCTTCATCGACGGCAAGCCGGCACTGGCCCAGGAAGAGTTTGCGCGCGAACTCGGCGCCACACCCGAACACGTGGCGCGCGCAGTCGAAACCCTGATCGAGCGCGGTTACCTGACCGAGGCAGGCCGAACGCGCGCGCAACTGGTGCCGGCGCGCGACCTGGAGGCAGTGACCCTGGGCGAGTTGTGGCGGGCGGTGCGAGAAGGCTCGTCGCCCTTGCGACCCAGCGATCCTCTGGGTCGCGAGGTGATCGTCCTGCTCGACGCCGCCGACAAAAGCTTTGTCGAGCAGTACGGTGCCATCAGCATTCGCGAATGGTTGCGGCAGATGCCCGGGTAAGGCGGCTGCCGCGCCAATTCAGTTGGATCGTTCCGGCAACGTGATGTTCATCTCCAGCACTTCGAGTCCGGATTCGCGCTGCACGTTGACCTGCACCGCGCTGTCCGGCACGCGCACGTACTTGCGAACCACCGACAGCAGTTCCTCGCGCAACTGCGGCAAGTAAGAATTTCCGCCGGCAGCTCCCGTGGAGTTGCGGCGCCCATCGTTGTCGCGCTGGATTGCGACCACCATCATCAGGCGGTCGCGCGCGGTGTTGGCGGTCGGGGCCTTCTTGGGTCTGAACAGTCCGAGCCAGTCCATGTCAGCCTCCAAATAGCTTGCCGAAGAAGCTCTTCTTCTGCACTTCGATGAACCGATGCGGACGCTCCTCCCCGAGGAAGCGGGCGATCAGGTCTTCGTAGGCCTGTCCGGCTTCGTTGGTCTTGTCGTGGATGACGGGCGAACCCGAGTTGGAAGATGTGAGCACCGCGGTGGACTCGGGAATCACGCCGAGCAGCGGGATCGCCAGAATGTCCTGCACGTCCTTGACCGAGAGCATCTCGCCCTTCTCGACGCGCAGCGGGTTGTAGCGCGTGAGCACCAGGTGCTCCTTGACTCTGCCCTGGTTGGTCTCGCTCTTGCGCGTCTTGCTGGAGAGCAGGCCGAGCACACGGTCGGAATCGCGCACCGAGGAGACTTCGGGATTGGTCACCACCAGTGCCTCGTCGGCGAAGTACATGGCAAGGTGCGCGCCGCGCTCGATGCCGGCGGGCGAATCGCACACGATGTAGTCGAAGTCCTTGGCCAGGTCGTTGAGCACCTTCTCCACGCCTTCCTCGGTCAGCGCGTCCTTGTCGCGCGTCTGGCTGGCCGCAAGGATTTGCAGATTTTCGTTCGTCTTGTCCTTGATGAGCGCCTGGCGCAAGTTGGCCTCGCCCTGGATGACGTTGACGAAATCGAACACCACGCGCCGCTCGCAACCCATGATGAGGTCGAGGTTGCGCAGGCCGACGTCGAAGTCGATGACGACCGTCTTCTTGCCGCGCGCCGCGAGTCCGGTGGCAAACGAGGCGCTGGTCGTGGTCTTGCCCACGCCGCCCTTGCCGGAAGTGACCACGATGATCTTTGCCAAGTGAAGCCTCTCCAAATTAAGAAACAACGCCCTCCGGCGTCGCGTCAACGGGAAATCCCGGGCGCGCGCGCCGACTACCCTTCCAGCTTTTCTATCCTCAAGGTCCCATCCACCAGCAGCGCCTGCACTGCCTGGCCGCGCAAGGCGCCATGCATCTGGTCGGCCACCGCGTAGATGCCCGCAACCGCCAGCAATTCCGCTTCCATGCGCCTACAGAACACGCGGGCTTCCGAGTCACCCCTGGCTCCCGCGATAGCGCGGCCGCGCAAGGAGCCGTAAACATGGACGCAGCCATCGGCAATCACTTCCGCACCGGGGCTCACCGTGTTCATCACGACCAGATCCGCCGATTCTGCATAAACCTGCTGGCCGGATCGAATCGGTTCGACAACCACCCGCGTCGACCGGCGCGGTGCACTCACGACCTGCACCGTAGCGGGCTCAGGGGCGGGAGCGGGCGCTTGCGGCACCGGAGTGGCGCGCTGGCTGGTCTCCGAAACAAGATCTGCCGGCAACACTACCAAGCCCGTGGCCCGCGCCGCGGCAGCCAGCGGCCCCTCGATGGCTCCCACCGGCTGAAGGCCGACCGCACGCATCGCGTTGAGAATCGCGCCGAGGCTGTATCGCAGATCGATCTCGGCGTCCGCGTCCACCAGTACCGGCATACCCATCACGGCTTCGCCCAGGGACCGCGCAAAAGTCTTGAGCTGGGCATCTATCGCGGACACGTCCGCATTCAGGATCCGGACCCGGGTCAGCGACAGCATGCGGCCCTTGAATTCAAGGGCAGGTCGGGATTTGGTCATGGAGGGAAGCGTCGAAGTTGCCGAAGTTTACCCCGGTGGCCTGTGTTTTGCGTTGCCTTTTAGGGTAGCTTCCGGTCCCACAGAATTAGAGCGCGACGCGCCCACATGGCTATCGACTGGCGACAGTATCGCTGCGAAGAATTTTACGACGAGCTGTTCCAGGCGCCCGGCAAGCCGCGCGCCGCGGCGCAGCGGCTTGCCGAATACCTCGACGACCTGAACGACGCCGAGCTGGCGGAACGGCGGCTGGCGGCCGAGCTGGCCATCAAGGTCATGGGCATCAGCTTCACGATCTACTCTGAGGGCAAGAACGTGGATCGCGCCTGGCCGTTCGACTTGATTCCGCGGGTGATTCCGCGGCGCGAGTGGGAGAAAACCGAGAGAGGTCTCAAGCAGCGGGTGGCCGCGCTCAACCATTTCATCGAGGACATCTACAACGATCAGAAGATCGTCAAGGACAAGGTGTTCCCGGCCGAGGTGCTGCAGGACTCGGTGAATTTCCGATCCCAGTGCGTGGGCATGCGTCCGCGCGGCGGCGTGTGGGCGCACATCTGCGGAAGCGACCTGGTGCGCGACAAGGACGGCACCTTGTATGTGCTGGAAGACAACCTGCGCGTGCCTTCCGGCGTGAGCTACATGGTCGAGAACCGCATGGTCATGAAGCGCGTGTTCCCGGAGCTGTTCGAGAACACGACGATTCTGCCGGTGGACGATTACCCCGCCCAGCTTTACGACATGCTGGCAGCCATGTCGCCGCGCCCGCTGGACCAGCCCAACATCGTCCTGCTCACACCCGGCATCTACAACAGCGCCTACTTCGAGCACGCCTGGCTGGCACAGCAGATGGGCATCGAGCTGGTGGAAGGTTCCGACCTGTTCGTGGCCGACGACGACTGCACCTACATGCGCACGATCTACGGCCCCAAGCGGGTGGACGTGATCTACCGGCGCATCGACGATCTGTTCCTCGACCCCGAGGTTTTCCGCGAGGACTCGGTACTCGGCTGCAAGGGACTGATGCGTTCCTGGCTCAAAGGCCGGCTGGGTCTGGCCAACGCGCCCGGCGCCGGTGTGGCGGACGACAAGGTCGTGTACGCCTTCGTGCCCAAGATGATCAAGTATTACCTGGGCGAAGACGCGATTCTGCCCAACGTGCCGAGCTGGCTATGCATGGACGACAAAGATCGCAAACACGTGCTCGCCAACATCGACAAACTCGTGGTCAAGCCGGCCAATGAGTCGGGCGGCTACGGCATGCTGATCGGTCCGCGCGCGTCCGCGGAGGAGATCGAGAAGTTCCGTGGCCTCGTGTCGGCCAATCCGCGCAACTACATGGCGCAGCCCACGCTGGCGCTGTCCACCGCTCCCACCCTGATGAGCGATCACACGGTGGAACCGCGACATCTCGATCTGCGGCCCTTCATTCTTTCGCGCGGCGACTCCACGTACGTCACCACCGGCGGCCTGACGCGCGTGGCCATGACGCGCGGGTCCCTGGTAGTGAACTCCTCGCAGGGCGGCGGCGCCAAGGACACCTGGGTGGTCGATACCGATATCGACGGCGTGGTGATTCCGACGCAGTCCCAATCCCAGTCTTCCGGCAGCGGAGGAACCCGCTGATGCTGTCGCGCGTCGCCAACAACCTCTACTGGTTCGGGCGCTATCTACAGCGCGCCGAGAACACTGCGCGTCTGATCAACGTCAACGCCAACCTGCTGCTCGACCTGCCCAAGAACGTGACCTTCGGCTGGGAAGCGCTGGTCCAGATCGTGGGCGCCGACCCGCTGTTCCGCGAGCGCTACCCGGACTACTCCGAGAGCAACGTCCTGCGCTTCCTGATGCTGGACGAGAAGCACGACGGCTCCATCCTGTCGTCCCTGCACAGCGCGCGCGAAATCCTGCGCACCTCGCGCGACACCGTGCCGCGAGATGTCTGGGAGAAACTCAACGACCTGCACTACTTCGTGCAGGAGCGCGGCGAGATGGTGACCTCGCGCACGCGCCGTCAGGAATTCCTGCAACGAGTGATCGACGGTTCGGTGCTGGTCTACGGCACGCTCACCTCCAACATGAGTCGCGACGTCGGCTTCCAGTTTCTCAAGGTCGGCACCCATATCGAACAGGCCGACATGACCACGCGCATTCTCGACGTGCGCTCGACATCGCTGATCGAGACCGGCCCCAAGCACGACCTGGCGCCGTTCTACAACATCCAGTGGATGAGTGTGCTGCGCTCGCTCACCGCCTACCAGATGTATCGGCGGCACGTGCGTGCCAGGGTCAACCGCACCGGCGTGCTGCGCTTCCTGCTCCAGAACCGCGAGTTCCCGCGCAGCGTGATGTTCTGCTTCGGGACCATCGGTTCGTCGTTGCCGCACCTGCCGCAGAATCGCAACGTCGAACGCACGCTGTGGCGCGCGCGGGCACTGGTTCAGGACGCGAGCATCGACCGGCTGGTCGAGAAGGGCCTGTCCGAATTCATCGACGAAATTCAGGTCGGCCTGGGCGAGATGCACGAGGCTTTCGTGCAGGCATATTTCCGCCCCTGAACGCAGGGCTTGGACCTCGCTACTGGCCGTAGATAGCGCGGCGAACAAATTTCCTCCCGGTTGACTAATCCCGGTCGCGGTCTCATGGTCCATGAGTCCTGTCTTGAAGCCTCAATACGAAACAGGCAAATTCCGTAGATCAATTAGGCAGTCCCATCAACAACGCGAGGCAGGTTCGGCGGTTTTTTGTTCTAAAACCATGATTCCTTCGATTCTCAAGCTCGATGCCGGCGGTCAGCCGGTCGCATGGATCCGCTGGCAGTCCGCGGTGACCTTGTACGCGCGCGACCGGGTGTGTTGGGAAGCCGGCGAAGAACGCTTCCGTATTCTCGGCGGCATCTGCGCCCGCACCGGCGAGCGTTCGCATTTCGAGATCGGGTCGATCATCGCGGTGGCCGACCGCACGCGCCGGTACGCCAGCGGCACGCCGCTGCTGACCAACCGCACCCTGTTCCAGCGCGACCGCAACCTCTGCCTATATTGCGGCCATCAATTTCCGCCTTCGCTGCTCACGCGCGACCATGTGATCCCCGCCTCGCGCGGCGGCGAAGGCGTGTGGGAAAACTGCGTGACCGCCTGCGAGCGCTGCAATCACCGCAAGGCCGACCGCACGCCCGAAGAGGCGCACATGAAACTGCTGGCCGTGCCCTACACGCCGAACCTGGCGGAGTACCTGATTCTGTCCAACCGCCGGATTCTCGCGGACCAGATGGAGTTCCTGCTGCACTTCGCGGCCAAGAAGCAGCGGTGTGGCGCGCCAATGCGGTCGATCATTGCCAATTGAGTCAATCAATCGGCCAATAGGACTGCGAAAAGGAATCTCGCGTGCCGTCAGGGTGTTAGCACCGCGCGCACTCATCTGCCTCTAAAGCCCAGTTCTTACTGTCTCGAGAGCGAGCGCCGTCGTGACGCCACTGAGGCGGCGTCCTTACCCCGTACCTGCTGACATTTATGGTTGGCCTTATGCGGCCCCGGATGACCGCGCATCCTTTGAGCGAATCTCCAGATGGGTTCTATGCGAGCGCCATCGCGACAACTACTGCCTCTGGCGACGTAGGGGTGCGAGTGACGGGTCGGTGTAGAGTCGAGATGTGGCGCGGTGGCTGTAGGTGTGAGTTGTCTGTTGCCGCCTCTTTCGTTTGGCGGTGCCTAAGTACTCCCACCCTGACTCCGTTTCCACATCCCGCTCATCGAACCGGACTTGCAGATTTCCCGCATCCGGCTCTCGGGCAGGACATCACGCCTTCACCCACGGCTGGTTGCTCCCACGCGCAGTCAGGCGGACGAGTCCAAAATACCCGTACAGGTGCGAGAGTGGATAGCTCCCGCCTCCGCGTCGCCTGACCTTGTGCTTGAAACGCAACCACCGGCGTAGCCGCGTCGCGGTGTAGCTGTCGAGCGCGCGATACGCTTTGCTGACCGAGCCTACTTGGAAGTAGTTCGCCCAGCCGCGCAGTGCCCGATTCAGTTTGCCCACCACGTCCGTGGTGCCTTGCCACGTTGTATTCCGTTCCGTCAGCGCATGGATCTTCTCCACCATGCGCCGGATGCTTTTCTTCGACGGTCGGATCCCGATGTGCCCCTTGTGAAGGCGCGCCGAGTACATCCAGCCAAACGTGTAGCCCAGAAAGTCGAAGTGCCCTTCCGGCACCCTACAGATTCGTGTCTTCTCCTCGTTGACCGTCAGCTTCAGCTTGCCCATGAGCCGGCGCAGTTGCTGCAACGCTGCTTCAGCGTTGCCGCGTCTGCACAGAATCACGAGGTCGTCAACGTAGGTCACGATGCGAGTGCCGAGACTGCGCTCCAGCCCGAGCTTCTTCCACCCCAGTACAAACCGCCGCATGTACAGATTCGCCAGCAGCGGCGAGATGGGTGAGCCCTGCGGGATGCCTCGTCGATTGTCCTTGGCTTCGGTCGTGCGTGTCTTCTGGCCTTTGTCGTCGGCTTCTTCCACGGTGCACTCCAGCCACAGCTTGATCAGATGCAACACGCGCCGATCAACGATCCGGCGCGTGAGCGACTGCATCAGCTCGGCGTGTGGAATGGTGCCGAAGTAGTCCGACAGATCAGCGTCAACGACTTCCGGGTGGCCTTTGAACAACGTCTCTTCCACCTCGATCACCGCCTGTTGGGCATTGCGGCCCGGACGGTAGGCGTACTGCTCCGGTGGAAGATCGGCCTCAAAGACCGGATCGAGCACCAGCATCGCTGCTGTCATGCAGACCCGATCCCGCAAGGTTGAGATGCCCAGCGGCCTGAGCTTGCCGTTGGCCTTCGGGATGAACACTCTTCTGATGGGGTCCGGTTGGTAGTCCCCCTTTCTGAGCGCAAGCGCCAGTTCGCCAAGCCACCGCTCGACACCATACGCCTCGACATCCGCGAAGTCCTGGCCGTCCACGCCCGGTGCGCCCTTGTTGGCACGGCACTGGGCATAGGCATGCGCCAGAACGTCATCGCGGCTGATCTTGTCGTACAGCGCGTAGAAGCGATAACCGACTTCAGCCTTCGCTTTCGCGTGTAACGCCGCCTGCAGCTGCTGAACGCCCTTCGGAGTTGATAGGTTGCCCAATCTCCACGCCCTCGCCACTTCTTGCGTTGGTCCTGAACCAAGGTCCCTTCCCTCCACCGGCATTACCCGGCTTCAGCGGTACTACGGACCTCTCCGTCACCCCAGGTCGCCGAGACCTTCCCTCACGGGCGTCTCGTTGAGCATCGCGGCTCACGTCATGGGGCTTCCCGTGTTGCGTACGCTTTCCTTGTCTACATGCCGTCGCCAATACCCCGGCGCAGCGACTGGGATACCACCTCGCTCTTATTCCCCAGTCGTATCAGCCTTCCCCGATATGGCAGTCAGGTCGGCCTGCGCATCGTCCTTTTCGAGGCTTGCTCAGCGTTCACTCGCGTTACGGCCTGCATACTCGCGCCGTCACCGTAATTCGTGACGCGCTTTACACCAGAGGCTTCAACCGTTTCGTCACCTCCACAGTTGCTCCGGTTGCTTCCGGCTGGAGCAGTTGCCGGGTGGGGCTTTCACCCACAGGAAAGCGCCGCCTTTTCACGGCGCACGCCAGGTGCAGTCGTTCGCGAGTGGCCGCTTTCGACCTCGCTAATCAATCAATCTGCACAGCTCGCAATGGGGTTCGGCAAGCCCCGGATACGATTGCTCCGACATACCGGTACTCACGGCCTTCGCCCTGATTGGCGATCGCTCGCCGCCCACCCGAGCAGCCGCAACAGGCGCGTTGTGCACCTAGCCGCGCTTGGTGTCGAACGTATCGGTGACAAATTGCTCTAGGTAGTGCCGATATTTCCCGGTGACCACAGCGGCGTGTTCGTGCGCGTCTTCGCTGGCCGCCATCGCCAGTTCACAGTAACCGTTGATGACGGCAGAGAGTGAGAAGGATTTCATCTCGCTGCTGGGATCATCCAGTGTGAAGCCGAGCAGTTGATCGATGAACTGGCTCAGTTGCTGGTACTGTGGCCTTGAGCGGAAGTGAGGCTGGCCACCGCGGCCGACGATCAAATCACGCTGCAGAAGGCGGAACAGGTCTTCGTCCTCGATCATAATGTCGAAGAATGCGAGCGCGACCGAGGTGGCCTTGCCATAGCGCGTGCGATGCGTGGCGATTCTCTGCAGCGCCGCGTCGGCGAAGTCCTCGTACTTGTGCAGCGAAACCTCGGCAAACAAGCCTTCCTTCGATGAGAAGTGATGGTAGATCGCTGCCATGGAAAAGCCGCTGGCGCGGCTGATCTCCCGCACGCTCACGCCGTCGAAGCCGCGCTCGGCGAAAAGCCGCGCCGAAACCTCGAACAAGTGATCGAGGGCATGGACCTCATCCCCGCCATCGCCGCGTTTCCGGTTCACGCGGGTACTCAGTCCAAGGCCTGCAGCACGCAGCCGGGAAATTCGAGAATGAAGTCTTCGCCGAAGACCGCGGCCGGTGTCTGGAAACCGCTGCGGATCTGACCTTGGGCGACGCGATGCGCGATGCGCGCGGCCAGATCGAATGTGATGGCGTAGATCTGCGGCGTGAGCAGCCGTGCAGCGCGTCGTTCACCGTCTCGGTTACGGACTTCGGCCACCAGTGCCGCGCCAAGCGTGCGCAGTTCATCCGCGTCGGGGCCTGCAGGTAGAGCCTGGATGTCCTCGTCGCTGCTGATACCCGCCAGCGCCGCAAATTCCCTTGACGGACGCAAATAGCATGTGATGTCAGCAATGCCGGTGCTGCGCCAGGCAATCGAGATGTCGCCGAACTCCATGGCGTAAGCCAGAGCCTTGCCGCCGTTAACACCGAAGTCGAATTCTCGCGCGAGTGGTTCGGACAACGTGCTGAGCGCATGCGCGCGCCGCACCCTCGCACTCGGCGAGAACGAAGCCAGCGCGGAGCGAATCGTGCCGCGCGTAAGCGTGCCATCGAAACTGATGCCCATGTCGAGGCTGACCGCATCCGGCATCTGCCGCTTGAGCATCAGCGCCAGGCAATCGCCCGGCACCATGTCGAAACCCACACCGGGCATGAGCATGACATCGGCAGCGCGCGCGGCGTCGTGCATCGCCGCCAGCGATTCGTAGACGTTCACCTCGCCCGTGATGTCGAGGTAATGCGTGCCCGCGGCAATACAGGCCCGCGCCATCGGCTGCGCGGTGTGCAGGAAAGGTCCGGCACAGTGCAAGACTGCCGCGAAACCGCCAACCAGCTTGCGCAGCGCGACCTCATCATCGAGTTCGACGACACGCCACTCCAGCCCCAAGCGCTCTGCGAGGGGTCTCAGCGCTGCGGCGCTGCGGCCGGCCAGAACAGGGCGCATGCCCTGCATCACGGCGCGTTCGGCGATATGTGCGCCGGTGTAACCCGTCGCGCCGTACAGCAGCCAAGCGGATGTACGCGGGGTCATCTCAGCGCCTCCATCAGAGAACGGTATAGCCGCCATCGACTGCCAGTGCAGCCCCGGTGATGTACGAAGATTCGGCGCTGGCCAGGAATAGCGCAGTCGCGGCGATTTCATCGACATTGCCGACTCGTCCCATCGGCGTCACCGCGAGCACGCGCGCGGCATCCTGCGCATGCTCTTCCGATAGTCCGCTCACCATCTGCGTCGCGATCATGCCCGGGCAGATCGCGTTGATCCGGATGTTGTTGCGCGCGTACTCAACAGCCGCACCGCGGGTCAGTTGAATCACGCCTGCCTTGCTCGCGCCGTAGGGCGTCAGACCGGGCACTGCAGTGAGGCCGGCGACCGAGGCGATGTTGATGATGCTGCCGCCGCCGCGTGCGATCAGCGCGGCCATGGTGTGGCGCATGCCCAGGAAAACGCCGCGCAGATTCACAGCAATCACGCGATCAAAGCTGTCTTCGTCAACCTCTCCGAGCATACGGATATCCCCGTCGATGCCGGCGTTGTTGACCAGAATGTCAACGCCACCAAACCGCGTCACCGCCTGTTCGATCATGGCTCTGACGTCGGCCGAGCGGCTGACGTCTGCGTGTATCGCGGCCGCACGCTCACCCAGGGTTTGGGCAGCAGGGTTCTCGTCTCCGGTCACGTCGGCGAGCAGAACGGCTGCGCCTTCTCGATGAAAGCGCGTGGCGATGGCCAGGCCAATGCCGCGTCCTGCGCCGGTGACCACCGCGACCTTGCCGGCAAGGCGATTGGATGTCGTTGGGTTCATGCTCTCCTCGTCTTGATGTTGTGCCTGTCTGCGCAGATCGTCCGCTGCCGCAGCGTAAAGGCCACTCGGCAATTCTAACGAGCGTTACATCGCGTGGCGGCCAAGCGCTAGAGTTACGCTTCGAAAGATTGCCAGCAGCAACAACAACAGCAGCGGAGAGCAACATGTTCATCAGCGCCAAGAGCCAGCGTCATCTGATCTGGATATCGGTTGCACTCAGCCTGATCTTCAGCCTCGGCTACGTCATGACCGGCTTCTTCCCGCCGCCCAAGCCGACGCTGGGTGCGGCCGAGGTCGCGGAGCTTTACGCCAGCGACAATCTGCGGCTGCGCATCGGCGTGGTGCTCTGCCTGCTGTCCGGTGGCTTCCTCATGATCTGGGGCGTGGTGGTTTCGGGGCAGATGGCGCGGGTTGAGAAGGGCCTGCCGGTCTGGGCGATCCTGCAAGTTCTCTCTGCCGCCATGGGCGCCTTGATCTTCACCTTGCCGCTGCTGTTCGTCGGTGTGGCGGCGTTCTCCGCGGAACGTTCTCCGGAGATCACCTTGCTCATGCACGAGCTGGCATTTCTCACCTTGATCACCCCGGTGACCTTCTTCCCGTTCCAGGCGCTGCCGGTGGCCGTCATCAGCCTGAGCCGCGAAAACGCCGGTGCGAAGAACTCGCCGTTCCCGCGCTGGCTCGGTTATCTCACGCTGTGGATGCTGGCCTGCGCAGAACTCGGCACCCTCGCGATCATCTTCAAGACCGGGCCCTTCGCCTGGAACGGCTTCTTCACGTTCTGGCTGCCGCTGAGCATCTACGGCATCTGGTACACGGCGCTGACGCGGCAGATGCTCAAGGCCATCACACGTCAGCAGGCGGACGGGACGGCCTGAGGGCACTCGGAACGGGGAGCTGCTAGAACTCCCAGGCGACGCGCACGCCGTACTGTCGCGGAGCTGCCAGCGTGGTGTTCACGCCGAAGTCGGTCTGGAAGCGCGCGAGGCGGTGTTCTTCGTCGAGCGCATTGGTCATGTATGCCGTGACGCGCAGGTCCCAGGGACTGAAGAAGTAGCTGACACGGGTTCCGAGCAGTGAGTAAGAAGGCTCATCGACCGTGTTCTGCGGCACGTAGAAAAAGCCGGAGTTGTAGTAGTAGTCCAGGCCCAGTTCGATATCGGAATTCGATGTGGCGCTGAAGGTCTGCACCAGCGAGGCGCCGCCTGAGAATTCAGGAGCGCGCACGATCTCGTTGCCGGTGAAGTCGAGGTTGTCGGCGAACACTCCATCTTCCTCGCGGAAGCCGCTGCCGTCGGTGAAACTGAGGTACTCGGAATCGAGATACGCGCCGTTGGCGGTCACGGCCAGACCGGGATTCCATTCGGGGAAGGGCGTGAGAATGGCATCGAACTCGGCACCGCGAATGCGCGCCTTGCCGGCGTTTTCCAAGGTCACTGCGCCGCCCGCCAGGAGCGAGACGAAGCCGGTCTGCAGATCCTTGATCTCGGTCTGGAACACTGCGGCGTTGAGGCGCAGCAGGCCGCCGAAGAAATCGGACTTCATGCCCAGCTCGTACGAGGTCACTTCTTCCGGTTCGACGTAATCGCCCGCCTGGTAAATGCTGATGATGTTGTACGTTGCGCTCTTGTACCCCTTGGACCAGGACAGGTAGACCATCGTGTCTTCGAGCGGGAACGTGGTGAGCACCACCTTGGGCGAGAAGTTGCTGCTGGTGGAGCTCTCCAGCGGGAAGTTGAGCAGCGGCGCGGTGCCGCCAGCCGGCACGCCGAGGTTGCTGTCGGACTGGATGAGGAAACGCCGTTCCTTCTGGTAGCGGCCGCCGAGCGTGAGCTTCAGGCGGTCGGAAAAACTCCAGGTGCCCTGCACGAAGGCCGAGCGGCTCTTGGTGCCCAGAATGCCGTTGAACTGCAGGCCGATGCCCTCGTTGGACAGCGGTGTGTTCTGGAGCAGCGGAAGGTCACCCAGCTGATCGAAGAATGTTTGCACAGCGGGAGGCAGCGGCTCGCCACCACCGGCGCTGGTGAGCAGCGCCGGGACGACATTGGGCGCCAGGAACAGGTAGGCATCGGCGATGGCCGCCGTGCTCTCGAGATAGTAGAGACCCGCAACCCATTCGAACTGATCCGCCAGCCAGGTCTCGTCGTTGGACAGGATCTGCAGCTCGCCGGTCTTGTAGCTGGCGAAATTGCCGAAAGCGTTGAATGCGGCGAGTGGCTGCGCAGAGCCGTCGAAGTCGGTCTGCGCGAAGCGCGTCTTGTTCTTGACCTTGCTGCCGATCAGCTTGAGATCGACACGCGGCAGGCTCCAGTCGAGATTGCCGTAGAAAATTCGCTGGCCGCTGTCCAGTACACCTTCGACATCCTGCGGAGACTCGCGATCTTCTTCGCTGGGCTGGATGCCGAGCGCCCGGCTGAGCTGGCTGGGCTCGGTGTTCTCGGACGTCGTGCCCGCGTAGGAAATCTGGCCGGTACCGAGATAGGTCAGACCGAGCTGCCAATTCTCCGAAGGATGAAAACTGAGCTTGGCCCGCGCGGCCTTGGAGACGTAATCCTGGTCCGAAAACTGGAGCTGGTCGTTGTAGGGCGTCGCGGTGCGGTACAGGCCAGCGACGCCGATCGACATCCAGTCGGTGAGCGGTGTGCTGAAGTCCACCTTCATGCCGTAGGAGGAATAGTCGCCCGCCGACAGCTCCGTGTTCACGGTCGGCTCGTCACGCGAAGGTTCGTTGGTGACGATGCTGATGGCGCCGGCCGTCGAGTTGCGCCCGAACAGCGTGCCCTGCGGTCCCTTGAGCACTTCGACGCGCTTGATGCCGCCCAGTTCCTGGTGCACACCATGTCCTGCCGGCAGATACACGCCGTCGATGTAGGTGGCGACGCTCGGATCGGAAGAGGGCGAGAACGAGTCCGTACCCACGCCGCGCAGGTACACCAGCGTGAAGCCCACCACGTCGGTGAACTGCAAGGCAGGCACCACCTCGCCGAGCCCCGTGACCTGCGTGACGCCGCGCGCATCGAGCGATTCGGGGCTGAAGGCCTGGATGGAGATAGGAACTTCCTGCAGCGACTCTTCACGCTTCTGCGCCGTCACCACGATCTCTTCGACCAGGCGAAGGACTTTCCTTCCGGGATGATGAAGACTGGAGGCGACTGCGCTACATGCAGCGGAGTATCCAGCGCCCTCTTCATCTGGCTCTTTTTATGAGGCCCGGCCAAGCGGAGGATTTCATGGGGTCCTGGGAAGGCAACGAGGATGACGGTGAGCCCTTCAGCAACGGATCTCCGTGCGATTGGCAGACCATCTTCGACGTTCCTTAATGGCGAGGGCCGGTTCGAAGGTCCCGTGACCGGTTTTTGCAGACTAAATTGGCAACGCGTGTTTATAGACAAAACGCCCACGTTTTCGCAGAACGCAGTGACATTTCGCAAGTCAATGATTTATAAGATTCCCCATTGACCAACCCATTCGCCTGCTCACAGCGGTTGTCGACAGACATTAGTCACGGTCCCCGAACATTAAAATCGGTCCTCAGAGCACATTAAATCTGCGTCCCCGGCGCGACATTAGAGTATTTTTTGTAGTATTTACAAATTCTTACAATACACGCGCCTGATGCTACTGCGCAGACTCGCGAAACATCACGATCCGGGGGCATTGCGCGCTGCCGACCGCCATAAGGAAGGCTGCGAACCCAAAAATATCTGCGACGGTACAGTCACTAATGCGACTGATCGTCGATCTGAATGGCGTTTGCGAGGCGCGGGCTCTCAGCTGCGCCTTAAGCTGATACCGACTCTGCGCTGTAGGCTCAGCAAATAGGTCGAGCGACTCTCTTAACGAATTACCAGCCTTGCCGGCGACCTGGGGCGAAATTCTGTTGGCGCCCGCAAAAACTGACCTGGGGTCAACTTCCAACGCGCGCCAACAGTCATCCTCGATGAACCGGCGCCGGGGCGGCTCTTCGAGGAATGGAATATGGGCCTGATTCGCGCACCGGACGCCAACACCAAGGGGACAGCCCGGGACGAATCGGGTGATGTCGGCGCACGGATCCGGCCCCTGCTAGGCGAGTCCGCCTCGCGTGGCGGGATCGAAAGGCTGCTGCTGGCGTTTCCGCGGTTGGCCCTGAAGAATCCGGACGAGTTGGAACGCGAATACAACGGGCGCTTGACGGAGTGAGCGGCGTGGCTCGAGCGCTTGGCAGCGTTACAGCGCTGTGAAATGGGGAATAGGTTCGTCACGCGCACACAGCTTGCTATCGATGGCAAGGCTGAACATTGCGGGCTCTCGGATCCACTTCTCGGGTTGAAGCCGCACGCGTATCGCCCAGATGTCCTTTCAACCTCGAAACCGCAGTTGGTCGCTTGATCAGCCCTTTGACTTGTGGAGCCACGATGAATTTCTTCCCTGGGGGGCCTCACCCAAACGGTGGCTGGCTGCTACCGCCCATCGATTCTAGACGGCCCTCGCGGCGCTGGCCTGGGCTTCACTCAATCCATGGAACCACCATGGATTTCGCTCCAGCCCGGCGCCATCGCTCGCTGCGGCCTCGCCGAGAGTCGATCCCCAGCTGCGGTTTTGGACGGAGTGCCATGCCCCGACGGTCGCGACCGTCCGTTCTCGGGCAATCGATCCTCCGCGCCCAAATCGTGGAACGGGCCGACTTGGAGCACTCGCCGTCCCCAGATCGCGCAGGATCGCGAGCCGTGAATGCCACACGACGGGCGCGCGCTAGCCCGCCATTGCACCCGCGTTCGCCAGCTGCTCGCGCAAGGTCTTCTTCATCACCTTGCCACTCGGCGTCATCGGGAGCGCGTCGACGAAGATGACCTGCTTGGGCACCTTGTAGCCTGCGATCAGCTCTCGGCAGTGGGCGATCACCTGCGCGTCGGTGATCTGCGCCTCCGGCCGGCAAACGATCGCGACCGTCACACGCTCGCCCCATTTCAAATCCGGCAGGCCGACTGCGGCGCAGAGCTGGACTCCGTCCAGCTTCTGCACGGCTTGTTCGACTTCGGTGGAGTACACGTTCTCGCCACCGCTGACGATCATGTCTTTGACCCGATCGACGATGTACAGAAGGCCCTCGGCGTCTCGATACCCCGCATCTCCCGAGTGGTACCAGCCGCCGCGGAACGCGACGGCCGTGGTTTCCGGCTGGTTGTGGTAGCCGGTGCTCAAGGACGGCGAGCGGATCAGGAACTCACCCACCTGCCCCACCGGCACCTCGTTGTCCTCGCCATCGACGACCCTGATGTCCACCAGCGGCAGCGGTGCGCCGCAGGACTTCAGGCGCAGCTCGTCGTCCAGCCGATGGTCCTTGGGTCGCAGGAAGGTGACGCCGCAACTGGTCTCGGTAGCCCCGTAGAACTGGATGAACTCGCAGCCCAGGCGCTTGATCGCGCGCTGCAGCACCGGAACCGTGATCGAGGAGCCCGCGTAGATCACCATGCGCACGTAGGACAAATCCGCGGCGCCCGTCTCCGGGTGATCCACCAGCATCTGGACGGCGGTGGGCACCAGCGGCAGCACCGTCGGACGGACTTCGGTGATCAATCGCGACAACTGCACCGGATCGGGCATCGGGTAGGTCGCCACCGCCACGCCGTTGTACAAGGCCTGTAGCGACAAGCTAAGGCCCATGGCGTGGAACAGCGGCATCACGGTCAGCATGCGGTCCGTCGGGCGGTACTGGAACGAGGGCTCCAGGTGCTCGCACAGGCGCAGGAACAGGTGGCCCTGGTGCGACTGCTGCACGCCCTTGGGACGGCCGGTCGTTCCCGAGGTGTACATCAGGATGCAGGAGTTCCACGGGTTGACCTCGACGCCGGGATCCTCTGCCGAGGCCTTCGCGATCAGCGCGTCGAGTTCCGAGGTGCCCGGAGCGTCGGCGTCGTAAAGCACGACGCGGCAGTCGCCACTCGCCGACGGCGCGATCTTTTTTGCCGTCTCCGCGTACTCGCGATCGGCGATCAGCACGCGTGGTCGTCCGTCCTCCAGCACCGCAGCCAGTTCAGGCGCGGCCAGTCGCCAGTTCAGCGGCAACAGCGTGGCGTCGATCTTGTTGGCTCCGAACATCGCCTCCAGGCACATCGGCGTGTTCTTGCACAGGATGGCGACGCGATCTCCCGCGCGCGCACCGAGCCCTTGCAGCGCATGCGCGATGCGGTTGGTGCGCAGGTCCAGTTCCTTCCAACTGATCGGGCCCTGCGCGCCGATCAGCGCGGGGGCATTCGGCGTGGTGCGGGCGTAATGGCGCGGGATATCGCCGTGCGAACGAATCTCGGAATAGAGCCACATCGGGTCGGTCCTCGGCTGTGATCGGGCGTCAGCGTCCGCTGAAACTCGGTTTGCGTTTCTCCGCGAACGCGGCGATGCCCTCGCGCGCATCCGCGGATACGGCCACGCGGGCCAGCGCCTGCGCCTCGTTCTCGAGCTGCGTCTCGAACGGCGTGCATGCGGCTGCTGCCAGCAGGCGTCGCAGTTCGCCGTAGGCCTTCGTCGGTCCCCGGCTGAGACGCAGCGCCATCTGCTCCGCCTGCACGTGAACCCGGTCGTCTTCGCACAGTTCGTCGACGAGACCCACGGCATGCGCCTGTTCCGCGGTCAGCGTCTCTCCCAGCATCAGGAAACGGCGCGCACGCGGCAGCCCCATGCGCGACACCAGTCCCACGGAGGCTCCGAGATCGCAGGTGAATCCGATATGGATGTAGGCCGCGCTGAACTTCGCGGAGCGCGCGGCGTACACGAAATCGAAATTCGACAGCAGGGCAACGGCTCCGCCGGCTGCCGTGCCATGCACGCAGGCCACCAGGGGCGCATCGAGCCGACGCAGCCGCGACAAGCCCATGTGCAGACCCGAGGTGCCGCGCAAGACCGCGCCGGCGGCGTCGTCCAGGTCACGCGAAAACATCGACAGGTCACCGCCGACACTGAACATGCGCCCGCGCGAACGCAGCAGTACCGCGCGCACGTCGCGGCGTCGGCCCAGGTCGTCTGCGACGAGCGCCAGCTCGCGGCAGCAGGTCTCGGTGAAGGCGTTACCTGCGTCCGGCGGTGCCAGGGTCAGGCGCGCCAGTCCATCGTCGACGACGAGCTCGAAGGTCTCGTAGCTCATCAGGACACCGAGATGCCGCCATTGATGCTGATGGCCTGTCCCGTCATGCGCGCCGCCACGGGACTCGCCAGGTACAGGATCATCGCCGCTTGGTCGGCCGAATCCGCGACGCCGAGATGGGCCATCGACGAGGCCTTCTCGAACATCTTGGCGCTGAAGGGCTCGTTGAAGATCAGCCGAGCACCGGGCGTGCCGGCGATCAGCGAAGGCGTGAGCAGATTGATGCGCACGTTCTCGCGCTTGGCCTCCAGCGCGGCGGTCTTGCAGTAGATCAGGATCGCGCCCATCGCCGAGCCGACCATCGTCTCGCCGGGCGTGGGAATCTTGCCCGCATCGGATGCCACGACAACGATCGCCCCACCCCGCCGCCGCCGCATGTCGGGCAGCGCCGCATGAACCATGTGCAGCGGCGGCAGCATGATCTCCTCGATGCGTTGGCGCAGGTCCTCGATGGGGATGTTGTGCATCAGTCGCGGCGGCGCGCTGGGGCCGGTGGTGCTGACCAGCACGTCGATGCCGCCGAGCCGCTGGCGGCACTCGGACTCGGCGCGCACAGCCTCGGCGGCGATCGTCGCGTCCACGCGCACGAAGCCGATCTCGGCCTTCGGGGCACGCTCGCGCAGCTTCGCGACCGCCGCGGCCCCGCGCTCGTCGTTGCGGCCGAGAATCAGCACTCTCGCGCCCTGTTCGGCGAACTGCGCGGCGGTCTCGAAGCCGACGCCGGCGGTGCCGCCGAGCACCACCACGCCACACTCGGCGATCGGTTTGGCGGGCGGAGCCGGCGGGGCTTCAGGTCGGGCGCTCATGGTCGGGCCTCTTCGGTGGAACGGTTCATAGTCAGGGTCCAGCATTCGATCCAGTCAGGCACTGGCGCGAGCGACGGTTTTTTTCGTAGATCAATAAAGGTGCTGCTCGGCAACCGCCAGCAGCGCGTAGCGCGCCGAGCCGTATGCCAGTTCCTCGCCGAGCCGACCGGGCCTCGAGTCGGCGCTCCCGCTGCTGGTCGCCGGGCCGCAGTCGCCCGCATGCGAACCGCCGCGCGGCATCGACGAGCGCCTGTTGTTGTTCGATCGGGATCATGGGGTGTCGGATCGGTCGATTTCGGCAGCATGCGGGTTCGGGGTCGACGTTGCTGCTTCACATCGAGGGCTCAGCAACCCGCGGTCGCAGCCTTGCCGGCCCGGTCCCCGGCCTCTCCGATCCAGTCCGGCCAGCCGGCGCGGCGATTCTGCTCACGGGCGAGCGCGCGCTCCTCTGCGGTGGCGTATTCGAGATCCCAGCGCTTGAGTGCCGGCATGATGATCCGGCGGTGCCACAGCGGCGGAATCAGGGCGACGAAGAAGCAGGTGAACAGGCTCGGCATCGGGATCGCGTCCTGGTGCGGCACCAGCTTGTTGTAAGGCATGTACGAATCCTGGTGATGCCCTGCGTGGTTCGTGATCTCGTAGGACACGACACGCGACAGCTCGCTCATGTGGTTCCACACGTGGCGGTTGCCGATCCTCGCACCCGGCAGACGGATCAGGCCGTAGTGCTGGAAGTAATTGAACGACTCCACCCACAGCCGCGCCGCGAGCATGCCGGCGACGGTGAGCGCCACCGCGGGCCAGCCGCCGACGGCAAAGATCGCACCCTGGAAAATTATCTGCACGAGCAGCCAGGACCAGGTGCGGTTGCGCCAGTTCCAGAAACTCAGGCCGCGCTTCTTCAGCGACTGGTTCTCCAGTTTGAATCCGATGCTGAAGCTCACGTACAGCTCGTGCAGCGCGAACCAGTAGAGATTCTGCCCGCGCGGCGCGGTGTCGCCGTCATCCGGCGTGCACACCTCGATGTGGTGCCCGGCGATGTGACCGATGTCGCGGATGCCATCGAACATGCATATCTGGGTGATGCGGCCCAGCAGACGCGAAGGTACGTGCCGGCGATGCCACAGCTCGTGCGCCGCCGGCCCGCCGGGGACGACCGAGATCCACATCAGCGACAGGAAGCTGCCGACGATCTGCGAGGTGCCGAGCGTATCGACCGACAAACGCCAAGCTGCGACGAAATAGATCGCCAACGATCCGATCGCACCCACCCAGACCGGCGCCGTGGACCAGAAGCCGCTCGGCATCTGTCGCGGCCGCATATTGCGCGGCAGGAAACTGTCGACGAAGGCCAGGACGGGAAACGTGGCGATGCCCAGCCACACCCAGTCGCCGCCGAGCACGAAGCCGGCGATGCCGGCCGCCACGATCCCATTGGGAATCAGCCAGAACTTCAGATAGTCGCTCATGACTTCACCTTTTTCTCGCTCCGACCGGCTTGCGCGTGCCGGCCCCTGTACCTTACTCGCCGCGCGCAATCAGATCGGCGGGTGTTGCTGTACTTGCTCGTAGCGGGCGTAACCCTTGCCCACGCCGTATTCCATGATTCCGTAACCCAACTCTTCACCCATCCGCACCTCGATCGCGTGATCGCACAGCGTGCGCGCGAGCTTGCGGGTTGCCGGGTCCTCCAGATTCCAGCGGTCGTGCTCGACGTGGAGCTTTCCCTTGTCGTCCCCGTGGAACCAGCCATTGAGGCCGCCGTACAGACCGCCCTTGAGGAAGTACCGCGCCGGCAGCGTGCGGATCGACAGCAGGCGCTGCGATCCGTCGTCCAGCTTCACGTCGAACGTGGCGCTGGCCACGGTCTGCCCGTGCGGGTCGTTCGCCCACTGAATCTCGTGACTCACGCCTGCCATCCGCCTGCCGGCCTGCGGCTTCTCGCCCAGGGGCAGCACTTCCTCGCCGGAGAGATAGATGAACTCACCGGGCGCACGCTCCTTGAAGAACACGTGCAGGCCCTTCTTCGTGAACTGCACTGTCGTCCAGGCGTAGAAAAACGGCGGGTAGAACGTGACCGGCGGAAGGGCCTCGTCCGTGCGCATCTCGGCACGGATGCCCCAGGAGTGGTCGCGCTGACCGAGCCAGCCCTGCGGTTCGATCGCGCGGCGCTGACCGTCCACCTCGATCCAGCCGCAGTACGCACCGAGTTGCTGGCCACGCGCCATGTGCTCGGTGATGCGGCCGTTGCGGCGACGGAAATGCGGTTCTTCCTCGTGCGCGTTCAAGGTGCCGAGGAATTCGAGATCGAGGCTTAGGCCCGATTCGTTCGGGGCGAGACTCAGGCGATGACGGCGCAGGCCTTCCAGCACCTCGATCTTCAGCGGACCGACAGTCGTCTCCAACGGACTCATCGTTGGATGGGGCCGCAGCCGGCGCGAGGCGCGGAAGTTGATCTGCTTCGTACCGACGGTGACGCCGGCGAACGCATCCATCACGTTGCGGTTCGGGTGGTATCCCAGGCCGATATCGAAGATCAGGTCGCCGGACTTCGGATGCCCCGTGTACCAGAGCCGTTCCATCCAGGAAGGATCGCTGTTGCCGACGTGGTCGAAGGTCGTCGGCAACTGGTGACCGATCAGGTCGTCTTGTGCGGTCAGCATGTGTGTTCTCGTTCTATTCCGATCCGCTCGACATTTCGGCGAACATCGGCTTGGCCGAGGTCTGCAATTCCCACTTGAGCTGCCGATCCATGTACGCGCGCAGTTGCGTCTCGATGGCGGCGGCCTTGCCCGCCTCCAGTGGCGCCGTGCCGTGCCACACGATCAGTGCGCAGATGCGGTCTTCGTTCTCGTCACGCGCGGCTTCCAGGTCCTTCACGCGCAGGCCCGCGTCCGCAGCCTGCGGCAGGGCCGGCGCATCCGTGCCCGCCAGCAGCGGCGCGAGCGCCTCGCGCAACGCGAACTGGGCGGCGATCTGCCCGAAGACGAACTCCGGCGACCAGTTCGCGCGCAGGCCGATGCTGTTGAGCAGGTAGATCACGCCAAAGGCCTGCCCGCGCGCGAACTCGGTGCCGACATGCGGAATGACCTCGTTGCGCAAGGTGGCCGACATACCCTCGATCAGCCGCTCGAGCGAGTTATTCATAGGGCTCCCACCGGCAGCATCTTGGAGATCTGGCGCAGCACCGGCGCAATCTGGGTGCCCATCGCCGGCATGCGCATGTCGTTGAACCGCCCTTCCTCGTAACAGCGCACCGCGGCAATGTGCGTAATGGCGAGCTTGACCAACGAGAACACGAGGTAGAAATGCAGCGATGCGAGGTCGACCTTGAATCCCGCCTCGCGCTCGTACTGCGCGATGAAGTCTTCCTTCTTCAACAGCCGGCAGACAAGGCCGGACCCGCCGGTGTACTGCGGCAGGAAGGCCCAGCCGAGGTCCTCGTGCGGATCGCCGAGGTGCACCAGTTCCCAGTCGAGGATCGCCGTGATGCGGCCGTCCTGCTCGAGGAAATTGCCCAGGCGATAGTCGCCGTGAATCGGGCTCACTCTAGGCGCGATGGGCAGGTTCCGGCGCAGCCAGCGGAATGCCCAGGTCAGCATCGGGTGGGGTTTGAGCGCCCAGCGTTCGCGGTTGCGCTCCCATTCCTCGACCAGGCGGATCGCAGCGTTTTCGCAGGTCGCGCCGCCACCGGCGAATCCTTCCTTGCCGCGCCATTCGCAGGTGTGCAGGCCGGCCAGCGCGGAGACGAACTGCTGGCCAATGCTCAGCCGATAGCTTTCCTCGAAACCGGCGGTGCTGTCGCTGACCCAGGGTACCGGCGCCGAACCCGCCACGCGCTCGCCGATGAAGAACGGCGCACCGAGAAGGGAGGCATCGTCGTTCCAATAGTACGAACGTGGCGCCGGCACCTTCGTGCCTTCCAGCAACTTGAGCGCGGCGTGCTGCGGGTGCGCACTGTAGGGCGCGAACAGGCCGTACGACGGACCGAGGCGCAGGATCAGACCCTGCTCCTTCGCAGACCCGTCTTCGCGTGCGCTGAACCCATACGTGATCCAGGAAAAGCCGACCGCATAGCGAGTGAAAGCGCCGAGCGTCCAGGCCTTGCCGGTCTCGCGCTTCAGATACGCGAGCAGCCGCTCGCGCAGCACCGTCTCGTTCGTGAAGTCCGGCAAAGGCTTTGCGTCGGCCATGTTCGTCACAGGCCTCAGACCTTGGCCTTGCGGCTCGAATGCTTCTTCGGTCCTTCGGTCAGTACCTTGGGTGGCGCTTCGAGGTGAAAGCCGTCGAAGGCCTCGGAGTTGCACTCCTGGCGCAGCGGGCCCCAGCAGACGCGCGCGTTGGGCGAACCGCCGTCGATGCGGATGCAGGCTCCCGTGACGTATGCCGCGCCGGGCGACAGCAGGTAGACGATGGCGCTGGAAATCTCGGAGGCATTGCCCCAGCGCTGCAGCGGGATCGTCTTCGGAATATCGCGGAAGAACTGCTGCGCTTCCGGCTCGTAGGTGTCGAGCCCGCTGCTGGCGATGCAGCCCGGCGCCACCGCGTTCACGCGCACGCCGTAGCTGGCCCATTCCGACGACACGCTCTCGGTGAGCGTCCACATGCCGCCGCGGGCCGCGGCCGAGTGCGCGTAGTTGGGCCAGCCGCCCCAGATGTCCGCGATCATGTTCACGATCGCGCCGCCGTTGGCCTTCATCCATCGCTTGTAGGTCTCGCGCATGAAGATGAAACCGCCGACGAGGTTGTTGCGGACCACGGCTTCGAAGCCCTTGGTGCTGATGTCCTCCGCGGGCATGCGGTACTGGCCGCCGGCATTGTTGACCAGGCCGTCGATCCGGCCGTGTGCCGCCAGGACGGCGTCGATGGTCTCGCCGACCATCGCCTCCTCGCGGATGTCGCAGACGTGCGTCGTCACCCGGCCGCCCTGCTGCTCGATCTCGGCCTTGACGGCGTCAAGCTTTTCGAACTTGCGCCCGACGATAGCGACAGTGGCGCCGAGCGCCGCGAGTTCGTGCGCGGTGCAGCGGCCGATGCCGCTGCCGCCGCCGGTCACGATGAAGACCTGGCCTGCAAAGAGGTCGGCGCGGTAGATCGACTTGTAGCCCATGTCGGTCCTCCTCTCAGAGTGCGCCGACGGTGAAGGCATCGCCGGTGCCGGTCAGGATAGCAACCCGCAGATCGGGGTCGTCGCGGAAATCCTTCCAGGCGTCGCAAAGCAGGAGGTGGGTCTCGTAGTCGACCGCGTTCTTGCACTCGGGACGGTTGAGCATGACGTAGGCGACCTCACCCTTCTTCTCGTACAGCACCTTCTTCGACATCGGGATTTCTCCTAAGAGGAAACCGGTTCACGCCGGCCGGACTGGCGGTCTTGTGCGAAAGCGGCTCAGGCGGCCATGCGCAGGCTGCGCGGGCTCTTGTCCAACGACACGATCAGCTTGCGGAGGACGCGCTCCAGCATCGCGAACTCGTCGTCGCCGAGATCGGAGAAAGCGTTTTCGATCGGCTCGCGTAGCTGCGGAGCGGCATCCAGCGCCTTGGTGCGACCTCCCGGCGTGATCGTGATGACGTGACGACGCGCATCGCGCGGATCGATGCTGCGGACGACGTACCCATCGTCGATCAACTCTTCGAGCAGCCGGGTCATGTTGGCGCGACTGGTGCCGACCATTTCGCTCAGCTCGCCAGGCGAGGCCGAGCCGCTCTCGTTCGCCACCAGCAAGCACAACACATGAAACGTGTGCTCGGTCAACCCCATCGAGCGGAACACCGGCTCGAAAAAATTGCCGAGCCCGAACTGGGTGATGCGCAGCAAGCGAACCATCACGGTTCCCGGCATCGATAACTCCGGCAGCGCCCGTCCCATCAGGGGCGTACTAACCGCTACTTGGGTAAGCCGCTCAGATCCTTTCATGATCGTTACGAATATGGTTCATGTATGAATTAAATTAACGCATGGCAACGCCGCAGAAGCAATGCCGACCGGACGCATTCACCTTCGTTCGGCGATCCGTTCATCCCCTCCGAAGCCAATCGGGCCATCCTTCTGGATGCGAGACGACGTGGCAAAGTCCCCGCGATGGCACCGGACCGGATCTCGCCACCTCGCTATCTACGGCACGGCGAGAGCAGCACCGCCGAGTTGAAGGCAAAGCGGCAAGGTGATGATGCAGGCGCCGCGGGAGCAGTTGCTGAAGTGCAGCTACGGTCTTGTCCGGTATTCCGGGATAATCCTCGAAATCCCGCCAGATGCTTTACCCCGGCACTCACCGCGAACAAACCCCGATGTCTTTGCGTGAAAAACAGATGGCGCAGCGCCGCACACGCATTCTGAGTGCGGCGGAGAAACTGATCCGCAGAACCGGCGGGACGGACTTCACGATGAACGCGCTTGCGCACGAGGCGGAGGTCAGCCCGGCGACTCCATTCAATCTGTTCGGCACCAAGGAAGGCCTGCTATACGAACTGCTGTTGCGCTCGCTCAAGGAATTCTTTTCGCGGGCGCTGGCGCAGCAGTCCAACGATCCGGTCGAGCGCGTGGTGCTGGCGGCGCAGGCGGCAGTCGATGTATTCGTCGACAACCCCAAGCAGTTGCGGCCGCTATACCGCTTCCTGCTCGGCGTGATCGATCCGAAATCGCGGCCCGAGTTTCTTCTGCGCTCGCACGGGTACTGGCGTATTTCGCTGGACGCGGCGGTGGCCGCGGGCTGGATGGACGAGAACGAAGCTGACGCGGTGGCCTCCGGCCTGCTGGCGCACATCCTGGGCGTGCTGGACCTGTGGGTGCACCGCGACATCACCGATGCGGAACTGAAAGACCATCTCGTTCAAGGTGTGCTGCTGCACCTGGCTCCCTTCGTGCGCGCCAAGCAACTGCCGGCCCTGCGCGCGCGTCTCAAGCAGATCATGCTGGCGCTGGCCCGGGCGCGCTGAGCGCAGGCCGCGAGCAGCTGTAGGTCGGGCTTCAGCCCTACATCCCGGCTGGCAAGTCAGGCTGAAGCCCGACCTACACGGACCGGGTTCAGCTCCCCGCAATGCGCCGATCACGCCCCGCCCAATAGGGCTCCCGCATCGCCTTGCGCTTGATCTTGCCGACGGCGGTCCGCAACAACGGCTCGGTGCGAATCTGCACGCCGCCGGGCTTCTTGTAGCTGCCCAGGCCGTCGGCCACCATCTGCACGATCTCGGCTTCGGTGACGCGCGCGCCCTCTGCCACCACGCAGATCGCGAACGGCGTTTCGCCCCATTTCTCGTGCGGCACGCCGAATACCGCGACTTCCAGCACCCCAGGATGATGGGCGATGACGTTCTCCAACTCCGTGGGCCAGATGTTGTAGCCGCCAGAGATGATCATGTCGTCGGCGCGATCCAGCAGATACAGATACCCATTGCTGTCGATGCGACCGATGTCGCCGGTCTTGATCCAGCCATCGACGATGCGCTCGCGCGTGGCCTCCTCGTTGTTCCAGAACGCAGTCATCTGGCCGTCGGTCTTGGCCACGATCTCGCCGATCTCGCCGAGCGGCAGCGGGCGGTTGTCCTCGTCCCAGATTTCCACCATCGCGAAGGGCAGCGGCATGCCGCAGGCGCGCAAGGGCGTGGAGCCTTCAATTTTTGCAAACCACTGGCGCGGACCCATGAACGCAATCGGCAGCGCCTCGGTCTGGCCATAGCCCTGAAACAGCACGTCGCCGAACAGTTCGTGTGCGGCCAGCGCGGTGGCGTCCTGAATCGGCGCCGTTCCGACCAGCACGCATTGCAGGCTGCTGTAATCGCGTGCGCGCGCCGAAGGTTCGCGCAGGATGGCCTGCAACATGGTGGGCGCGAGCACGGTGTACTTGATGCGCTCGGCTTCGATCAGGCGCGTGGTGCTGTCCACCTCGAAGCGATCGACCATCACGTTGCAACCGCCCGCCAGCCAGATGGGCAGATATTGATAACCCGAGGCGTGCGAGATGGCGCCCACGTGCAGGCATTTGTCGCCCGGCTCCACCGGCGGAAAAATGTAGAACCAGTCGCGCCCCGCGGCGAGCCAGGACTTGTGCGAGTAAGCGACGGCCTTGGCCTTGCCGGTGGTGCCGCCGGTATGGCGGATGATGAACCAGTCGTCCGGCTTGACCGGCACGTCGGACTCGATGTCGCTCTGCCCGGCGAGCCAAGCCTCGTAGCCCGCGTCGCGCACGATGACGCGCATCATCTCCGGCAGTTCGCGCTCGATGCCGGCCACGTCGACGGCGTACTTCTCGCTGACCAGCAGCACGCGGCAGTTCGTGTGCCGCATCATGTGGGCGTGCGAGTCGCGATCGTTGCGCGCGTATAGCGGCACACGCACGAGGTTGGCCGCCGCTGCGCCTGCGAAGATGTCGGACGCCTCGATGGAATTGTCTTCCAGCACGGCCACGCGGTCGCCTGGTTTCAGGCCCAGGGCCAGCAGGCCATTGGCCAGGCGCAGGCCGCGGTTCCAGGCCTCGCGGAACGTCAACCTGCGATCGCCGTGAACCACGGCTTCGCGCTCGGCGAAGTGCAGCGCCGCGCGGCTCATCAGGCGTTTGATGTCCATCTGCTTGTCTCTCCTTCCATCAGTGCAGCCTTTGTAGGAGGGGCGTAAGTCCCGACAGCTCGCCCGAAACCCCAATCCCGCTTCGTATTGCGAGCGCCGGTCGGGGCTTGCGCCCCTCCTACGGCGTGCTTCGTAACAACAGGCACCCGCCCGGAATGCCGCCGCCGCTGGACGTCACTGCCAGCCGCGCGTCCTGCACCTGCCGCCCCTGCGCCTGTCCGCGCAGTTGCAGTACCGCTTCGCGAACATGGCCGTAGCCGTTGCTGCGACCAGCACAAAGATGTCCGCCATGCGGGTTCAGCGGCAGCTCGCCGTCAAGCGCGATGCGCGTGCCGCCGGCGACAAAATCGGCCGCCTCGCCGAGCCCGCAAAATCCCAGCGCTTCCAGCCATGAAATCGCATTGAACGTGAAGCCGTCGTAGAGACAGACCAGGTCGATGTCGCGCGCTCGTACATCCGTGCGGCTCCACAGATGCGCGGCCGGACCGAACACATTGACCTGATGCGTCAGCGAGCCCTGATCCCAGAACTGCGGCTCAGACATCTGCGTGCCGACGGCCTCGACCAGCACCGGCGGCTGGCGCAGATCGGCGGCGGTTTCGCGACGCGACAGCACGAAGGCAATGGCGCCGTCGCAGGGCGTATCGCAGTCGTACAGGCCAAAGGGCGTCGAGATCGTCCGCGCGCCGAGGTAAGCGTCCATATCCAGTGGCGTGCGATGCAGGGCCTCCGGATTGCCGATGGCGTGGCGCCGCGTGCTGATCGCAATCCAGCCGAGGGTTTCGCGCGACACGCCGTAGCGCGCCAGGTAATGCGTGGCGTGCAGCGCGATCCAGTTCGCCGGGGTCATCGCGCCAAACGGCAGTCGCCAAGCCAATTCACCGCCGATGCGCGCGCCGTGCTGCGCAGTCCACGGCTGCCCGGCTTCGGCGAAGCTGCTTACGCACAACACATGGCGGCACAGGCCGGCAGAGAGCGCGAGCATGGCCTCGACCAGCGCGCCGGTCTGTCCCGCAACCTCCTGCGCGCCGCAATGCCAGGTCGGCCGCAAGCCGAGAGTCTGTTCGATGGCGCGCACGCCGCCGCTGGACACGCCGGGCATGCCGCTGCTGCCGGGATAGGTGCTGATGCCGTCGATGTCGGCGAAGCGCAGGCCCGCGTCATCGACTGCCGCGCGACAGGCATCGACGCTCAGCGCCGTCGGGCTGCGACCGAGCTTGCGGCCGATGCGCGAGGCGCCGACGCCGGTGACCGCGACGCGGTCCTCGAACTTGTCGGTCTGCGTCCGCGGACGTACATGGATATGCGGCGTGGGCTCGGCGATGCGCGCGCAGATTCCGTCCAGCGGTTCGAACAGCGGCAGCCAGACATCTTCATGTTTCTCGAAACGCACCTGCGTCGGCATGCCGATGCGTAGCGTCGTGTTGTCGGTCCCGACCAGTCGCGTCGTCAAGCGCACCGAGACCGCGGCATCCAGTTGGACGATGCCGATCCAGTACGGTGGTATCGGCGCCTGCGGCCAGGCCTGATGATTCTCGGTAAACGACAACAGCGTTGCGTGGCCATCAATGGCCTTCGAGACAAGTTCTGCAGACAGGCAATGCGGGCACAGCTCGCGCGAGGGATGCAGATAGCAGGCGCAGCGCGCGCACCAGAGAATCTGGAGTTCGCCGCGCGCGCCTGCGGTCCAGAATTCGGGGTAAGGCCCGTCGAGCGCGGGTAGCAGTTCGCTGCTCACATCTCGCTCAGGAGGCGTGCACGTGCAGCGCGTGCTGGCCGCGCGTCAGCAGCACCGGGATCCATTCCAGCGGCCGGTCCGCGAGCCGCATCTTGGGCAGGCGCTGAACGATTTTGGGAATGGCGATGCTCGATTCCAGGCGCGCCAGCGGCGCGCCCATGCAGAAGTGCGTGCCGTAGCCGAAGCCCATGTGGCGGCGGATGCCGTCGCGATCCAGGCGCAGCGTGTCCGGGTCGTCGAACACCGCCGGATCGCGGTTGGCCGCCGCCAGAATCAGGAAGATGCGGTCCCCGGTCTTGAAATGAAAACCCTGGTAGCTGAAAGCTTCGCTGACCACGCGCGTGATGGCCTTGCCGGGTCCGTCGAAGCGCAGCAGTTCCTCGACCGCCAGCGCCGGATCGGCCCTGCCGTCGCGCAGCGCCGCCCATTGCTGCGGATGGCGCAGCAAGGCCACCAGCGAGTTGGCAATGAAATTCGCGGTGGTCTCGTGGCCGCCGAACAGCACGAGCGTGAGCGTCGCGATGACCTCGGCTTCGGACAGCGAATCGTCGTTCTCGCGTGCGCGCAGCAGGTCGGTGATGAGGTTGTCTTCCGGCGCCGCGGTGTAACGCTGCATCAGCCCGCGGAAGTAGCGCACCAGCTCGTCCATGCCCTCGGCCACGCCGTCGTAGCGACGCGGATCGTCGAGACCGCCGGACACCAGCGGCGCGACCTTGCGCGTCCAGCTCTCGAAGCGCAGCCGGTCTTCGGCCGGCACGCCCAGGCGCTCAGCGATGATGATCGAGGGCAGGGGCGCGGCAACGGCTTCGATCAGGTCGAACTCGCGATCCATCGGCACCTGGTCGAGCAGTTCGTCGCACAGCGCGGCGCAGCGCTCGCGCAACAAGGAAACGGATTTGGCGGTGAACGCCTTATTGACCAGAACGCGCAGCCGCGCGTGACCGGGATCGTCCTGGAACACCATCCAGCCGGCGAGGATGTCGAAAGCCTGGCGCATCAGCGGATCGACATCCGGCTCGGTCAGCTTGCGCTGGATGAAGGGATTGATCCGGTCCGAGGACAGGCGCGGATCGCGCACCAGCGCCGAGACGTGCGCATGGCTGGTGATGACCCAGGAACGGTAGGTCTCGTCCCAGTAGATCGGCTGCGTCTCGCGCAGGCGTCCGAAGAAAGTCTGCGGATCGGCGATGGCCTCGGGACCGACGATGTTAATTGCTATGTTGGGGGGCTCGACGACATCCGTCATGGGATCGCTGCTCGCTCTCGCTGACCGGGTCTCGCGGTCGTTGGTTCTTGCGTTGTTATTATAGTTGACTATAACCTTCAGCCAACGACCGCGGCAACACGCGACGGCCGGCCCAATCGAGATCTTTGCTGAGGAGATGGTCATGCAAGTCGGCTACATGATGATGTTCCCGAATCTACACGACAGCATGTCGGACGCCGACATGATCCGGAACGAACTGCGCGTGGCCGAGATGGCCGAAGGCGTGGGTTACGACGTGATCTGGTGCCCCGAGCACCACTTCGAGGAATACTCGATCAGCGTCGATAACCTGCAAATTCTCACCTGGCTCGCGGCGCGCACGAACACCATCAAGCTGGGCAGCGCGGCCATCATCCTGCCGTGGTGGACGCAGCCCATCCGCATCGCAGAGAAGATCACGACCCTGGATGCGCTGAGCAACGGGCGCTATCTGCTCGGCTTCGGTCGCGGGCTGGCGCGCAAGGAGTACGAGGCCTTCGGCATCCCGATGGAGGAGACGCGCACACGCTTCGACGAATCCGCGCAGATGATCATCAAGGCGCTGGAGACGGGCTTCATCGAAGGCAATGGGCCGCACTTTCCGCAGGTGCGCACGGCCATCCGTCCGCGGCCTTCGCAGAGCCTGAAGGACCGTCTCTACGCGGTGGCGATGTCGCCGGAATCGGCCAAGGCCATCGGCGTGCTCGACACGCGCATGATGACCTTCGTGCAGTTCTCGATGGACAAGCATCTGCCGAATATCGAAATCTTCCGCGCCGAGTTCAGGAAGAATTTCCAGCGCGAGGCGCCGCCGCCGCTGCTCATCGACTTCTCGTACTGCGACATGGACGCGGGCCGCGCCGAAGAGGTGGCGCGCACGCGGCTGGCCGCCAACTACGTGTCCATCCTCAAGCACTACGAATTCATGGCGGACTACCACAAGGAGTTGAAGGGCTACGAGGCCTACGGCGAATCCGCCAAGTTCCTCAATTCCTTGGGCCTGGACAAGGCGGTGTCGGACTACGTGGCGCACCAGGCCTGGGGCACGCCGCAGCAGATTCTCGACAAGCTGGCCAAGCGCCGCGATGTGATCGGCGACTACGAATGGAACTCCATCGTCAGCTTTGCCGGCATGCCCTACGAGCAGGTCGAAAGAAGCATGCACCTGATCGGCCAGAAGGTGCTGCCGGAGGTCAAGTCCTGGGGTGCGGCGGAGACGCGGCTCGCGGCCTGAGCGCTCAACACCAGGTCGGGTTGTAGGTCGGGCTTCAGCCCGACATCCTGGCCCGCAAGTCGGACCAAAGTTTCGACCTACAAGCTCTCAGCACTCTTCTCATGATCGGTCCCGCCGACGATTTCCTGATTCACCAGACGCACGAGCCCGTGCTGCACGTGGCGACGAGCGATCGTCGCTTCTATGACCGCTACTTCTTCACCGGGCACGCCTGCGACGAGTCGCTGTTCTTCATGATCGGCATGGGCGTATACCCGAACCTCGGCGTGATCGACGCATTCGCAAGCGTCGCCCATGGCGACACGCAGACCACGACGCGCGGCTCGCGCGAACTGGGCTTCGACCGCATGAACACCACTCGTGTCGGCCCGATCGATATCGAGGTGCTCGAAGGCTTGCGTCGCATCCGCCTGCGCGGACATCCGGGCGAAGCGGTGTCCTTCGATCTGGAATGGAACGGCGCCGTGCCCGCGTTCGACGAGCCGCCGATTTTCAACCGCGTGATGAATCGCGTGATGGAGCAGGCCACGCGCCTGATTCAGACCGGTACCTGGAGCGGCCATATCGTCGTCAAGGGCGAGCGCATCGACCTCGACCCCGCCACCGCCTGGGGCGCGCGCGACCGCTCCTGGGGCGTGCGCTCGATCGGTCTGGAGCGCGAACCGAAGGGCATCCAGCAGGCGCATCGCATGGGCGACCAGCGACCGCCGCTGTGGATCTGGTCGCCGATGCAGTTCTGTGATGCGACGATTCATTTCAATCTCGCCGAGCACGCCTCGGGCGAGCGCGAGATGGCCGCGGTGCGCCGCGTGCCCAGCTTCGCGCGAGGCGGCGAGATGGTGAACCTGCGCAACCCGGATCATCAACTGAGATTTGAACACGAGACGCGCGAGTTGCTGGCCGACTCCCAGGTCAGCTTCGATGACGTTGACGGCTCGCGCCGCACCGTCACCCTGGAGCCGTTGCGCCGCGCCTACCTGCGCGCCGGCACCGGCTACGGCGGTCCCGACGACTGGCGGCATGGCAAGTACATGGGTCGCAACTGGTCGAGTTCGGTGGCTTACGACCTGCGCGATCCTGCGGTGACGGCCAGGATCGGCCCGACACACGTGCTGTGCCGAATGACGATGGACAGCGGTGAGGTTGGTTACGGCACCTTCGAAACCCAGGTGTTCGGCGCGTTCCCAAAGTACGGATTCCACGAATGAATGCTGCGGTCGTCATCGACTCGCACGAACCTTTGGCGCGGCAACTCGCAACCCATCTTGCTGCTCAGTTCGGCAAACCCGCGCAGGTACACGGACTCGCACGACTCACCGGCGGCAGTTCCAACGAGACCTGGTCCTTCGACCTGCAACTCGAAAGCGTGTCCCGCGTTCCGCTGGTGTTGCGCCGCTGCTTTGCAGCCAGCCCGCTGGACGTACGGCTCGACATTGAATTCCAATTACTCGCAACGCTCCATCGTCTCGGCCTGCCGGTACCGCAGCCTCTGTGCTGCGTCATGGAGAATTCGCCGCTCCAATCGCCATTCATGATCGTCAGTCGCGCCAGCGGCACCGACGTACGCAAGCTGCTCGCGCAGACCTCAGCCGCAAAACCAGACATCGGCTGGGAACTGGTTGCGGTACTTGCGCGTATTCATGCGGTGGACTGGCAGCACGAACTCGGCACAGTGTTCCCACCGACGACAGGTAACGTCGCGCTTGCCGAGATCGAGCGATGGGCGCCCGATATCGAAGCCGCAACGCCACCGAGCCCGTTGCTGGAAGCCGCCCTCGACTGGCTACGCGCCGAGGCGCCCGCCAACGCGCGGCTGTGCCTGGTGCACGGCGACTTCAAGGCCAACAACCTGCTGTACGGCGAGGGGCGCACGCAAGCAGTGATTGACTGGGAGCTGGCGCATCTCGGCGATCCGCATGAAGACCTTGCGTGGACCATGCTGTGGGACACCGAGCACGACCTGGTCAAAGGCCTGCTCGCGAAACCGGACTTTCTTGCGGCTTACGCGGCGACTTCCGGTACGGTCGTGGACGAACGACGCCTGTTTTTCTGGCAGGTGTTTTCCTTGCTCAAGCTCGCCGCGATTTTTCTGCGCGGGCTCGCGACTGCGACGCCGGATGCTCCCGCGCGACCCATGCTGATTCAGCTCGCGCGCGCCTTGCCGCATCTCGAACATCGGCTCGCCAGCCTGGTGCTCGCCGCGCTCGACGAAGAGCCAGCGCGATGAGCCGCGATGCCCTGACGACCCTGGCCGATGTGCAGGGTTTTCTCGAAACCCAGGTGCTCGATGCCGTTCCGCGCAGCCTGCGCAGCGAGTTGCGTGCGGCGATCAAGAATCTTGCGGATGCGCGCGAGGAGCTCGACGCGCTGCCCGGCCAACTGCCGCAGGAAGGGCGTCGCTTGCTCGCCTTGTGCCTGGAGGGAGTTGCCGCTTTGCAGGCGCTCAAAATCACCGACTTGGCGCCGATGTCGCTGCGCTGCGAGCAGTTGGGTCTTCGCATGCAGGACGACGGCGCTAGCTTGCGAGAACGAATCGGCGCTCACGCCGAAGCCCTGAATCTGAGCAGCACGCTGGTGGTGCAGTTGCAGCGCGGGCTGCGCGCCTGCGCGCCTGACGATGCGCGGCAAGCGGCCCTGCGCGAGTTACTGCGGCGCTTCTACGGCGAGCTGCAAGCCCAGGCAGCCGGGCGGCTCCGATGGCAGTCGGTGTTTCCCGTGTCTTGAACGACGTTCGCGCAGCAAACTGTAGGAGGGGCGCGCTTGTTTTAAATGAACGCGGCTATGCCCGCGACAAACCTATGCAGAACTTGTCTGGGCGGCGACACTTATTTTCGATCTGGGGAGAGGAAAACCATGAAGCAACTACTCGACGGCGGAAAATTTTTTGAAGGCCCGCGCTGGCATGAGGACCACTGGTACGTCTCCGATCTCTATCGGCACCACGTCCTGAAGATCGACACGAGCGGTCGCGCCGAAGTCGTCGCGGACGTGCCGAACCAGCCTTCGGGCCTCGGCTGGATGCCGGACGGTTCGCTGCTGATCGTGTCCATGATCGACCGCAAGCTGCTGCGTCGGCACCCGGACGGACGGCAGACGCAGCACGCCGACCTGGTGCCTTACACCGGAGGCCTCGCCAACGACATGGTGGTGGATCGGCAAGGTCGCGCTTACATCGGCAATCTCGGGTTCGACCTGTTCGGCGGCGGCGCGCCAGCCCCCGCGGCGGTGGTGATGGTGGACACGGACGGGCGCTGCCGCATCGTCGCGGAGGACGTGAAATTCCCGAATGGCATGGTCATCACGCCGGACGGCCGCACCCTGATTGTTGCCGAGACTTTCGGTGGCAATCTGCTGGCTTTTGACGTCGCTGCGGACGGTTCGCTTAGCGGGCGACACGACTGGGCACGCCTCGGAAAGACGCCGTCATGGGAGAGCATCGCGACGATGCTGCAAACCGACTTCGCGCCCGACGGCTGCACGCTCGACGCCGAGGGCCATGTCTGGGCCGCGGATGCGCTGAACGGACGTGCCTGCCGCATCGCGCCGGGCGGCGTGATCGTCGAGACGGTGAAGGCACCGAATGGCTGGGGGCTGTATTCCTGTGCGCTGGGCGGCGACGACGGCAAGACCCTGCTCTGCTGTGTTGCGCCGGATTTCCATGACGGACATCGCAAGGCCAAGGCCGAAGCGGTTCTCTACACTTGCGAAATCAGCGTGCCACTCGCGTCCTATTGAGACTTACGAAGGAGTACCGGACATGACTTCAGGCCCACTCGTTGCCCTGGTGACCGGCGCCGGTTCCGGCATCGGCCGCGCCACCGCCATCGCGCTGGCCCGCGCCGGACATCGCGTTATCTGCACCGACGTCAAGGGCGCGGAGTCCACCGCCGCCGCGATTTCTGCTGAGGGTCTGCCGTCCAGCGCGCATGTGCTCGACGTGCGAGATAGCGCAGCCTGGGAAGTGCTGGTCAAGCACGTCGTCGGTGCGCACGGCGGTATCGATGTCCTGGCCAGCGTGGCCGGGGTCGTTTCGCCGGATGACCGCGTCATCGAGCAGAGCGAGGCCGAGTGGCAGCGCGTCATCGACGTCGATCTCAAGGGCGTCTGGCTCGGCATGCGCGCGGTGATGCCGCAGATGATTAAGCGGGGCGGTGGGCGCATCGTCAACGTGGCCTCGCTGGCCGGCTTGATCGGCCTGCCCAACCTGATGACCTACTCTGCGGCCAAAGCTGGCGTGATCGGGTTATCGCGGCAGGCGGCAATGCAGTACGCCGCGCAGGGCATCAACATCAACGTGATCTGCCCCGGCATCATCGACACGCCGATTCTCGGTGACATCACCGCGGAGATGCACAACGCTTTTGTCGCCGCGACGCCGGTCGGCCGCCTGGGCCGGCCCGAGGACATTGCCGCAACCGTCGTGCACCTCGCCGGTCCCGGCGGTGCGTTCATCACCGGCCAGACCCTGGCCATCGACGGCGGCTGGAGTTCGCAGTAGCGCCCGCGAAGCGGGTGCGTAAGGCCCGAACTACTCGGCGTGAAATCCGCGGCCACCGGCCAGGTAGGCCGCGTTGAGGATGGCGTTCTGAATCATCGAGTGATCCGCGCGCCCGGTTCCAGCGAGATCGTAAGCCACGCCATGCGCCACGGTCGTGTGCACATAAGGCGGGCCGAGAAAAACCACGTTGTTGCCGGCGAAGCCCCAGGTCTTGATCGCGATGTGGCCCTGGTCGTGATACATCGCGATCACCGCGTCGTACCTGCCTTCGATGCAGTGCCGGAAAATCGAGTCCGGGCTGACAGGGCCTTCCACGTTGATTCCTTGCGCCTGCGCTTGTGTAACGGCAGGCGAGATCGCGAGCTTCTCCTCCTGGCCGGAGGCGTGCGGGTTGAAGCCGGCGACACCGATTCTTCCTCCGCCCAGACCCCAGTCCGACATCGCGTGCGCCAGCCTCGCAATCAGGCGATGCACCGCGCTCTGTGTGATGGCGGCCGAGACGTCTCGAAGGGGAACATGATCGGTGAGATGGGCGATGACCAGAGCACCAGAACGCAGCAAGAGATAAGTTTCCTCGCCCGGCTTGTGGCTCGCGACCGAAGACAGAACCCCCGCCATGTCCATGGCCTTGGCGCTGATCGGACCCATGACGGTGCCGTCGAGCACTCCTTGCCGCGCGAGCCGATCCGCGTGATCCAGCCAGGCGCCGCTGACAGCGCCGGCCTGCTCGATGTCATGGCCGTAGCGGGTCGCTTCCGCCGGGAATTCGACCGACTCGAAAACGTCGATCAACTTGTCGTTGTCACCGTAATCGGCCGGAAGATTTTCCACGCCCGAAATGCTGCGTGTGGCCAGATCGAGACCGGTGAGACGGATCGCCTGCTCGATGACGGACGAGTCTCCGATGACGAGAGGACGGCAGTGCGGATGCAGGGATTTCGAGGCCCAGGCTTTCACCAGAATTTCCGGGCCAATGCCATTCGGGTCACCCGGCACGATTCCGATGATCGGGCGCCGCAGTGTCTTGTTCGTCACGCTACTCACACGTTGTAGAAATCCAGGACTTCGTGCACGCGGTCGTTCAGCAGCACGGTCTTCTTCGAGCGGATCAGCCAACTCGAATCGTCTTGCACGAGTTCGTACAGCGCGTAGCCGAAGTAGGTGGCGACGCGGGTTTCGTAGGCGGAGTGCACAGTCCAGTGCGTGCGCAGGTTCAAGCCCCGATCAGTCTGTTCGATGGCAGTGGGGTTGATCATGTGCAAGGTGCGCGGTAGCACCTGCGCCGAGGACACGCGCCCGGTGCGCAGCCTGAACACGCGGCCTTCCAGCCCGACACGGTTGTTGTAGTAGATCAGCGACAACTCGGTCTTCGGGTCCTCGACCAACTCGCCCTCGCTGCGCCAGGCGGGCAGCCAATACGTGCAGTCCGGGGTGTAAAGCGCGAGCCAGCGATCCCAGTCGCGCGTGTCGAGTGCGACGGCCTCGACACCAAGGAACTCGACCACGGAGTGCCAGGTCTCCGCAGAAATCTTCATGCCGATGCCTTCTCGATTTCGATATCGAGAGCCCGGCTCATGCGCTGTCTCCACTGATCGAGAATCGCAACGTAGATTCCTTCGTCGGCGGTTTGCGAACTGCTCAGCAGCGGCTTGAGATCGAAACGCTGCGCGGTTTCGTTCGCGCCTTCTACCCAGCGCGTCTGGCCGCGCGAGAGATCGCTGTACGGCACGGCAGAAGCGCCATAGCCGATCTGGCAGTTGCGGAATTCGGCCATGTCATCCGGCGTGGCCATGCCGCTAGCGTTGAAGAAATCCTCGTACTGGCGGATGCGCCGTTCGCGCGCATCCGCTGCTTCGCCCCTGGGCGCAATGCACCAGGTCACCACCTCTGTCAGGTCCACGGAGATCGGACGGATCAGACGGATTTGCGAACTCATCTGGTCCATCAACAGCACGTTCGGCATCAGCAGCAGATTTCGGAAACGCTTGACGATCCAGTCCGCGTGCTCGCCGCTAAAGGTCTTCTCGTAATGCGCGTAGAGCGGATAACTCGGCCGGTCCTCGTAGTTGAAGTAGGGGCCGTACAAGAGCGCATGCCCGTTGGCGAAGCCGAAGAATCCCGCCTCGCCCTGGCCCCACTTCGAGATATCGAAAGTCTTGGTGGTGTCGGTGGTAGCGGCCTTGGCCCGCTGCGCCACGGTCATCAGGTAGTTCTGGTGCACGGTCGGCACGTGGTAGCCGTCCACGCCGTTCTCGGCGGCCAGCTTCCAGTTGCCGGAATAGGTGTACGAGGTTTCGCCGCGCAGCACCTCCAGTTCTCCGGTGGGCGATTGATCCACCAGCAGGTCGATGAACTTCGCGGCATCGCCCAGGTAGTCACGCAGGCTCCCAACCTCATCGCTCAGCGACACGAAGACGAAGCCGCGATGGCTCTCCACTCGCGGCAGCGGCACCAGACCAAAATCCTTGCGATCAAAGCCCGGCGGATACGCGCCTTCCTTCTCGCCGGTCACATTGATGAGCGCACCCTTCACGTCGTAGCACCAGCCGTGGAAGCGGCACATGTGCACCTTGCGATTGCCGACTTTCTCGCGGCAGACCCGCGCGCCGCGATGACGGCAAGTATTGAAGAACCCCCGCACCTCGCCATCGGCGTCGCGCGTCAGCAGGATGGGCTGCCGGCCGATGCTCATGGTCATGAAGTCATGCAGCTTCGGCATCTGGCTTTCGTGAGCAGCAAAGACCCAGTCACCCTCGAACAGATGCGTGAGTTCGAGCTCGAAGAGTTCCTTGTCGGTGTACACGTTCCTCGCGCCGAGGTGGACCTCGCCTTCCTTCCTGACCAGGGTCTTGCCGACGATGTCTTGTTTCAGACGGAATAGCGCTTCCCGCGACAGGCCCGTGACGCGCGAAGCCGCGGGTTCTTCATCGGAACGCCGGAACGAGACGGGATGTTCTTGAATCAGCGGCGCTGCGAAATCTCTGGCGACGGTCGACATGGGACGGTGCTCTCCAGAATCGGTGGGTGCGAAACTCTCGCGAGGCGAGATTGGCATGCCAACATGTTAGATTGCATCCACTGCACACTCAACCGGCGCGGCCTCGCCCACACACGGAGTTCTTGATGTCCTTAGCCGAGAGTTCTCGCCGATCCGTCCGTGCCGGCTTTGGCAAAGGCGCGGCTCAAATCGGCGGCTCCCGCAACAAGGTTCCGGACCCGACCGGAAAGGCCGGGCAGATCGTCGCGATGATGGAGCAGCGACTGACGCTCGGCTATTACGCGCCGGGCGAAATGCTGTCGTTCAACATGCTGGCTGAAGAGTTCGGCATCAGCCGCCAGCCGGTCAGCGCAGCGATCTCCCATCTGCGCGCATGCGGCTATGTGGAAGTCATTCCCCACGTTGGCTGTCGCGTCGTCGTGCCGTCATCGAGAGAGATCGAGGACTTCTTTCTGATCTCGAGCAAGATTGAAAGCGCCGTGGTGTCCATGGCCGCGGAGCGTTACCAGGACGATGAGGGCAAGGAGCTGCTGGCCATCACGCCGCCGACCGATTTGTCCTCGCTCGAAACGCAGCACCACCGCAAGGCGTACATCAGCTACATCGACCGATACCACGACCAGATCTGGCTCATGGCTCGCGCGCCGCTCCTGGAGGGTAAGGTCGGCGGTATCCGGCGACTGTCGAACTTCTATCTCTGGCAGGGCATTCCCAATCTGGCCCAGACCGCCGCCAAACAGTTGAATCGGGAGCGCAGCGCGATCGCCAAGGCCATCGTGGCGCGCGATTCGAAGTTGGCCGCCGAGCTGGTCGAGGCCCACATCCGCAACAAGCCCCGGCTCGCTGGGATCGTTCACGAATAGCGCGCGTCCGGTGCGAATATCCGTATCGGTCAGACAAGACCGACCCGAAAATGCGGGGCCGTCCTTAAGGAGAGAAACGATGCTGACGAACATCGCAGAACTGTTTTCGATGAAGGGCAAGGTCGCACTGGTCACCGGTGCGGCGTCCGGCATGGGCGAGCGCTTTGCGCACACCCTGGCCGGAGCAGGCGCGAAGGTGATCTGCGCCGCGCGGCGCACCGATCGGATCGAGACGGTCGCGGCCAGCATCAACGCTGCCGGCGGCAAGGCGGTAGCCGTGCAACTCGACATCGGCAGCACCGACAGCGTCAAACACGCCTTCATCGATGCCGAGCGGGCCTTCGGCTTGGTCGACGTGCTCGTGAACTGCGCCGGTCAGCTCGACTTCGCGCCGTTCCAGGACATCTCGGACGAAAGCTGGAACAACCTGGTCAACGTAAATTTCACCGGCACCATGCGCATGGCCCGGGAGTTTTCGCAGCGCCTGATCGCCGCCGGCAAGCCCGGAGCGATCGTCAACATCACCTCCACCACCGGCATGCAGGTGATGAAGAACGTGACGTCCTATGGCAGCGTGAAGGCAGCCGCCAACCAGTTGACGCGGCAGATTGCGGCCGACCTGTTCGACCACCGCATCCGCTGCAATGCCATCGCTCCCGGTTATTTCCTCACCGAAATGTCCGCCGACGTGCTGGCAAGCGATCAAGGCAAGGCGATTACAGCCAGCCTGCCACCCAAGCGGGTCGGGCAAGTCCACGAACTGGACGGTGCGCTGCTGCTGCTCGCAAGCGACGCCTCGTCCTACATCAACGGCGTGGTGCTTCCGGTTGACGCAGGACAGGTTATTCAACTCGCCTGAAGGGCTGCCGATTCCAGGCGATAGATTGCGCAGAAGGCGTCTGCAGCGTCGGCCGCTCGAACAGGCTGGGAGCCATCGAACGCCGAGCAAGTGCCGGACGTTATTCGGGCGGCCGTGGCTGGCTACACCCCCGTTTAGATAGTATCGCCTCCTAAATGGGATGAGCAGTTTCTGGGGGAAATGCTATTAGCACTGGGCGCGGCAATTACGAACGTTCGCAACTATGGCAATCCTCCCTTGGGTCGGTGCCTCCAGGGGACGACTCCGCGCACGCGCGCGAACGGTTGCGAGTCGCCTACGATGAATTTAGGGCGCGCGTTGGGCACCTCGTCAGTCGCATCCATGTTCAGCTTCCAGGCCTGACCGCGCATGACCTCACACACCTGGATGCGCTTTGGGAAACTGCCGATCTTGTGGTCGGGCCTGGGTACCCCTTAAATCCGTTGGAGGCCTTCGTCCTTGGTGGCGCCATCCTTTTGCATGATTCGGCGCTCTGTTTCGAAGCATATGAAGGAGGAAGGGCCGGCATACGGGCTAGCGCCGCTTGGAAAGACGCATATGCGGCGGCTGCAGACAGTACCTTCGGCTCTGAAGATGAGCGGCTTTCTTCCGCTGATTTTGCGGCGGTGCGGGTCCTCCATGCTCACCAAGCCTCTCTGCTTCCAAAGCGCGGGTGGAGCAGTCCGGCAGATGGCAGTACGCTCTTTCTTATTGCCGACGATGGCCTGCGCGTGCACCTCGGCGACCTGATCGGGAAAATTGCCGAAAGCCACCACTGGTCCCTCGATGAGGTTGCGACCGGCCTCCAAAAGCAGGCAAATCCGCCTGTCGATTTTCCAAGAGCGTGGCAGATTGATGCTCAGAAAGTGGCCTGCATCCTTCGCTGTGCTGACGCACTCCACATGGACGGGTTGCGCGCGCCAGATTTCCTGCACGCCCTGATAAAGCGCAGTGGGATTTCTTTTGCCCACTGGCAGGCACAGAACTGGCTCGGACAGGCCGGGCTTGATCAGGACGACACATCTCGATTAATCGTAACGTCTACCAAGCCCTTTGACGCTGCGAATTCCTCGGCGTGGTGGGTTGCATATGACGCCGCTTTGCTTGCGCACAAGGAAATTCAGAGCTGCAGTGCGCTTCTTAGTGAGCGCTCCAAGGGACGACTGCGCTTTGCCGTTCAGGGAATACGTGGCGTTGAGTCGCCACGTTCAATGTCGACATTTATCCGCGCCGATGGGTGGCAACCATGTGAGGCCGAGCTGCACGTTAGCAACGTCGACGGAATCGTTCGCAAGCTCGGTGGCGAGCAGTTGTATGGCAAAGGGAATTCGCTTTGGGTCGCGCTTAGGGAGCTCATTCAGAATGCTCGCGACGCGGTTTGCTCCCGACGTGAAATGGACGCCAATTACCGCGGCCGAATAACCGTTCGCTTCTTGACTGCCCCATCACCAAGAATTGAAGTCGAGGACGATGGGATCGGAATGTCTGAGCGTGTCATTCTTTCGTCGTTGCTCGATTTTGGTACGAGCTTCTGGGCGTCCTCGTTAGTCCAGTCTGAATTTCCTGGCTTACGCGCTTCCACCTTTCGGCCAATCGGCCGTTTCGGTATCGGTTTTTTCTCGGTGTTCATGGTTGCAGCTGAGGTCGTTGTCCGATCCAAAAGATTTGACAGTGGTTTTGATGAAACGCGCACTCTGAGTTTTCCTGACGGCCTGTCTCTTCGCCCGATTCTTACCAAGGGGCGGGTCAACGGCTTCGGGGGTTCTACTCGGGTTTCGCTTAAGCTTCGCCACGAAGCCTGCATCGATCCACAGCGGATTTCCCTAAAGAGAAACTTAATCGGGGCCACGGAGTTTTTCGCCCCATTGCACGCTTGCCTTTCTCGAATCACAGCGATGCTAGACGTTGACGTCTTTTACGAAGATGCAGTGAATACGACTCGGCAAATTCACTCCACTTTTCCTCCGACGGCAGCCCAGCAGGCCGATTGGTTTCGGTCTATCGCCCTGAGCGACTGGGCTCCTGAGTCGAAGATCAGTCTGCCGATGAGCAGGCAACTGCAGCGGCTTCGTCCCCTAACCGCCAACGGAAGACAAATTGGTCTAGCTGCACTCTCCGTCCTCGGACGTGGCCTCGGCTTTTTTGAGCTACATACCGTTGGAGGCCTTGCTAAAGACATTCAAGGTATACATCGCGGGACTTTCGTCGGCGTTATGGACTACGAGCCGAATGGGGCACAACGGGACGCGGATCTAAAATCTTCTGGCCGCCGGGAAGCGTTGACTAACTGGGCGACTGAGCAGCGAGGCTTACTGGAGGCCGAACCGCTCAACGATTTGGAGATGTGCTACGCCACGCACGCCCTTGTGGAATGCGGTGCGGAGCCGGCCGCATTAGGGAGAGCGGTTTTCCTTCTTCCAAGTGGGCAGACCATCGTGCCGTTTTCCGAGCTTAGAGCGCTAGCTTCAAGAACGCCTATTGTATTTTTTATAGCTTCATATGCTGATTGTGTTGAATTTCACATGCAGCTTAGAGCCGTGCCGGGCCATGCTGTGTTTTGCCCTCTGGGCTTAGGGTCCTATTTATCGCTGAAGATGGAAGGTGGTATTCCGTGTGAGAGCTGTTCGTTCGCTTTTCATCTCCATCGAACTGTCGTGGAGGCAGGCGGAACACCTGCTTGGAGCAGAGCTCCTTCGGAGCTGCGCGGGGTCGTCAACGAACCCCTAGACATGCTGGTTTTCTCTTCAACGTAGGCCTGGATTTTTGGGTTTTCCTAACGCGACAACAGGCCTTGTGTTCGGAGAGGGAGTAGTAAGTCGTCCTTGGCAACCTTGTTGAGATTAGTAGCTTGGCAGGTGCCGGCCAAGAGACGGATTGCCCCTAATTCTCAGACAGCGTCCGTTCGCGTTGGGCTGATGAGGTTCTTTCCGGTCGAAACATTTGACGATCAACAAAAGCTCCATTCACATGTCGGCAGCCGAACATTCTGACCCAGAATACTCCAGCACTTCGGGGCAGGCGCCAGCGATGCGCCCGCCGCGCGTCCCTCAGGCGCTGTACCCGCCGTCGATCCCGATCACCTGCCCGCTGATGTAAGCCGCTTCGGGCGAGACCAGAAAATCAACCAGCGCAGCAACCTCCTCGGGCCGTCCCATGCGTCCGAGCGGCGTGCGGCTCAGGCAGTTGGCGACCACGTCGCGCGCCACTTGGCTGATCTCCTGGGCCGAGTGCACGAGACCCGCATCGATGATGCCGGGTGCAATGGCGTTGAAGCGCACGTTGTCCGGCCCCATCTCGCGCGCCATCTGCCGCACGAGGCCGACAACGGCTGCCTTGGGGCCGCCGGACATACCGTCGTTCTCCAGGGTGCGCAGCATTGCCGTGGTGGCAGTCAACACGATGGCGCCGCCTCCGCCGGCCTTGAGCGCCGCAGCGCCGTGCTTCAACACGCGGAACGAGCCGAACACGTCGGTCTCGTAGACGTTGCGGAAATCTTCTTCCGATATCTCCGCCACCGGGCCCAGCGGAAGCGCCGGGCCGGTTGCAGACACGATGGCGCTGAGCCCGCCCCACTGCGACACGGCCGACTCGACGAAACGCTTCACGGACGCCTCGATCGTCATGTCCACCTGCACGGACACAGCCTTGCCACCGGCGGCGACGATCTCGCTCACCAGTTCGGCCGCTTTTTGTTCGTTACTGCGATAACCGATGGTCACCGGCGCGCGCCTGGCGATGCGTCTGGCCATGGCTTCGCCGAGGCCGCCGGTGGCTCCGAATATTGCGATGCCTTTCATGTCCGCTTCTCCTGTTGTGTGAGCCGTGGTTGCGATCTTCGTTGAACTTGTCGCGTTACCGACTACCAGTTTCGGCTGAGCGTTATGTAAAAACCGGAGACGCCCCAGCGTTCCGAAGACGGACCCGTCAGCGGGCTGTCGTACTTGACCGTGACCGGCGGCTGATAGAGGCCCGTCACGGCCAAGGTCCAGTTCGGGTTCAAGCTGTGGGCGAAACCTGCGGTGATCGCACTCTCGGCGATGGCAGCGAAGGTCGGGCTCAGGCTGCTTTCCGGAACCGGGTTGCGCGCGTGGCTGAAGCCCGCGCGAAGCTCGGTCGCAGGGGTCCACTGGTAAAGGGAGCCGATGGAAACCAGGTACTGATCGCGCCAGTCGAGCGGAGTCTCGCGAACGAACTCCGCGTCAGCGTTCGGATCATCCGGATTGCTTGCCGAAAGACGGACCGAGCTGATGGCGGCGGACCAGTCCAGCCAGTTGAACTCGCCGACCAGGGACCAGCGAGGGTTGATCCGATACAGGGCGCCGACGCCCACTTCCTGCGCGAACGAGAGGCCGGTCTGCCGTGCGCTGCGATAGTCCACGATGCCGCCACCGGAGCCCGTGTTGTTGACATGCACCGTTCCGCTTTCAAGGCGAATGGGCGCCCTGCTGGTGTAGGCCGCGGCCAGAACCCAGTCGGGCGAGGGTCGATACTGCACGCCGACTTTTGCGTTGACGGAGACGCCGCGCAGTCCATCGACGCGGTAGCCGGAGAAATCGGGTGTCGAGGTGTTCGGCAATATCTTCTGGCGCGAACTGGAATAGAGAATGCCCAGGGTGGCGCCGATGCTCCAGCGTTCGTTGACGGCCCATGCGAATCCGGGTGCGATCTTGAACGAGCCTGAAAGGCCGGAAAGCGTGTCGCGCTCGCCGAGCTGCGTGTCGAAATTCTCGTAAACGAAGCCGATCCCGCCCTGCGCGAACAGGCCCGCGCCAACCACGACATTCGTGTCCCTGATCCGCTGCGCATAGCCACCACCGAGAATCAGGCCAAATATATTGTCGGGGCCGGTGTCGTTGCCGATCTGGTCACTGTGGCGCTGTCCCGCGTAGGCGAAGGGTTCGGCCAGCAAGTCCAGCTTTCGATTCTTGATCTGGGTCAAGCCTGCGGGATTGGTGTTGGTTGCCGCGGTGTCACGCGCCACCGCCAGATCGGTACCCGCGAGGCCGGCGGATTCCGAGCCATATCCGGAATCGTTCAGGCCGTTTCCGGCGCGCGTCTCCCATGCGGCAAGGACGAGGGTCAGCGCCAATAGACCGCTTGTGCGATTCATATAGCTCCAGGTTCTTGAAACAGACGGGCCTGCCAGGAGGGCGCCGCCTGGAGTTTGGGAAAGACGGATGAAAAACTTTCGCGCGTGACCGATCAGTAACGATCCCCCGGCAAAGTCGAGGGCTTTGATTCGGAAACGCCTCAAAGGTGCTGTAAAGCATAAGCCGCCTGAAGGCGGCCCAAACCACTCCCTCTCCCCTCGCGGGAGAGGGCTGGGGAGAGGGGGCGGTCGGACAAAACGCCCCCTCTTGAAGCGCGCGCCAAACCCGTCCTTCCTCCGATCTGCAAGACCCCCTCTCCCTAACCCTCTCCCGCAAGGGGAGAGGGAATCTTGTCCCGCGGCCCAACGCGGTACTGCCACTGCCGAGGGGTCGAAAATTATGCGTCGTCGTGGCTACCCGAAGGTCCGCCTCCTCTCCTCTTCTCAGGCATGGACACGCACGGCCGCGTTCGAAGCGCGAGGGGCAAACCAATCCGGCCAACCCGCTGCCTGGTTCTGCGCACGAGCCAGTTCCCGCTCCTCCGTGCTCGCGTGCTTGAGATCCCACTCCTTCATCGCCGGCATGATGATCAGCCTATGCCAGACCGGCGGCACCAGGGCAGACATGAAGCAGATGAACACGCTCGGCAACATGACCGCTTCGCGATCGGGCTTGAGGTCGTAGTACGGCGCGTAGGAGTTGAGGTGATGGCCCGAGTGGTTGGTGATCTCGAAGGTCATCGCGCGGCTCAGCATGCCGAAGTGGTTCCAGACATGATGCTTCAGGATGGGCGCGCCCTCGCAACGCACCTGACCGTAATGCTGGAAGTAGTTGAAGCTCTCCAGCAGGAAGCGCGCAATCATCGTTGCAGCAAAAGTCGCGGCAACCGCAGGCCATCCGCCGATCAGGAACATGAGAGTCTGGAACACGACAAGTCCCGCCAGCGCACGCCACAACCGATGCCGGATCGACCAGCGCGAGAGGCCTCGCTTCTCCAGCGCGTCGCTCTCCATTTGCAGCCCGGTCATGAAGCTGCCGCGAGCGGCTCTGAACCCGAAGGAGTAGAGCGTCTCGCCGCGCCAGGCGGTGTCCGTATCCTTGCGCGTTCCCACATCGATGTGATGACCGACGACGTGCGCGATATCGCGCGTGGGGTCGCCGTACATCACCTGCAGGCACAGGCCGAGGTAGCGCAGATACGCGGTGCGCCGATGGAACAATTCGTGGAATGCGGGAATGCCGACAATGGTCCCGATCCATCCGGTGGACACGACGGCGCCGACCACGTTGAAGGCGCTGAGCTGTCCCGAGCCCACCTGCCAGCCCAGCAAGGCGAAACAGGCGAAGGCGAGAACGCAGGACATGATCACGGGGATGAACGCGAGGGCCTCGTTATTCATCCGCCTTTCGGCCAGATCGCGCGGAAGCACCGTGTCGCCGATCGCGAGAATCGGCAACGTCGCCAGACCCAACCAGACGTAGCCTCCTCCTAGGTACAGGCCGACGACTCCGAACAGGAGCGTGGCGGGTGAGAGGTAGTAACGAACATAGTCGAACATGTAGACCTCCAGTGCTTCGGCTCTGCTGGCCCTCAGCACGGCGCAGCGTACTGGAATCACAGCTTCACATCGACGCAAGTTCTATGGCTTGTGGCTTTCGATATTCCGAGACGCGAACGTAACATGTCAGCATGTCAGGAACAATGCAGGTCAACTGCTGACCGGTGTGCCGCCCCCACCGAACTGCTCTCGCAACTTCGTCTTGAGAATCTTGCCCATCGAGTTGCGCGGCAGGGCCTCGATGACGACCAACTCTCGCGGCAACTTGTAGCGAGCCAGCTTTGGCGCAGCGAATTCGGCCAGTTGTTCCAGGCTCAGCGTCGCCCGAGATTTGAGGACAGCGATCGCCACCACTCGTTCGCCCCATCGCTCGTCCGTCGCGCCGATGACCGCAACCTCCGCGATGGAGGGGTGCTCGTACAAGATGCTCTCGACTTCGGCGGGATAAATATTTTCCCCGCCGCTGATGATCATGTCCTTGAGCCGATCGCAGATGGTGTAGAAACCGTCGTCGTCGAAATACGCCGCGTCGCCGGTGCGGAACCATCCATCGTGGTCGAACGCAGCGGCGGTTTCTGCCGGACGGTTCCAGTAGCCGCGACTCACGTTGCCGCCGCGCACGCAGATTTCGCCGGTGAGCTGCGGTTGCGTGATGACCCGACCTTCGCCATCCACCAGACGAATCTCGGTCAATGGGCAAGCGCGCCCGCAGGAGCCGAGCTCGGCGATGGCGCGGTCGGTTTCCAGCGAGGTCACTACGGAAGTCCCTTCCGTCATGCCATAAGCCTGGCTCACCGGAATGCCGCGAGCGTTGTAGCGTCGCAGCAGCGGCTCCGGCACCGGCGCACCGCCGGCGACGATCAGGCGCAGGCTCGAGAGATCGACGCTCGCGAAACTCTCGTGCTGGCTGGCGAACAGCATCATTGCCGGCACGAGCAGGGTAACGGTCACGCGGTGGCGCTCCAGCGCCGACAGGAAAGCCAGCGCATCGAAGCCCGGTTGCAGGATCAGATGTCCGCCGGCCATCAGCGTCGGCAACGCGACGACACACAACCCCGCCGCGTGAAACAGTGGCGCGCAGTTGAGCGTAATGTCTTTCGACGTGAAGTCGTTGACCAGAATTCCGTTGAGATTGCTGGTCCACAGATTTCCATGGGTGACGATGACGCCCTTGGGCTGCCCTAAGGTGCCGGAGGTGTACATCAGCATCGCGATGTCATGGCTGCGCCCGAGCACGGGAGGCGCATCGGGTGTCTCGGCCATCTTCTGTTCGAGCGATTCCCACCCTGCCCTCGCTGCGCCGAGAAGCAGGAAGCGCTGACTGGAGAAGCCGGCTCGCGAGGCGTCGGCGAGCGGCGCGTGCGACTCGTCCGCGATGAGGGTGTGCACACCGGCATCGGAAATTATCGCGGTGAGTTCCGTCGCCGAAAGCCTGAAATTCAGCGGGACGAAGATGGCGCCTATCCGCGCGCTGGCGAACAGCGCCACCAGTTCCATCGGATGATTGAAGCCCAGCCAGGCCACTCGATCACCTGCGCGAATGCCTCCGCTGGCCAGGACGCCGGAGAGTCGCTCGACGCGACGCTGCACCTCGTCGTAATTCCAAGTCTCATCACCGAACGTCAGCGCCGGGCGCTCGGGTGCACGCGATGCGCGGCGTCTGAACCATTCAGCGAGGCCGGTCGGATCGGGAGCGTTCAGGGCATTCATCGGCGCGTTCTTGTCAGGCATCGATCACAGCGACCGCGCGATGATTTCCTTCATGATCTCGTTCGTGCCGAGATAAATGCGACTCGCGCGCGAGTCGATGAAGGCGTGGGCGATGGGGTACTCCATCATGTAGCCGTAGCCGCCGTGCAACTGGAGGCACTGGTCGACGACCTTGCAGTGCAGGTCGGTGGCCCAGTACTTCGCCGTCGCCGAGGCCTCCGGCGCCAGTTCCTTCTTCAGCGCCAGCTCGATGCAGCGATCGACGAACACCTGGCCGATTGCGATTTCGGATTTCATCTCGGCAAGCTTGAAGCGCGAGTTCTGATAGGACTCGACTGTCTTGCCGAAAACCTTCCGATTGCGGACGTACTCCAGCGTCGTGTCGAGCGCACGTCGGGCACCGGAGATGGCCTGGATAGCCACGGTCAGCCGCTCCCATGCCAGCTCCTGCATCAACTGCTTGAATCCCGCGCCTTCAATTCCACCCAGCAGGTTGCTGCGCGGCACGCGCACGTTGTCGAAGAACAGCTCGCAAGTGTCCTGCCCTTTGAGTCCCACCTTCTTGAGCGGCTTTCCGCGGGTGAATCCGGCCCGGTCCCTCTCGACGAGAATCAGCGAGATGTCGCGCTTGCCTTCGCCGCTATCGCCAGTCCTGGCGACGACCACGAAGAGGTCGCCGAGCCAGCCGTTGGTGATGAAGATCTTGGAACCATTGAGCACGTAGTCGTCGCCATCGATGACGGCCCGGGTCTTGATCGCCTGCAGGTCTGAGCCACCGCTGGGCTCGGTCATCGCCACTGCACCCACCGCCTCGCCACTCGCCATCTTCGGCAGCCAGTGCCGCTTCTGTTCCTCGGTGCCGAAATGGAAAAGGTAGTTCGCGATCACGTCGGAGTGAATCTCGAAGCCCGTCGCGGTCGCGCCGATATAAGCCTTCTCCTCCATCAGTACGATGCTGAAGCGGCGGTCCGCACCCACGCCGCCGTATTCCTCGGGAATAGCCATGCACAACAGTCCCAGCTCGCCCGCGCGATTCCAGAGGCTGCGATCGACATGCCCCTGCTCTTCCCAGCGCTCGTGGTGCGGCATCACCTCGTCGGCGAAGAAGCGGCGAACCGTATCGCGGAAGGATTCGTGCTCGGCGGAAAACAGTGTTCGCGGGATCACGCCCGGGTCTCCTTTTTTTCTTGCTCGCGGGCGCGCGTCCCGGGCTTCAAACCGATGCTAACATGTCAGCATGTTGGCACTTCAGCCGCCCCGGATTTCGGACGACAGGGAATGAAAATTTTCAACACCGACGGCTCGATCCTGATGGAAGTCAAAGCCATCGAACGCAATGGCAACAACATCGAGTTTCGCGGCACCGTGATGGGCGCCATGCCGGTGAAAGGACGCCTGACGCCGCAGGAGGCTCGCAGCGTGATGAAGCTGATTCGGCCCTGGCATCTCTGGTTGTTCCTGCTGACCTTTCTGTTCCGGCGGTCCTGAGCCGCACCAGCCCACACCAAAAAACAGAGGAGAGATTCGATGAGCAAGCAATACGATGTCGTCGTCGCCGGTGGCGGTTCCAACTCACTCTCTGCGGCGGCTTATCTAGCCAAGGCCGGCATGAGCGTCTGCGTGCTCGACAAGAACGAGGTGATCGGCGGCGGGCTGGTCAACCGCGAGCTGACGGTCCCCGGCTTCAAGCACGAGCCGCACGCGACCGGCCTGATCATCGTGATGGCCAACCCGATGATCAAGGACGACGAACTCGGTCTGAAATCGAAATTCGGCCTGCGCTTCTTCACGCCGGAGAAGACCATCGCGACCGTCTACGACGACGAAACCTGGATGAGCACCTGCGTGTCGCTCGACAAAACCTGCGAGGCGATCTCCAAGTTCTCGCACAAGGACGCGGAGAGCTACCGCGCGTTCGTGAACAGAGTCGTGCAGATGGCGCCGCTGCTGAAGTCGGCGATGTTCAAGCCGCCGATTCCCTACGGCCAGTTCGCGATGATGCTGGACCAGAGCCCGCTCGGACAGGAGCTGCTGCGCGGCATGATGATGAGTTGCTCGGCCTTGTTTGACGAGTTGTTCGAAAGTGAAAAGGTCAAGATTCACTTCATGAAGTGGATGGGCATCTTCCTGCTGCATCCGGAGGAGCGCGGCACCGGCCTGATGTTCTACACGGCAACCGCCGTAGCCCACACGCAGGAAGAATCCGGCGTCTACGGCGGCGTGCAGGCCTTTGCCGACGCGCTCGGCAAGTGCATCGAGCACCACAGTGGCGTGATTCGCACGAACACCTACGTCAAAAAGATTCTCGTGTCGGGCGGAAAGGCGAAGGGCGTGGAACTCGCCGACGGCGAACAAATCCTCGCGAAGCGCGCGGTCGTCGGCAGCATTCATCCGCATCTGCTCGGCGACATGGTGGCGGGGCTGGACCCCGACATGGTGGCCGAGGCCAAGCGCTGCGAGCTGTCGAGCCACAGCGGCGTGATGACGCACTGGGCGCTGCACGAATCGCCGAAGTACAAGTGTCCGGAGGTCAACGACGCCCTGCTCGTCCAGCCGGTGCCCTCACGCCTGGCCGACCTCAAGCAGATTTTCGACGACGTCAGCGCCGGCAAGATGCCGACCAAGCTGGCCTCGATCGCGGCACATTTGACGATCCACGATCCCTCCCGCGCGCCCGCGGGCAAGCACACGCTCTATTTTTTCAGCTTTGCGCCGAAGGTTCTGAACCCGAACGGCTGGAGCCACGAGGCAGCGGAGCGGACGCGTGAATGGATGATGCAGGAGTACCGCAAGTACACGACCAACATGGGGCCCGAGAACATCATCGCCGGCATGTCCGAGTCACCGGCCGATCAGAACGACTGGTCGCCCTCTTTCGCCAGCGGCGACTTCATGGGCATCGGCATGTTTCAGCATCAGTTGATGGGTCGCAGGCCGACGCCGCGCCTGGCGCAGTACGCCGTGCCTGGCGCCGATGGTCTCTACCTCACCGGCCCCTTCATGCACCCTGGCGGTGCCGTGACCGGCGGCGGGCGCGCCACGGCCATGAAGATCATGGAAGACCTAGGCATCGATTCGTCGAAGCACATGTCGATCTGAACCTGTCGGTTGCGCGCTCAGCCGAGAAGCAGGCGCTCCGCGAAAACGATGCGATAGACTGCCCACAGACCGAGCCCGCAACTGAGCAGGCCCACGGCCGCGGTCATGCCGTGATGCAAACCGGTGAGCGCCCTGGCCGAAGCACGAAGCGGCAAGGCAATCATCGCGGACAACAGCGCCATGCCGAGAATCGAGCCGGCGCCGAATACGAGGATGTAGGCGACGCCAGCCGCCACCGTGGGCACCGCATCCAGGCTCAACACGATCAGTGCAGCAGAGCCGGCCATGCCGTGCATCATGCCCACCAGCAGCGCGCGCCCCGGCACGAGCGCGGCGTGCGGGTGCTGGTGCGGCTGCTCGCGGTGATCGGTATCCGCCGGCACGAACACCATCTGCGAGAACACCGGTGTGGTGGACGTCGCCACCGTCGGGAGGTGGGCATGAGCATGCACATGCATTCTTCCGTCGCCGTGCGAGTGCGCGTGAAAATGGATGCGCTGGCGGCGCAAGCGGCGCAATACATCCACACCCAGAAAGATGAGCATGAGGCCGACGGCCAGTTCGAGGCCCTGTTCGAAGCGCGGCGGAATCGAGCGGCCCAGCGCCAGCACCACGCCGCCGAACAGCAGCAAGGTGAGCGTGTGGCCCACACCCCAGGCTGCGCCCTGGCGCAGGGCATCGATCCAGGTTCCGCGCCGCGTCGCCAGGGTCGCGACAGCGGCGAGGTGGTCGGCCTCGGTCGCGTGCTTCATACCTAGTAGAAAGCCGACGACGAGAACGGAAACCAAGGTCACGCGCGCGCCTCTACCGTAGCCTGGAAGGCGTTTTGGCCCCCGTCACGGATCAACATGGCGTTGATCCGTGATAAGCCAAAACGGTTTCATCGCCGAATTCCGGGGACCGTTCGCACGCGGCGGCGACGCAACGCTCGATATAGAAGCGCAGGCAAGGCAAGAGGTCGATCTTGTTGAGCAGCATGAGCGAGCTGGCGCGGAACCTATGTGGATACTTGAGCGGCTTGTCCTCGCCCTCGTTGACCGACAGGATAACCAGCTTTGCGAGTTCGCCCAGGTCGAACATCGCCGGGCAGACGAGATTTTTCACATTGCGAACCTGGTTTGCATTTCTGGCTACGCGACGGCGCTGATAGGCTCGTTTTCGCTGCTTGTCACAACACGCGTGGCTATCTCGTCTTGTCCTGGCCAGAACCTATTCCAACGCAAACCGGAGCCGAATCGTGCGCAAGCTGCTGACCTGGATTCTCGTCGTGATTCTCGGAGCCAACGGCTTCTTCATGCTGCTGGCGCCGGAGGCCTGGTACCACTTCATTCCCACCGTTCCGTACACGGGTCCGTTCAACCCGCATTTCGTGCGCGACGTGGGCTGCGCCTACCTGCTGTGTGCGCTCGCCATGCTCTGGCTGGCGCGCTCGCCGGCCGAGGCGCGCACGGCGGCGCTCGGCGCCACGGCCTTTCTGGGCATGCACGCCGCCGTACATGTTTGGGATGCGCTCGCCGGACGCGCAACCTTGCAGCACGTACTCAGCGATATCCCCGCCGTGTTCCTCGTGCCGGCCTTGATGTTCTGGGTCGCGTGGCCGCGAACGCAGGAAGCCACCCGATGATCGACCGGTTCCTGCACCGCCAGATCGCGCGCTTCGAGCGCCGCTACGACTACGACATGAGCTACGGGCACGAACTGCTCGATATCAGCCGGCCGGCCTTCCTGCGCTTCGCGCGCGTCACCGGGATGTCCACTCACCGCGAGGCCGTGCCGCTGGATGCCTGGTACGCGGCCAAGTTGGTCGCGACCTTGGCCGAAGACTGCGGGCCTTGCACTCAGCTCGCGACGGACATGGCGCGGCAGGATGGCGTTGATCCGACGCTGCTGAGCGCGCTGGTGGAAGGCAACGAGGCCGGCATGAGCGAGGACGCACGCCTGGGCTGGCGGTTTGCGCGCGCCGTGCTGGCGCACGATTCACAGGCAGACATGCTGCGCGAACGGATCGTCGAGCGCTGGGACAAGCGCGCGCTGGTGTCTCTGGCCTCCGTGCTCGCCGCATCTCGCGTCTACCCCACGCTCAAGTACGCGCTCGGCCACGGCCGCGCCTGCACGCGCGTCCACATCGACGGCGTCGCGACGCAGCCGCCGCTTCCGGCATGAGCGACGCCTCGCTGGACAACTCGCTGGATGGGGGCTTCGAGCCTCATCGGCGGCATCTGCTGGGTCTGGCCTACCGCATGCTGGGCTCGCTGAGCGATGCCGAGGATGCGGTGCAAGAGGCCTGGCTGCGCTGGCGCGAGGCGGATCGCAGCGCGGTGGAAAATCCGCGCGCCTATCTCGGTCAAACGGTGACGCGCCTGTGCCTGGACCGGCTCAAGTCGGCGCGCGCGCAGCGCGAGGTCTATGTCGGCCCCTGGCTGCCGGCGCCGCTGGTCGAAGATCACACCTCGTCAAGCTCCAACCCTGAAGCCGCCAGCGAACTTGCTTCCGATCTGTCGTACGCCTTCATGCTCACCTTGGAACGGCTGTCGCCGCTGGAACGCGCCGCGTTCCTTCTGCACGATGTTTTCGACGCGGACTTTTCGGAAGTCGCCAGCACCCTGGGCCGATCCGAAGCAGCCTGCCGGCAACTCGCCTCACGCGCACGCAACCGGGTGCGCGACTCTCGGCCACGCTTCCGCGTAACACGAGAACACTCGCAACGCCTCGTCGCTGCGTTTCTATTCACTGCGAAAACCGGTGACGCCGAGGGACTGAAAGGCCTGCTGTCGGAGGATGCGTGCTATCTCTCGGATGGCGGCGGACGGGTAGCGGCGGCGGGCATTCCGATCCTGGGGCGCGCAAGAGTCATCAAGGTCGTGCTCGGACTCGCCGCCAAGCACGCACCACCCGCGGACGCCCAGCTACACCTGCTGCAGATCAATGGGCAACCCGGCTGCGTGTTCAGGCGGGCCGACGGCACACCCATCCAGACCATCGCTCTGGAGCTGGACGAAGCGGGCTTGATCGGCGCGATCTACGTGGTGCGCAATCCCGACAAGCTGAGCCACTTGGCCGGGCGAGGTCGCGGTAGACACTGAACAACCGGCGTCTCAAGATGACCGCCATTCGCCACGCCGAACCAAGGCTCATGGGAAAAGCGTTTTGGGGCAAGTACGGGGAGCTGGGATTCTTCTGGGGCTTCATCCTCGCTTACGATCTGCACCTGTCGGTCTACTTGATTGCGCTTGCCTTCGTGCCGTTCTCGGCCGAGTGGAAGACGCTGTCGCTCCCGCAAGGCTTGTTGCTATGCCTGGCCATTCAGGTCACCGTTTATCTGATCGTTACGACGGGAGTCTGGCTCGCCTATGGCGGGCTGCGCCGGCACTTGAAAATCGGCGGACTTCTGGACCCCAGGCCGCTCGGGAAAGGGCAGATCGCCGGCGAGATCCGCAGCGGCTTTTCAACCTGCGTCGTCTATGCCGTCTACACCTTCGTGTGCCTGAAACTTTCAGTGGGCGTGTGGCCGGATTCCTGGGTGGAAGGCGTGTTGCAGGTGGCCGCATTCGTGGCGTTCTACGACCTCTGCTTCTACCTTTCGCACCGGCTGATGCACGGCCCGGCATTGGCGCGCTTTCACGGCCACCATCACGAGTCCGTGCGCGTGACGCCGTGGTCCGTGCACAGCCTTCATCCGGTTGAAGCGGCCATCAACCAGTTACCGTTCCTGCTTTTCATGCTGGTGTGGCCGGTGGGCTTCGGAATGATCGCGCTGTTTCAGGTTCTGCTGATGTACGGGACTGCCTCGGGACACAGCAACTACGATCCCTTCGCCAACATGAGCGGCCTTGAGAGAGCGAAGGGCTTCTGGAGATTCCACCAGCGGCACCACGAAGGAGGACGCGGGAACTTCGGGTTCATGGGCCTGCATTGGGATTGGGTCTTCGGGACCGCGCAGACTCCAAAGGCCTGAAGGAAGGGCTGCGTAGGTGGGGGGGGGGGGGGCGCAGACGGGGGGGGCGGGGTGGGGGGGGCCGCCCCCCCCCCAGGGAAACAAGACACAGCCAAGGGGAGCGACGAGTCCCCCGCCCC
>JBQTHL010000081.1:0-23252 GCA_052389915.1 Panacagrimonas sp.
GCCAGGTCACGCATGGCAGCGGGTGTCGCGGGATCAGCCGGGCTGATCGGCGCACGAAACTCGAGGTCCTGCGCGGCAGCGCGGAGGGGGCAGAGCCCCTCCTACAGCGCACAAATGGCTGTGCCTGTTTCTGCTGCTCGCGCTCATCCCCCTCCGCGCTGCCGCGCAGGACCTCGAGTTTCGTGCGCCGATCAGCCCGGCTGATCCCGCGACACCCGCTGCCATGCGTGACCTGGCCGAGCGCCTCCTGCCGGTCTACGAAGAGAAAGACACTGATCGCTACCTGGCTAATCTGGCTGCGTTGCAACTGGTGGCCGGCAGCTTCGCCGCGGCGCACGACACCCGGCAGTTGTTGCGCGAGCGGCGCAGTAGCGCCAACCCGGCACGGCCGGCGGAGCGCGAGATCCTGTACGACATTTATGCGCGCGCACGATCCATCGAGACCGCCAGCCGCATTCACTTCGCTCCGGCTTTTTCCCAGGCCTTCCGGGAGGTGGTTCCCAAACTCAACGACCGTGACGCGCATGCGGTGACGAAGTGGTTCGAAACGCCGCCTTCGGTGTTTCAGGATGCGTTGCAGAAGTCGTTCGACCGGTGGCGGCCCAAGGGCAGTATTCCGCAGGCCGAAGCGGTGGACGTGGTGTGGACTTATTTTTCCTTCGACGCCCATCGCAGCTTTCGCCCGCTGGTGGACGCGCTCGACGTGGAGGAAGAACGGCGGCGCTACGTGACGGAGGAGAACGTCGTCATCAAGACGCGCTATGGCGCGCAGATTCACGCGCTGGTCGTGCGCCCGAAGAGCATCACTACGCCTTTGCCCGCGCTGCTCGAATTCACGATCTACGTTTCGGAAAGCGATGCGAAGGGAGCGGCAGCGCACGGGTACGCGGGCGTCGTGGCCTACACGCGCGGACGACCGGGCAAGACCCGCGGCAGGGTCTTTCCCTTCCTGAATGACGGCGAGGATGCGCGCGCGGTCATCCGATGGATCACGCAGCAGCCGTGGAGCGATGGCCGCGTGGGAATGGTCGGCGACGGTTACAGCGGCTTTGCCGCATGGGCCGCCGCCAAGACCGCGCCGCCTGCGCTCAAGGCCATCGCCACGTCCTCGCCCATGGCGCCGGGCATCGACTTTCCCATGGCAGGCAACATCCGTCAGAACGCTGCGTATCGATGGGCCCATACCTACGGCCAACGCATCGCCAAACCAGACGGCAGGGACGATGACGCGCAATGGCTCAAGCGCGATCAGGCCTGGTACAAGAGCGGAAAGAGCTACCGCGAACTGGATCGGCGTGGCGGCAAGAACGATCGCGTCTTCAGCAGTTGGCTCGATCACCCGAGCTACGACCGTTACTGGCAGAAGCTGATTCCGTTCCGGAAGCAGTTCGCGAAGATCGATATCCCGGTGCTGACGACGGCCGGCTACTACGCCGGTGACGCGGGTGCGCTGCACTATTTCACGCAGCACCATCGCTACAACGCAAAGGCCAACCATACGCTGCTGGTCGGCCCCTACGATGACGACGCTGCGCAGCGCGGACTATCGCCCGTCGTCGGGGGATACGCGGTCGATGCGGTCGCGCTCGTCGATCTTCGTGAACTGCGTTATCAATGGTTCGATCAAATCTTCAAGAGCGCCTCGAAGCCGCCCCTCCTGAAAGACCGCGTCAACTATCAGGTGATGGGCGCGAACGAGTGGCGGAATGCGCCTTCCCTGGACGCCATGTCAAACGGTTCGCTGCGGTTTTACCTAGACACGCAGGGCGACAAGGAACGCTATCGCCTAGCGCAGAGCAAGCCCGCGCGAGGCACGTTCGTCCGACAGACCGTCAAGCTCGCAGATCGCAGCGATGCCAGTGGGGTGCCATCGACCGACATCATGGGCAAGGCTCCGGTTACTCGGCACAGCCTGCACTACGTCAGCGAGCCGTTGCAGCAACCGATGGAGTTCAACGGCCTGCTCTCGGGCCTGCTGGATTTCACGCCGAACAAGCAGGACGTGGACCTCAACCTCACGCTCTACGAGTTGCTGCCCAGTGGCGTGTATCTCCAGTTGTTCGATCCCTACGAGTTCCGCGCGAGCTATGCGGAGGACCGCACGAATCGCCACCTCCTCGAAGCCGGTGTGCGCCAGCAGTTGAAGTTCACGACCGAGCGGATCACCAGCCGCAGGCTCGCGGCCGGCAGTCGCGTGGTGCTGGTGCTCGGCGTCAACAAGCGGCCGGACCGGGAGATCAATTACGGAACGGGCAGGGACGTGAGCGAGGAATCCATTGCCGATGCCGGTGCCCCGCTGAGAATCCAGTGGTATGGCGGCAGCTATATCGACTTGCCGGTGCGCAAGTAGCGCCCCGGAAAAGAGGTGAAGTTCAACCCGTCGGTGCCACCAGGAACAATCCGACCACGCAGCCCAGGCCGACAAACCACACGAGCGAGCGTAGCGTCGCCCAGTCCGCGATGTAGAAGACGCCGTGCGCGAGTCGCGCACCGACCCAGATCAGGGCCAGCAGGTCGATGGTGGGCTGAACTGCACCGGCCACGTGCGACACGATCACCGCCGCAGCAAAGGCGGGAAACGCCTCGAAGGCATTGTGCTGTGCCCAGTTCGCTCGCTTCTGATGACCTTGCACCGTTTCCAAAAACTCCCGCGGCGCGCTGTTGGCGGACATCGGCATCTTGCGCGGCCCGCCCATCTTGGCGATGGCCGTCCACAGCATCGGCATCAGCGCACCCACAAGCACGCACCAGTAAGCCGTCGTCATCGTATTTCTCCCCAAGTAGTTCAAGAGCGGCTGATGCTAAGGCCGAATCATTGCCCCCACCACATCGATCTCCCGGCCGACTGGCGGCGAGTACGCAGGCAATACCCTGAACACGAACGCACCGGAGACGGCCACAGCCGCGCTGCGCAGTGCAATCATCCAGATGAAGGGCTGGCGGAAGAAGGGGTCGATCAGGAACATCCACAGCCAGAAGCCGGTGCAGAAACACGTAGCCCACCAGCATGGTCATCAAGAAGCCCCTTGGGCTGCCGCGCCGGCACATCAGTGCGAGTTCGAACACCGGCTCGAGTACGGTTGCGGACGGATCTTCAGACGTCGTACTTGGTCCGCAGCAGCTTCTTGTCCAGCTTGCCGACGCTGGTCTTCTCGATGGCGTCGACGAACACGATCCGGTCCGGCACCGCGTATTTTGAAATCGATCCCTGATCCGCGAACGTGCGCAGATGCGCTCGGATGGATTCGGCATTCGCGCTATTGCGGTACTCGGGCTTGGCGACGATCAGCGCCATCGGCCGCTCGCCCCACTTGTCGTCTCGGATGCTGATGGCCGCTACCTCGCTGACGGCCGGATGACGCGAGATGAGGCTTTCCAGTTCCAGCGAGGACACCCACTCGCCACCGGTCTTGATGACGTCCTTCATGCGATCGCAGATGCGCAGGCTGCCGTCAGGCATGAAGGTGCCGAGATCGTTGGAGTGCAGCCAGCCGTCTTTCCATAGCTCTTCGGAGGCGTTTGCGTTGCGGTGATAACCCTGGGTCAACCAGGGCGAGCGGAATACGACTTCGCCGATGGTCTCGCCGTCGCGTGGCAGGGGCTTCGTCTGGCCGTCCACGGCGCGCACGTCGCACATTAGGACCGGTCGTCCTGCGCGCTGGCGCAGCGCGACCTGTTCGGGCGCATCGCGTGAGGCTTCTTCGGTCGTGAGGTGATTGACGATCTGCATCGGCCCGGTCTCGGACATGCCGTAGCCGGTGTAGATGTCGATGCCGCGATCCAGCGCCAGCTTGGCGAGGCCACCCGGCAAGGCACCGCCGCCGATCAGGAATTTGCGACCGCGAAAGTCGATCTTTGCGCTGTCCGGGTGCGTAAGAATCATGTGCAGCAGGGTAGGGACGCAGTGCGAGAACGTGACTTTCTCGGTCGCGATCCACTTCATCACTTCCTCCGGTGTGTAGCGTCCGGGGTAGACCTGCTTCATGCCGAGCAGGGTCGCGGCGTAAGGCCAGCCCCAGGCATGCGCGTGGAACATCGGCGTGACCGGCATGTACACGTCGTCCGCATGGACGCGGCCTTGCGCCGGCGCGGTGCCGAACTGCGCGAGCGTGCCCATCGCATGCAGCACGATCTGGCGATGGCTGTAGTACACGCCCTTGGGCAGGCCGGTAGTGCCGGTGGTGTAGAACGTGGTGGCCTGAGCGTTCTCGTCGAAGTCGGGGAAGTCGTAGTGGTCTGCGGCTTGCTCCATCAGCGCCTCGTACTCGCCGACGAAGGTCAGCTTGCTGTTGCGATGTGTGCCCGCTTCGTCGATCAGGACGAAGGTCTTCGCCGCCTCCAGTTTGTCCGCGATGCCTTCGAGCATCTCCAGCATCTCGGTGTTGACGATGACGATCTGGGCGCGCGCATCGTTGAGCGTGTAGAGAATCTGTTCCGGCGAGAGACGGATGTTGACGGTCTGGATGACGCAGCCGATGGAGGGAATGGCGAAGTAAGCCTCCAGATAACGATGGCTGTCCCAGTCCATCACCGCAATCGTCGCGCCGGGTTTCGCACCCGCGTTCGACAGCACGTTGGCGAGGCGCGATATGCGACGGTTGAATTGCGGGTAGGTAAAGCGAGCCTGGTCGCGGTAGACGATCTCGTTGGCAGAGGCACGCGCGATGGCGGAGATCAGGAGCTGCTTGATGAGCAGTGGAAACGCGTAGGCCGAGGGCGTCTGGACGATGGGGTCGCGGTTCATGTGGGTCTCCTGATTTTTGATTTGGCGCGCTCGCATTCTACGAATCTCGTTCGGCCGAGGCGGATGCATTCGCAGGGCGCGTTCATGCGCCGCCCCGGTCGGCGCATGAACGCGACCTACTGGCACGGGCCAGTCCTAGCTTGCAGCTACGCAGACGCTTCTATAGCGTCGATCGGCAACCCAATATAGAAAAGCGAGGAGATCAACATGGACGTCGGCGTACTGGGTGTATTTCAGAACTGGCACAAGGATCTGACGGACGAGCAGATGTTCCTGGAGGAGATCGCGCTCCTCGAACGTTGCGAGGAACTGGGCTTCGACTCGGTGTGGATGGCCGAGCATCATTTCGACGACTACTCGATGTGCCCGGACAACATGCAGGCCCTGTCGTATCTCGCCGGCCGCACCAAGAGAATCAAGCTCGCCACCGGCGCCGTGATCCTCCCCTGGAACAATCCGCTGCGGGTGGTCGAGAAGATCACCATGCTCGACCATCTTTCCGGCGGTCGCATGATGTTCGGCATGGGCCGCGGCCTGGCCAAGATGGAATACGCCGGCTTCGGCATCGACATGAACGAGGCGCGCGAACGCTTCGACGAAGCGGCGCCGATGATCATCGAGGGTCTGGAGACCGGCTTCGTCGAGGGCAGGGGCAAGTTCTATCCGCAGCCGCGGGTCGAGGTGCGACCCAAGCCCAGCCGCGGCATTCGCGACCGCCTTTATTGCGTGGCCATGTCACCGGATTCCGTGGACGTGGCGGCCAGGCTCGGCGCCACCATGACCTCGTTCATCCAGTACGACATCTCCAGGCACGCGCCGGAAATCCTGCGTTACAAGAAACTTTTCAAGGAATTCCACGGGCGCGAGGCGCCGCCGCCGGTGCTCACCGACTTCCTGTACTGCGATCACGACATCAAGGAAGGCGAGCGCGTTTCCAGGGAATACATCGCGCAGTATTTTCTTTCCGTGGTGAAGCACTACGAATTTTCCGGCACGCACTTCGACAAGACCAAGGGCTACAAGAGCTACGGCGAAGGCGCCGCGCTGATCCGCCAGTTCGGTCTCGACGCCGCCGCCGAGGCCTACCGCAACGCGCAGAGCTGGGGTACGCCGGAAAAGATCCTCGGCAACTACGCGCGCTGGAAAGACCTGATCGGCGAGTTCTCGCTCAATACCGTCTTCAGCTACGCCGGGCTGCCGTTCGCGCAGGTCGAGCGCAGCCAGCGCTTGTTCGCCACCGAGGTGCTGCCGGAACTGCGGCTGATGATGGATGCCCCGGTCGCCGCCATGGCGGCGTGAGAAAAAAACGCGGGCTTACTGCTGCGCGCGGGTTCGCCTCAAGGTTCCGTTTCGCGACCACCCCCAAAAAGCTGCCCCGCAACCGGGGCAGCTTCAACATGGCGTGCGCAACTTAGCGTCACGAGTTACCCACGCGATGGTGGCGAACGGCGGGCAGGTCGGTTGGGTTCCAGCGTGGGAGTGCCCTTGGGCATTCCCGCGTAAACCCAACCGCCCGCCCACCCTATCCGCGAATCAGCACCCAATCCCCGCGGTGGTCTCGCCGATCACCACGTCGAGCAGCGTTCCCGGGAGATCCAGGAACAGCGCGCGCTGGGTGATGGTGCTGCCGGAGACGACTTTCTGGTTGATGTACAACCCACCGACCAGCAAGGGCACCGTGACCGGCACGTTGTCGAGCACCACCAGCGGAATGTTGTTGAGCTTGATTGCCGCGATCTTCGACTTGCCGGTCAACACCGCGGTACCGCAGCCCGCTACGGCCTGCGACTTGGCCTCGCTCTCGACACCGGTAACCGACAGGGTCACCAGGCCGACGGCGACTACGTCCACCTTGGCGATGTAGGCCGTGGCCGCTGCCAGGCCGAAGCCGCGGGTCGAGGTGCTGGAGATGACCCCAGCCTTCACGCTGCTGGAGATCGGGGCCAGCAAGCCGCCGAGTAGCCCGCCCACCGGGGCGGTGACAGGACCCAGGATGCCCGGCGGCGTGCCGATGGGCTGGTTCACGTTCACCAGGATGTTGGCGCCCGTCGCGCACGGCGTCGTCGGCAGGTTGGACGTAGCCAGATCGAGCAGGCCCAGCAGGCGCAGCGGCGTTCCGCGACACAGACCGGCCGGGTAATCGACCGTGCTCGTCGAGGTGGACGAGTTGTTGTCGGGCGTGGGGTCGTTATCGTTGCCGGTCAGGGTCACGGTATTGCCCACCGATTGGGCTGCATTGGTCGGCGCCTTGCCTGTGATGATGATCGTGTCGATCCCCCCGTCGGGCAGGGTGTCGCCGATGCAGGTCACGGTGTTGCCGACCACCGTGCATCCGGGCGTGGTGCTGGCCACGTTGGTGATCGACGGCGGCACCAAGTCCACCACGGTGTAACCCGAACTGTCGTCCGGTCCGAAGTTCTGCACCTTGATCGTCCAGGTGATCGTGGTGCCCGGCAGGGCCGGCGAGGACGCGCTCTTGGTGATGCCCAGGTCGGCCACTGCGGTGACCGGGCAGCCGGTGACGAAGGTCGGCAGGTTGAAGCGCGACTGCGAGCCCGCAATCAGCGGAAAGCCGTTGTTCACGTACATCGGGCTGACCGGGTCATCCGGCTGGCTGACCACTCCCAGGAAGGCCGTGTTGACGTTGGCGCCGTACATATTGCCGTCCGGTCCCCGTCGCATGCCGCCGCCACTACCCAGCGCAGCACCGAGATTCACGCCGCTGGCCATCACCTCGGCGCTGCTGCCAGCACCGGCCAGCTTGTAGCGGACGATCTTGGCGCCGCTGAAGATGGTGCTGTAGTAGATGTAGTCGCCGCTCGGCGAGTAGTCGGCCGAGTACGGGCTGCCGCCCACACCAGGATCGAAGCCGAAGCGCTGGGTGAGCTGGCCCGTGCTGGCGTCCAGGTCCAGCACGCGCAACCGGCCACCCACCATCAGCAGCACCTGGCTCAGGTCCGGCGACAGGGTGATGGTGCCGAAGCCGTCCGGGTTGTTGTTCGACATCACGCTGACGATGGCCGTGCCCGTGACAGGACCGGCGCCATCGAACTCGTAGGCCAGCACGTTCGGCGAGCCGACAGTGGAAGTCAGCACGTAGAAGCCCGTTCCATCGGCGTTGGGCACCGCGTTGAGCGCCTCGGACGCCGAACCCGCCGCACCGAGCAGCACAGCCTTGGTCGCGGTAACGGCGCCGTTACCCCCGTTGAGGCTCATGTCGATCACGGAGTAGAACAGCGAGCCACCCCCCGGGGTGACCGTGTTGTTCCCGACCACGAAGTAGATGCCGGGCTGGGTCAGCGACGGGAACGCCAACGCGGTCTGGGTGGCAGAATTCGATCCTCCCAGCCCAGTGCCGTTGGGCATGACGTTGTTGTTGCGGTCACGTACCGACAGGCCGTCCGTGTAGAACAACAGATTGCCGCTGGTATCGGTGATGACGGCGCTACCTTCGGGGATGATGCCGTTGACCGAGTTCAGCGACGAGATCGGCGGACTGCCGTTCACGCCGAAGTCCAGCACCGCGCGCTGGCCGAAGTACCAGTGGCGCTGCGTGGCGATGGTCTGCTCATCCGTGCAGGCGTTCTGCGGCGCAACGCTGAGGGTCACGGAGTCGATGGCCGGGCCGCCGTCGCCACTGGTCGGAGCGAGACTCGAAAAACATACGACGGTGGCCGCGGTGGTGGGCGTGAACGACACCTCCTTCGACTCCCAAGCGGGATCGGTTTGGGTCCAGGGTGCGTTGTGGGTGAACGTGCCGAGTAAATTGCCATCGACAAAAACACCCAGGGTCGCGGACGCAGGGGACACGCCCGTGGCACCGTTTCGCGACAACGCGAAATTCAGTGTGTAGTCGGTGCCGGCCAGAGTATCGAAGGCTTGGCAGATCGCGCCAGGCTCCTGGCCGTTGAGATCGATGCTCTGGGCGCCGTCAGCCGCATCCCAGAAGGTGCCTACTACGTCAACGTTGCCGAGCACGACGGCCCAGGCGCCAATCGTTCCGTTTGTGGGGATCGTCTGAAAGGAAGGTGCGCTGACGCCACCTAGGACCGGCGTCTCGAACGAGCCGTTGCTAAATGGGGCGGCGTTTGCGGTCGTGGTTAGCAGACCGGTTGCAAGCGATGCGGCCAGTGCGAGCCGCGCAACTGCGCGTGCTCCCGTGGCCGGGAATACGGATATGCGTTTCATGGTTCCTCTCCTTGATGTTTCTTTGCTGCGGTGGTGAAAAAACTCGTCCCCTTGTCCAGGCCTTGCTGGGCCTGTAACGAAAGAACGAGCGACCTCGCAAGAAACCGCAATAGATTTTCCGCGAGCCGACGAACGGCGTCCCTGCGTCCAATCCCCTGGCCATCGGTTTTTTCCGGGCTTGAGTGTCGGCAACGGATTGCCCACCTACGAACTCGAGGAAACTCAGCGCAGGTTTGATGTAGGTCGGACCTCAGTCCGACTTGCCCCCCTGCGATGTCGGGCTGAAGCCCGACCTACAGCCGAATTTCGGCCGGTGCAGAAAGTCCCTAGGCCGGAGGCATGGTGGGAACGCCGGTCAACGTTCCGTGGCCGGTGAATACGTAGCCCATGCCGCGCAATCGGCAGTTTTTCGCTGCCGGCGGGTCCACCTTTCGGCGCAGGCGGGAGACGATCATGTCGAGATTGGCCGTACGCGCGGGCCAGGTGCTGGTTCATGGCGGCCAGCAGGTCTTCGCGGGCCACCACTTCGCCGGCACGCGTGAGCAGGCAGGCCAGCACCTGGTACTCGGCCACGGATAGACGAACCGACCGGCCGCGGGGCTAGGTCAGCGTCCAGCGGGCGGCGTCGAAATCCAGACGCCGGCAGGCTCCGGTGCGCTGTGGCGCAGGCCTTGTTGCAGCCTGCGGCACAGCATTTCCAGCTCGCCGAAATCGCCGGACTTGAGCCGGTAGTGATCCGCGCCCAGGGACAGCGCCAGCACCCGGTCTTCGCGCTTCTCCGCATCGGCCAGCAGGATCAGCCCGGCCTCCGAAACCCGCCGCAGTCGTGCCGCCACCGAGAAGCCGCTCTCGTGCGCAAGCTCGACGTTGCACAGCACCACGTCGAAACGTCCCCGGCGCAGGCAGTCGCCGAATGCGGCGCCGCGGGCAATGCCCTGCGCTTCGATGCCGGCCCCGCCCAGGTGCGCGCACAGCGCTTTGCGGTAGGCCTCGTCGCCGTCGAGCACGAGTACGCGCAGCATTCCCCACCCCGCTCCCGAAGTGTCCCGAACCATTTCGCAAACTCTAGGACAGGGCGCTGACGGGGACGGTAACGTTTTGTGCGTTTTTATGACGGGCTGGCCGGAGCCGAAGCGGCATGACCGTGTAACGAACCGTTTAAGGATTTCTGCGCGATTGTGGATTTGTGCAGGCAGACTCGTTCCATGGATAGACGCCGGGGCGTGTACAAGAAAGGGAAGGGGAGAGGCATGACATTTCGCGTACTGGTGGTGGAGCACAACAGCGAGTTGCGGTCGGCCATGTGCAGTTATTTGTCGGACATCCGCATCGAGGCATGCGGTGTCGACGATACCGATGCCCTGAGCCGCGTAAGCTGGCGCAGGAGGCCTTCGACGTGGTGGTTTGCGACTTCGATTTTCCGGATGAAAACGGCATCTCGCTGGTGTCGCGGCTGCGCACGGCCACGCCCGGTGGGCTCGTCATGCTGACGCACCCGGCAAGGCGGGAGGACCGCATTCTGAGCCTGTCGATCGGAGTGGGTCACTGCCTGGCCAAGCCGGTCGATCTGCCTATCGTGGTACGCAATCTTTACAAGCGCCTCGGCCCGGCTGCGGCGCTCCTGGCGAGGACGGCGCAGGGCGACGAACCGGCAACAACGGCCGGCGTCTGGCGCTTCGACCCGGTCCGTTGGACACTGGCTGCCCCGAGCGGACACGCCGTGCAATTGTCGATGGCCGAATACGTGGTGGTGAACCAGCTTCTGGGCCGCGCCGGCCAGGCGGTTTCGCGCGACCGGCTGCGCGATGTGCTGGGGTCGCACCAGGTGCGCGTCTACAGCCGCAACCTGGACGCGATGATGTCGCGCCTGCGCCGGATACTCGAACGGCCGGGCTGCGACACGTTGCCGATCCAGTCGGCGCGCAACATCGGTTACGTGTTCGCCGGCTGGAGCGAAGTCGCAGGCGAGAGCCCGGTGGTCCAGCCCTCGCCCTTGCCGCGCGAGCACACGCGCCAGTTCGCTCGTGTGGCCTGAGGGGCCATCGTCCGCCTGCGATACGGATGAACGTCCTCCCTGCGTTGCGGCGGGCGGCACCAGCGCCGGGCGCGGTCCGCAAACCCGGTCGCCGTACTCCGTGCCGGTTTCGCGTTCGCGGACATGGAGGCGCCGCGGGGTCTATCTGATTGCAGCCCTGCTGCTGCATCTGGCCCTCACCGGCGGCCTTTACCTCGCAGAAATCGGCAAAGCCGACTTCGACGACCGGCTCTCCAGTCCTGTCATCGTCGAGCTGGCGGGACTGCGCGAGGTTTCGCCGCCTGCTTGGGTCAGCCCGGAAGTCGATTCCGAACTTACGAGCGACGAGACGCAGGCATTGGCATCGGCGGAAGAAAAGCCGAAGCTCGATGTCCCGGTGAAGCCTGCATCTGCGGAGTCCGTCCGGCCCGAGCCTGCGTCCGTTCCAGATTTGGTCAGCGAAACCGCGACGACCGAAGTGGCGCTCGCTTCTGACGCAAGCACCGATGCTTCCGCCGACCCGGCTATACCCACCGACGACGCCGCGCTTGCCGGCAGCCGCAACTTGCGAGGGTCGGAAGCGGCGCTGACCTGGGAAAGCCAGGTGCTGGCCCATCTCGAACGCCACAAGCGCTACCCGGCGCTGGCCCTGCGTCGTGGACAGGAGGACCGCGTGTCCGTGAAGATTCGTCTCGACCGGGCGGGGAAGGTGTTGTCGCACAGCATCGCCGGCAGTCGCGGTTACGCGATGCTGGATCAGGAAGTGCTGGCCCTGATCGAGCGGGCGAATCCGTTTCCTGCGCCGCCCGTAGAGATTCGGGACGGGGATCTGGAATTCATGGTTCCGGTCGAGTTCTTTATCGACCGGCAAACCGTGCGTATCTGGTGATACCGGTGGAATTTCGCAGCGCTTCGGTCTTGTCTATCGTTTCGGGAGCCTTGGATAGGGGATGGGCGACAACCAGAACCTGTCGGGAAGCGCCGATGGCTGGCTGCACGGCGCGTGCGCCAGGACGCCTGCACTCGACGCCTCCGAACTGCTCGGCGTATTCCTGGAATTGCGGCCGAAAATCGAGCGCATCCTTGCGGCGAGGCTGGGCAACCGCGCGACGGCGGCCGACCTGGTGCAGGAGTTGTACCTGCGCCTGCCGCGCATCGGCGAGCGCCTCGCCAGCCAGGACGAGGCGCGCCGCTACCTGTTGAAGATGGCGGTCAACGCATCCATCGACCATGTCCGGGTCGAGGGCCGACGCGCCGAATTGCTTGCCGGCGCCGTCGATCTGTTCGATCCGCCACAGCATGCGCCGGAGGACATGGCGCTTGCCGTCGACCAGTTGCGCGGGATCGATGCCGCCCTGAAGGAATTGCCCGACAAGTGTCGCGAAATGCTGTTCCTGAGCCGCGTGGAGGGCATGACGCATGGCGAGATCGCCGTACGGATGGGCGTTTCCCGCAGCCTGGTGGAAAAGTACGTGGTCAGAGCGCTGCTGCATTGCCGGGCACGTCTGAACGAAAGCGCTTCATGATCGCCAGGCGCACTGCGCGCCTGGCGCTCGCACGGAGCTTGCTTCGTCTTGTCTCGTCTCGTGACCGTTGGATGAACTTCTTGTGGTTATTTTTCTGCTGGCTCGTTACTGAGGTATGACCTCTCATTTCCCGACCGGGCAGCCGCCCTGGGACGACCCCGATTCCGGCGCGGCGGCGCCCTCGACAGACGAAGCCGCAGCCCTGTGGCTGGTGCGCATGACCTCGGGCGAGACCACGCCCGAGGATCATGCCGAGTTCGCGCGCTGGCGCAGCGAAAGCCCCGATCACGAGGCCGCGCTGGCGGCATTGCGCAGCCTGTGGGTCGGGCTTGGGCCTTTGCTCGACGAACGCGCTCTGCCTGCGCCGTCGCCGGAGATTGCGAACCGGGTCGAAGCCCGCCGGCCCGCAGCCACGCGGCGGCGTCGCGCAAGGCTCTGGGCGCTCGCGGCCTCGCTGGCGATGGGCGTGACGCTCGGCTACCAGGCGCTGACGAACTGGAGTCACGACGAGGTCACGGTGGCCGGCGAACGGCGCAGCGTCACGCTGGCGGACGGAAGCCAGGTGATGCTGAACGGAGCGTCCGCGCTGGACATCCATCTCGATTCTGCGTTGCGCGAGGTGGTGATCTCACGCGGCGAAGCGTTCTTCGAGGTCACGCACGACGCGGCGCGGCCGTTCGTCGTCAGGGCGGGCGAGGCGCAGGTGCGCGTGCTCGGTACGCGCTTCGCGGTGCGTCGGGACGGCGAAGATCTGCGGGTGACCTTGCAGGACGGCGTGGTCGAAGTCACCCGCGGTGGAGCCATGGCGATTCTGTCTTCGTCGCAGCAAGTCAGCGCGGGGCCGCAAGGCCTTTCCGGTATCGCGGCGGCGAATCCGGAGCGCGACCTGTCCTGGCGCAGCGGGCGCCTGATCCTGCAAGACCAGGCCTTGAGCGACATCGTGGCCGAACTCAATCGCTGCTCCTCCGATTCGATCTGGATCGCCAACGAGGAAGCCGGCAAGCGCCGGCTCAGCGCGGTGATCGATCTCGATCAGGTCGACGATTGGCTGGAAGGACTGGAGCAGACCGCATCGGTCACGGTGACCCGCCTGGGTCCGCTGGTGGTGATCCGGTAGGGAAATCTGCGCGGGTCCTTTTCGCCGCACCTACGAAAACCCGCATCACCCGCGTCGCGGCGCCATTAAAACTCCGGCAGCTACCGTGCGCGCCGCAGCCTGGGCAGCCCGACGCCGCGATTGCTGCGCCAGAGTCCGTGCGCTATCAGCGTAAACGGCCAGCCGCGGATCGAAGACCTGGACATCGTCGAACTCGCAGGGCGGTCCATGCCCGCGGCCGCGGCCGCGTTCTCGAACCCGTGCGGATAATCTTTGGCGGCTGGCGCGACCCCTGCTGCCAGCCGTAAAAAAAGCTGCCCCGATGATCTGGGGCAGCTTCCTTCCTGGCCTATGCGGCCGATGCCGCTTTCATCAGCAACCGATTCCCGCGATGGCCTCGCCGATCACCACATCGAGCAAGGTTCCCGGCAAATCCAGGAACACCGCACGCTGGGTGATGGTGCTGCCTGCCACGACCTTCTGGTTCAGGTAGAGGGCGCCCACCAGCAAGGGGACCGTGACCGGGTTGCTGCCAACGGGAACGGTCACCGGCAGGCCCAGAACGGTTAGCTTGATGGAGGCGATGTTCGACTTGCCGCTGACCACTGCCGTGCCGCATCCCGCTACCGCCTGCGACTTGGCCTCGCTGCTCACCGCGCCCAGCGACAGGGTGGCTATTCCCACCGCCACCACATCCGTCTTGGCGATGTTGGCGCTTGCCGCCGCCAGGCCGAAGCCGCGGGTCGAGGTGCCGGTGACCGCACTTGCCTTGACGCTGCTGGCCAACGGTGCAAGCAAGCTGCCGAGTAGCCCGCCCACCGGGTTGGTTACAGGACCGAGCAAGCTGTCTCCAATCGGCTGGTTGATGTTGAGCACCGTGTTGGCGGCGGTGGCGCAGGGCGTGCCCGCGGGGTTGGCGCTGACCAGTTCCAGGAAGCCCAGCACGCGCAGCGGGCTGCCGCGGCAGATACCCGCCGGGTAGTCCACTACGCTCGTCGACGTGGACGAGTTGTTGTCCGGCGTGGGGTCGGGCTCGTTGCCGGTCAGCGAGACGCTGTTGCCGACCGTTTGAGCTGCATCCGTCGGCGTCTTGCCGGTGATGGTGATCGTGTCCATTTCCCCATCCGCGAGCGGCCCGCCGAGGCAGGTCACGGTGTTGCCCGCCACTGAACATCCCGGTGTGCTGGTCTGCACGTTGGTGATCGACTCCGGCACCTCGTCCACCACGGTGTAACCCGTGCTGTCGCCGGGTCCGGCATTCGACACCGTGATCGTCCAGGTGATCGTGGTGCCCGGCAGGGCCGGCGATGATGCGGTTTTGGTGATGCTCAGGTCCGGCATGGCCTTGCAACTGCCACTGGAACCTGCGGCCACGATGCCCTGAATCTCGGCATCGCTCAGCGCGCGGTCGTAGATCTTCAACTCGTCGATCAGGCCGGTGAAGCGCGTATTGCCGGCGTTGTTCGTGCCCGTTCCGATGGCCAGCCGGCGTACGCTCGGATTGATCGGCGCAGCGCGAACCGCCGAATTGTCCAGGACGCCGTTGACGTAGAGCTTGACGGTTGCGCCGTCCCAGGTGGCGGCCACGTGCGAAAAGACGTTGCCCGGGACCGGGGTTACCGCGCTCACCACCGTGTTGCCGACGATGACGCGAACCAGCCCGGTGTTCGAGAACGGGAAGTCGAAGAGGTAGCCGTTGTTGCCTTCGCCGCCCGCGAGCTGCTTGTCGATGATGCGTCCCACGATGGCGCCGGTCGTCGGCCGGACCCAGGCCTCAAACGTCAGCGCATTGCTGAGCGTCAGATCGGCCGCGTCGGGGGTTGCCACTTCGTTGGCGAACTGTGGCGGCGGCGTGTTGGCGTTGGGGCCCACGACACCGGTGAAGCTGAAGGCCGGTCCTACCTTGCCCGTGGCAAAGCTCACCGCACTGCCCAGTACACCGGTGTGGCCGTTGCCCGTCTGGTCGTTGCCGTTGTTGTCGCCGGCGAGCCAGAGGATGGGTCCGGAGCCCGAGGGAGAGAAGCAGGCGCCGGGTTCGTTGACGGTCAGGCTGAAGCTGTCCGAGTACCCGTCGTTGACCGCTCCCGCGGCGCGGGTGGCGGTGAGCGTGACCAGCGCGTTTCGGGTTCCGATCGGCACGTCGCCAAAGGCGGATCGGGATAGAAAGGAGGTCGCGTTGCCGCGCTGGGCATTGGTCACCGGTCCGATGGTGGCGCTGCCGAGCGTTGCGTTCGAGCCGTCACGGAATACCACGCCGAGTTGGGCGCGGTCGTTCTGGTTGCCGAACCCTCCCAGGAACCCCGACAGGTTGAAATCCAGCGTTCCCGCATCGATGGCGGCGGCATCGACGCTGAGGTCGATCGTCTGCGTGATCGTCGCCACGGCTCCGCTGGCTTGAAAGTAGTTGGCGCCGCCGCCTGGTGCACCCTGGGCGCTGGTCGGGAATCCACCGCCGCTGTTGTACGGCCTGGGGAAGACCGTCCCCGTGCCAGCCGTCCACCCCCCAGGCGGAGTACTGAGATCGTCGTCCGCGCCGGGGTTCACGATCAGGTTCGTGCTGCACAGGACACATGCCGCCCAAGCGGAAGTGGGTGCAATAAGACCGGTGATCAGCGTTGCGGCCAAAGCAAGTCGCGCGAGTGCGCGTGCCCCCACCGTTAGAAATACGAATTTGCGTGTCATGGTTACTCTCCTCATTTGGTGTGAATGGACGGCGCCGCCATTTGTTGTAACGCCGTTTGTGCGGACCACGGCCCCACGGGCGTGGGTCAGCAATGAGGCAACGATTGGCACGAAAAAAAACCACAACGCGGCGGCAGAAAAAAATCTGCGAGGCTCTAACCGACCGTTCGGACGCCTGCTCGAAGGCACCGGTCTGAGGGCCTTCGAGCGTCACTGGTTTCTGACCCCGGACCAGGAACTGCCGCGCTGGGCGCCGGAGTGCTCGTGCAGTCGGGCAAGCGTTATTTCGACTGCCGCAGCAGCAGCGAACGCGATGCCCAGGGCGCTACGTGGTGTTCGACGCGCGGGTCGCGTGGCAATGGGCGCCGCAGTTGAAGCTGAGTTTTAGCGTCGACAACCTGGTCGACCGTCACTATCACGGGATTGGACGCGGATGAACGCCACGCGCCTGTCGTGACAAACCCGTGCCGCGCGCCCTATCCGGTGGACTTGCGCTGCGCTCCGAGCCAGACGGCGAAGTCCTCTTCGCCCAGGCTGCCTTCGGCCAACTGGACCATCATCTCGACTGCCGCTCCGCGGTCCGGGGTCAGCGCCGCGCCATTGAGTTTCAGGAACGTGCGCGCACAGACCCAGGCCGTTCGCTTGTTGCCGTCGAGAAGCGGATGGTTGCGCGCAATGTCGAACGCGAACGATGCGGCGGGCACGAACATATCATCCACGCCGTAGCTTTCCGCTTGGCGCGGGCGTGCGAGCGCCGAATCCAGCACTCCCGGATCGCGCACTCCCGCAAGCCCGCCATGCTGGGCGAGTTGCGCGTCATGGACCGACAACACGACCGAGATGTCAAGGAATTCCATGGAGCTAACGGCTGGCCAGCACTCGCAGGTCCAGGCCGTGCTGCTATCCGGGATTATCCGGTTCATTAGGCGAGCACGCTCCGTGAAACCGCCCCGGCCGTGTCCACGTAAGGGAAACCACGCCTAAGCTGCGCACAACCGGAAGGCCACGATTCCGGAGTCGTCGAGACGGGGAGCGAATTGGACAAGGACGCCTCACCTGGAAACCGTACTTCGCTGCGGCGGCTTGGCGTTGCTGCGGCCTTGCTATTGCTGAGTTTCGCCAGCCGCGCGCACGCACAGGCTGTCGCGCTTGCCATTCCGGAGCAGAACCTGGAATCCGCGCTGCTCGAACTGGCCCGGACTGCCGGCGTGCAATTGCTGTTTCCGGCGGACCTTGCGCGCGGCGTGCCCGCACGGGCACTGCTGGGGGACTTCACCCCCGAGGCGGCGCTTGCCCGCCTGCTGGAAGGTACAGGCCTGAGCTTCCGCTACACCGCGGACAACACCATCACGATCGAGCGGGTGCACGTGGAAGAAGGGCTGCGCACGCTGGGCGCGGTGCGCGTCGGCGGCACGCAGCGCGTTGCGGCACGAGGCGCCAACGGCAGCACGGACGTGTACGCCACCGAAAACAGCGGTACCTACGCCGCACGCGGGGCAGCGCTTGGTGCGCCTACGCCGCAGGAATTGAAGGACATTCCGCGCACGATCAGCGTCATCGGCCAGACGCAGATTCGCGACCAGGGCCTCATCGAGGTGGTGGAGGCGATGCGCCTGTTCCCCGGCGTGGCCTCGGTGGATCTTTCCGGTCACGAAGCAGTGCCGGTGGTGCGCGGTCACGGGGTCTTCAAGTATCAATACGACGGCGGCGCGGTCGTTGGCGACGACTTCGGCATCGTGCGGGTGCAGGGCGATCTGTCCGCCTACGACCGCGTCGAGCTGCTGCGCGGCGGCGACGGTCTGGGCCATGGCTATACCTCGCCCGGCGGGCTCTTCAACTTCGTGCGCAAGCGACCGCTGGATCATCCGCAACTGATCGTGCAGACCCAGGCCGGGTCCTGGGACACCTATCGCGGCATGGTGGATGGCAGCACGCCGCTGGGCTGGGACGGCCGTCTGCGCGGACGCATGGTGGTGTTCGGCACCGACCAGCAATCCTTTCGCGACCGACAGGAACTCCAGCGCCAGGCGTACTACGGCGTGGTTGAGGCCGATCTGGGCGCTTCCACGCTGCTCGCCATCGGCACGCAGTACGCGCGGCAGGAGGGGACGCCGTTCGGCACGATCTCCCTTCCCACCTTCACCTCCGGCGCACAGATCGGCCTGCCGCGCAGCACCACGTTCCTGCTGCCCTGGCACAGCGCAGACGACTGGCGTCGCAACACCTTCGCCACGCTCGACCAAGCGCTCGGGGAAAACTGGAATGCGCGGCTGAGCCTGGGCCTGGAGAACAACGACCAGTTGGCGCGCGCGAGCTTTGTCGGGGGGCGCGTCGATCCGCAGACCGGCGAGGGCGCGCGCCTGGCCAGCCTCATCCTTGGCTATCAGCGCTGGAACACGACGGCCGACGCCAAGCTCCATGGGCGCTTCATGCTGGGCGGCCTGGAGCAGCAGTTGAGCTTCAGCTTCACCGCGCTGCGCGTGCGCGGGCACGACTACGCGGAACTCGCCGAACCCTTTCTGTACGACCTGAACGTCTTCAACTTCGATCCGGCCGACTATCCACAGCCTGCATTCCCACCGGATCCGATTCCGGACCGTGATTTTTTTCTACGCTTCTACGACGGCAATGTCGCGCTAACCCTGAATCCCTGGGCGCCGCTGAAACTGACCGGCGCCTGGCGCTGGAACGTGCTCGAAGTGCCCGATTTCCACGAGGCCGACCGCCACTACGATGCGCCGTCCTACCTGGGCCTGAGCTATGCCGCACACCCGCTGTGGAATGTCTACGCGAGCTGGGCGGATGTCTACGAACATCAGGACCAGCGCAATGGCAACGGTCGGCGCCTGGATCCGATCGTCGGCAGCAACTACGAAACCGGCCTGAAATACGCATCCGCCGATGGCGGTGTCAGCGGCCTGCTCGCGATCTACCGCATCGAGCAGCGCGATTTCGCACGCCAAGTCAGCGGCGAACCCTTCGAGCCCTGCTGCTACGACAACGGCAGTAACGAGCGTCGCGTCAGCGAGGGCTTCGACGCCGAACTCAGCGGCGCGCTGCTCCCGCGCTGGCAATTAACGGGGAGCTATAACTACATTCGCAGCGAGCTTCGCGGCAGCGACAGCGGCGATCCCGGCGGTCCTTTCGAGGGCGACACGCCGACGCATCAGTTCAAGCTGTGGACGGTCTGGCAACCGTCTCACGACGCCTTGCGGCAACTTCGGCTGGGCGGCGGTCTGCGCGCGCGCACTCGCAGCTCCCTTCGACGGATCGCGATCAGCGAAACCCAAAGCGTGTTGCGCTCGCAGGGAGGCTATGCGGTGGCCGATGCGCTCGTCGGCTGGCGCTTCGATTCGCAGTGGGATGCTGTCCTCAACGTCCGCAACCTGTTTGATCGCGTGTACTACGCGAATTACGACCCCAACCAGAACAGCGCCAATATTTACGGCGAGCCGCGCAGCCTCATGCTCACGTTGCGCGGTACCTGGTAGGGCGCATGAATGCGCCTTACAGCGTCAGGGTAAACAGCGGCGAGTGCTGCGCCGGATCGTCGGCGTCGGCCACTAGCAGCCAATGGTCGAGCCCGTTGATCGTCTTCCACCAGCACAGGCCTTCGGCTTTCACGTCGGGCCGCAGCCGGCGCAGCTCGCAGGGACGAAAGTCCTCATCGAAGCGGCCCATGACGCTGCCGGTGCATGACCCGTCGAGATAGGGGTCGTCGGTCGCTTCGGCGGCGGCGCAGAAATACAGCCCGCCTTGCGGATGAATCGCCAGATCGGTGATCGCCAGCGGCACACCGTCCAGCCGTCCGAGGTCTACCGGCACGATGCGCTTCATGCTCGCGCTTGCGATGCCGCACGCGGGGGCGGCCGGCACATCGAGCAGAATCAACGCACCGCCACCGCGCTCGCCAACCCCGCGATGCGCGAGCACCAGATGCGAACCCCGACTCGCGGCGCCTTCGATGTTCAGATTGCCCAGATTCGATCGCAGCGAGGCGTAGAGCGGCGCAAGATCGATCCTCTGCGAAAGGCCGCCAGCCAGGTCGATCAGGAATCCGCTTTCACGCCGCGTCGTAGAGCCCGAGCCGAACGCAAATAGCCGGCCGTCAGGCAATTCCAGCAGGGCTTCGAGATCGGGCTTGACCGGTTTGGGCAGCGGATCGACGGCGTCACCGATTCCCGCGAGCGCCAGCGGCGGTAACGCGTTGCCGTCCAGGCGAAAGCGAAACACAGCCAGGCGATCGTCCGCAATCACGTGAACGACATCGCCCACCCGCACCAGGCTGCTGGCCGCGCTCAGGTGCAGCGGGAACATCGCGCGCAGACGGCTGTCGGGAAGATCGGGACAAGCGCTCGGACTCATCGCGAAAGTTTAGGGCGTGTTAACCATCATTTGGTCGTCGCGGCGTGGGTCGTTTTTGCGCAGCGCAAGGAACGGAGCGACGAAGTGTGTTGGACCACATGAGGAGCGACTGACGCAGCGTTGCGCAGAAACGGCCCCGCCCCGGAGGGTTGCCCCTGGATTTTCCGCGATGCTGCGTTGTTCGTCGTTCATTTGCATCTGCAAACCTCTCTCCTCGCGCCTTGCCTCACGAAAAATCCGGGGGGCAACGCGGCGATCAAATAATGGTTAACACGCCCTAGCGAACGTCTTCATCCCGGCAAGTGTCGGAACCAAAACCGGGGAATACCGATGGAAGAAATCGTCAAGCTGAGCGTGATTCTCGAAGTCGGCGGCCTGCTCATGACCATGACCGGCGCGCTGATCGAAGCATCCGGCGCGGTGGTCAAGCGCCAGGAGGCGCGCCAGATGGCGCATACCGCCGACGACCACAATCCCAAGCTGGAGAAGGCGGTGATCAATCAGTCGAATCAGGCAAGGCGTGGTTTCGTCCTCATCGCCATCGGTTCGCTGACACATATTCTCGGCATTCTGGCGGCCGCGCTCGGCGCTTGATATTTCGCCCCGTTACGTCGTCAAACTTCATTCCACGCAGGAGACATCGATGGCCGACTCCCTTCGCTTCTACACCAACCCCATGTCACGAGGCCGCATCGTTCGCTGGATGCTCGAAGAGTTAAGCACGCCCTACGAAACGACCTTGCTCGATTACGGCACCACGATGAAGGCGCCCGAGTACCTGGCGATCAACCCGATGGGCAAGGTGCCTGCCATCCGGCACGGCACTAATGTCGTCACCGAATGCGCCGCCATCTGCGCGTATCTGGCCGACGCGTTTCCGGAAGCGGGACTTGCGCCATCCTCCCATGCGCGCGGCGATTACTACCGCTGGCTGTTCTTCGCAGCCGGACCGCTCGAACAGGCCATCGTCAACAAGTCGCTGGGCTTCGTGGTGCCGGAGGACAAGCGCGGTATGGCGGGTTACGGCAGTTTCGAGAACACCATCGACGCACTCGAAGCCGCCGTCACCGGCAAGACTTACCTGGTCGGCAACCGGTTCAGTGCGGCGGATGTTTACGTCGGCTCCCAGATCGGCTGGGGACTTATGTTCGGCACCATCGAAAAACGACCGGCATTTGCGGCCTACTCGGACGGGCTCAAGAACCGTCCGGCCGCCATCCGCGCGCGGGAAATCGACGATGCGCTGATTCCGCCGCGGCAGTAGCAGCGCCCATCAGCCTTTGGCCTTCTTCTCGATTTTCGTGATGTCGCCCTTGGTGAACAGGTAGGTGCGCATGTGTTCGTCGAACACCGGGCTGACTCTACGCAGGTATTCAAGGCCCACGATCGCGTGCTCGATCTCTTCGTCGCGATTGTGTTCCAGGATGCGCCGTAGCTGCGGATCCTCGGTGGCGCCGGCGCGCTGGTTGTACCAGTCCATCGCTTCGAGTTCTTCCTGCACCGACTTCACGGCTCGCGAGAAATTGCGCGCCTTCTCGCTCATCTCGTCGTAGTCCTCGTGCCACTCTGCGCCGGTCGCCATTCTTGGTCTCGCTCGTCGAATGCTGGAGCCGGACGATACGCGGGATCGGGCTGGCCGCTTCAGCGAGCACCCTGAATCCATGGTCAGCCAACGGGTTTAGCGTCGAAGTACCATCCGCGCACCCCGGAAATTATTCGGGTGCGGCCCGGGTCCGTATCCCGCAACTCCTGGGAAACAAGACATGAAAAAGACTGTGACGGCGGTGACGCTGCTCGCATTTGCAGGTTGCGCGTCGGCGGCCGGGTTTGTGGACGCGCGCCTGGCCAGCGCGGAGTAGGAGATCGAGGACGATTTCACCGGGATCGAGGTCGAAACGGAGTCCTCGGGCTTCGATTTTCGCGGCGAAATCGATATCACGCCTAACCTGTTCGGACGCGCGTCCTATCTGAGTACCGAGTCCGACGAATTCGAAGTCAACGGGCAGGACTTCGATGACGTGGAGTTGGAGCTGGACATCCTGCGCCTGGGATTTGGATACCAGGGTGGCAGCGGCACGGTCCGGTTCTTCGGCGCTCTCGAATACGCCAGCGCCGAACTGGACTCGGACAGCGACGACGATGCTGACGAAAAAGGCTTCGTGCTGTCCGGCGGCATCAAGGACAAGGGCGACGGCAAATTCCTCTGGGCGGTGGAACTGGGTCTGGTCCAGTTGGAAGACACCGATGGCGCCGTCTTCGAGTTTCTGGTCGGGTACCGCTTCAACCCGACCATCGCGATCATTCTCGGCGGACAGGGCTACGGTATCGAAGACGATATCGACGTCGAATACTCGCTGTCGCATGGAACGCTCGGGGTGCGGCTGAGCTTCTGACCTTAAGACATTCCCCGCACAGGTTCGAAACGGCGGCGGCGGATTGCAGCCGCACGGAGGTCGGGCTTCAGCCCGACCTCCCAGCATCCCTACTGCAAGCTCACGGCATCGATCCAGACGTTCCCAATGTTCTGCCCGAAGTTGAAGCTCAGCAGCGCGCCGGTGGTGGTGGGAGCGGTGAAGGTGTAGGTGAACTCTCTCCACGACGTATCCAGCATCGGGAACTGGCTGACGAACTCGGTGA
>JBQTHL010000082.1:0-37276 GCA_052389915.1 Panacagrimonas sp.
ACGCCGTCCTGGCGGCCGGCGCGCCCCCCCCCCCTCCGGGGGGGTGTTTTTGCCCCCCCCACCCCCCGGGGGGGTTTGGGGGGGGGGGTCGCGGGGCAAGGCGCTGCGACGTGCGGCGCCACCATCACCAAGCCCCCACTCATCCTCAACGCCGTCTCGAACGACTCGGCCAGTCGCTGCTTGATGTCCGGCCGCACCTTGAACCGATCCACCACCACATCCACGTCGTGCTTGAGCTTGCGGTTGAGCGTGGGCACTTCCTCCAGCTCGTACACGCGGCCATCGACTCTGGCACGTACGAAACCCTGCGCGCGCATCTGCTCGAACCATTCCGCGTGCTCGCCCTTGCGGCCGCGCACCACGGGCGCCAGCAGCATCCAGGCCGTGTTCTCGGGTTGCGCCAGCACCGCGTCCACCATCTGGCCGACGGACTGCGCTTCCAGGGTCACGCCATGATCGGGACAGCGCGCGGTGCCGACTCTGGCGAACAGCAGGCGCAGGTAATCGTAAATCTCGGTGACGGTGCCGACGGTCGAGCGCGGGTTGTGCGAGGTGCTCTTCTGCTCGATCGAGATCGCTGGAGACAGGCCCTCGATGGCGTCCACGTCCGGCTTCTCCATCTGCCCGAGAAATTGGCGCGCGTAGGAAGACAGCGATTCGACGTAACGCCGTTGGCCTTCCGCATACAAGGTGTCGAAGGCCAGCGAGGACTTGCCCGAGCCAGACAAGCCGGTGATCACGACGAGCTTGTCGCGCGGCAGGTCGAGCGAGATGTTCTTGAGGTTGTGCGTGCGCGCACCGCGAATGCGGATGAAATCCATGAGTCGGGGGTCGAGAGTCAACCCGGTACTATATGCAGCCGTTCACTCCCGCTTCAAAGGGTCGAACTTCCTCCGACGCAATGCTCCAAGCGGGGGAACGCTTATTGCTCGCCTCTTCCACAATTCCGGCTTCTCCCCTTCAGCCTCCATGAATGCCCTCGAATGGCGCGCCACCGCTACGCTGAGCCTGATCCAGGCGCTGCGCATGTTGGGCATGTTCATGATCCTGCCGGTGTTCGCGCTGTATGCGCGCGACATTCCCGGCGGCGCCACGCATTTGCAGATTGGTCTCGCCATCGGCCTGTACGGCTTCGTGCAGGCGGCTTTGCAGATTCCTTTCGGCTGGCTGTCCGACCGCGTCGGCCGCAAGCCGGTGATTGTCGGTGGGTTGCTGATGATGGCGCTCGGGTCGTTCGTTGCGGGTGCGACGCACGACATTCACTGGATCATGCTTGGCCGCGCCATCCAGGGCGCGGGCGCCATTTCCGGCGCGGCCTCAGCCTTGCTTGCAGACTCCACGAGAGTGCAGGTGCGCACGCAGGCGATGACGATCCTGGGCATCGGCATCGGTGTTTCTTTCTTGATTGCGCTGGTGCTCGGGCCGGTGTTCGACGGCCTGATCGGTGTGGACGGCATCTTCCGCATGACCGGCTGGATGGCCCTGATCGCGATCCCCGTGGTGATCTACGTGCTGCCCGCGGCGCCGGTGCTGCACATCAATTCCCCGAAGGGCTTGGGCGACGTACTGCGCGATGGGCAATTGCTGCGTCTCGACGGCGGTATCTTCCTGCTGCATGCCTCCATGACCTGCCTGTTCATCGCCGCGCCGCACGCCATCGAGTCCACCCTGGGCCTGCCCGCGCCCAAGCACTGGCACGTGTACCTGCCGGTGTTGCTGGCCTCGGTGCTCTTGGTTTTCCCGATGATCCGGCGCATCGAGACCGGGGGGCATACCCGGCAGGCGCTGGTCACGAGCGTCTTGCTGCTGGCCGTGGCGCTGGCCGCAGCCAGCGAGTTGCACGCCTGGACCGCGAGCTTGGTCGCCTGCCTGTTCGTGTTCTTCCTTGGCTTCAATTACCTGGAAGGCACGCTACCCTCGCTGATTTCGCGGCGCGCACCGGCGCATCGCAAGGGCGCGGCGCTGGGCATGTATTCCAGCGCACAATTTCTCGGCGGCGCGGTCGGCAGCATTCTGGGCGAATTCGCGCTGGGCCACTGGGGCATCGGCGGTGCGTTCGCCGCGGCCGCGATGCTGCCGCTGATCTGGATGGCTTTCGCCGCGCACATCGAGCCGCCGCAACCGGTCGAAGGCGTGTCGCACAAGACGGCCTGAAGCCGCGCGGGTATCCTTCCCGCCCCGCATTTTCGCACTCGGAGAAAGCCCATGGCTCGCGGAGTCAACAAAGTTATCCTGATCGGCAACCTGGGCAAGGACCCGGAAACCAAGACCTTCCCCAGCGGCGGCTCGGTCACCAACACCACGCTGGCCACGTCCGAGAGCTGGAAAGGCAAGGACGGCCAGATGCAGGAACACACCGAGTGGCACAACCTGGTGTTCAACGACAAGCTCGGCGAGATTGTCGCCAAGTACCTGCGCAAGGGCAGCAAGATCTACGTCGAGGGTTCCATCCGCACGCGCAAGTACCAGGACAAGGAAGGCAAGGATCAGCGCTTCATGGAAATCCGCGTCAACGAGATGCAGATGCTCGACGGCAAGCCCGGCGGCGGCGAAGGCGGCATGTCGAACGAAGGCGGCGGCACCTACGGTGGTGGATCGCGCAGCAGCGCGCCGAGCCGGGCGCCTGCGACGGCACCCTCTGCCGATCAGGGTTTCCGTGACGACCCGATCGACGATATTCCGTTCTGAGTGCCGCCCGAACACCCGGTCGTGAGCCCGATGGACCGCGCCAGACAATTGGCGCAATCACTACCTGCGCTGCTGTTGCCGCGCGGCGAGTTCATCGCGTTCGCTGAATCCTGTACCGGCGGTTTGCTCGCCAAACTCGCCACCGACGTGGCCGGTTCTTCCGGCTGGTTCGAGCGCGGACTAGTGACCTACAGCAACGCCGCCAAACACGAACTGCTCGACGTGCCGACGTCGATCTTCGAGACCGACGGCGCAGTCAGCGAGTTTTGCGTGCGCGCCATGGCTACCGGGTTGATTGCGCGCGCACCGGCGCAATGGGGCGTGGCGATCACCGGCATCGCGGGTCCCGGGGGAGGCAGCGCCGGCCGGCCGGTCGGCACGGTGTGGATCGCCTGGGTGCGACGTGGCTCCGAGCCCGACGCGCAGCGGTTTCTTTTTTTGGGCGATCGGGAATCGGTACGCGAACAGTCGGCGGTTGCTGCGCTCGAAGGACTTGTCGAGCGGGCGACGATGTCTGGTCGGACAGTGAGTGCTGGCTAACCGCCTTCCGCGACCGGCGGGTTACGCCTCGGAGAAACTCGCGGCTCACCCGCCCTACGAAATGCAACGAACACAATGAAAATCACGCTGCAACTCGCCACCTCTCTCGACGGGTACATCGCCCGTCCCGACGGCGGCTTCGACTGGTGCTTCACCGACCAGGATTACGGCATGGCCGGGTTCTTCGCGACGGTGGACGCCGTCGTCATGGGTCGGCCTTCGTGGGAGCTGACGCGGAGGCTGGGCGAGGCGCTCGATCCGGCCAAGCGCTACTACGTGCTGACGACAAGGCCGATGGAAAAATCCGGCCCCAACGTCTTCACCTTCGCCGGCGACGTGGCCGATCTGCGCCTGCGCATGGTCGAGGAAGGCGTGCGCCACGCCTGGCTGTTCGGCGGTGCGCAGGTGTGCGGGCAGTTCGCGCAGGAAGGATTGATCGACGAATGCATGATCGCGATTCATCCGCTGGCGCTCGGTGCGGGTGTGCCGTTGTTTCGCGGCTTGCAGCGCGATTTGCGCATGAAACTGCTCGACTCGCGCATCTACGGCACCGGCCTCGTGATGCTTCACTACCAGGTTCTCAATCCCGCATGAGCCGTCTCAAGACTGTTTTCGATGGGCTGGCTGCCACGGGCGGCAAGGCGCTGATTCCCTACATCATGTCGGGCGATCCGCAGCCGCAGCACACGGTGGGAATGATGCACGCGCTGGTCGAGGCCGGCGCCGATGTGATCGAGCTGGGCGTGCCGTTTTCCGATCCGATGGCGGACGGCCCGGTGATTCAGCTCGCCGGCGAGCGCGCGCTAGCCGCGGGCATGACGCTGCGCGGTGTGCTCGGCATCGTTGCGGAGTTCCGCCGCACCGATGCGGAAACGCCGATCGTGCTGATGGGGTATCTGAACCCGATCGACCGCTTCGGCCTTGCTGATTTCGCACGCGCGGCGCGTGAGGCCGGTGTGGACGGCCTGCTCGTGGTGGACCTCGCCGTCGAGGAGTCGGACGAGTTTTCCGAAACCTTGCGTGGCGCAGGCCTGGACCTGATCTTCCTGATTGCGCCCACCAGCTCGGCGGCGCGAATTCGCGCGATTGCGGCGCGGGCCAGCGGCTATCTCTATTACGTCTCGCTCAAGGGCGTGACCGGCGCGGCCAATCTGGACGTGGCGAGCGTGGCGGCCAAGCTGGACGAGATTCGCGGTATCACGAAGCTGCCGGTCGCCGTGGGTTTCGGTATTCGCGACGCAGATTCGGCGGCCAAGGTCGCGGCGGTTGCGGATGGCGTGGTGGTGGGCAGCGCGCTCGTGTCGGAGATCGAGCGCAACCAGTCCGACCCGGCGAATCTGCCGGCGCGACTCAAGGCCAAGCTAGCGCCGATGCGGGCGGCAATGGACGCCATCCGCGTCGGCTAATATTCGCGGCGGCGCGCGGAATGAAAATCGGCGTCATTCCCGCGAAGGCGGGAATCCAGTCTCTCAGCCCGAATGGCCGTTGGGGTTGCGAGCGAAAACGGATGCCCGCTTTCGCGGGCATGGCGCTGCGTTGATTCAATAGCCGTGCTGCCAGACGCACATGAAGGGTTATCAGGGGAGCGAGAGATTCGATGAGTTGGCTGGACAAGATTTCCGGTTCGCAATTGCTCACCAAGGGCGTGCGCAAGCGCAATGTTCCCGAAGGCCTGTGGACCAAGTGCGAGAGCTGCCAGTCGGTGCTGTACCGGGCCGAGTTGGAGCGCACGCTGGAGGTGTGCCCGAAGTGCAGCGCGCATCATCCGATCACCGCGCGTGCGCGGCTCAACCACTTTCTGGATCCGGACCCGCGCGTTGAGATCGGCAAGGAGGTTTCGCCGCTCGATCCGCTCAAGTTCAAGGACTCGCGCAAGTACACCGACCGCATCAAGGAAGCGCAGGCCGAGACCGACGAGCGCGACGCGCTGGTGGTGATGCGCGGCCAGTTGATCGGCCTGCCGCTGGTGACGGTGGCCTTCGAGTTCGGCTTCATGGGCGGCTCGATGGGCAGCGTGGTGGGCGAGAAATTCGTGCGCGGCGCCAACGCCTGTCTCGAATTCGGTGTGCCGCTGGTGTGCTTCGCCTCGTCCGGCGGCGCGCGCATGCAGGAGTCGCTGTTCTCGCTGATGCAGATGGCCAAGACCGCGGCTGCGCTGGCCAAGCTCAGCGAGCGCGGCCTGCCCTTCATTTCGGTCATTACGCATCCGACCATGGGTGGCGTCTCGGCCAGCCTGGCCATGCTGGGTGACATCCACATCGCCGAACCGCGCGCTCTGGTGGGCTTTGCCGGTCCGCGCGTGATCGAGCAGACCGTGCGCCAGAAATTGCCGGAAGGCTTCCAGCGCTCCGAGTTCCTGCTGGAACACGGCGCCATCGACATGATCGTGGACCGCCGCGAGTTGCGCGAAAAGATTCATCGGCTGCTGGCGATGCTCACGCACTGGGCGCCGGCTGAACATTGAGTACGGCTGCACCGTCCGCCACGGCTTCCCTGGCGGAATGGCTGAGCTACCAGGAAGGTCTGCATCCGCGCAGCATCGCGCTGGGCTTGGATCGGGTCGGTGTCGTGGCCGGGCGCCTTGGCCTCTTGCAGCAGCCGGCGCCGACGCTCACCGTTGCGGGCACCAACGGCAAGGGTTCCAGCGCGACCTTGGCCGCGCTGATCTACCGGCACGCCGGGTATCGCACCGGCCTCTACACCTCGCCGCACCTGCTGCTCTACAACGAGCGCATCAACGTCGATGGCGTGGACGCAAGCGACGATGAGCTCTGCGCCGCGTTCGCGGCCATCGAAGCCTTTCGCGATGAGGTGCCGCTGACGTATTTCGAATACGGCACGCTCGCCGTGCTGTGGTGTTTTCGCGAGCGGCAGGTCGAGGTTCAGGTGCTGGAAGTGGGACTGGGCGGTCGCCTGGACGCGGTCAATCTGGTGGACTCGCAGGCCGCGCTCGTCACCAGCATCGGCATCGACCATACCGACTGGCTGGGACCGGATCGCGAGTCCATCGGTCGCGAGAAGGCACATGTCTTCCGGTCGCACCGGCCGGCGATTTGCGCGGACCTCACTCCGCCCGCTTCCATCGCCGAGCACGCCCACGCCATCGGTGCCGACCTGCACCTGGTGGGTCGCGATTTTCGGTTTGAAGCGAGTCCATTTGACTGGGCCTGGCACGGTCGCGCGGGCTCCATGAACGCGCTGCCGATGCCCGGCCTGGGCGGGCAGGCGCAATTGCGCAACGCGGCCGGCGTGCTTGCTGCCGTGGAAACTTTGCAACCCTTGTTGCCGGTGCCGGAGCCCGCGATTCGCAGGGCGCTGCCGCAACTCTCTTTGCGCGGCCGTTTCGAAAGGAGCGGCCGAACGATTTTCGACGTCGCGCACAATGCCGAAGCTGCGCAGGAGCTGGCGCAGCGGCTGGCCGAAGAGCTGCCGGGACAGCGGGTTCATCTGGTGCTGGGCATGCTTTCCGACAAGCCGGTCGAAAATTTTTGTCGTCAGCTTGCCGCTCAAGTGCATCGCGCCTATTGCATCGGACTGGCTTCGCCGCGAGGATTGCCCGCCGACGCCTTATGTCGGCGCGTCATGGCCGCAGGGATCGAAGCGGAAGCATTTCAGGATTTCGGCGCGGCGCTCGAATCTGCCGATCGGGCAGCGGGCGTCGATGGCTGGGTCGTCGTGACCGGTTCTTTTCTCACCGTTGCAGCGGGGTTGAGTGTTGGAAAAAATAGATAGAGACAGGGACGAGCGAGGGCAACGGCATTTGATCGTCGTCTCCTCGCGGGTCGGTCGATGACTCTACCGTCACACATGCAGCGGGGTTGAGTGGTGGAAAAAACATTGAGCCGTCTCCTCACCGGTCTGCTGACCGTGACGATCATCGCGTTCGTGCTGAGCTGGTTCCTGCCCGAGCCCGAGGCAGAGGAGACTCGCGACGACAAGGAGCGCCTGGTCACGATGGACCTCACCCAACCGGATTCCCAACCGCAGGAATTGGTGTCCGGAGACGCAGACGGCGATCCGCCCGCGGATTCGATGGACGCGGTTTCGCCTGCGCCCGACAAGCTGGAATCGGCGGTCGCGGCAGTGGCGCCCGATCCTGCCGTGCCCGCCAACGCGCCCGTGCCGCCGCTTCCCCCAATCCCACCGGAAGGCGCGAACAAGCCTGAGGTTGCGGCCGCCCCTGCGCCTCCGTTGCCAAACGCTTCGGTCTCGCCTCAAACACCGCCTCAGCCGGCCAAACCGTCGGAGCCCAAGCCCGTGCCGACGCCGGCTCCGAAGACCGAAACCAAGCCGCAGTCCGCAGCCATCGCGGTGGCACCCAAGGCTGCACCAAAACCCGTAGCCAAACCGGCAGCGGCCAAGGCTGCCGTGGCCAAGGGCCCGGTCACGGTACAGGCCGGCGCATACTCGAATCTGAGCAAAGCCGAAGGCGTTCGCGGCAAGGCGCGAGCGCTCGGTGTCGACTGCGTAATCTCGCCCGCGGACACCGCCAAGGGCACGATGTACCGTCTGCGTTGCGGCCCATTCGATTCGCGTGCGAACGCGGATGCGGCGGTGAAGAAGCTGAGTGCGAAAAAGATCGACGCCCAGATTCTGATCGGTGGCTGACACAGAAGTCCCGCGTCTGCGACGGCGCATCGTCCAGGCGCACCACCTTCCCGAAAAGCTGCATCCCGTCGTCGCCCGCGTGCTTGCGGCCAGGGGTGTGCTGGATGCAGCCGAACTGAATCTCGGACTGCGCGATCTGCTCGCGCCGTCCGCCTTGCTCGGCATTGAAACCGCTGCGACGCTGGTGGCCGATGCCATCGGGCAAGGCAAGCGCCTCGTCATCGCGGGCGACTACGACGCCGACGGCGCGACCGGCGTTGCCCTGGCCGTGCTCGGCCTGCGCCGGCTCGGCGCCGCCCACGTCGATTACGTGGTGCCCAATCGTCTGACCATGGGCTACGGCCTGTCGAGCGCGCTGGCTGCGGACGCCGCGCGCACGGGCGCATCCCTGCTGATTACGGTGGACAACGGCATCGCCAGTCTTGCCGGCGTGGAGACGGCGCGAGCACTGGGCATGCAGGTGCTGGTCACGGATCACCACCTGCCGGGCGCCGAGCTTCCGCGTACCGATGCGCTGGTCAATCCGAACCAGCCCGGTTGCGGTTTCGCCTCCAAGCATCTGGCCGGCGTGGGCGTGATGTTTTATCTGCTCCTGGCGGTGCGCGCCGTGCTGCGCGAGCGCGGGTCCTTCGCCCAAGGCGCGGAACCGAATCTGGCCGAGCATCTCGATCTGGTCGCGCTGGGCACCGTGGCCGATCTGGTGCCGCTGGACCGCAACAACCGCATCCTGGTTTCGGCCGGCCTCGCGCGTATTCGCGCAGGGCGTGCGCGGCCGGGCTTGCGCGCGCTGCTCGAAGTCTCGGGTCGCCGCGAAGCGGAGATCGGTGCGGCGGACCTGGGTTTCGCCCTGGGTCCTCGCATCAACGCGGCCGGCCGGCTCGACGACATCCGCATCGGCATCCGCTGCCTGCTGACGGACGATGCAGACGAAGCGCTCTCGCTCGCTCGCGAACTGGATCGCATCAATCGACTGCGCCGTGAAATGCAGACGCAGATGAACGAGGCCGCGCTTGATCAGCTCGTGGCCGGCATCCACGAGCAGGGTCACGGTCTGAGCCTGTTCGATCCCGACTGGCACGAAGGCGTGGTCGGCCTGGTGGCATCAAGGGTGCGCGAGCACGCCAATCGTCCGGCCGTCGCGTTCGCGCGAGCGCAGGAGGCCGGGGTTCTGAAGGGCTCGGCGCGCTCGGTTCCGGGATTGCATCTGCGCGACGTGCTGGCAAGCATCGACGTCGCCGAGCCGGGATTGATTCTGCGCTTCGGCGGTCACGCCATGGCCGCGGGTTTGAGCCTCGAAGAACCGCGACTCGACGTATTTCGCGCGCGCTTCGACGAGGCCTGCCGAGCGCGCCTGCTGCCTGCACAACTCGAAAGAGTGATCGAAACCGACGGCCCGCTGACGCCATCTGAACTGGTGCCGGAAACCCTGACCTCGCTCGAACGCGCCGGGCCCTGGGGACAGGGCATGCCCGAGCCGCTGTTCGACGGCGAGTTCGAAGTGATTCAGGCCAGGCTCGTTGGCGCCGACCAGACCCACGCGCGCTATCGCCTGCGACAACCCGGCGGCGCGGAATTCACGGCCGTCGATTTCGGCGGCGTGGACCGGCTTTGCACGCGCGGGCACGTCCGCGTGGCCTATTCGCTGACCGTCAATCGCTGGCGCGGCGAGGAGACGCTGGAGCTGCGGCTGCAACATCTCGAAGCGGCCTGAGCCGCCGTTTCCCGGCTCAGCCGGCGGGCACGGCTGCGGGCTCCTGCCTGCGCATCACCGCGAGCAGCGCTTCGAGCAGTTCTGCGAGGCGTGGTCTCAGCATCTGCGACGCTTCCGGCCAGCGCCTTGCCGCCTCGATCAGCCGCTGCGGATCGCGCATGCGCGCGGCGGTGCGCTGCACCGCGCGCTCCATGCCCGCGTCGGTCGCGTAGGACTGGATCAGTTGGGCGAACCCCGTGGCGCGCGTCCGCGCACCGCCGCCTCGCTCGAACCATTCGCCGGCCGCTTCCATCGCCACGCCGCAACGCTGCGTGAAATCGGTGAGGGCGTCGGGATGAAATTCGGCCCATGCGTTGGCCAGCGCGTGATCGGCGGCAAGGTCGAGCACGATTCCGGCATAGCGTCTTTCGCCCGCGGCAAATCTTCCGCGCGCTTCCACCACGATCGGATGACGGTCGGTGGCCGCATCGACCCGGCGATGCAATCGGATGCCGAGCGCGATGTCATCGGGATAAGCAGAAAGATCGGACCCGCGCACCACGTCGCCGAGCACGCTGCCGGCGAGCGAGGTGTGCGTGCGATCGGCCAGCCAGAGATGCGCGAGGAAGTTCATGAACCGGTCGGATCGCCGGTGCGCCGCCACATGCTTGCGAGCCGCGCCGGCCCGCGCCCGCGGTCCAGCGCCAGAACCAGCGCCAGACAGCCGAGGCCCGAGACCAGGAAGGACAGACCAAACGCCGACGCGTAACCGAGCAGATCGCCGGCGAATCCGGCGGCGACGCCGGCGAGTCCGCCACCGAGCACCACGGCACATGCGAGCAGGGTGTAATCGGTGCCGGCGTGTTCGGGGTCGGAGGCATCCATCATCAAGGTGAACAGGGCAACGGTGGCCATGCCGCCGAGCAGGTGTTCGACCGTGCTGGCCACATAGATCAGCGTCTTGTCGCCGGGCTGGAACGCGCAGGCCAGGTACAGCAGCAGGCTCAGCGTCTGCACGATGCCGCAAGCGATCAGTGCGGGGCGTCGTCCGAAACGCCAGGCCAGCCAGCCGCCTGCGGCAGCACCGGCCAGCCCCATGATCGAACCGATGGTGCCCTTGACCACCGCGATCTCCTCCTTGCTCAGGCCCGCATCGACCATGAACGGACCCACGAGCGAGGAGGCCATGGCGTCGCCGAATTTGTAGGCGCAGATCAGGACGATGAAGCTCGCGAATCCAGGCAGCCGCAGACGCCGGCTCCAGGCCATCAGTAGCGCCGCTCCATGCGGGCCTTGCGCCGTCGCGGTTGTCGCACCGGGGAGAAACACGGCCGGCACGCAGGTCAGCAAGAGAATCCCCGCCATGCCCAGAAACATCACCGACCATCCGGCCTTCGCGAACACCCACAGCAACAGCCCACCGCCGAGAATCATCCCGATGCGATAAGCCCCGACCTGAATGCCGTTGCCGAGGCCACGCTCGGCCGGCGACAGCAGGCGCACCGCGAGCCCGTCCGTAGCCACGTCCTGCGTGGCCGCGAGCAGATTGAACAGCACCAGCGCCGCGAAGATGACGATCAGGCTGGACTCCAGATCGACGAAAGCCAGCGCCAGCGCGCCCAGGAAAGTGAGCGCCTGCAAGCTCAGAATCCAGACCTTGCGCGAGCCGGTGTGATCCACCAGCGGCGCCCACAGGAACTTCAGCGCCCAGGGCAGGAACAGCAGGCCGCTGGCGCCGATGGCCGCCAGCGACAGCCCTCGTTCGCGCAACAGGACCGGCAGCGCCTGCGTGAAAAAACCGTACGGCAAGCCCTGCGCCAGATACAGGCTAGCGAGCAGGCTCAGCTTGTATGCAGCGCTCATGTGGAGTGCTTATGCGTCCGCAGGTTTGCCGCTATCCGGTTTGCGCGACATGCCGGCGGTGATGAGGAAGCGCATCGCCTCTTCCATGCCCATGTCCACCGGCGTCAGGTACGAGCGCGGCAACAGCAAGGTGTATCCGCCGATCTGGTAGCTCATGGGCAGATACACCGCGACCGCTTCTTCGCCCGACTCCGGCGCCAGGCCGGCCGCATCGAGATCTTCCAGGGTCACGAAGCCGAGCATGCGGATCGGCACGTTCGGCATCTGCACCAGGACGACCTGGCCGAAGCGCTTGGCACCGCCGCCGGCACGCGAGAACAGGCCGGTCAGATCCTTCACGGCGCTGTACACCGTCTTGATGAGCGGAATGCGTTCGAGCTGGTCTTCCAGCCAATTGATGACCTCGCGGAAGAAGATCGCCTGCATCAACACGCCCACCACCAGTACCAGCACCAGCGATACCACCAGCCCCATGCCCGGCAGGTAGGCATCGCCCGGCAACAGTACACGGATGAAGCCGCCGAGCACGGTCTCGGCCATGCCAATCACCCACATCACGATGGCCAGCGTGACCATGATCGGCAGCAGCACGAACAGGCCGGTCAGAAATGTGCGGGTGAGACGGCGCCAGTCGGCGAGGCGGCGCAATATAGGTCGGAGCTTCTTCATGCGGCAGAAAGGGTGAAGGTGTCGGCATCAGTATCCCGATTTTCCGGCGAGCCGACGCAACACAGCTTCCGATGCTCAGCCTCGCCGATTGACATCCCAGCCATTGACGCAGTTCCTGCAAGGTGGAAGATCGCCCGAACCAAGGCGCACGGGGAACGGGACACATGGATGCACCTGCGGAGCTGGAGTCTCTTGCGGCAAAGCTGCGTCGTCCGGAAGGAGCGTTGCGCGATCTGGTCTGTCTCGGGCCCGATCAACTTGCGGAACTGGAACGCGCGATCGACGCGGCCTGCGTGCGGCAGCAGCTCGACGTAGCAGGGGCACTGCGCAAGGCGCTGCCGCAACCCCTGCGCGCGATCGTCCTCTGGCGTGTCAGGACGTCGGTGCGATGAGCGGCCTGGCCGTCCGAGCGGAAACGAACAAGTTGCGCGGCCTGCTGGGCGTTAGCGAAACGGCGCTGCCATTCCTGGCCGGCGTGCCCGAGGCCCAGCTCCGGCGCTTGCGCGACGCGGTTCACGAGCGCCTGTTCGCGCAGGATCAGCCGGTGTTCCGGCGGCTCGGCCGGATCGCGGCTTGGCTGCCGTTCTGGCTCGCGGTGCCGCTGTGTCATCTGGTCGGCCCCATGCTGACCGCACGCATCGTCGGCGAGATGCCGGCGCGCCGCGCGATCCTCAGCGCCGTCCGCCTCAGGCCCGCCTTCGTTGCCGAAGCCTGCATGCATCTGGATCCGCGCCGCGCACGCGATCTCATCCAGCGCATGCCGCCGGCCAAGATCGCGGCCATCGCGGTGGAAATGTTGCGCCGCGAGGATTACGCGACGATGGGGCGCTTCGTCGACTTCATTTCCGACGAGGGCATACGCGCCGTACTCGACGCCATTCCGGACGAGGCGGCGCTGCTCAAGATCGCCTTCTTCATGGATTCCAAGAACAGGCTCGATCACGTGGTGCGCCTGATGCCGCCGGAGCGACGCGCCAGGACCTTGCTGCTCGCGCTCGACGACACGACGAGTCTGCTCGACGAAATTCTTCTGCTCATCATTCACGTCAACTACGCGCTCAAGCGCGAGCTTGGCGACTTGGCCGCCGCGCAGGACGAGGCAGTGCTGGAGCGCATCGTCATGACGGTGGAGCAGCAGCAATTGTGGAGCGATCTGCTGCCAGTGGTCGCGTCGCTGTCCGAGGACAGCCAGCGCAAGGTCGTGAACCTGCCCATGCTGCGGCGCGATCCGGCGATGCTGGAGCACATCCTGCACGCCGCCGACACGCACGATCTGTGGCGCATCACCCTGCCGCTGCTGCTGTTCCTCGATGAACCCTCGCGCGCGGTCTGGGCACAGGTGGGCGCGCTGTTGCCGCGCGATGCGCTGGAACGCGCGACGCAGGCGACGCTGGTCGGCGAGCTGTGGCTGCCGATGATCGACCTGGTGCGGCGCATGCCGCGCGAGCAGCAGGAAATCTTCGCGGACATCCTGCGCGAGTACGGCAAGGTCGATTCCGAGCTTTACGCGCGCGTTGCGCACTGTGCGCGCCGGAACGGGATCGATGTGGAGTTGGGCGCGGACTAAAAAAATGCGCCCCGGTGACGTGGCGGCGGCTTCTCGCCGTACTGGATCGACCCTCTGCCGGTTATCGATACTTCAATACCGCCAAACGCAAAGAATCCCGGATAGAAGTGCAAACCCCTTCCACGCCGGGGAATAGCGCCGCAGCCGTTACGTTCATCAACCTGAGTCGATCGGCAAACTCGACTTTCAGTTGAGCGGGAATAAGAACGCGTCCGAAAGTGTTCTCCTCGCAGGCCATTGGAATCATGCTTTGTTGATCGACCGAAAGCCGGTTGGTGAAAGTGAACACACCCTGCTGGGCCACTTCGCGCGCCGAGCGGAATTTCTTCACGGCTGTATATAGGAGAGGCTCGTCGCCGGGGCGGCGAATGTCTTCCGCCAAGTGGTCCGCATAATCCAGAAAATCGGTTGGGTCCTTTTTGTAGCGGGCGAATATTTTGGTCGCGGCTGTCTGCTGGTCGAAATACCAGACAGCGCCGTCCTCCTTGCCGCATTCGATCACAGCGAAATAAGCGGCGACGTACGGAGACTGGCTCCAGTCGAGCAAGCGGGTCGGCGCGCCGTAATGCTGCATGAGCATCAGCCATTCCAGATAAGTGTCGAGCGCGACCAGCTTGAATGGATTGGGCGGAATGACCGAGGCCGGGAGGTGAAGATGCGCTTCGCTGCGGAAGCGCAGGATCGATTCCAGTTCCAGGCCCAAGGCGGCAGCTTCGTCGGTGCAAGGAATCAGTCGGTTGAACGAAGATTTGAGCGGCCAGTCTTCGCATTCCTGCCCGCGGAATACGCATCTGTGGGCGATCGGATCGAGCAGATCCTGCAATTCGTTCCAGCTCTCTATTCTCTTCTCCGGCCAGGCCGGAAGAGATGCCGCTTCGGGGGCGTAGCAATCGTTCATCTGTTTTGGCTGTCCAATTCCCGGTCTTGGAATCTCGAAGATAGTTTGCCCGCCCTAGGCGTTGCCTTGCACCAGTGCATCGCGCAGCGGCGTCAATTGTCGCAGTGCATGTTCGTAACCCAGGTCGATGAGTTCATCCAGCCGCTTCCAGTCGAACATGCCGATGCCTTGCACCGGCATGCCGACGTAGATGTCCGCGCGCTCGACAGCGGCACGGCGCAGCACCGTGTCGCTGTTGAGCGTGGCGGTGCGCAGGAGAATTTCGCTGAAGCGCGGAAGTTTCACCGCACCTCTGCGCATCAACATCAGCGCCTCGGGGTCTGGGCGCTCCATTCCCGCGCCCGGTGCACGGATGTCGCCTTCGGCGCTGACGCCGCACGCCAGGATGGTGCCGCGCTCCAGGCCCTGCATGATGTCGGTCGGCAGGTTGTCCACCACGCCGCCGTCGCACAGCAGATCGCCCTGCCAGGCGATCGGTGGTGCGACGCCGGGCACCGACATGCTGGTGCCGACCCATTCGGCGAGCGGGCCACGATCGTGGACCACGATGGCGCCGCTGGACAGATTCGTCGAGATGCAGAAATAGCTGCGGCGCAGTTCCTCGATCTGCCTTTCGCCGAAGATCTCGCGCAGCCGGCCGAGAAACTTGCGCGCACGGATCAGCGAGAAGCGCGGCAACACGTAGTCGTTGAGATAATTGTTCTCGACGAAAGTCTCGCGCGCGATCTGCGCCATCTCCACGGTCGAGAATCCGCTCGCGGCGAGGGCGGATACGAACGCGCCCATGCTGGTGCCGCCGGCGACATCGACCGGAATCTGCAACTGCTCCAGCGCACGCAGCAGGCCGATGTGTGCAAAGCCGCGAGCGCCGCCGCCGCCCAGCACCAGGCCGATGCCGCGGCCGGTGATCTGACGCCGCAGCGCCGCCAGTTCCTGCTGGTCCCAGGGGTGCACGTAGTAGTGCGCGCGGGCGCCGGTCGCCTGCTGCCAGGCCAGTGTGTATGGAGCAGGATCGGCCTCCGCGCGCAGCAACACCAGTTCCACCGGCACCTGCGGACTGCCCGAGCCGCGCCAGGCCGCCAGTGCCGAACTGTTGCGCGGCGGCACGTCAGCTTCGGCGATGGCGAGCACACGATCGGCCTGGCGCAGGCAGCGGAGCGCCCAGGCATCGTCCGCGGCATCGGCCACGCAGATCAGATAGCGGTGCCGCCGTTCCATCACACCGAACCACTCCATCAGCCGTCTCGAACCGGCGATGTCCTCGTATGGCGTCTGCGCGGTTCCCGGCCCCAGGCTCGCGTCAACGTGGGCAGAGGTGATGACTCTGGCCACCGGCCAGCCGGACAGGCCGCGCGCCAGGGTTTCGGCCAGGGTCATCGCCGGCACGCTGGGAGAGGCGGGGAACACGGCGAAGCAGCACTGACCTTGTTCCGCAGACAGTCTTCGTTCGCGACTGCCCGCGCGCAGGCGCGTCACCAGCATGCGCGACAGCGCCACACCTGCGGCCGCGTTGCCGAGCAGAAACTCGACGAACACATCGCGCGGCAGGCGCACGACGATGCTGTCGCGCAGCGCGACGACAGTGGAACTGCGCGGCTCGCCGGTAATGGCGCCGGCTTCGCCCACCACCTCACCGTAACCCACATGGCCGATCAGGCTGTCGTGACCCATGACGCGCAGGCGACCGCTGAGCACGACATAGCAGTAATCCGGTGGTTCGCCTTCGCGATACAGCGATTCGCCGCTGTGGAGGTACAGCGGCTCGGCAAGATCGGCCAGGATCTGCCGCGTCGCTTCCGGCATGAGCGCGGCCAGCGGAGTCGACGACAGGATGGCGGCGATGTCCATTCGCGGTATGGGTCAGCTTCAGTGCGCCGGCAAGTCTTTGGCGCCCGCCCAGCACGCATGCGTGCCGCTGGGAATGCGTAGCGGCAGGCGAACCCGTGCGATGGGACCTTCGCAAAGATTCTGCGCCGCGTAAATCCAGCACTCCGAGACATCGCGGTTCATGTCGGACACATAGGTAACGAGCCAGCCGTCGTCCTCGGATGTCGCGCCAGCGCGTTGCACGAACGGTGTCTCGCTGCCGAATACGCCCTCGGGAAATCGCAGCGTTTCACGAGTGCCGTTTGCCAAGTCATGCTTGATTAGTCCGTTGAACAGGAACCATCCCGGCTCGCCGCTCATGCTGTAGACGTAGCGGTTGGCGCGGTTGCGCCAGGCGGGGTTGATGCTGCCGAACTCGCAGATCGTGTCGTCCAGCAATTCTTCGCGCGTCTCGCCGGTGCGCAAGTTGAAACGCCAGCGCCAGAGCTGCGGCCGCATCGAATGCAGATCGAGGTAGGCCATCATCTGCGCGTAGCGCTTGGGCGCATCGAGCAGCGGTGGCGGCATCGGGTGTTGCTGGCGATAGCCGTCCAGAATCACCTCGTTGCCGTCCTCGCGCGCGTTGATCCAGTGAAGGACGTAGGTGGGGCTGGCCTCGAACCAACGGATGTCGCCGGCTACGCCGCGTCGTGGAACCATCGCAAAACGCGAAGGCAGATCGTGCAGTCGCGCGGCGAAGATGTCGCGCCTCAGCAACTCCGCATCCCAGAACAGCGGGAAGTCGTTGAGCACATAAAAGCGTTCGGTGAACATCATCGCGTGCGGCAGGCGTGGGCCGGGTAGCGGCACCTCTCGCTCGTGCAGCAACTCGCCGCCGGCCGACACTGCGCCGCAGCGCATAAACGGCGCGTGGCGCGAGTAGTTGAACCACAGCAGCTCGCCGCTGACCGGATCGGGCAGCGCATGTGCGGAGACGCCGTCGCGCGGGAACTGTCCGCCCCAGCCGACCGCGCCGCGCTGTTCCAAGCTGACGGGGTCGGAGGCGTACAGCTCGCCGCACTGGTAGAAGCTGCTCAGCGCGCGGCCGCCGTGCACGCAGACATCAGTGCTCGACGCATCTTTCAAGTAACCCTGCGCGCCCCAGCCGGGCCGCTCCGATTTCGGCGGCACTTCGGCAATGCCTGACCACAGCGCCCGCCCGGCCAGTTCTTCGCTGACAAATCCGCGCGTGCGGATGAAGCGGTTGCGAAACGAGGCGCGGCCGTTGTGGAAACGCATCGCGCACAACATGCCGTCGCCGTCGAAGGGGTGGTACTTGCCCAGCGGCTGGTGCACCGGGTTCTCGGTGTTGCGCAGATATACGCCGTCGAGATCGCGCGGAATTTCGCCGACGACCACACACGCGTCCTCGTCCCATTCCTCGGACACCGGCGCCCAGGCGCCATTGAGATACGGGTGATCGCCGGGCTGGAGCGTCGAGCGAATGCGGTTGACGAGGCGCTCGCTCATGTTGCCATCCAGTGCCCAGGGCCGCCGATGGCAATCTCCACGGAGCCCGAGCGCGCGGACCGTCGCTCGGTGTGGTCGGGGAACGAAACGAATTCTGGGCTGCCGAGCCGCACCTGATTTCCTCCTGCCGCGCAGGCTGCACGCGTCACACAATATGCGTCAGTCGCGCTCCGCAATCCGCTGCTGCTCTTCGACTTCGCGTACCGCTGGCGTCGTCCACTGCGCGGCGAGAATACCGACCTCGTAGAGAATGTACGTCGGCACCGCGAGCAGGATTTGCGACAGCACGTCCGGCGGCGTCAGCACCGCGGCCACGACGAAGCAGCCCACGAGTACGTACTCGCGCTTGTCGCGGAGTTGCTGCGGCGTGACGAAACCGGTGCGCACCATCAGCACGATCGCCACCGGCGTTTCGAACGCCAGGCCAAAAGCCAGGAAAATAGCGAGGATGAAGTTGAGGTACTTGTTGATGTCCGTCATCACCGCTACGCCTTCGGGCGCAACGCCGACCAGGAAAGCGAACACGGTGGGCAGCACCAGGAAATACGCCAGCGCGATGCCTGAATAGAACAGCAGGGTGCTCGAGGCCAGCAGCGGCGCGACCAGCCTGCGCTCGGTCTTGTACAGGCCGGGCGCGACGAACGACCACATCTGGTAGAGCGTCCACGGCATCGTGAGAATGACCGCCAGGACTCCGGCCAGTTTCAGGGGCGCGAAGAACGGGGAGGCCACTTCCGTGGCAATCATCGAGGTGCCGGCCGGCATCAGTTTCATAAGCGGCTGCGCCGACCATGCGTAGACTTCCTTCGCGTAGTACGCCAGGGGAGCAAAGCCGATGGCCACGCCGTAGATGATGCGCAGCACGCAGTCGCGCAGTTCCAGCAGGTGCGCGATCAGCGGTTGTTCGGGTGCTGCGTTGGCGCGTTCGTCCTCGCTCACAGCTTCTTGTCGAAGTCCTTGGCGATGCTCTGGTTCATCGATTGCGATTCACGCTTGACCGAGGCTTCGGCATCGAGCAACGCGCTCTTGGCTTCCTGCAGCTGGCGCTTGATATCCATCACCTGCGTCTCGCGATCCAGCTCGCTGGAGAGGTTGCGCATGTAGCCCTTGGCCTGGCCGGCCCAGCGCCCGACGGTGCGCGCCAGCTTGGGCAGCTTCTCCGGACCGAGCACGACCAGTGCCACCAGGAAGCACAGGGCCAGCTCGGTGAAGCTGATGTCGAACACGACTAGAGCCCTAGACCTTCTTGGCGTCGCGTGCGACTTCTTCGGCGGTCTTCTGTTCGGCGGTGAGCTCGGCCGTTTCCTTGTTGCTGTCGGTCTCGCCTTCCTTCATCGAACCTTTGAAGTTCTTGATGGCGCCGCCCAGATCGCCGCCGAGATTGCGCAGCTTCTTGGTGCCGAACACCAGCACGACGATGGCCAGCACGATCAACCAGTGCCAGATGCTGAATGAACCCATGATGCTCGTCTCCTTGCCGGCGAATGCGCCGTTAGTGTTGCGCCGTGAATTGTGCGCCTAATCCTTGCGGCTGGCCTTTTCGGCCAGACCGGAAAGTCCGGTACGTCTATCCAGCTCTACGGCCAGATCGGCAGGAAGGATGCCTTCTCGGGCCATCAGCACGAACAGGTGGTAGAGCAGATCGACCATCTCATGGACCAGTTCGGGCCGCGATCCGTTCTTCGCCGCGATCAGCGTCTCGGCCGATTCCTCGCCGATCTTCTTGAGAATGGTGTCGAGTCCCCGGGAATAAAGACTCGCCGCGTACGATTTCGCCGGGTCGGCCGACTTGCGGTCTTCCAGCGTGGCGTACAGCACGTCGAGTGCCTGCCCGAGGTCGCTCACGGTAGGACCTTTAGATGACAAACGCGGGTAGCGCCTGCTCGCGCACGCGTACGCCGCGTTCCGCCAGAAAGCGCTTGGCTTCGCCCACGGTGTACGTGCCCTGGTGAAAAATGCTGGCCGCGAGCACCGCGTCGGCATGGCCCTCGGCCAGGCCGGCGGCCAGGTGTTCCAGGTTGCCCACGCCGCCGGAGGCGATGACCGGAACCGGTACCGAATCGCAGATCGCGCGCAGCAGTTCCAGGTCGTAGCCTTCCTTGGTGCCGTCGCGATCCATGCTGGTGACCAGCAACTCGCCCGCGCCTTTTTTCACCATGAGGTTGGCCCACTCGACGGCGTCGATGCCAGTGGTCTTGCGTCCGCCGTGGGTGAAGATCTCCCAGCGCGGTGCTTCTTTTTTCTTGTTGACCCTCTTGGCGTCGATGGCAACGACGATGCACTGCACACCGTAGCGGTCGGCTGCTTCGGTGACGAAATCCGGATTGCTGACCGCCGCAGTGTTGATCGAAACCTTGTCCGCGCCGGCCTTGAGCAGGGCGCGCACGTCAGCACAGGTGCGCACGCCGCCGCCGACGGTCAGCGGGATATAGATCTCGCGCGCCACCGCCTCCACGGTCTGGAACAGGGTGGGGCGGTCATTGGAGCTGGCGGTGATGTCGAGAAATACCAGCTCGTCCGCGCCCTGGCGGTCGTACCGGCGCGCCACCGCAACCGGGTCGCCGGCGTCGCGCACATCCTCGAACTTGACGCCCTTGACCACGCGGCCGCGGTCGATGTCGAGGCAGGGGATGACTCTTTTGGCCAGCATGGGGAAGAATTCTTCGTGAAGCGACGCAGCGCTAGTTGGATGCCGCGAGGCATTCCTTCAGCGACAGCCCGCCCTCGTAGAGTGCGCGGCCGATCACCGCGCCGACGACGCCCTCGGATTCGAGTTCCTTGAGCAGGCGGATATCGTCCAGCGAGGACACCCCGCCGCTTGCGATCACCGGCGTGTTGACCGCCCTGGCCAGCCGCCGCGTCGATTCCAGGTTGAAGCCCTGCATCATGCCGTCGCGGCCGATGTCGGTGTAGATGATCGCTTCCACGCCGTCGCGCTCGCAGTGCTGCGCCATCTCCACCACGTCGTGATGCGTGAGCTTGGCCCAGCCGTTCAGTGCGACTCTGCCGTCCTTGGCATCCAGCCCGACGATGATGTGGCGCGGATATTCCAGGCAGAGGTCGTGCAGGAAATGCGGCGTGTTGACCGCCTTGGTGCCGATGATGACGTAGGACACGCCGGCATCGAGATAACGCTGCACGGTTTCCTCGTCGCGCACGCCGCCGCCGATCTGCACCGGGATTTTCACCGCCGCGACGATCTGTTCGACCACTTTCAGATTCATCGGCTGGCCCTTGATGGCGCCGTCCAGGTCCACCACGTGCAGGCGTTGCGCGCCCTCGTCCGCCCAGCGCTTGGCCACGCTGACGGGGTCCTTGGAGAAGACGGTGACGTCGTCCATGCGCCCTTGACGGAGGCGAACGCACTCTCCGTTCTTGAGATCGATAGCGGGGATCAACAGCATGCGGGCGTGACAGCCGGGTGTGGACGCAAAAAGGTGGGCGCTACTGAACGCGTGGTCGCGTGATTTCTAGGATTCCCCGTAGGCGCCGGACTGTGCCTCAAGTGCCATCGTCCGGCAATAGGGGCACGAACCGAGGGATTCAGGAGCTTCCGTCCCACTGCGCGAAATTGGACAGCAGTTGCAGCCCCACGCCCTGACTCTTCTCGGGGTGAAACTGGAATGCCACGAGGTTGTCGCGCGCCACCGCGCAGGTGAAGGTATGCACATACTCGGACGTGCCGATGGTATGTGCTGGGTTCTTCGGGCGTGCGTAATAGCTGTGCACGAAATAGAACCAGCTTTCGTCCGGCACGCCCGCCCAGATGGGGTGCGGCCGCGACTGTTTCACGCGATTCCAGCCCATGTGCGGCACCTTGAGGCGGTCGGCCGAACCATCGTTCGGAGGATCGGGAAAGCGCACGACTTCGCCCGGGAACAGGCCCAGCGCGGGCACGCCATCGTTCTCTTCCGAGAATTCCAGCATCACCTGCATGCCCAGGCAGACGCCGAGCATGGGCACTTTCTGCGAGGCCTCGATCACCAGTTCGTTGAGTTCCAGCCGGCGCAGTTCCTTCATGCATTCGCGCACGCCGCCGACGCCCGGCAGCACCAGCTTGTCGCACTTGAGCAGCTTGTCCGGGTCGTAGCTGATCTCGATGCGGTCCGAACCCGCGACCCGCTCCAGCGATTTGCCGAGCGAGTGCAGGTTGCCCATGCCGTAATCGATGATGCCAATAACAGCCATGGGCTCGAGCTACAGGGAGCCCTTGGTCGAGGGCATCGCGTCGCCCAGTCGCGCATCCGGCGTGCAGGCCCCGCGCAGCGCGCGGCCGAATGCCTTGAAGATGGTTTCCGCAATGTGGTGCGCGTTGCGTCCGCGCAGCGCGTCCACGTGCAGGCTCGCCTTGGCGTGATTGACGAAGCCCTGGAAGAACTCGCGGAACAGGTCCACATCGAAATCCGCGATGTGCGCGCGCGGAAATTCCACGAACCACTCCAGCCCCGGCCGGCCGGATAGATCGACCACGACGCGCGACAGTGCCTCATCCAGCGGCACGTAGGCGTGGCCATAACGCGTGAGGCCCTTCTTGTCGCCCACGGCCTTGTCGAAGGCTTGGCCCAGAGTGATGCCGATGTCCTCGACCGTGTGATGCGCGTCGATGTGCAGATCGCCGTTGGCCTGAACAGACAGGTCGATCAGGCCGTGGCGCGCAACCTGATCGAGCATGTGATCCAGGAACGGCAGGCCGGTTGCGAGGTTTGCCACGCCCGTGCCGTCGAGATTGATCTCGACCTTGATGGTCGTCTCACGCGTTTCGCGGGAAACGCTGGATTTACGGGCTTGCATGGGGTCTGCTGGCACTGCGGGGCGGCAAGGATAGCGGGTGAGCGGGCAGTTTTGAACTGACGTTAAGTTCGCGAGGACTATCGACTCAGACTTCGAGCCAGAACGTCACCGGTCCGTCGTTGAGCAGACTTACCTGCATGTCGGCGCCGAACCGGCCGCAGGCAACTGGCGAATGAGTTGCGCTCGCTTGCGCTACCAAGCGCTCGAACAGCGTTCGCGCGATGTCCGGCGATGCAGCGGTGGAGAAGCCGGCGCGAGTCCCTTTTTCTGTATCTGCGGCCAGCGTGAACTGCGGTACCAGCAACAGCCCGCCACCGATATCGCGTAGCGAAAGATTCATGCGTCCAGCCTCGTCCGGAAACACGCGGTAGCCGAGCAGGCGCTCACACAGGCGCTCCGCACGGGCAGGCGTGTCGTCGGCCTGCACACCCACCAGCACCAGCAGCCCGCGGTCGATTGCGCCCACTCTTTGTCCATCGATATCCACGTGGGCGTGGGTAACGCGCTGGAGCAGTCCGATCACGTCAAGGAGTCCGGCGTAGGAACAAAAGAATCACGCAAAGACGCAGAGGACGACGCAAAGGCGCAAATATCGCGAGGAGGTTCATTTCTGTTACCTGCGCCTTTGCGTGATTCTTGAAGACTTTGGGTTCACTCACAGATCGGGAAATTTCGCCTTCGACTGCGCGATCAGCTCCGGCGCCTTGGCCGCAATCGCGCCCCAGAACAGCAGCAGGATGAAGCGTTCCGCCTGGCGCCGGATGGCTTCGCGCTGCGAGGGGTTCTCCAGATAATCCATCGAGAAGAACGTCATCTGGCGGATCACCAGACGCGAAATCTCCCGGACGATTTCCGGTTCCAGCAGAGGAAATTGCAGCACGCCGAGCACGTCTTCGGCCATGTCCCTGGCGATGTCGTCAATCAGCTTGCGCATCGCCTGGCGCAGTGCCGGGCTGGTGCCGTGCAGTTCGCGGATGCCGACCACGTAGGCGGCCTTGTGATCGGTGACGAAGTCCAGCACCAGCCCGATGGACTGGCGAATGATGTCCTGCAACTGGGCGAGACCCTCGGCCGGGTTCTTGTAGTTGGACATGCGAAAGCCCTGCGCCGCCGGGCGCAGTCGCCGCTCGCGCAGCCCTGTACGCAGCTCCGTGCCCAACTCGTCGAGCATCGCCAGACCCAGCTCGTCGAAATCCTTGAAATGGCGGTAGAAGGTGTTGGGGTTGAGGCCCGCGTGGCGCGCGACTTCGCGCAGACCCAGCGAGGCCAGGCTGCGCGTGGTCGCGGCCAGTTCCAGTGCCGCTTCCATAAGCTTCTGGCGACCGCTCGTGGCGCGCTCCGCAGGCTTTGAACGGCCCGTCAAACGCTCCTTAATTGTTGTCATATCAATGCCCTGTAACGTTGACAGTAAAAAATGTCACATAGCGTGTTGACGTCGAAGTAGACACTCGTCTACATTGTCGGTAGACGATTGTATACCGAAGGGGTCCGTCTACCCGAGGAGTCGATAGCCATGAGCATCAAGAGCACTGGTAAGTCCGTCCGCAACCCGAAGTCGGAAGCCGTAATGCCGACGCGTCGCGATCTGCAATTCGACCTGCCTGCCGAGCGCGTGCAGGACTGGGTCGGCAACGGCGGCGTGCACTTCACGCACCTGATGAACACCATGTCCTTGGTCATTCCGGTGGGCGAGCGCTTCTTCATCGACGCGGTGCGTCACTACCGTGACCAGATTACCGATCCGGAGTTGAAGAAGGCCGCTACCGCGTTCATCGGCCAGGAAGCCATGCATGGCCGAGAGCACGACGAATACAACGCCCTCATGTTCAAGCGCCTGCCCTCTGCCGAGACCTTCGAGCGTCGCGTGAAGTCGCTGCTGGATTTCGCGCAGAAGAACACGCCGCCGTCGATGCGGTTGTCCACGACCATCGCGCTGGAACACCTGACCGCGATCATGGCCAACGGCCTGTTGCAGGACGAGCGCGTGACCGCGAACGCCGAACCGGGCTACCACGCGCTGTGGCGCTGGCACGCGCTGGAAGAAACCGAGCACAAGGGCGTCGCTTACGACGTGTGGGAAGCCACGCAGGGCAAGGGTGTTGCTGCCTACGTCAACCGCGTGTCCGGCCTCCTGATGGCCACCGTCATTTTCTGGGGCATGGTGCTGCCGCACTTCGTCGGCTTCGTGCGCGACGAGAAGAAGCTCGGCGATATGAAGGGCTGGCGCGCGGCTTACACCATGGCCATCGGCGAAGTGGGATTTCTGCGCAGAATGGTGCGGCCCTGGTTCGATTACTTCCGTCCCGGCTTTCATCCCTGGGATGAAGACAACAGCCGCTTCCTGAAGGGCATCGAGGAATTTTCGGCGACTTACGTGACGCCCAAGGCAGCGCTCGCAGCTGCTGCGTAACCAACAAATAAACCACTGCGTCATTCCTTTAGTCGGAATGACTCCCGCGAGAGCGGGAATCCAGTCCATCAGATTCGGGCAGCCACTTGTTACTGGGGCGAAAACCGGATTCCCGCCTTCGCGGGAATGACGGCATCCAACAAATAGTTGTTGCGGAGGAATTAGCTTGGCCAAGAAAAAAATCACCTCGAACGCCGCTGCCGTCGTCACCGGTGCGGGCAGCGGCATCGGTCGCGCGTTTGCGCTGGAATTGGCGCGACGCGGCGGAAGAATCGTGTGTTCGGATATCAACCTCGCCGCAGCGCAGGAAACCGTGGGGCTGATCGAATCCGAGGGGCAAGCCGCGACTGCGGTCGCCTGCGACGTGACCAAGCTTGCTGAAGTGGAGGCTTTAGCTGCGACGGCGGAACGCTGGCTCGATGGCCCCGTCGACCTCGTCATCAACAACGCCGGCGTCGGCGCGGGCGGATCACGCGTGGGCGATACGCCCATCGAGGACTGGAACTGGGTGCTGGGCGTCAACCTCTGGGGCGTGATTCACGGCTGCCACGTATTCGCGCCCAAGCTTCGCGCACAGGGTCGCGGCGGCATCGTCAACGTCGGCTCCACCGCCAGCTTCGCCGCCGCGCCGCTGATGGGTCCGTACAACGTCAGCAAGGCCGCGGTGCTCGCACTTTCCGAGACGATGGCCGCCGAATTCCAAGGCAGCGGCGTGCACGTCACCGCGCTGTGCCCCACCTTCGTGAAGACCAACATCGTCCGCGACGGCCGCATCGCGGGCGGCGCATCCGGGTTCGCCAACAAGATCATGAAGTGGACCGGCATTGCGGCCGACGGGGTTGCGCGGCAGACGCTGGATGCGCTCGACCGCCACCAGCTCTACGTGTTGCCGCAGTTCGACGCGCGAACCATCTGGCGCATGAAGCGACTCGCGCCGGCCGTGTATGCGCGCGGCGCCGGCCTGCTCAGTCGATTGGCCTCAACAAGCTAGGAGAACATCATGCAACTCGATCTGGACAAGATGCTGGCGAAGATGAAGTACAGCCAGTGGACGCTCGCCGATATCGACTGGGACGCGCCGGGCCGCGAAGTCGTCACGGAAGACCAGGAGCTGTATCCCAAGCTCAAGACCTTCATGGCCGACCTGATGTGGATCGAGCACGTCGGCGCGCGCGGGTTCGCGGCGATGGCGAAGAAAGCTCCGACCGAAACCCTGCGTGAAATTTACCGTTACTTCCACGCCGAGGAACAGCGCCACGCCAACGCCGAAATGGCGCTGATGAAGCGCTGGGGCATGCTCGACGGCGACGAGTTGCCCGAGCCGAACATCAACATTCGCCTGGTCGTCGAGTGGCTCGATACGTACTCGGACGAAATGCCCTTGTCGGTGCTCGGCTCCGTGATTCCGATGCTGGAGATCACGCTCGACGGCGCGCTATGCAAGTTTCTGCTCGATACCGTTCAGGACCCGGTCTGTCACGAGGTCTTCGCGAAGATCAATGCCGACGAGGCGCGGCATCTGGGCGTGGATTTCCACGTGCTGGAGATGCTCGGTCACGGCCCTCAGTATCGCCAGGGCATCGCGTTCGTGGGCCGGCTGCTCGACCCGCGGCTGTTGCTGGGGATCATGTCCTACCTGCCCTTGCTCAACAAAATGCGCGACAACCTCGTGAAGCTCGGCCTCAAGGAAGAGAAGTTGTACGAGGCGATCCGCAAATATGAGCGGGTCGGGGGCACGCCCGGTGGCCGGCGCAATCCCTGGTTCCAGTTGATTTCACGGCAGGGCCGCTGGGTGATCGACCGCCGCAATCGCGCCTACCACCTGCCGGTCGATGCGCTGGTGCGCGCAACCGGAATGATCCCAGCGAGCCTGCTGCCGCCGATTCCCACCTGGGTCAAGCAGCTCACCTGGAAGCCAGCGGCCTGAGAACCCCACATGAACGACATCCGCACTCCCAGCTTCAAGCGCCGCAAGAAAGTCGAGACCGAGAGCACCGTCGTCACGAAGTCCGAGACCAAAGCCATCGACGTGCTCATCGTCGGCGCCGGTTTCGCAGGCCTCGGCACGGCCATCCGTCTGCGTCAGGCCGGCGTCGAGGATATCGTGATTCTCGAACGCGGCAGCGAGGTCGGGGGCACCTGGCGTGACAACCAGTACCCCGGCGCAGCCTGCGACATCCCGTCCAATCTCTACTCGTATTCCTTCGCGCAGAACCCGGACTGGTCGCGCGGCTTTTCCGGGGCGAAGGAGATTCTCGGCTACGTCCACTACCTGGTGGATCGCTTCGATCTGCGTGGCCTCGTGCGCTTCAACCACAACGTCACCTCGATGGCTTTCGACGAGGCCGCTGGACTCTGGCGCGTTCACACGACACATGGTGAAACTCTGAACGCACGTGCGGTGGTGATGGCGCAAGGCCCGCTGTCGAACGCGAGCTTTCCGAAGATCGCGGGCATCGAAACTTACGAGGGGAAAAAGATTCACAGCGCGCGCTGGGATCACTCGTACGATTTCACCGGCAAGCGCGTGGCCGTCATCGGCACCGGCGCGAGCGCCATCCAGATCGTGCCCGAGCTGGTGAAGCAAGCCGCGAAAGTAAAGGTGTTCCAGCGCACGCCGGGCTGGGTGATGCCGCGCCCGGATTACGAGTCGCCGACATGGAGCCGCGAGCTGTTCCGCCGCCTGCCGCTGGCGCAGACCGCGTTCCGCGAGGCTCTGTACTGGCTGCACGAATCGATGGCTGTCGGCGTGGTCTGGACCACGCCGGTAACCGCGCTGTTCGAGCGCCTCGCAAAGGCTTACCTCAAGGCGCAGGTGAAAGACCCCTGGATGCGTCGCCAACTCACGCCCGATTACCGGCTTGGCTGCAAGCGCATCCTGGTGTCGAACGACTGGTATCCGGCACTGCAAGCACCGAATTGCGAACTCATCGCCTGGCCCATTGCCAACTTGGCTCCGCAAGGCGTGCGTACGGTGGAAGGGCTGGAACACCAGGTCGATTGCATCGTGTTTGCCACCGGCTTCGAGATTTCAAAATCCGGCTCGCCGTTTCCCATCACGGGGCTCGACGGACGCCAGCTCAACGATGAGTGGTCACGCGGCGCCAAGGCCCACAAGAGCGTAAGCATCGCCGGTTATCCGAACCTGTTTCTGACCTTCGGCCCCAACTCCGGGCCCGGCCACAACTCGGCGCTGGTCTACATGGAGTCCCAGATCGACTACGTGGTGCAGGGCGTGCAGCAGTTGCTGCGCGAGAACCTGAAAATTCTGGACGTGCGCGAAGACGTGCAAAACGAGTTCAACCGCAGCATCCAGAAGCGGCTCGGCAAGACTAACTGGAACTCCGGCTGCAAGAGCTGGTACCTGACCGAAGACGGTTTCAACGCCACGATGTTCCCTGGCTTGGCGACGCAGTTCCGCCAGCAGATGCGCGATTTCAGGCCCGAGGAGTACCACGCCGTCGCAGGCTGACGGGCGGGTCAACGGCAAGCATATTGCAACACCGTCTGGGTAGAATCCGTGTCGCGAGGGCTTGGCTAGGGCGCCAATCCTGATCCCATGACCAGAATTCCACCTGATGAAGGCCAAAGACTGCTTGCTTCTGCATGTGCCGGAACCGCGCGCGCGGCCCGGGGACGAACCTGATTTCACCCATCTGTCGATTCCGCCGGCCGGTGCTTCGGCCAGGCCGGCCATCGACGCCCCCGCATCCACGCTGCGTGATTACGCCTATGGCCTGATCCGGGTGCTCGACGACCAGGGTCGGGCGACCGCAGGCTGGGATCCGCAACTCGACGAGGCCACGCTGACCAGCGGCCTGCGCTCGATGATGCTGACCCGCGCGTTCGACGAGCGCATGTTGCGCGTGCAGCGTCAGGGCAAGTGCTCGTTCTACATCAAGTCCACCGGCGAGGAAGCGGTGGCGGTGGCGCAGGCGATGGCTCTGGACCCGCGCGACATGCTGTTCCCCAGCTATCGCCAGCAGGGCCTGCTGATCGTGCGCGGCTTTCCACTGGTGGACATGATGTGCCAGATCTTCGGCAACTCGCGCGACCGCATGAAGGGCCGGCAGATGCCGATCATGTATTCGGTACCCGAGTTGGGATTCTTCACCATCTCCGGCAATGTCGGCACGCAGTTTCCGCAGGCGGTGGGCTGGGCCATGGGCTCGGCGCTGAAGAACGACACGCGCATCGCCGCGACCTGGGTCGGCGACGGCACCACGGCCGAGGCGGATTTTCATTACGGCCTGACCTTCGCCAGCGTCTACCGCGTGCCGGTGCTGCTCAACGTGGTCAACAACCAGTGGGCGATCTCCTCGCACCAGGGCATCGCCGGCGGCGACGAAACGACCTTCGCCGCGCGCGCCATCGGTTTCGGCATTCCCGGCCTGCGCGTGGACGGCAACGATTTCCTGGCGGTGTACGCGGCGACGCGCTGGGCCGCGGAACGTGCGCGCGCCAACCTCGGGCCGACCCTGATCGAGTTGTTCACCTACCGCGCCGCCGCGCATTCCAGCAGCGACGACCCGGGCCGGTACCGGCCGCAGGATGAGGCCGCGCACTGGCCTCTGGGTGATCCGGTGGAACGGCTCAAGCAACACCTGATGGTTCGCGGGTGCTGGTCCGAGGCGCAGCACGAGGGGCTGGCGCAGCAGCTCGACGAACAGGTCAAGGCCGATCTGAAACAGGCCGAAAGCTTCGGCACGCACAGCTCGCCGCGGGACAACGCGCACACCCTGTTCGAGGACGTGTACAAGGAAATGCCAGCGCACCTCATCCGCCAGCGCCAGGAACTGGGGCGCTGACATGGCCAGCATGAACATGATCCAGGCGATCAATTCCGCGCTCGACCTGATGCTGCAGAACGACGCCAACGTCGTCGTCTTCGGCGAGGACGTGGGCTACTTCGGCGGCGTGTTCCGCTGCACCGCCGGCCTGCAGCAGAAGCACGGCGTGAGGCGCGTGTTCGACGCGCCCATCGCCGAGGGCGGCATCGTCGCCACCGCCATCGGCATGGGCGTGTACGGTCTGCGCCCGGTGGTGGAGATCCAGTTTGCCGATTACATCTACCCGGCCATCGACCAGTTGATATCCGAGGCGGCGCGGCTGCGCTACCGCTCCGGTGCGGAATTCTGGTCGCCTATCACGGTGCGCGCGCCCTGCGGCGGCGGCATCTTCGGCGGGCAGACCCACAGCCAGAGCCCGGAAGCCCTCTTCACGCACGTCTGCGGTCTCAAGACCGTGATGCCGTCCAACCCCTACGACGCCAAGGGCATGCTCATCAGCGCGATCGAGGACGACGACCCGGTGATCTTCTTCGAGCCCAAGCGCATCTACAACGGGCCTTTCGACGGTCATCACGACCGACCGCTGACGGCCTGGGACAAGCATCCGAAAGGCGAGGTGCCCGAAGGCCATTACCGCGTTCCGCTGGGCAAGGCCGCGGTTGCGCGAGCCGGAGCCAAGGTCACCGTACTCGCCTACGGCACCATGGTTCACGTCAGCCTGGCGGCGGTCGAGGAGTCGGGTATCGACGCCGAAGTCATCGATCTGCGCAGCCTGGTGCCGCTGGATCTGGACACCATCGTCGCCTCGGTCGAGAAGACCGGCCGTTGCGTGATCGTGCACGAGGCCACGCGCACCAGCGGCTTCGGCGCCGAGTTGTCGGCGCTGGTGCAGGAGCATTGTTTCTACCACCTGGAATCGCCGATCGAGCGCGTAACCGGCTGGGACGTGCCGTATCCGCATTCCCACGAGTGGGAATATTTCCCCGGGCCCGAGAGAGTCAAGCGCGCGCTGAACAAAGTGTTGGAGAATTAAATGGCCCGCTACGTGTTCAAGCTGCCGGACGTGGGCGAAGGCGTCGCCGAATCGGAAATCGCTGCGTGGCGCGTCGCCGTCGGCGAGACCGTGCAGGAAGATCAGCCGCTGGTGGACATGCTGACCGACAAGGCCGCGGTGGAAATTCCCTCGCCGGTGGCTGGCGTCATCGTGCAGTGCAATGGCGAGGTCGGCGACAAGATCGCGGTCGGCGCCTCGCTGCTGGTGATCGAAATCGAGAGCCTCGACGAGGCCCCAGGCGAGCCGCCGCCGCCGGCGATCGCGGACGAGCCCGAGTTCGCTGATCTTCCGGTCACGCCTCCGATCATTCCGCGAGCAGCGTCGCCGATGGCCTCGCCCGCGGTGCGGCGTCGTGCGCGCGAGCGTGGCATCGACCTGGCTATGCTGACAGGCAGCGGCCCGCGCGGCCGCATCACTCAGGCCGATCTCGACGCCTGCGTGGAAAATCCGGTGTCCGTCCCCTTGGCCCCGCGCGAAGGCGTCGAGCAGATCAGGGTCATCGGTCTGCGCCGCAAGATTGCCGAGGCGATGCTGCGGTCCTGGCAGCGCATTCCGCACATCACCTACGTCGAGGAAACCGATGTCACCGAACTCGAGGCCCTGCGCACCCACTTCAACGCCAACAAGCGCGCCGACCAGCCCAAGCTGACCCTGCTGCCCTTCCTGATCCTCGCGCTGGTCAGGGTGCTGCCGCGCAACCCGCAGGTCAACGCGACCTACGACGACGAGGCCGGCATGCTCTACCGCCATGCCGCCCTGCACCTGGGCATCGCCACGCAGACCCCGAACGGCCTGATCGTGCCGGTGATCCATAACGCCCAGACGCTCGATCTGTGGCAGCTCGCCAACGAGATCCGGCGCCTTTCGACCGCAGCGCGCGACGGCAAGGCCAAGCGCGAGGAACTGAGCGGTTCGACGCTCACCATCACCAGCCTGGGTCCGCTCGGCGGCGTCGTGACCACGCCCATCATCAACGCGCCGGAAGTCGCGATTTTCGGCATCAACCGCATCGTCGAGCGCCCGACGATCCGCGGCGGTCACGTGGTGCCGCGGCTGATGATGAACCTCTCGTCCTCGTTCGATCACCGCATCGTCGACGGCTGGGAAGCGGCGCAATTCATCCAGCAGATCAAGGCCGTGGTCGAGCACCCGGCGATCCTGTTCATGCCCTGAGTCCGGACGGGTACGCGCGGCGAAACAAAGTAACGATCCCGCGGCGAAGCCGAGGGCTTGATTCGGAAGCGCCTCAAAGGCACGGTAAGCCATGAGCCGCCTGAAGGCGGCCCAAACCACTCCCTCTCCCCCTGCGGGAGAGGGCTGGGGAGAGGGGGCGGTAGTACATGCGCCCCTCTCGAAGCGCGTGCCAAACCTGTCCTTCCTCCGATCTGAGAGGCCCCCTCTCCCTAGCCCTCCTGCAAGGGGAGAGGGAACCTTGTCCCGCGACGCAACGCGGTACTGCCACTGCCAAAAACGTCGAAAGCCTATAGCCTCCCCGGCAGAGCCGGAGGTTTTCCCAACTGAAAAAAAAAGGCGGCACCCGGAGGTGCCGCCTTTTTGCTGGCCAGGAGGCCAGCGCTACGTCATGCGATCAGGCGGACATCAGGGATTGATGAACACCGTGCGCTGGGGGAAGGTTCCCAAGGTCGCGGTTGCCGGATCCTGGAGCGTGATGACGATGGTCTCCTTGCGGTTGTCGGCATCCCCTGCGGTCGTCTGGATCAGGATGAACTTCTCCGTCTGCCCCGGGTTGAAGAACACGGTGCCCGTGGTCGGCGTCAACGTGTAGTCGTCGGCCGCGTCGGCGGTTCCGGCGAGCGTGAACGGCACGCTCACCAGCTTGCCGCTCGGCGCGGACAAACGCACCCGGACCGAGAACCGCGCGCCTTCGGACACGAAACCGTCGGCCCGGTCGAAGCTCACGCTCGGCTCCGGATCGTTGTCGTTGATGACCAGCGCGAACCGGTTGTTGGCGGTGGCCTCGTTGAGGACGATGGTGAGCGTCCTCACCTTCTCGTCTAGCGCATCGTTCACGATCTGCACCGCCAGGGAGCCCGTGGTCTGACCGGCCGGAATCACGACCGTGGCACCGTTCGGGACGGTGTAGTCCAGCGTCAACCTCGCACCCCCGCTGAAGCCGAACGAAAGCGTCGTGTCGGTGGCTGCCGCCGCCGACAGTTGCACCCCGACATTGACCGTTCCGAAGGCTTCGCCAACGGCAACGCCCGTCGTCGTGAAGCTCGCTACGGGCGCTACGGGCGGCTGGCCCAGATCGATTTTCGCCATCGTGGCGACGGCGGTCGTCGGGAAACCGAAGAGCCCGACCGCGAACTGATCCGCGCCGCCCAGCAGCAGCGCCGCGTTGCCGCCATCGACCACCACGGCGTTCTGCCATGTGGCGAAGGGCTCGAACATGTTCGGAGCGGTCGGGCAGCAGATGGCGGCGATCCGGCTGGGCCTGAACACGAACGGTCCCGGCGCATCCCTGGGGTCTCCTTCAAGCGCGCCGTTGTCGAACACTCTGCGCACCACCCCGTTGGTCAGGATATGGAGGCGGCCGGAACTGTCGCCGAAAATCGCCGGCACGCCATAGCCCTGCTCCAGATCGTTGAAAGGATCGACGAGCCCGCCGACGCCGAACGAGGGGTCCAGGTCGCCTTCAGACGACAGGCGCGCGACGAACCCGGTGGGGGTGAAGCCGAAGGGCGGGGAAGCTTCCGTGAGCCGGAAACCACCGACCAGCAGCCGGTTCTGGCTGTCGAGAAACAGGCTCTGGGCGTCAAGGAGCTGGCTCGGTGCGGTTTCGATCAACACCAGCGCAACACCGTTGTTGCCGTAGGACGTGTCGAGTTGTCCCTCAGCGTTGAAGTGCTGTACGAACACGGCGTCGTCGATGTCGTTCTCGGCCTCTTCGCTGCCGCCCGTCTTGTCGACGACCGAGGCGAGCATGAAGTAACCACCCGATCCGTCGGAAGCCACGACATGGCTTCTCAAGGTTCCGTCGAATACGGTCCCCAGGCCCAACGCAATCCCGCTCGAAACGGTGCCGAACGTGTTGTCCAGCGTCAGGTTGCTGTTGAATCTGACAAGCGCCGCATGGTTTTGCCCGACCGGAAAGTTGATGTTGAAGTCGGTGAACTGGCACGGGACGAGGATTTTGTTGCCCTCGAACAATACGTTGGTTCCTTCGCAGTTGATCCTGAAGGCGGGGCTCGATAACTGGAAAGAACCGGCCGGTGTGCCGACAGCGTCGAACTTGCGGATCTGTACCTGGGCAGGGTTGTCCCCCCCCACGATGACGATGTCTCCGGCAGCGCTGACACCCGCGCCGTGCACTCGGCCGCCCAGGGCATCGGGAACGATGTTGCTCGAAACAACGACGCCATTGGCGGTAAGGCGACGGATATGGAGCGAGCGCGATTGGGTCGCCGGAGGAACCAGGGGAACCGGATTGATGCCCACGGCCAGAACGTCACCGTTGGCCTGGACCGCGGCGGCAAAGAAGCTGTCCACGTTCGTATCCGGAAAATCCTGCCTCACGATCCCGTCCGTTCCGAAGGACGTGACGCGATCGCCGTCTGCTGCCAGCACCGGGCCGACCGCAACGCTGAGTGCCATACCGGCGGCCCAGGCGGCGGCGACATGGCCAAGATGTGTCTTTCGTTTGTGCAACATGTTTTTTCGACCTCTCCTGAAAATACTGCGGTGGATGCGCCGGGCGGGGCCGTTTCTACCCGGCCGGTGCGAGATAAACGGAACTGCCGTTGGAACGTACGAACAACTGCTTGAGCAGGTGCAACAGGGACGACCTGCTCCAGGTCCCTTTGGGCATCTGCGCGCTACATTTGGACAATGCCGGTTCATCTTGCGACCTATTCGTCAGGCTTCTTCGCCCGTTCGATGGTGTGGATGCTCCTGGTCCGGCTATGTCCGTGCTTGGGCGCAAGATTCAATCCGGCCGGATCGAAGGCCGCCGCCTGCCGCGGGCGAAAAAAAAGCGGCACCCGGAGGTGCCGCCTTTTCGCTGGTGCAGCCAGCGCCAGTTCGAGCGATCAGGGATTGATGAACACCGTCCGTTGGGCAAAGGCTCCCAGCGTGGCGGTTTCCGGGTCGTCGAGCGTGATGACGACGGACTCCTTGCGGTTGTCCGCGTCCCCGGCCGTCGCCCGGACACGGATGAACTTCTCGGTCTGGCCCGGATTGAAGAACAGGATGCCGGTCGACGGAGTGAAGCTGTAGTCGTTGGCCGGGTTCGCGGTTCCGGCAAGCGTGAACGGCACGCTCACCAGCTTGCCGCTGGGTGCGGACAAGCGCACGAGGACCGCAGCCTGTCCGCCTTCCGACACGAAGCTGACGGCCCGGTCGAAGCTCACATCGGGCTCGGGATCGTTGTCGTTGATGGTCAGCGAGAACAGATTGTTCGCCGTCGCCCCGTTCAGCGCGATGTTGAGTTTCTTCACCTTCTCGTCGAGCGCGTCGTTGACGACCTGCACCGCCAGGGACCCGGCGGTCTGACCGGCCGGAATCAGGACGGTGTTGCCGTTCGGGAGCGTGAAGTCCAGCGGTGACTTGGCGCCCCCGCTGAAACCGAACGAAAGCGTCGTGCCGACGGTCGACACCGCCGACAGTTGCAGCCCGACGTTGACGGTTCCGACGCCTTCGCCAACGGCGACGCCGGTGGTCGTGAAGCGGGCTGTCGGGGGCCGGCCCAGATCGATCTTCGCCATCGTGGCGATGGCGGTTGTCGGGGGAGGCATCGAGGACTGCAACCTGAACTGGTCGACGCCGCCGAGCAGCAGCGCGGCGTTGCCACCATCGACGACCACGGCGCTCTGCCACGTCGCAGTGTCGTCGAATGTAGGGCAGCAAATGGATGCGATTCGACTCGACCTGAACACGAAGGGCCCAGGCGCATCCCTCGGGTCACCTTCCAGTGCGCCGTTATCAAACACTCGGCGCACCACCCCGTTGGTCAGGATGTGAAGGCGGCTGGAGCTGTCCGCAAAAATCGATATCGCGCCCCTGCCGTCTTCCAGGTCGTCGAAGGGATCGACGGCACCTGCAACACCAAAGCTGCCGTCGGGAGCGCCGTTGGGCAACAGGCGTTCAACCAAGCCAGTGCGTTCGAAGCCGGGGGGAGGAGCGATTCGAGAACCGCCCACCAGCAGCCGGTTCTGGCGGTCGAGGAAAAGACTCTCGGCCAGGAGGGCCTGGCCCTCCTGCGATTCCGTCGTCACCAGCGCCACGCCGTTGTTGCCGTATGTCGTGACGACCTGGCCCGCAGCATTGAAGCGCTGGACGAACAAGGCATCGTCCACGTCGCCCGGCGCGCCTTCGTTTCCGCCCACGGCGTCGACCACCGTAGCCAGCAGGTAGTAGCCGCCCGACCCGTCGGAGATGACGGCCCGGCCTTGTATGGTTCCCTGGAAGTCGCTTCCCAGGCCCAGCGCAATGCCGCTCGAACTGTTGCCGAACGAGCTGTCCAGCGTCAGATTCACACCGTTGAACCGGAGCAGTGCCGCAGAGTTGAGGCCGGCGGCAGTGAACTGGCAGGGAACCACGATCTTGTTGCCGTCGAACACCACGTTGCGTCCTTCGCAACGAACCGTGAAATTGGGCGCGGACACCTGGAAAAAGGCCGTCGCTACCCCGGCGTCGTTGAACTTGCGAACCTGGACCTGGGTCGGGTCGTCCGCTCCGACGACGACGATCTCGCCCGCGGCGCTGATCCCCGCGCCGCTGATGCGGCCGGGCAGGGCAGCGGGAACTACGGTGCCCGAAACCAGAATGCCGTTCGCAGTGAAGCGACGGATATGGATTTCGCTCGGCTGGCCCGCCGCGGAAATTCCATTGAAGCCCACCGTCAGGACGTCGCCGTTGGCCTGCACCCCGGCAGCAAAGAAACTGTCGACGTTCGTACCCGGAAAATCCTGTCTCACGATTCCGTCCGTGCCGAAGGACGCGACGCGATCGCCGTCGGCCCCCAGCACCGGGCCGGCCGCGATACTCAGTACCCAGCCGGCTGCCCAGGCAGCGGAGATGCAACTCCTGCGGTTATTTCGTTTGTCCGACATGATTCCCTACCTATCCTGAAAAAATTACTTCGGTGGATGTGCGTTCCAGATTGTTTCAACCCGGCGCAGTCGATTAGACGGGACTGCCTTTCAACTGTCTTGAAACAACAAATTTATGTTCTCGCTGCATCGCTGCAGGGTTCGTAAGAGCTGGCAGCGCGGGTGCGCGGCGTTATCGCGGAACAAGCGGGTGCTCTCTGGTGCCATGCCGGCCCCGGGGGAGGTGGGGGGGGAAACCCCACCCCCCGGCGCCCCCCCGGGAGGGGGGGGAAGGCAAGCGCCCAACCCCCCCCCGCCCCCA
>JBQTHL010000083.1:0-26887 GCA_052389915.1 Panacagrimonas sp.
GGGGCGGGGGCGCGGGGCGGCGCGGGGGCGGGGGGGTGGGGGGGGGGGCCGCCGCGCGCCGGGCCGGGCGGGGGGGGGGGGGGGGGGTGGGGGGGGGGGGGGTGGGGGGGGGGGGGCGGGCGGGCGCCCCCCCCCCCCCCCCCCCCCCCCCCGGCGCGGGGGGCCCCCCCCCCCCCCGCGACTGCACACCCGATGCTCGCTTGGAACTTCCCTCTCGCAACTGCTCGCAATACTGCTTCTCGCCTCGATGCCGCAGATCGTTGCCGCTGCGTCGAGCGCCGAAATGGCGGCGCAACGCGTCGAGCAAATGCGCCAAGAGCAAGGCGTGGCGGCGGTCTCGGTCGTGCTGGTGAATCGCGACGCGCTCCTGCTGCACCGGACCACGGGCATCGCCGACCGCAAGACCGGACGGGCTGCGACGGCCGATACGCGCTTTCGCGTCGGCTCCGTCACCAAGGCGTTCACTGGTCTTGCGCTGCTGCGCGCGCAAACGGCCGATCTGCTGAAGCTGGACCAACGCGTATCGGAAATACTGCCGAAGTCCGAAGTACAAAACCCTTGGGAAACGACGCATCCGCTGCGCGTTGCGCACCTGATGGAGCACACCGCCGGATGGTTCGACATGAGCGGCGCCGAGTTCGACAGCGCCGATCCCAAGCCTCTGAGCGTCGCCGAAGCGCTCGCGTTGCGGCCCGCGTCGCGCATCTCGCACTGGCCTCCGGGCATGCATCACGAGTATTCCAACTCGGGCGCGGGCCTGGCTTCCCAGGTGCTCGAAACGGTCACTAAGAAAAGCTTCGAGGACTACGCGCGCGAGCAGGTCTTCGAGCCGCTCGGCATGCGCACCGCAAGCCTCGTCGCCGACGCCGAAACGCTCAACCGGCTGGCGCAGGGCTACAACCGGGACGGCCGCACGCCCATTCCGTACTGGCACATCCTGTATCGCGCCGCGGGCGGACTGAACCTCAATCCACGCGACATGGCGCCGTTCCTGCGCATGCTGCTCAATCGTGGCCGAATCGGCGACAAGGCGTTTCTCTCACCCGCGGACATCGAGCGCTTCGAGCATCCACAAACCACCGAGGCCGCGCGTCACGGACTCAACTTCGGTTACGGATTGGGCGTGCGCCAGATCCAGCACCGAGGGCACTCACTGTTCGGTCATGGCGGCGATGCGGACGGATATCTCGCTCACTTCACTTACAGCCCGCAAACAGGACGCGGTTACTTCGTCGTCGTCACCGCGTTCAACTCGGCAGCGATATCCGCGATGCAATTGGAGCTGAACGACTGGCTGATCGAGAACACGCCGCGGCCCGCTACACCGGTGGAAGTACGGTTGCCGGATTCCCGATTGCAAGCGCTTGCCGGTCGCTACCGGCAGGCCTCGACACGGTTTCCGGAATCGGGATGGGAAAGCCGCTCGCTGGAGGTGACCGTAAGCGAAGGCCGGCTGTTCACGGCTGGCGGAGCGGGCGAGGCGCAAGCCTTGATCGCTGTGGACGCGACGCGCTTTCGCCGGACATGGGAGGCCACGGCCACCACGATTTTTGTCTTGCAGTCCGACGGCGGAATGCTGTTGCAGGACCCGGAGGGAAACTGGCGACGCCCACCCTAAGTAGCACGACCGATAACCACGAAAAACGTCATGCCCGCGAAGGCGGGAATGACGACCGCTTTTTAGTGATAGCGCAAGGCCTCTATCGGTTCCAGCCGCGCCGCCTTGCGCGCCGGATACCAGCCGAAGAACACGCCCACCGCAGCGGACACGGCGAAGGCGAGCCCGATGGCTATCGGGCTGATGACGACGGACATCCCCACAAGTTGCTCCACCAGCAGGCTGCCAGCGACGCCCAGAATCACGCCGACAAGACCGCCGAGCAACGCCAGCAGCATCGACTCCAGCAGGAACTGCAAGAGCACGTCGCGCGGCCGCGCGCCGATGGCCACGCGTATGCCGATCTCGCGCGTTCGCTCGGTCACCGACACCAGCATGATGTTCATGATCCCGATGCCGCCGACCACCAGGGAGATCGACGCGATGGCGCCGAGCAGCAGCGACATCACGCGCGCGGTTGCGGCCGCGGTCTCCGCGATGGCAGTTAGATTGCGCACGTTGAAGTCCGATTCGGCGCCCGCGCGGATGCCGTGGCGCTGGGACAGCAGGCTGTTGATGTCGAGTTCGGTCTGCGTCATCGCCTCCTCGGAAACGCTCTGCACCATGATCATGCGCAGCGAGCCCTGGAAGCGGCTGCCGAACAGCTTGCGCTGCGCCGTCGTCACCGGCACCAGCACGGTGTCGTCCTGGTCGCGCCCGTCGAAGCTCTGACCCTTGGGCGCAAGCAAGCCGAACACAAGGTAGGGACTGCCGTTGATGCGGATGGTCTTGCCGACCGGATCTTCAAACCCGAACAACTGCGTGGCCACAGTCTGGCCCAGCACCGCGACTCTGCCGGCCGAGCGCACGTCCGAATCGCCGAATATGGTGCCGGAGGCGAGGTCCCATCCGCGCACTTCGAGGTAGGCGTCGGTGGTGCCGAACACCTGCGTGCCCCAGTTGTACGAGCCGTAGACGACTTGCGCACTGCCGAAAGCCTGCGGCGCCACGGCCTTCACCGAAGGCAGTTCGGCGATGGCTTCGGCGTCGGCCAGGGTCAGCGTGGACGCATTGCCGCCACCCAGCCGCACCCCGGAGGTCGAAGCACTGCCCGCGAGCACGATGAACAGATTGCTGCCCATGGACTCGATGGAGTCCTGCACCGCCTTCTGCGCGCCGCTACCGACGGCCAGCATGACGATGACGGCGGCGACGCCGATCACCATGCCCAGGGTCGTGAGAAAGGTACGCAGGCGATTCGACGACAGCGATTGCACCGCCTCCGCGAGCATCGGCCCGATCATGCAGACACCGCTTCGACGACCCTTGGCGACTGCGCGCGATCTTCGACCACCTGGCCGTCGTGAAAGCGGATCACTCGGCGCGCGTGTTCGGCCACGTCGGGCTCGTGCGTCACCAGCACCAGGGTAATGCCTTCGCTGCGATTCAGCTCGGAAAACAGCGCCATGATTTCTTCGCTGGTGTGGCTGTCGAGATTGCCGGTGGGCTCGTCGGCGAGAATCACGCGCGGACGATTCACCAGCGCACGCGCGATGGCCACGCGCTGCTGCTGGCCGCCGGAAATGCGCGAAGGCAGCGAGTTCGCGTAAGTGCCGAGACCGACGCGCGCGAGCATCTCGCGCGCCCGCGCCTGGCGTTCCGCGCGCGGGATTCCGGCGTAGACCAGCGGCAGCGCCACGTTGTCCTGCACGGTCGCGCGTTGCAGCAGGTTGAAACCCTGGAACACGAAGCCGAGTTGGCGATTGCGTACCTGCGCCAACGCCTCGATCGGCAAGCCCGCCACGTCCTGCCCGTCCAGCAGATAGCGCCCGTGCGTGGGCGAGTCCAGGCAGCCGAGCAGATTCATGAACGTGGATTTCCCCGAACCCGAGGGACCCATGATGGCCACGAACTCGCCTTCCCGAATCTCCAGGTTCACATCGCTAAGCGCCGTGTAAGACCCGGCGGCGGTGAGGTAATCCTTGCCGAGCTGTTCGACGCGGACCAGCGCAGCGGCCATCAGAACATCCTCATGCGCATCGCGGGCTGCGCCGCCTTCTGCGCGACGCGGTCGCCGGTGACGACGGTTTCGTCCTCGTGCAGTTCAGCGGATTCCACCGCGGTATAACGGCCATCGCTTGTTCCGGCCTTGACCGTCACCGGCTGCAGCACGCCCTGACGAAGCACATGAACGGTAGCCCCGCCAGCGCCACCACGACGCCCACCCTTCCCGCCCTCACGCTTGGCGTCTGGCTTGGCCTCGTCGTCAGTCTTGGGCCGGTATCGCAGCGCGCTGTTGGGCACACGCAGAACATCGGCGGCGCTGCTGAGCACGATATTCACGTAAGCCGTCATGCCGGGCAGCAAGGAGAGGTCCTCATTGTCCACGTCCACCACCACGTCGTAAGTCACGACGTTCTGCGTGGTCGTCGGATTGAGCCGCACCTGCCGTACCTTGCCTGTGAACGAGCGATCCGGATACGCGTCCACGGTGAAACGTGCGGGCTGGCCGGGCTGGATGCGACCGATGTCGGCTTCGGCAAACGTGGTGTGCATCAGCATCTGACGCAGGTCGCCTGCGATCTTGAACAGCTCCGGCGTCTGGAAACTGGCCGCCACCGTCTGCCCTTCCTCCACCGTGCGCGCCACCACCACACCCGACACCGGCGAGCGGATCACCGAGTTGCGCAGATCGACTTGCGCGTCCTCGACCTGCGCACGCGCCTGCTCGACCTGCGCGCTCGCGGATTTCAAGGCCTGGCGCGTCTGGTCCAGGTCCTGACGAGCGACATAGCCCTTGTCGAAAAGATCGCGCGACCGCGCCTCGTTGGACCTGGCCAGTTCGAGGCTGGCGCGCACCGAGTCCAGCGCCGCGCGCGTCTGGCGCACGCGCGCCTCGTAGGCCGCGGGATCGAGTTCGACCAGCACCTGGTTTTCCTCGACCCGGTCGTTGAAATCGGCGTGCACCTTCACCGCTGTGCCCGACACCTGCGTGCCGACGCTGACCAGCACCACCGGATTGAGCGTGCCGTTGGCCGAGACGGTTTCGACGATCTCGCCGCGGCTCACCGGCTCGGTGAGATAGGCCGATTCGGGGTCGCCGTTCTTCGTGAAGTAGCCGTAGGCCCCTGCGGCCGCGACAGCGAGCAAGACCAAGGCAATCCAAACCTTCCGCGTGTTCATGGTGTGGGCGAGGTGGCCGGAATTGACGGGTCGGAGGCCGTGTCGAGCGTGCCGATGGCCTGCGCCAACCGGGTTCGCGCTGCCGCCCAATTGCTCTGCGCCAGAATCAACTGACGTCGCGAATCGGCTGCGCTGCTCTGCGCATTGATGAGATCCAGAATCGTGCCGACGCCGGCCTCGTAGCGGCCACGCGCGACGTTCTCCGATTCCTGCGCCGCCGCGACCAGCGCCTGCGCCGCGAACACGGACTGCGTCTGCGTGGTCAGCTCGCTATGCGCCTGGAACACCTCCTGACTGATCTGATTGCGCAGGCTGGTCAGATCGGCCGTGCGCGCCTCGACCTGCGCCTCGGCCGCGCGCACGCGATACGTCGTGGCAAAGCCGCTGAAGATCGGCACCGAAACCGAGAGCCCGACCGAGGCGCTGTCGCGTTCGCGCTCGCCGGTCCTGCTGTAGCTCTGCGATAACGAGCCCGACAGGCTCGGCAAGCCGGAGGCGCGCGCGGACGTCACGTCGGTTTCCGCCGCACGCAGGCTGGCGACCGCGGCGCTCAGGTCCGGACGCGCTTCAAGCGCCGCGCTGACCAGCGGATCGAGTTGCTCGGCGAAATCGGCGGCGGGCGCCACGGTCGGTGCGGGCGCGAGCTGCAAGGGCGCGTTCGCCTGCAATCCCATGCTGGTAGCCAACGCACCGAGCGCGTTGCGCAGCGCGCCCTCGGCCTGCACCCGCGCGAGCTGCGTCTGGGCCAGCGCGGTCTGGGCTTGCAGGCGATCGGCGCGCGTGGCGGTGCCGATCTGCTCGCGCGTGCTCGCCGCATCGAAGCTCGACTGCGCCGCGCGCTCGGCTTCGCGCGCGGCGATCAGGCTGCCGTCCGCAGCAACCCAGGCGTAGTAGCCGGTAACTGCATCGAGATAGACGCTTTGCAGCGTGGCGTTACGGGTCGAGCGCGCGGCGTCGAGCAAGGCGCGCGCGCCGTCGAGCGCAGCACCGCGCCCACCGAAATCGAACAGCAGATAGCTGAGCGAGGCGGAAGCCGAATAGCGCGTGTCGGAACTCGAACTGCTGGAGGACGAATTGAGGTCGTCGGGATCGATATCGATCCCGCCGTCCGGATCGACGCTGATCCCGGAGCTGGAACTGCTTTGGCCCCCGATGACCCGAGAGCCCGACCCTGAAGCAGAAATAGTCGGCAGATACGCCGAACGCGCGACGCCTACCGCAGCGGCGCGCGAACGAGCGCCGGCCCACGCCGAAGCGGTCTGCGGATTGCGGCACAGTGCAATATCGACGACATCCACCAGGCCCAGGGGACGTGTCGGCAAAGTGGGCGGACAGGGCCGTCCGGTTTCCTGCAAGCCCGGAATTGCGGCCAGTTCGCCGAAGGGATCGGACAGGTCCGCGGCGCCGACCGGCAGGGCGGCGACGGCGAGGAGGGCGAACGGGATCAGCGACGCAGTTGCGATATTCACAAGCGGGCGACTCGAATGTGGGACCGGATTTATAACCCGCTCGCATCCATCGAGCCCGATTTGTAACAAAGCTTTACGTGGCCAGGACCCGAAGGATCGGTTCGCGGGTCTCTCGCGGCCACGGCCTACTTCTATCAAACAAGCTCCCCGCGTAGGAAGGGCTACGCCCCGACAGGCACTCGCAGAACGGATCGCGACTCGTGGTGAGAACGCCTGTCGGGGCTCACGCCCTCCTACAGTTTGCTTCGCGAAACCGGCGCGATTCGCACTGCCGGTTCCGCAAGCCTTTGTGCTGCAGAAGCGGGCCTCCTGAGCCCGTCGAAGGACCGCGACGGCTACTTGGCCGGAATCAAAAATTCCACCAGCGCCATCTGCGCCCACAAGCGGTTCTCGGCCTCGTCCCAGACCACGGACTGCGGACCGTCGATCACGCTCGCGGACACCTCTTCTCCGCGATGCGCGGGCAGACAGTGCATGAAGATCGCATCCGGCCTGGCCAGTGCCATCAGGGCCTCGTCGACCTCGTAACCAGCGAATGCGGCAAGGCGCTTTTTCTGCTCCGCTTCCTGCCCCATGCTGGTCCAGGTGTCGGTCACGACCAGATCGGCGTCGCGCGCCGCATCGGCCGGCGAAGTGCACAGCTCTGCACGGCTTCCCGCTTCGTGCAGCAGGCCGGCATCGGGCATAAAGCCCTCCGGCGCTGCAATCCGCAGGTGGAATCCGAACAAGCTCGCCGCTTCGATCCAGGAATGGCAGACGTTATTGCCGTCGCCGATCCAGGCCGCAGTCTTGCCCGCAGGATCGCCGCGATGCTCGAACCAGCACTGCACGTCCGCCAGCAATTGGCAGGGATGGTGCCGATCGGACAAGCCGTTGATCACCGGTACGCGCGAGTACGCGGCCATCTCTTCCAACTGCGCCTGCGAGTCGTTGCGCATCATGATCGCGTGGCACATTCGCGACAGTACGCGCGCCGTATCTGCGATGGGTTCGTCGCGACCGAGCTGGGTCGTGGCCGTCGTCAGAAACAAGGCGTGCCCGCCCAGCCGCGCCATGCCCGCCTCAAAGCTGACGCGCGTGCGGGTCGAACTCTTGGTGAAGACCATCGCCAGGGTGCGACCCAGAAACGGGCGATAGCCAGGGTCCGGGTTGCGCTTGAGTTCCATCGCCCGCTCCACCAGCCGGCGGGCCTCGTCGCCGGACAGGTCGGACAGCTTGAGAAAATGGCGCGGCTTCATTTGGGGGCTGAAAATAAAGCGGGCCGCACCAGACGGTGCGGCCCGCGGCCTTGACCTCCGGGATCCTGCGTTAGAACGGCAGGCCGTGTGCCGCCGAGCCCATGCACATCAGCATGGGAATCGACAGCACGGTGTTGGTTCGTGAAGCGAGGAACGCGGTGCGGCGCGCCTTGGCCTTCTGCTCGTCGGTGGCCGGAACGATGCCGAGAATCTTCTTCTGGTTGGGCCAGATCAGCGCCCAGACGTTGAACAGCATGATGGTGCCGAGCCAGGCGCCCACGCCGATAGTGGCCGCATACAAATTTCCGCCTTCACCCATCAAGCCGAGCGTGAACGCACCGTGCAACTGGCCGTTCTTCGCCAGGTAGAACGCGCCGGAAAGCCAGGTCACGACCGCGGCCCAGCGGAACCACATCAGCGCACGCGGCGCGACGTACTTGGTGATGCCCGCACCGCCGGGGCCGCCCTTGTCGGCCGCGGCCGCGCCGAGCGCCGGCACCTGCACGAAATTGAAGTAGTACAGCAGGCCGATCCAGATAACGCCGGCAACCAGATGCAGCCAACGATCGAGCGACAGGACGTTGATGTCCATGAACTTAGTTCTCCCAGAAAATCGATTACACGAGATCAGATGAGGCGCTTGAAGCAGCGCAGCATCAGGCGGCGATGGCCCTGATGACGACGTTCAGCACGATGGCGAGCACGAAGCCTGCGATCAGAGTTCCCTTGATGCTGTCCAATGGGTTCATGGTCCGGTCCCCTACGCCTGAAGGCGCTTGTTGTGTGAGGCCGCGAGGATAGTGGAGCGAATCCGAACATTCAATCGACGAGCCGGCCTGGCGCGGTGCAGCGGTATGAAACTTGCGGAAGCGCTTCCGTCGCTGCCCATTTTTGTGGCGCGTATAATCGTCGTCCCCGCTGGCGGTTCCGCCTTCGGGTTACCCACCGCTCGTCATCGAGGAGGTCGCAATGGATGCTCTGGAGCGAATCAAGAAACAGGTTTCCGACAACCCCATCATCATCTACATGAAGGGCAGTCCCGACTTTCCCCAATGCGGCTTTTCCGCGCGCGTGGTCAAGGCGCTCAACGCCTGCGAGGTCGAGTACGCGTACGTCAATATTTTCGAGGACGAAGGCGTGTATCGCGCGCTTCCCAAGTTCGCCAACTGGCCGACGTTCCCGCAGGTCTATGTGAAGGGCGAACTGGTCGGAGGCTGCGACATCACGCTGGACCTCTTCCAGTCCGGCGAGCTTCAGAAGATGCTCAACGAAGCCGTAACAGCGAAGAAGGCCGCATAGGTTCGGGATGTAGGCCAGGCTTCAGCCCGACACGCCCATCTCGCCGGAGTCGGGCTGAAGCTCGACCTACCCGACCTACCTTGAAAACGCCCGCACTTGCGGGCGTTTTCATTGGTGCCGTCACGCTGCGAACAATCCGGCAGCCGCCACCTTCCTGCGCGCATCGAGGCCGACCAATTTCTCGATCCAGGTCAGCGCAAACTCTATCCCGGTGCCCGGACCCTGGCTGGTCATGCAATGCCCGTCGATCACCACGGGACGATCCACGTAGTGCAGCAGGTGCTCGCGAAACGCGGGATGACAGGTTGCCTGCTTGCCGTCAAGCAGTCCCAGCGGCGACAGCGCAAGCGCGGGTGCCGCGCAGATCGCACCGTACCAGCGATGCGCCAGACGCTGCGACGCGAGCTTCTCGATCAACAGCGCATGCTGCGCCAGGCGCTGTGCGCCGCGCTCGCCGCCGGGAAGGATGATGGCGTCGAAATCCTCGCCAGCGATTTCCGACATCGCCGTGTCCGCGACCAGGCGGATATCGCGGGTGGCATTGACGACCGTTTCGGTTTCGATGCTGGCGACGCACACCGGAATTTCAGCACGCCGTAACAGGTTGACCAGCGTAACCGTCTCCAGACTTTCCGAACCGTGCGCAACCGGAATCAGGACTTTCATATTTCTTCTCCGTGATCATGCGGGTGTGCCCGAATGCTAGCGCGAACGTCGCCGCACGGGTGTACGCGATAGAATTCACCCTATTCCATCAGACGAAACGCGGCGCACCGCAGTGCTGGGGGCGCTCACCACCGGAGACTCTTTCTCATGCCGTACCGCCACATCAAGATTCCCACGACCGGCGAGAAAATCACCGTCGTCAACGGCAAGCTGCACGTGCCGGAGCAGCCCATCATTGGTTACGTCGAGGGTGACGGCATCGGCCCGGACATCACCAAGGCCTGTCTGCGCATCTGGGACGCAGCGGTGACGAAGGCCTACGACGGCAAGCGCAAGATTCACTGGTGCGAAACCTATCTCGGCGAAAAAGCCGCCGGGCTCTATGACGGCAACTTCTGCCCGGACGAAACCCTGAAAGTCCTGCAGGACCTGATCGTCTCGATCAAGGGCCCGCTGACCACGCCAGTCGGTGGCGGCATGCGTTCTCTCAACGTCGCGCTGCGCCAGGACCTGGACCTCTATGCCTGTGTGCGCCCGGTGCGCCACTACGCGGGCGTGCCCTCGCCGCTCAAGCGCCCGGACAAGGTGGACATCGTGCTGTTCCGCGAGAACACCGAAGACGTCTACGCCGGCATCGAATACAAGACCGGCACGCCGGAGAACCTCAAGGTCGCGAAATTCCTGCGCGAGGAAATGAAGGCCAAGTTCTTCGAGGGCGCGGGCATCGGCATCAAGCCGATTTCCGAATTCGGCTCCAAGCGCCTGGTACGCAAGGCCATCCAGTACGCCATCGACAACGCGCGCGAGTCGGTCACGCTGGTGCACAAGGGCAACATCCAGAAGTTCACCGAAGGCGCCTTTCGCAATTGGGGTTACGAAGTGGCGCGCGACGAATTCCGCGCCGTCACCATCACCGAGGAACAGCTCTACGGCGAGTACAAGGGCAAGCAGCCCGAGGGCAAGATCGTCATCAAGGATCGTATCGCGGACATCATGTTCCAGATGATGCTGTTGCGGCCGGATGAGTTCGATGTCATCGCCACGACCAACCTCAACGGCGATTACCTGTCCGATGCCATCGCGGCCGAAGTCGGCGGCATGGGTATCGCGCCCGGCGCCAATATCGCCGATCACGTGGCCGTGTTCGAAGCCACGCACGGCACCGCGCCGAAGTACGCCAACCAGAACAAGGTCAACCCGGGTTCCCTGCTGTTCTCGGGTGTGATGATGCTCGAGTACATGGGCTGGACCGAGGCTGCGGACCTCATCACCCTGGTGTACCCGGAAGTGATTGGCGACGGCATCGTGACCTACGATTTCGCGCGCCAGATCGACGGCGCCACCGAAGTCGGCACCAGCCAGTTCGCCGATGCGCTGATCGAGCGTATCCAGGGCGGCGTGGACCTGGAAGCCAAGCGCAAGGCGCAGCAGGAACTGCTGGTGCGCGAGCGCAAGCTGCGCGAGATTCGCCGCCTTTTGCAGCCTCTGGAAGAGATGGTCGAGTCCGGCCGCATGCCGAGCACCGTGGGCGATCTGATGACACGCTCGCTCATCACCGTCAACGACGACGAGACCGTCGAGAACGCGATGCACCTGATGACCGAAAACAACGTCAGCTCGATCGTGGTCGAGGCCAACGCCAAGGGTGAGTGGGGCATTCTGACCAAGCGCGACATCGTCACCAAGATAGTGCGCGGCGGAAAGAGCCCGTCCACCACCAGGGTCGCCGACATCGCCAGCCGCCCGATTCTGTCGGTGCCGGTGGAGACCAGCATTCGCGAAGCGGCGAACCTGCTATCGGAGAAAAACTTCAGCCGCCTGACCGTCGAGCAGGGCGGGAAGGTCATCGGCATCGTGACCGAGACCGACATCTTCAACGCGGTCGAGAAGTTTGGCTGGGTTTCGGAATAACCAACGCGCGGTGCTGTTGACGAAAGCGGCCATGTGCCGCTTTCGTTTTTTTGGCGCCCTCTTTTGGGAGATGAGAAGTGAAAGTCGGACTGTTCGTGATCGGCGACGAAATCCTCTCGGGCAAGCGCCAGGACCGTCATCTGTCGAAAGTGATTGCATTGCTCGGCGCGCGTGGCATGGCCCTGGACTGGGCGCGCTTCGTCGGCGATGACATCGAGGACATCAGCAATGCCATCCGCCAGAGTCTCGCGCGCGACGACCTGGTGCTGTCCTGCGGAGGCATCGGCGCCACGCCCGATGACCTGACCCGCCAGGCCGCGGCCAAAGCATTCGATCTGCCGCTCGCGCGACATCGTGAAGCCGAAGCTCTGATCGAATCCGAGTATGGCGACCGCGCACACCCGCACCGCGTGTTGATGGCGGACTTTCCGCAGGGTGCCGGCCTGATTCCGAACCCGGTGAATCGGGTTGCCGGCTTCTTCGTCGGGCATCATCATTTCGTGCCGGGCTTTCCGGACATGGCCTGGCCGATGATCGAGTGGGTACTGGATCAACGGTACCCCGCACTGCATAGCAAAGAGCCGCCGGTCGAATTTTCGCTGCGTGTGCTCGGTTCCGCTGCCGAAAGCGATCTGCTGGAACTGATGGAAGACGTGCTCGCGCGCTTCCCTGCCATCAGGCTGTCGAGCCTGCCGTTTCGCGGCGACGGAGAACGCCCGCGACATATCGAACTGGGCATCCGCGGACCGGAGACACTCGCGGCAGAGGCGTTCGCCTATCTACACGCCCAATTGCGACAGCGCGAAGGCCTCGCCCTCGAATTGCTGCGGGCGCCGAAGACGTGATCGGATCGCGCGCGTAACATCCGACCCTCTTTCCAACGAGCGAGACATCCATGGCGGACGCCAGTACCAAGCCGGTCATCATGCTGGTGGAAGACAATCCCGCCGATCTGCGTCTGACGCAGGAGGTGTTCGAAGAAGCCGCGTTCGATCACCAGTTGCTGGTGGCGCGAGACGGCGAGCAGGCGCTGGCCATGCTGCGCAAGCAGCCGCCGCATGCGGACCTGCCAACACCCGACATCGTGCTGCTCGATCTGAATATTCCGCGTCGCAGCGGCCTGGAGGTTTTGCGCGCGGCCAAGCAGGACCCGCGGCTCAAGCGCGTTCCGATCCTGATCCTGTCCACGTCGCGCTCGGAAAACGATTTCGCTGCGGCCTACGACGCCGGCGCCAATGCCTTCGTCACCAAGCCCACCGACTGGGGCGAGTTCGCTGAGCTGGCGCGGCTGTTGCGCGATTTCTGGCTGAAGATGGTGCAGCTCCCGCCCAAGCCTCCGACGAGCGGGGCGTGAGTCGAAGCGGCGAGCAGACCGAGGCGCAACTGCAACGCGCGCTCGCGGACCTGGATCGAACTAAACAGGAGTTCGAGCAGTTCACCCACATCGTCTCGCACGATCTGCAAGGTCCGCTGCGCAACGTCGCCGGCTTCTCGCAACTGCTATCGCGTCGCTACGCACAGAAGCTTGAAGGCGACGGGCTGGAGTTCCTCCAGTTCATCGAGCAGGGTGTCAAGCAGATGCAGGCGATGGTCCGTGACCTGTTGTCGCTTTCGCGCGTCACCAGAACCGACACGCTCGTTGAAAGCCGCCCGCTCGATGAAGCCCTGCGTCGTGCGCTCGTCGCGCTCAAACCTGAAATCGAAGCCTGCAAGGCGCAGGTCGATTTCGAACCGATGCCGGCAACTCCTGCCGTGCAGACCCAGATGGTGCAACTGTTCCAGCACCTGATCAGCAATGCCATCAAGTTCCGCAAGCCGGATAAGCAGGCCCAGATCGTCGTGCGTAGCGAGATCGAAGACGACGCCGTTCACGTACGCATTCAGGACCAGGGTATCGGCATTCCTGCCGATCAACTCGGCAACGTGTTTCTCGTGTTCCGCCGCTTGCATGGTGCGGAGGAATTCGAGGGCACCGGCATGGGTCTCGCGCTATGCCGCAGGATCGTTCAACACCATCGCGGAGAGCTATGGGCCGAGTCCGACGAGAGCGGAACCTGTCTGCATCTGCGGCTACCCTCGTAACAGCACTCAGGCCACCAGCCGGCTCTTGTTCAGCGCCAGCATCGCCGCTGCAGTGCGCGTTTCGACCCCGAGCTTCATGTAGATATGCTCCAGGTGCTTGTTGATGGTGCGCGGACTGCTATCGAGAATTTCCGCGATGTCGGGCGTGGTCTTGCCCAGCGCAACCCAGTAGAGCACCTCACCTTCACGCGCTGTGAGGCGCAGGGTACGGCTGAGCACGGCCGGTTCCGGCACCGGCGAATTCCGGCGGATCAGCAGCAGCACGGTGTCGGGCGAATCGCTTCGCAGACGGCTGAACACCAGCCGCTCGCCCGCCGAAATCAGGCTGACGGTTTCTTCCGCGCGTGCCGTAGGCGCCGCAACCCAGCGGCGCACCGGTGCGGGCAGAAGTCCATCCAGTTCGAGCAGCGGCGCGAGCCAGCGCTTTGCCAGGGGAGTGGCCCACTGCACAGAATGATCAGCGCCGATGGCCACGATGGCATCGCCCGCCGCATCGGCGGCATGCTGCGTTTCGGACACCCGGCGACGGTTGCGCAGGTGAGTGGCGATGCGCGCGAGCAATTCTGGCTCGCGCACCGGCTTGGTCACGTAATCCACGCCGCCGGAGCGGAAACCTCGCAACACGTCGTCGGTCTGCGTGAGACCGGTCATGAAGACGACCGGGATTTCGCGAGTCGCAAGATCGTCCTTTAGACGGCGGCAGGTCTCGAAGCCATCGATGCCCGGCATCAGCGCGTCGAGCAAGATCAGATCGGGCGGTGCGCGGCGTGCGCTGTCCAGCGCCATGTCGCCGCTGGTCGCCACGCGGACCACGTAGCCGTCCTCCTTCAACGCCCCGTGCAGGAGCGCGAGATTGTCGGGAGCGTCGTCTACGATCAGCACCACCGACGCTTCTGAGCGGGGACTAAGTCCGAGCATGACGGATGACCTCTTCGAGTGCGCTCAGGAACTCCGCGAGGCGGAAAGTCACTGCGTGAGCGCGCAGTGACTTCGTGAATGCAAGAACGCGTCCATCGTCGCGTTCGATCTGGTCGAGCAAGGCGACGATTCCGTCGACGTAACCCAGGCGGCCAAGCTCACGCAATTGTTCTAGCTGAGCAAGGGGCGGCAAAGCCATCATCACCGCAGCAACGGGTTCGCACGGTTCCGATGGCGCGACCGCTCCGTCGCCGGATTTGCGACTGATCCAACTCAGGTCCAGCGTGGTGCCGATGCTGGCAAGCAACTCGCCCACATCGACCGGTTTGACCATGAACGGGAGGGGTCCCAGATCGGTGCAGTGCTTGCGCTCGGCCGCATCGGCGGAGATGACGATCACCGGTGCAGCAGACAGGCCGTTTTGCCGCATCAGGCGCGCGGTCTCCCAGCCGTCGATACCCGGCATGTTGAGATCGAGCAGGATCAGGTGCGGCGCAAAGTCCGCGGCAATCCTGAGCGCTTCGATGCCCGAGGCGGCTTCCGCGAGTTCGAAGCCCAGCGGTTCGAGCAAGCTGCACAGGAACTGGCGATCGACGCGTTCGTTGTCGACGATCAGGACGCGGCGGCGCTCGCCGGCATAGCCCGCCATTTCCAGTTTCGGAAGCTGCGCGCGCGGCTTGGGATTGCGCACCTCCGGCAGGAACAGGCGTACGCGGAAGACGCTGCCGCTGCCAGGTTCACTGGAGGCGATGAGTTCGCCGCCCATGAGTTCGGTCAGCAGCTTGGCGATGGTCAGACCCAGACCGGTGCCACCGGCGCTGCGTGCATTGGCGCCGCGCTCGAACGGTTGGAAGACCCGCTGCAAGTCCGCGGCATCCAGTCCGATCCCTGAGTCGCGAACCTCGAACACGGCCATATCGCGCCGGTATTTCAGGTGCAGCGTGACCTGCCCCTGCTCGGTGAACTTGACCGCGTTGCCGAGCAGGTTGATCAGGATCTGCCCCAGTCGCTGGCGGTCCGCACGCACTACGGCCGGAACCTTGGTCGCCGCCTCGTAGAGGAACCGGATCTTCTTGTCCTGAGCCTCGGGCTGAAACATCTCGACGATGTTGGCGAGGAACTCCGGCAGATGAACCTCGGTCGTCTCCAACTTGAGCTTGCCCGATTCGATGCTCGCGATATCCAGCAGGCCATCGACCACTGACACGAGATGTTCGCCGCTGCGGCGGATCACCGACAGCGCCAGCCGGCGCTGTTCCCAGGGAACCGAGTCGCCGCGTTCGAGCACCTGCGCATACCCGAGCACGCTGTTCAGCGGCGTACGCAATTCGTGACTCACGCCGGTGATGTAGCGGCTCTTGGCCTGGTTGGCGCGCTCGGCCACGCGCTTGGCGTCCTGCAGAGCCTGATCGGTCTGCCGGTGCGCCTCGATTTCCTGCATCAGCAGACTGGTCTGGCGGTTGGATTCTTCCTGCGCCACGTGCCGGCTCTCGGTGGTCAGCACTAGCCACCAGCACACGATGCCGCTGGCCATGAGCACAGCCACGAAGGTCTTGAACGACATGTCGCGCAGGGCACTGTCCAGAACGGTTCCCGCTTCCGACAGGCTCGAAGTCTGCTGCACGTACATCAGCGCAAAAATCGAGGCGAGCGTGCCACCGACCAGCAAGAGCAACATGCAGTAATGGCCCAGCCGCGTGTTCATGCGGATCGAAAGCGGCCGCGGCAGCAACCACTGCATCGCCGACTGGATCTGATACGCGAGCGTGGCCTTGGGCTTGCACAGATCGTTGCAGCGGGCGTCCAGGGTGCAGCACAGCGAGCAGATCGGGCCGCGGTAGGCCGGGCACAGCGCCATGTCCTCGCTTTCGTACACCTTCTCGCAGACGCAGCAGCGCTGCGCGCGCTCGGTTGTCGGGGCCGCGGCGCGCGCGATGTAGTAGCGCCCGCCCGTGGCCCAGGCGATGGCGGGCGCGCAGACCAGGGCGGTGAACAAGGCGATGAACGCGGAGAAGGCCTGCGCCATTTCGCCGAAGGCGCCGCTGAAGGCCACGATCGAGATCACCGAGGCGATCAGCATCGCGCCCACGCCGACGGGATTGATGTCGTAGAGATGCGCGCGCTTGAATTCGATGCCTTTCGGGCTCAGGCCCAGCGGCTTGTTGATGACCAGATCGGCCACCAGCGCGCCGACCCAACTGATCGCGACGTTCGAGTACAGACCCAGCACGTCTTCGAGCAGGCGAAACACATCCAGCGCCATCAGCGCCAGCGCGATCAGCACGTTGAACACCAACCACACCACGCGACCTGGATGACTGTGCGTCAGGCGCGCAAAGAAGTTCGACCAGGCCAACGAACCGGCGTAGGCATTGGTGACGTTGATCTTGATCTGCGACAGCACCACGAACAGCGCGGTGGCGATGAGCACGAGTTGCGGCGATTCGAAAACGTAGCTGAAACCCACGCGGTACATCTCGGTGGGTTCGAGCGCCTTGGCCGCCGGAATCTCGTGCTGAATCGCGACGAAAGCGAGCAGCGCGCCGCCGAGCATCTTCAACGCACCCAGCCCGATCCATCCCGGCCCGGCGAACAACACGCCGAAGATCCAGCGCTTGCGATTAGCCACCGTGGCCTCGGGCATGAAGCGCAGGAAATCGATCTGCTCGCCGATCTGCGCCACCATCGACAGCAGCACGCTGCAGGCCGCGCCGAACATCAGCAAGGTGAACCCGCTGCCCTCGCCGCTGAAGCCGGCGAAGCTCGGCAGTTGCGCAATCATCTCCGGCTCCTTGGCGATGATGAAGCCGAAGGGCAGAAACATCAGGAACAGCCACAGCGGCTGGGTCCACGCCTGTAGCCGGCTGATCAGCGTGATGCCGTGGGTCACCAGCGGGATGATGACCAGCGAGCTGATCAGGTACCCCCAGAGCAGCGGCAACTCGAAGCAGAATTTCAGCGCCTGCGCGAGGATCGTGGCCTCCAGCGCGAAGAAGATGAAGGTGAACGAGGCGTAGATCAGCGACGTGATGGTCGAGCCGATGTAGCCGAAACCTGCGTCGCGCGTGAGCAGGTCCATGTCCACGCCGTACTTGGCGGCGTACCAGGCGATGGGCAGGCCGGTGAGAAAGATCACCGCACTCACCACCATGATTGCCCAGAACGCGTTGCTGAAGCCGTAGCTGACCATGATCGCGGCGCCAATGGCTTCCAGCGCCAGGAACGAGATGGCGCCGAAGGCCGTGTTGGCCACGCGGAACTCGGACCACTTGCGCGAGGAGCGCGCGGTGAAGCGCAGCGCGTAATCCTCCATGGTTTCGTCCGCGACCCAGGTGTTGTAGTCGCGGCGCACCTTCATGATCCGCTGCAGCGGCTGATCGGACTGCGGCAGGGCGTTCACCGACCGCGGCGGGGGCAAATCCGAAAGCTTGGGTATCAGGGGTGCGTTCATGAAAAGAGCCGGCAGCCGGTGCGCCTGATCCCGCACAGGACCACGGCACCACAGGTCTCGCAATAAGCGGACCGTTGCGCCTCATTTTTCAAGGCTGCGCATACGCAGACCTGCGTATGGACAGACGCCGCCATGCGAGCAAACGCCCGAGACCGCGATCTCGCATAGCCCACGCGGCATGTACGCACATGGACGTAGGGAGCCCAGCGTATTTCTGCGCCGCAGTTCCGCGCCTAGCCTTCATCCATCGCCGCCGCACCGAACCACCACCCGAATCCCCACCCGAACCACAGTCCTTTCAGGAGAGACCTCGTGAGCATCTACAGCATCGACATCACCCGCCGGCAACTGGTCAAGATGCTCGGACAGGGCGCTGCGGCCAGCGCGCTGTTCGGCAGCGGCATCCAGTCTGCGTTCGCCGCCGCTCCGCCGGCCACGTCCGCGATCAACACCACCGGCCTTGCCGTCACCGACAAGACGGTTACCGTCGGCATCCTGCATTCCGTGACCGGCACCATGTCGATCTCCGAGACCGGCTCGGTGGAAGCCGAGAAGCTGGCGATCTCGCAGATCAACGAGCTGGGCGGCGTGCTCGGCCGCAAGATCGAATTCATCCAGGAAGATGGCGCCAGCGATTGGCCGACCTTCGCTGAGAAGGCCAAGAAGCTGCTGGTGCAGGACAAGGTCGCCGCGGTCATGGGCTGCTGGACCTCGGCCTCGCGCAAGGCGGTGCTGCCGGTGTTCGAGCAGTACAACGGCATGCTGTACTACCCCACGTTCTACGAAGGGCTCGAGCAGTCCAAGAACGTCATCTACACCGGCCAGGAAGCGACGCAGCAGATCATTGCGGGCATCGACTGGGTCATCAAGGAGAAGGGCGCCAAGACGTTTTACCTGCTGGGCTCAGACTACATCTGGCCGCGCACCTCCAACAAGATCGCGCGCAAGCACATCGTCGACAAGAAGGGCCTGACCGTGGTGGGCGAGGAATACTTCCCGCTCGGCAGCACGCAGTTCAACAGCGTCATCAACAAGATGAAGCTGAAGAAGCCGGACGTGATCTACGCGATCATCGTCGGCGGCAGCAATGTGGCCTTCTACAAGCAACTCCGGGCCGCGGGCGTGGACCTGTCCAAGCAGACGCTGGTCACCATCTCGGTCACGGAAGACGAGATGCTCGGCATCGGCGGCGAGAACATCGCCGGCGCCTACGCCTGCATGAAGTATTTCCAGACCCTGGACAACCCCAACAACAAGGCCTTCGTCGCAGCTTTCAAGAAGATGTGGGGCGAGGATTCGGTGATCGGCGATGTGACGCAGGCAGCCTATCTCGGACCGTGGCTGTGGAAGGCGACGGTCGAAAAAGCCGGCAGCTTCGACATCGACAAGGTCGCCGCGGCCTCGCCGGAAGTGGAATTCAAGGGCGCGCCCGAGGGCTACGTGCGCATCCATCCGAATCACCACCTGTGGAGCAAGACCCGTGTCGGCCGCGCGCGCCTCGATGGCCAGTACGACCTGATCTACGAGACCGCGGAGCTGGTCGAGCCGGATCCGTTCCCGAAGGGTTACCAGTAAGGCGGCCCGAGCGCAGATCACGACAACACACCAATACCGTCATTCCCGCGAAGGCGGGAATCCAGTCTCGCAGCCCGAGCAGATGCTGGGCTGCGAGAAAAACTGGATGCCCGCCTTCGCGGGCATGACGAGCGCATTTATCGAGCCGCAAGAACGGTCGTCACACGGAGTCGCAATGGCTGGCTACACAATCGCCGAGTTGGGCTCGATCTTCTCGATGCAGGCCTTTGCCGGGCTGATCCTGTTCTCGGTGTTCGTGCTGATGGCGCTGGGCCTCGCGATCATTTTCGGCCAGATGGGCGTCATCAACATGGCGCACGGCGAGTTCCTGATTCTCGGCGCCTATGTGACCTATGTCTGCTCCCACGTCTTCAGCACCTGGCTGCCCTGGGCCTACCCAGGGTATTTCTTCGTCGCCATGGTGCTGGCTTTCATTGCGTGTGGCGCACTCGGACTGCTGGTCGAGTGGGCGCTGGTACGGCATCTGTATCATCGCCCGCTCGACACGCTGCTCGCCACCTGGGGCCTGATCCTCGTCCTGCAGCAGACCTTCCGCTCGGTATTCGGCGCTCGCGAAATCGGCGTGGAATTGCCGCAGTGGATGATGGGCTCGCTGTCGATGACCGACACCATCCAGGTGCAGATCAACGGCCTGTTCGTGGTGGGCCTCACCATCCTCATCAGCATCGGCACCTTCTTGCTGATGTTCCGCTCGCGCTGGGGCTTGCAGGTGCGAGCGATCACGGCCAACCGCACCATGAGCGGCGCGGTCGGCATCAACACGCGCAGGGTCGATGCGCTGACCTTCGCGTTCGGTTGCGGCATCGCGGGTATCGCCGGCGCGGCCTTCACCATGATCGGCTCCACCAGTCCCTCGGCCGGGCAGCTCTACATCGTCGATACCTTCCTCGTCGTCGTCTTCGGCGGCGCGCAAAGCCTGATCGGCACCATCGCCTCGGCCTTCACCATTTCGCAGGCGCAATCGACCCTGGAGTTCTTCCTCAGCGGCTCGACCGCCAAGGTCATCACCTTGCTCGCGGTCATCGGCCTGCTGATGCTCCGGCCGCAAGGCCTGTTCGTACTCAAAGTGAGGAAGTGAGATGCCCGCCGTCGTCGCCAGCTTCCGTCGCGATCTTGTGCCCTACGCACTTCTCGTGCTGCTGCTCGCGGTCGTGTTCCCGCTGTTCCTCGACAACTTCCGGCTCAACCTGGTCGGCAAATACCTGAGCTTCAGCTTCGTCGCGCTCGGCCTGGTGCTGTGCTGGGGCTATTGCGGCGTGTTGAGCCTGGGCCAGGGCCTGTTCTTCGGCCTCGGCGGCTACTGCATGGCGATGTTTCTCAAGCTGGAGGCGTCGAGTCCCGAGAACACGAAGATTCAATCGACGCCCGGCATTCCAGATTTCATGGACTGGAATCAGCTCACCGAGCTGCCCTTCTTCTGGGAACCGTTTCACTCCTTCGCTTTCACCGTCGCCGCAATCATCCTGGTGCCGACCGTGTTCTCGCTCATCGTCGGCACCGCGATGTTCAAGCGCCGGGTCGGCGGCGTGTACTTCGCCATCATCACGCAGGCGCTCGCCGCGGTCGGCACCATTCTCATCATCGGCCAGCAGGGTTTCACCGGCGGCGTCAACGGCATCACCGATCTGCGCACTCTGCACGGCTGGGATATCCGGCCCGACGCCAGCAAGGTCGTTCTCTACTTTGTCGGTGTGGGCCTGCTGATTGCCTGCATCGCGCTCTCGCAGGCGGTGCTGCGCAGCAAGCTCGGCAGGATTCTCGTGGCGATTCGCGACAAGGAGGAGCGCGTGCGCTTCTCCGGTTACGACGTCGCGAACTTCAAGATCTTCGTGTTCTGCTTTGCCGGGGTGCTCGCGTCCATCGGCGGCGCGATGTTCACCTTGCAAGTCGGCTTCATGTCGCCCTCGATCGTCGGCATCGTGCCCTCGATCGAGATGGTGATCTTCTGCGCGCTCGGCGGGCGGCTCTCGCTGTTTGGCGCGGTGCTCGGTGCGCTGGTGGTCAACGCCGCCAAGACCGCGTTCTCGGAAGCCTTCCCCCAGCTCTGGCTGTTCGCGATGGGCGGGCTGTTCATCGCGGTGGTGCTGTTCTTCCCGCGCGGCCTCGCCGGGCTGATCGCAGAACACCTGATTCCGCGTCTGCGAGCTTGGCGAGAGAAGCGCATCAATCCCGTGCTGGCCAACGAAGTCACCGAGTAAGCCATGAGCGAAACCGACTTCCTCCTCGCGCTCGAGAACGTGACCGTGTCCTTCGACGGCTTCAAGGCCGTGAACGACCTCACGCTGTACGTCAACAAGAACGAGATCCGCGTGATCATCGGCCCCAACGGCGCCGGCAAGACCACGGTGCTGGACCTGATCTGCGGCCGGACCAAGGTGTCCGATGGCTCGATCAAGTTCAACAACAAGGAACTCACCGAATTGCGCGAGCACGAGATCGTGCGTCTCGGCATCGGCCGCAAGTTCCAGAACCCTTCGATCTACGAAGACCTAACGGTCTTCGAAAACCTGGAAATTTCCTTCCCGCGCGGTCGCACTGTGTTCGGTGCGCTCACTTTCCGTCGCACACCGGAAGTGAAGCAGCACATCCAGGAAATCGCCGAGATGATCTTTCTCTCGTCGCACCTGCACCGTCAGGCCGAGACGCTTAGCCACGGCCAGAAGCAGTGGCTGGAAATCGGGATGTTGCTGATTCAGGACCCGGAGCTGCTGATGCTCGACGAACCCGTGGCCGGCATGAGCGTCGCCGAGCGTACGCAGACCGCCGAGCTGTTGAACCGCATCACCAAGAACCGCGCCGTGCTGGTGATCGAGCACGACATGAAGTTCGTCGAGAGCATCGCCGACAAGGTCACCGTGCTGCACCAGGGAAAGGTGCTGGCCGAGGGCAGCATGGCCGCGGTGCAGGACGACGAGAGAGTCAAAGAAGTCTATCTCGGCCACTAAACAGAACCTGCCATGTTCGACGTCAAGAATCTGCATGTGCGCTACGGCCAGAGCGCGGTGCTGCACGGCATCGACCTCGCGGTGAAGCCCGGCGAGATCGTCGCAGTGGTCGGCCGCAACGGCATGGGCAAGTCCACCTTGATGAAATCGCTGATCGGCGTGCTGCCGGCGGCCAGCGGCAGCATCCATGTCGGCGCCACCGATCTCAGCAGCGCACCGAGCCACCAGCGCGTACGCGAGGGCATCGGCTACGTGCCGCAGGGCCGCGGCATCTTCGGCACCATGACGGTGCGCGAGAACCTGGAGACCGGGCTCGTCGCATCCGGCCGCAAGGGCGTGCCGCCTGAGCTATACGAGTTGTTCCCGATTCTCAAGGAGTTCGAAAAGCGCCGCGGCGGCAATCTTTCCGGCGGCCAGCAGCAGCAGCTCGCGATTGCGCGCGCGCTCGCCAGCGACCCGAAAGTGCTGCTGCTCGACGAACCCACCGAGGGCATCCAGCCCTCGATCATCAAGGACATCGCCCGAACGCTGAAGCAGATCCGCGACGCGCGGAATCTCTGCATCGTGGTCTGCGAGCAGGTCCTGAGTTTTGTCCTCGACATCGCCGACCGCGTACTGGTGATCGAGAACGGCCGCGTTGTTTCCAACAACACCCGCGCCGATGTGGACGAAGCCGCTGTTGCCCGTTTCCTCGCCGTCTGAATCTCAAACCAGGAGAGCGCCATGCCCGTGAAGAAGCTGATCGAGGTTGATCTCAAGACCTCGCCGTACGACAACGACATGATTCACAACCGCTGGCATCCCGACGTGCCCATCGTGGCCTGGGTCAAGCCGGGCGACGATTTCATCATCGAGACCTACGACTGGACCGGTGGCCAGATCAAGAACGACGAAAACCCGGGCGACATCCGCGACGTCGATCTGAGCCAGGTGCATTTCCTCAGCGGCCCCATCGGCGTCGAGGGCGCCGAGCCCGGCGACCTGCTGGTGGTGGACCTGCTCGATGTCGGCGCCAAGCCCGACAGCCTGTGGGGCTTCAACGCGTTCTTCTCCAAGAAGAACGGCGGCGGTTTCCTTACCGATCATTTCCCGCTCGCGCAGAAATCGATCTGGGATCTGAAGGGGATGTTCACGTCCTCACGCCATGTGCCGGGCGTGAATTTCGCGGGCCTGATTCACCCGGGCCTGATCGGCTGCCTGCCGGACCAGGCCCTGCTCGATACCTGGAACAAGCGCGAGGGCGAGCTGATCGCCACCGACCCCAACCGCGTGCCGCCGCTGGGGACGGTGCCGCAGACCGACACAGCGCACATGGGTCGCCTCAAGGGTGCGGCGCGCGACAAGGCCGCTGCCGAGGGCGCGCGTACCGTGCCGCCGCGCGAACACGGCGGCAACTGCGACATCAAGGACCTGTCGCGCGGCTCCAAGATCTACTTCCCGGTGTACGTAAAGGGCGGCGGTCTTTCGATGGGCGACCTGCACTTCTCGCAGGGCGACGGCGAGATCACGTTCTGCGGCGCCATCGAGATGGCGGGCTGGCTGCACATCAAGGTCAGCCTGATCAAGCAGGGCGTGTCCAAGTACGCCATCAAGAACCCGATCTTCCGGCCCAGCCCGATCACACCGAATTACAAGGACTACCTGATATTCGAGGGCATCTCGGTGGACGACGCCGGCAAGCAGCACTATCTCGATGTGCACGTCGCCTACCAGCAGGCTTGCCTGAACGCGATCAACTATCTCAAGAAGTTCGGCTACTCGGGCGCGCAGGCCTACTCGATTCTCGGCACGGCGCCAGTGCAGGGCCATATCAGCGGCATCGTCGATATTCCCAACGCCTGCGCCACGCTCTACCTGCCGACCGAGATCTTCGAGTTCGACATCATGCCGGGCGCCGATGGGCCGACGATCTTCCTCGACGGCAGCATCGACATTCCCGTGGCACCGGACCTCTGAGGGCGCAGCCATGCCGGTCTACGACTATCTCTGTCGAAGCGGGATTTGCGAGGGCTACACCGAGCTGCGCAGCATCGCGCTGCGCGACGAGCCGGCGCACTGCCGGAACTGTCACCTGCCGGCAGACCGCGTGCTGCATGCGCCGCAGCTCTCGGTCATGTCCGCGGCGACGCGAACCGCGCACGCCACCAACGAGCGCAGCGCGCACGAACCGGCAAGCACGCGCAACCGCGGCCATGGCCGCGGTTGCGCGTGCTGTCTCCCGTCGAAGAAAGCGGCGACAGACAGGCCGGCAACACCGAAGTCCTTCCCCAATCATCGGCCCTGGATGATTTCGCACTGAGAGAATCGGGCATAAGTTGCTGCCCTTGTAACGATCCCCCGGCAAAAAGCTGGGGCTTTTATTCGGAAGCGCCGCAAAGGCGCGGTAAAGCACGAGCCGCCTGAAGGCGGCCCAAACCACTCCCTCTCCCCTCGCGGGAGAGGGGCTGGGGAGAGGGGGCGGTCGGACAAAGCACCCCTCTCGAAGCGCGCGCCAAACCCATCCTTCCTTCCATCTGCGAGACCCCCTCTCCCTGCCCTCTCCCACAAGGGAAGAGGGAACCTCGTCCCGCGACACGGCACTGCTGCTTGGACGATCCCGCCGCTCCGCCTAAAGTACCGGCACTGACCCAGTGCCCGACCTCCATGGCCAATCTCCCCGTCGTCCGTTACGGCAACACCGCGATTGCCTTGCACTGGCTGATCGCGCTGCTGATTTTCGGCGGCTGGGGGTTGGGCTTCTACATGGTCGATCTGAAGCTCTCGCCAACCAAGCTCAAGTATTTTTCCTGGCACAAGTGGATCGGTATCACGATCCTGATGCTGGCCTGCCTGCGTGCGGCCTGGCGCGTGACACACCCGGCGCCGCCGGCCAATCCGGCGCATCCGCTATGGCAGCGCCGTGCTGCGAGCGCAGCGCACCTCGCGCTCTACGTGCTGATGTTCGCCATCCCGCTGTCAGGCTGGACCTACAGCTCGGCCTCCGGTTATCCGGTGAAATATTTCGGTGTCATCCCGCTGCCCGACCTGGTGGCCAAGAGCAAGGAGCTGGCGGGCATTCTGAAAGAGGTACATGAACTACTCGGCTGGGCGCTGGTCTTGGTACTCGCAGCGCACGTCGCCGGCGCGCTGCAACACCACTTCCTTCACCGCGACGACACCTTGGCGCGCATGCTGCCCTGGGTCCGCAGACGGAGTTCCTGATGAGACGTTTTTTTGCCTCTCTCCTGCTCGCGACGATCACCGCGGCCTTCGCTGCGTCGGCGCCGATCGACGCGGGCAAGAGCCAGATCACCGCGACCTTCACGCAGATGAATGTCCCGGTGGACGGCAGCTTCAAGACGTTCACCGGCAAGGTCGTTTACGACCCGGCCAACCTCGCAGCCTCATCCGCGGAACTGAGCGTCGACACGTCGAGCTTCGATCTCGGGGACGAGGACTACAACGCCGAAGTGCGCAAGAAGGAATGGTTCGACAGCAAGGCGCACCCGAACGCCAGCTTCAAGTCCAGCACGATCCGCGCGCTGGGCACCGACCGTTTTGAGGCGCAGGGTATGCTCACGCTCAAGGGCAAGAGTCTGCCGGTGAAGGCCGAGGTGGCGGTCAAGACCGCCAACGGCCAGCGCAGCTTTACCGGCCAGGTTCCGATCAGTCGCAAGGCATTTGCCATCGGCGACGCCGAGTGGGACGAAGTCCTGGACGACAAGGTCGTCGTCAAGTTCGTCATCGTTACGCCTGCTTCCTAGAAGACATGGCGCAGGTTGGAGAGCACGGTCGCGAGCATGGCCCGCTCCTACGGGAAATGTACGTAGAAGCGGGCCATGCCCGCGACAGGTCCATGCAGAGTCTTATCCGTTATCAACCACCCATCAAAACCCGAGGAGTCATCATGCGTCTCTCCCGCTTTGCTGCCGGCCTGATCGCCGCTTCGCTTGCCGTTCCTGCCATGGCCGCGCCGGTCAGCTACACCATCGAACCCGGCCATACCTATCCGAGCTTCAAGGCGCCGCATCTGGGCATCTCGTGGTGGCGCGCCAAGTTCAACAAATCCAGCGGAAAAGTCACTCTGGATCGTGAAGCCAAGACCGGCACGGTGGACATCACCATCGACGCAGCGAGCGTGGACTTCGGCCACGACAAGATGAACGAGCACGCGCGCAACGAAGACTTCTTCAACGTCGCCAAGTACCCCACCATCACCTACAAGGGCACCATCAAGTTCGACGGCGACGAACCCGACGAAGTGGATGGTCAGCTCACGCTGCTGGGCGTGACCAAGCCAGTGAAGCTCGACATCGAAGACTTCAAGTGCATTCAGCACCCGTTCTTCAAGAAGGAAGCCTGCGGCGCCGATGGCGAAGCAGCATTCAATCGCGCCGATTTCGGCATGACCAAATACGCCGACGGCGACGCCGGCAAGGTCAAGATCGAAATCCAGGTGGAGGCGGTGAAGGATTGATGTAGACGACCTACCTCTTGTAGGAGCGGGCCATGCTCGCGACCGTGCTCTCCAACCTGCGCCATGTCTTCTAGGA
>JBQTHL010000084.1:0-31604 GCA_052389915.1 Panacagrimonas sp.
GGGGGGGGGGCTGGCCCTCCCCCCCCCGGTTTTGTGTCGGGGGGCCCCCCCCCCGCGACAGACTCGTGCAAAAAAATCTCTAGCTCTCCTGCGCCGCCGCCTCTTCGCGTCCACGCTGGCGCCTCTCGGCTTCCTGCCGCGCCTCTTCGATCTGGCGCATCACGCCGTCCACATCCGCAATCTCCTCGCTGTACACGTACGTGCCGGTCAGTGGGCTGTCGGGGCGCAGCTCGGCGTGCTGGTACAGCTTCCAGATTTCGCGCGCGTATTCGGTGCTCATAAGTTCCGACGCGAACTGGCCGAAGTAGATTTTCATGTTGCCCACGTCACGATCCAGCATCGCGAACGAGGAGTTGTTGCTCGACGCGTCCACCGCCTGCGGCAAGTCGATCACTACAGGCCCGCCGGTATCGAGCAACACGTTGTACTCCGACAGATCGCCATGAATAAGGCCTGCGCAGAGCATCAGCACGATCTGCCGCATCATGAAGCCGTGGTAATCGCGCGCCAGTTCGGCGCTCAGGGACACTTCGTTGAGCCGCGGCGCCGGGTTGCCGTTATCGTCGGCAATCATCTCCATCAACAAGACGCCGTTGAAGTAACCCTGTGGTTTCGGCACGCGCACGCCGGCTGCTGCGAGGCGATACAGCGCATCGACCTCGGCGTTCTTCCATTCTTCTTCCTGCTGCTTGCGACCGTGCCGGCTGCGCTTGCCCATGGCGCGCTCGTCGCGGCTGCCCCTGGCCTTGCGGCCTTCCTGGTACTGCGCGAGCTTCTGGAAACCGCGGTGGTTGGCGTCCTTGTAAACCTTGGCGCAACGCAGCGTGCTGCCGCAGGCGACCAGGTACACCGCGGCCTCCTTGCCGCTCTTGAGCGGACGCACGACCTCGTCGATCACGCCGTCGTCGATCAGCGGCTGAAGGCCGCGGGGAATCTTCATGTCATTTCTGCGTGATATATGTTCGCAGCGCGGGAGGATACGGGCGCCGTTATTGTGTGAATGGGTTGGTGAATCTGCACGCCGCGCCGGATTGCGCGGGGCGACAGTCTATCTTCCGGAACGATGCATACGTTTGGGCCTTCGATTGAATTCCATGCAGCACGCGCGGTCGGAGTGCGGGGCCATGGCGCGGCGTCCGCCGTGACTCAGCTTCAGGGACGAGAAAAAATGCATCGGTTCAAGTTTTTTAAGTCGGGAGCCCTCGCAGCCCTGTCCGGGCTGATGTGCGCCTGCGGCGAGACCGCTGCGCCCATCCCTCCTCCGCCGCCGGAAGTACAGGTTTTCACCGTCACGCAGCAACCGGTCGGCAATCTGATCGAGCTTCCAGGGCGGGTGCAGGCGGTGCGCACCGCGGAGGTCCGCGCGCGCGTCGACGGTATCGTCGAACGTCGCTTGTACAAGGAAGGCAGCGACGTGGTCGCGGGCCAGGACCTGTTCGAGATCGATCCGCGCCAGCTTCGCGCCAGCCTCAACGCCGGGCAGGCTTCGCTCGAACGCGCGCAGGCCACCGAAGCCAGCGCGAAGCAGGACGTGGCGCGGCTTGAGGGTCTGGTCGCCGAACAGGCGGTCAGCCAGCAGGAATACGACACCGCGGTCGCGCGCCTGCGCACCGCGCAGGCCGATGTCTCGCAGTCGCGCGCGCAACTCGAAAGCGCACGCCTGAACCTGAGTTACACCACCGTGAACGCGCCCATCGACGGACGTGCCGGTCGCGCACAGGTGACCGAGGGCGCACTGGTCAGCGCCAGCGCCGGCACCTTGCTGACCACCATCGAGCAGCTCGATCCGATTCACGTGAATTTCTCGCAGTCGAGCGCCGCGCTGCTGGAGATTCGTCGCGACATCGCGTCCGGCACGCTGAAGGTTCCGGCGCCGGACAAGGTCGAGGTTCGCCTGGTACTGGAAGACGGCAGTGATTACGAGCTGGTGGGCCATCTGAATTTTCTCGATCTCGCGATCGATGTCGCCACCGGCACCGTCGCGCTGCGCGCGGAAATTCCCAATCCACGGCGCTTCCTGCTGCCCGGCCAGTTCGTGCGTGCGCTGATCCAGGCCGGTGTGCGTCCTCAGGGCCTTACGGTTCCGCAGCGCGCCGTGAAAATTGCGCAGCAGGGCGCGAGCGTGATGGTGGTCGATCCGAACAATGTCGCCATGATCCGGCCGGTGAAGGTGGGCGACCTGCAGGGCGACGCCTGGGTGATTCTGGAAGGCCTCAAGGCGGGTGAACGCGTGATCGTCGATGGCCTGCAGAAAGTGCAGCCGGACAAGCCGGTGCGTATCACCACATCACAACCGCCTGCGCCCGCGCCGCCGTCCCGGCCCGCCACCGACTCCGCGCGCTGAGGCGCCGCCGCGATGGCCCGCTTCTTCATCGACCGGCCGGTTTTCGCCTGGGTCATTGCGCTCGGCATTCTGCTCGCCGGCTTCATGGCGCTGCGTGCGCTGCCGGTCGAACAGTACCCCGCGGTCGCGCCGCCTTCGCTGACCATCGGCGTCACCTATCCGGGCGCGGATGCCGCGACCCTTGAAACCAATGTCACGCAGGTGATCGAGCAGGAGTTGAACGGCGTCGAAGGCTTTCTGTACATGGCCTCGTCCAGCCAGTCGAACGGCACGGCTTCCATCACGCTGACCTTCGCGTCGGGCACCGACATCGACACCGCGCAGGTCGATGTGCAGAACCGCCTGCGTCGCGTCGAACAGCGCCTGCCGGAAGAAGTGCGTCGCCAGGGCGTGCAGGTCAATCAGGCTTCGACCGGCTTCCTGATGATCGTCGTGCTCACGTCCAAGACCGGCGCGACGCCGACCCTGGAACTGGGCAACTTCGCGTCCACCCGCGTGCTCGACGAACTGCGTCGCGTGCAGGGCGTGGGTGACATCCGCGCGTTCTCCTCCGAGTACGCGATGCGCATCTGGCTCGATCCGGGAAAGCTCGCGAACTTCGGGCTCTCACCCGCCGCCGCGCTCGCCGCGGTGCAGGAGCAGAACAGCCAGACGCCGGGCGGCTCGCTCGGTGATCGTCCGATTGCCGAAGGCGCGCAGCTCAATGCAACCATCGTCACGCAGAACCGCTTCACGACGCCCGAACAATTCGCGGCCATCATCCTGCGCGCGAACGCGGACGGCTCCGCCGTGCGGCTCGGCGACGTGGCGCGCGTGGAACTCGGCGCACAGAATTATCTGAGCAGCCTGGAACTGAACGACAAGCCCGCAGCCGGCATGGCGGTGCAGCTCATGCCCGGCGCCAACGCGCTGTCCACCGCCGCTGGCGTGAAGGCGCGCATGGCGGAACTCGAGCGTAATTTCCCGCCCGACATCGGCTGGGCCGTGCCCTTCGACACCACACCCTTCATCAGCATTTCCATCGAGGGCGTGGTCACCACGCTCATCGAGGCGATGGCGCTGGTGTTCCTGGTGATGTACCTGTTCCTGCAGAACTGGCGCTCGACGCTGATCCCGACCATCGTCGTGCCGATTGCGCTGGCCGGCGCCTGCCTCGGGCTGTGGGTGTTCGGATTCTCGATCAACGTGCTCACGCTCTTCGGCATGGTGCTGGCCATCGGCATCCTGGTGGACGATGCCATCGTCGTGGTCGAGAACGTCGAGCGCATCATGGCCGAGGAGCATCTGTCGCCGCACGCGGCGACGGTGAAGGCGATGTCGCAGATCAGCTCGGCCATCATCGGCATCACGCTGGTGCTGGTCGCGGTGTTTCTGCCGATGACTTTTTTCCCCGGCTCCACCGGCGGCATCTATCGCCAGTTCTCCGTGACCCTGGCGATTTCCATCGGCTTCTCCGCGCTGCTCGCGCTCACGCTCACGCCGGCGCTGTGCGCAACCCTGCTCAAGCCGCACGAGCAAGACGCCAAGCCTTCGCGCAATCCTTTTCGCCGCGGCGCGGATCGCGTGTTCGGCGCATTCAATCGCGGCTTCGAGCGCACCACCGGTCGCTACCAGAACAGCGTGCGCGGAATCCTGCTGCGGCCGCTGCGTTTTCTGCTGGTGTTCGTTGTGCTGATCGGCCTCACCGCGCTGCTGTTCTCGCGCCTGCCGGGAAGTTTTCTGCCGGCGGAGGACCAGGGTTATCTCATCACCGTGGTGCAGGCGCCGGCGGGTGCGACCACCGAGCGCACGGAAGAAGCGGTCACGCAGGTCAAGGACTTCTACAAAGCACAGCCGCAGGTGCAGAACATCGTGCTGGTTCGCAGCTTCAGTTTCTTCGGCCAGGGTCAGGCCAACGCTATGTCCTTCATCAGCCTGCATCCCTGGGACGAGCGCAAGGGTGACGAGAACAGCGCCAGCACCTTGCTGGGCAAGGCCATGGGCGCGCTGATGGCGGTGAAGCAGGCGATGGTATTCACGCTCAATCCGCCGGCGATTTCCTCGCTCGGTGTCGCGGGCGGCTTCACGCTCAAGTTGCAGGACCGCGCCGGTCTGGGCAACGAAGCGCTGTTCAAGGCGCGCGACCAGTTGCTCGGCGCCGCGAGTGGCAGCCCGCTGCTCGCCGGCGTGCGCCCCGAAAGCCAGGAAGATGCACCGCAACTGCGCGTGGAGATCGACCGCATCAAGGCGCGCGCGCTGGGCCTGTCCATCGGCGATGTGAACACCACGCTCGGTATTTCCTTCGGCAGCGCGTACGCCAACGACTTCGCGCGCGAGGGCCGCATCCTGCGCGTGCTGCTGCAGGCCGATGCGCCGTATCGCATGACGCCGCAGGACGTGCTCGACCTCAAGGTGCTCAGCAGCGCCGGCGCGATGGTGCCGTTCGGCGCGTTCACGCGCGTGGAATGGACCGCGGGGCCGCCGCAGTTGCAGCGCTACAACGGCTATCCGGCGACGACCATTTCCGGCAGTCCGTCGCCGGGCAATTCCAGCGGTGAAGCGATAGCGGAGATGGAACGCCTGGCCGGTGAACTGCCCGAGGGTTTCGATTTCGAATGGACCGGCATTTCCTACGAGGAACAGCAGGCCGCGGGCCAGATCGGCCTGTTGCTGAGCCTGTCGCTGCTGGTCGTGTTCCTCCTGCTCGCCGCGCTGTACGAGAGCTGGTCGATCCCGGTCGCGGTGCTGCTGGTGGTGCCGCTGGGCGTGCTCGGCGCGGTGCTGTTCTCGATTTTCCGCGGGCTGTCGGCCGACGTGTATTTCAACGTGGGCCTGATCACCATCATTGGGCTCGCCGCGAAGAACGCGATCCTGATCGTGGAGTTCGCCATCGAGGAAGAAGACGCCGGCAAGAGCCCTTTCGACGCCACGATGAGCGCGGTCAAGCTGCGCCTGCGGCCCATCATCATGACCTCGCTCGCCTTCATTCTCGGCATGGTGCCGCTGGTGATTTCCACGGGCGCCGGCGCGGCCAGCCGCATTGCGGTGGGCACGGGCGTGATGGGCGGCATGATTGCGGCGACCTTGCTCGGCATCTTCTTTATCCCGCTGTTCTATCTGCTGGTGCGGCGATGGCTGGGTGGACGGCGAAAGCCGGTGCCGGCGGAGAGTTCCGATGTTTAGGAAAATTTCGCGCGCCCTGCGAGAGCGCCATCGCGGCCATGGGCCGCTCCTACAAATGATCGGCCCTGCCGGAGCGGCCCATGGCCGCGAGCTGGCCGGTCGAAGCATGGCCGGAGTGCTCGTGCTGCTGCTCACCGGCTGCAATCTCGCGCCGACCCACGAGCGCCCTGCCCTGCCCACATCCGCGAGCTACCCGGAACTTGCAGCCAGCGAAACGGCCCCCGGCGTGCGCGCCGGCGAACTGCGCTGGCGCGACTTCTTCGCCGACCCGCGCCTGGAGGCGCTCGTCGCCGCCGCGCTGGAGCGCAACCGCGATCTGGTCATCGCCACCGCGCGCGTCGAAGAGGCGCGCGGGCTGTACCGCATCCAGCGAGCGGACCGCCTGCCCACCGTCGGCATCAGCGGCAGCGGCTCGCGCAACCGCGTCACATCCGGCAGCGCAGAAACGGCTGTACCCGGCGCAGGCTCGGCCGTGGTCGAGCGCTATTCCATCGGCGTCGGCATCTCGTCCTTCGAACTCGATTTCTGGGGCCGCGTGCGCAACCTCGCGGAAGCCGCCCGCTCGCAATACCTTTCCACGGTGCAGGCGCGTCGCGCCTTCGAGCTGTCGCTGATCCGCGATGTGGCCTCCGCCTACCTCGGTTCGCTCGAAGCGACCGAGCGCACCACGCTGGCCGAGGCAACCCTGCAAAGCCGCAAGGAAGGGTTGCGCATCGCCGACGTCCGGCTGAAGGCGGGCATCACCTCGGCGCTCGACTTCCGCCAGGCCGAGACCTTGCTCACCCAGGCCGAAACCGAGATCGCCGGCCTGCGCCTGACCCAGGCGCAGAGCGACAATTTTCTCGCCGTGCTGGTAGGCGGGCCGGTCAGCGAGGCCCTGCCCGCGGCGCTGCCGCTGGTGGATCAGCGCAACGGTCACGCCCTGGCAGCCGGCCTGCCATCCGATCTGCTGGTGACGCGGCCCGACATCCTCGCCGCCGAAGAAAATCTGCGCGCCGCACGCGCCAACATCGGCGCCGCGCGCGCCGCGTTCTTCCCAAACATCACGCTCACCGGCAGCCTCGGCTACGCCTCCAGCGAACTCGAGGATCTCGTCGGCAGCGATCAGCGCACCTGGAGTTTCGGCCCCAGCATCAACCTGCCGATTTTCGATTTCGGCCGCAACCGCGGCAATCTCAGCGTGGCCGACGCGCGCGAGAACATCGCCGTCGCCGAGTACGAGCGCGCCATCCAGATCGCCTTCCAGGATGTGGCCGACGCCCTCGCCGGCCGGCGCTTCCTGGCCGAACAGGTGGCCTCGCAGGAGCGCGGCACGCTGGCACAACGCCGCATCGCCGATCTCGCGCGCAAGCGCTACAACGAAGGCGTGGTGAGCTACATCGAAGTGCTGGACGCCGAGCGCAACCTGTTCGCTGCCGAGCAGGCGCTGCTGCAATTCCGCCGCGCCGAGGCGGACAACCTCGTTGCGCTCTACATCGCGCTGGGCGGCGGCCCGATTCAGACCGGCGAGGCCGCCGCCACGCCAGCGCGGTAAGCCCTGTTCAACGCGGCCCGCACCGTGTAAGAAGGATCGGCATCGTCACCCCGACGATGCATCAACGGAGAACACGCATGGCCAAGGGAATGAATGCCAAGAAGAGCGACAAGAAAAAGCCGCTCAAGACGATGAAGGAAAAGAAGGCGGAGAAAAAGGAGAAGAAGGGCAAGTGAGCGGGTGGCCCTCTTGCCGATGGCCCTTGCCCGTTCTTCGTCAGGAGCATTCATGCGCCGCAGCATCCGGCGCATGAATGTGCCCTTGTACGTGCCGCCGGCTCTGATGATTCGATCGAGGTTCCTGTGCATCGCCGCTTGCGTTGCGCTTACCGCATGTTCCCCAAAAACGCCGCCCGACGTTTCCTGCCAACCGAAGTCCACGCCGGCAGGTTTCGTCGACAAGGTCTGGATCACGAGCGCCGACAACAGCATCGAGCCCGGAATGCGTTACGCGTTTCTGGGCGACGGAACGCTCGTCGTCACGTCTCCAAATACCAAGCCGGCGCTCGGAAGCTGGACGTTCCAGGACAGCGTCCTGACGATGGTCGAGGAAGGCATCGCCTACCGCGCCGATGTTCTCCAACTCAGCCACGACCGGTTCCGCATTCGCAGCAACCATCCAGGCGGGTCGCTGGAGATCGATTGGGTGACGGGTAGATGATCTCTGACCCCCTCGTCGACCTCACCCCAACGAGGCCCGGCCGTCGACGGGCGCAAGGTCGTTGCCGATCGATCTCAAGACCGAGGCCGGACTGGCGCTCGCAATTGAACTGATCGGCCAGCCGATGCGCTGATCGAGGGGCTTCCGGCCAGGCGTTGCCGAGCGCATGGGCTTGGGCCCCGAAGTCTGTCTCTCGCACGACGCCAGGCTGGTGTATGGAAGCATCACCGGCTGGGGACAGTCGATGAGAGCGTTCCGAAGGGCGTGTCTCGCAACATCGCATTCACCGCCTTGAAGAAGTTGCTGATCCTGCACCGGCTTGAGGCATTGAAAGGCGACCGAGCGCAGGAGCATTCGATCGGAGTCAACGACCAATGGCGGATTTGCTTTACGTGGCGTGCTGTAGGCGGGGCGAACGGACTTTACGCAGCCCTTTGCAGGACCCGGACTCGATAGGGTCAGACACAAAGCCCACGTGTCCCGCTTTCCAATCAGCGGTCAGGCGTGGTCGCGGCGCAGTCGGTTGACAGGCCAAGTGTCGAAGTACGTGCCGTAGCCCAGCTTGTCCGATCCGGTACGCCGCCACTGCAACATCGCCATGGTGGATTGCGCGTTGCCATAGAGCCGCCACGGCGCGTGACATACCGCGACACCGTGCAGCACGTGTTCGCGATCGTCGATGTCGATGACCCGCATTTCGACGGCGTTCACATACTGGCCGTTGCGGATCACCATCGCTGCGCCGCCCTTGGCGCCGCGGACGCGGCCATCGACGAGGGCGTAGCCATGCCGGAAGGTATGTTGCCGGCCAACGGGGGCGAATCGATCGAAAGCGAATATGGCGTGCACCACGTCGCGGTCGTCGAAGTGCGCGTTGTTCCACGTCATCGAGGAGAAGCCGCTTTCCGGTCGCGGGCCCCAGCTATGGTCCATGGTGCAGACGCAATCCACCGGGTACGTCTGTTGGCCGATTCGCAGCTCTCCCCGCGCGCGCACCGACATGTCGAAGTGCGAGGCGTAGGCGCTGCCGAATCCGCTGTTGGCGATGGCCATCTGCGGATCGTCGGTGGCCATGGGATCCATCGAAGGATCGTGGATATCGTACGGAGGCATCAGGCTGGTGAAGTCGAGACTGAACGAGACCCCCGTGCTTCGATATTCCAGGTGGTACTCCGCCAAGGAAGCGGCGCGGAACGACAGTCCGCTGGAAAGCGCGAACTCGCGGGCATTGGCCGGCAGAGGATTGTGATTGGTGTAGTCGATGTAGAGCGCGTCATCGACGCTTGACGACCACCCGTCGATGACCTCGACATCGGACACCGTGATGCCCACGCCCGCGCGATGCACCACGTAAATCCAGCAGAACAGGTTCCGCTCCGGCACATAGATGTTGAAGTAACCGGTCTCCGCCCAGTCGTGCGGCAAGGGATTGGGGCGATGGAAATCGAGGTCGCGGTCGTCGATCACAGCGTCTACTCCGGTCGAGAATGAATCAAAGATGGGGGAACGACGACCGCTACATCAACTTGCTCAGGGCCCCCAGTGCGCTCGGTGTGCCAAAAATTCGCATGCTTTCCCGCTTCCGGACCGTGGCAAACCGATCCGGGCGAAACGATCGCAGGCGGGCATCCAGTTTTTGCCTCACGGCCATTCGCGGGTATGACGGTTTCGAATCATTGCAGCCCTGCGCACATAGTCGAGTTTCAACACAACCGGCCGCCATGTACAAGACCACCGACATGCAGGTGCAGCAAAACCCCATGCCCTTCCTGGCCTGGCTGCGCAGCACCGCGCCGGTGTGGCGCAATCCGGAAACCGGCGTGTTCTTCGGCGATATCGCCCTACAGGGAGCGCAGGGAATCTGAAGTGCGCCCCGGGCATGAACACGCGCAGCCTGACGGCGCTGCCGCTGAGCTCGAGACGGCGGGAATAGACAGGCCGGGCAGCGCGCGACATTCTCCTCCCCTGGCCCCCCTGGAGTCGTCTCATGCCTCGCTATCGATTGTTCCATTCGCCCGGTGCCTGTTCGCTGGCGCCGCATATCGTGCTCGAAGAACTGGGTGTGCCTTACGAACCGGTTCGGGTGGTGATTGCAGACGGCGCCAATCGCAAGCCGGAATACCTTTCCGTCAATCCACGTGGACGCGTTCCGGCGCTGGCGATTGCCGACGAGCAGGGCGAGCGCGTGCTGACCGAGGCCACCGCGATCATGGTGTACCTGGCGCGCCGGCATCCCGAACCGGGTCTGCTGCCCACCGAACCCGAGGCCTTCGTGCGCGCACTCGAATGGATGAGCTGGCTGGCATCCACCATGCACCAGGCGGGGGTTCGCACCGTGTTCCGGCCCGAGCGATTCACCACCGATGCTGCAGGTGCCGAGGCCATTGCGACCCAGGGGCGCGCGTCCATCCGCCTGGGTTACGCGGATATCGAGGCGCGCGTGACGGGAAAATCCTTTGCGCTCGGCGATGCGTTCGGCGTGGTCGATGCCTACCTGCTGGTGTTCTATCGCTGGGGCAATCGCTGCGGCCTAGCCATGCGTACCGAATTCCCGGAATACGCACGCATGATGGACGGGGTCCGCGCGCGCCCTGCGGTGAGGCGAGTGGTGGAGCGTGAGGGCATACAGATCGACTGAGCTCGGAGACCTTTCGTGTGCAGAAACATCAAGACGCTGTTCAACTTCGAGCCACCCGCGACGGACGATGAAATTCACGCGTCCGCCTTGCAGTTCGTGCGCAAGCTGAGCGGGTTCAATGCACCTTCGAAGGCCAACGAAGCCGCGTTCGAGCGCGCGGTGGAGCAGGTGAGCGACGCGGCGCGAACCTTGATTCACTCGCTCGTGAGCCTGGCTCCGCCCAAAGACCGCGAAGTCGAACGCGCGCGCGCCATCGCCGAATCCGCGAAGCGCTTCGGCCGTCCGTGAGGGCGATGCCCGACCCCATGCCCGCGAACCGTTCGCCCGCGCTCATCGTCGCGTCGCTCGTGCTGATCGGCCTGCTCGTACTCTCCGGCTTGCAACCCTATGACCGCCTGACCTGGACCATGGAAGTGTTGCCCGTGGTCATCGCCCTGCCGCTGCTCTGGGCGACCTACCGCCGCTTCCCGCTGACGAGCCTGCTCTATGTCTGCATCTTCTGGCACGCAGCCGTGCTGATGCTGGGCGGCGCGTACACCTACGCCAGGGTTCCGCTGGGCTTTTATCTTGCGGACCTGCTGGACCTGAGCCGCAACCCCTACGACAAGATCGGGCATTTCTTTCAGGGCTTCGTGCCGGCGCTGGTCGCACGCGAAATCCTGATTCGGGGCCGGTACGTGCGCGGCAGGAAGATGCTGGCCTTCGTCGTGATCTGCATGGTGCTGGCGGTCAGCGCTTCTTACGAACTTATCGAGTGGGCCGCCGCGCTCGCGCTCGGACAAGGCGCCGAAGAGTTCCTGGGAACCCAGGGCGACCCCTGGGACACGCAGTCCGACATGTTTCTGGCGCTGATCGGCGCCGTCACTGCCTTGCTCGTGTTTTCACGCGTTCACGATCGCCAGCTTCGAAAGCTGGGAGTTGAAGAAAACCCGGTCTGAGCCGGACCGCGCGTCGACGCGTGATCGCCTCACCGCGTCAGCACGCAGCACTTCGGGTTGGACAGCAGCTCCCTGGCGCGGGCCTCGGCCTGATCGATATCCACCGGCCGCAACTTGGACTTGAGCCGCGCGAGCATCGGACCCAGTTCGCGCTCGCGATTCAGACCCTGCTGGATCTGGTCGTAGGCGCTGAAGTGGGCGTAGGCCTCGATCTCGTCGATGGATCCCATCTCGTCGTTGAGCGCCCATCCGCCGACGGTGCGCAGCGCCTCCACCGATCCGGCTTGCAGTGCGCGCGTCACGTGCAGACGCGCCTCTTCGCGCAGGCCCGCCATGAACTGGGCCTGCGCCGGCGTGCAGTTCTCGATGAACTGGCAGTACTCGGCCTTGGGCAGGTGAAACATCAGGTCGAGCTGCGCTTCGATCAGGCCGCTTTCCGCCGCCTGCTTCATCCAGTCGCGATAACTGCCGCGAACTTCGGAAGGCACACCGCGACAGTCGGCAAAGTCCTGGCGCAGGCCCCGCTCTTCCTGCGCCGGATCGTCCACGTCCCAGCCGTCGCTCTGACGCGTCTGGTACACCTGATTGATGCGGCCCGACAATGCAGCCTCGTCGGCCGGCACGTCGCGGCACCGGTACAGCATCAGGCCGAGACGGTATTGCGCGACCGGCTCGCCTTTCTCTGCGGCCTGGCGCAGCGCCTCGTACCCGGCACCGTAAGGTGCGGACGGGGGCTCGATCCGCGGCGGACGGATCAGGCGAACGGCAACGCCGGACGACATCTTCGCTTCGACGATTTTCGGCCCGGGCGGAGGCGCTATGGCCAGCGACGGCGCAACCTGCTTTTCGTCCGGCGCTGCTGCGGGGTTTTCCAGCGCCGGCGGTTCGGCTTCGGAAGCGGCCTCGTCCTCACGCAGCCACAGCCACAGTGCTGCCGCCCCGACCAGCGCCGCCAGCAACACCCACAGCAGAAGCCCGCGCATCAGCGACGCACGAGTCTGCGCTGACGAAACGCCTCGAACAGGCAGACCGCGGCCGCGGCCGATACGTTGAGGCTCTCGGCCTTCCCCATCATCGGAATGCGCACAACCCTGTCGCAGGTTTCGCGCGTCAGGCGTCTCAGGCCCTCGCCTTCCGCACCGAGCACGAGTACCAGCGGCCCGGTCAGGTCCACATCGAACAAAGTCTCTTCGCACTCTCCGGCCAGGCCGGTGAGCCAGTAACCGCGATCCTTGAGCTGCCCCAGCGTGCGGGAAAGGTTGGTGACCGAAACCACCGGCACGCGCTCGGCCGAACCGGCTGCGACCTTTCGCGCCACCGCGGTCAAGCTGGCGGCGCGATCGCGCGGAACGATCACGGCGCTGGCGCCGGCCGCCTCGGCGGTACGCAGGCAGGCACCCAGATTGTGCGGGTCCTGCACACCATCCAGGGCCAGGAACAGCCGGTTCTCTGCGGCGGGCGCTTCGAGCACATCCTCGCCCGACAGCTCCGTAGCCGGAACCAGCGCCAGCACGCCCTGGTGGCGCAAGCCGGGCACCTTGAGATCCAGATCGCTGCGGCCGGCGGTGCGAACCTCGACGTTCAGCGATTGCGCCAGCGCGCGAACGCGCTGCGCGCGGTCGTCGTTGCGGCTATCTGCCAGGAGGATCAGGGCAGGCTTCTTCTGTGCGTCTTCGAGCGCGGCGAGCACGGCGTGGAAACCGCCGATGTAGTGATCGGACATCAGGCAGACACTGGAAAGGTAGGTTGCATGGCCCGTCATTATCGGGGATCAAAGCGGCTGCTACCGGAAGGCGCCGGGTGGGGCGTTCACCCAGTCGGCAATCCGACCGTACGTCGCGATAAGGACTGGATTAAAATTGTGTCGCCGGGGGGCCTGTGGTGCACATAAGCGAGAGCCAGCGCATGCACTTGTCGAGATTCGGGTGAAATCGTCATGCGGATTTTTCGAAACGGGAGAGCCCCGCACGTGCTTCTGCCTCTGCTGGCAGCGGGAATCCTCGCTGCCTCGGCAGCGACTGCCGAGCCGGCGCGCGCGCGCCTCCGGAGTCAGGCCGAGCCGCAAGCCTTAATCCCGCTGGCGCGTCCTCCGGGAAATCCGGACAAGGCGATGCAGTATTTGGATGTGCACCCTTCGGGCGCAGCGAAGCGGGCGACGCAGGTTGCCAAGATCCTATCGAAGGTGGACGGGCGTCTGGACGGCCTGTACCGGGAACACTCCGCGTTCCGGCAGAAATCCGGGACGGCCGCGGCCAAGTCCTCCGCTCCGTTCAGGCCGGCGACGCGCGCCGTGCAAACCAGCGGCGAGCGCGTATTGATCGATGCCACGGCCGTCGCGGACGGCGCCAAGCTACTCGTCGCACTGCGGGCCCTCGGACTTCAGCGCGGCTCGGTGTTCAATCGAAGGGTGTCGGGCTGGCTGCCGATCACGGCGTTGCCGGCCGTCGGATCGCTGGCGAACCTGCGTTTTGCGCGAGCCAGCTATGCCGCCACGCGCACAGGATCGGTGGGCACCCAGGGCGACGATGCCTTGCGCAGCGATCTCTTGCGCGGCGCCTACGCGACTGACGGCTCGGGGCTGACGGTCGGCATCCTCTCCGACAGCTTCAATTGCCGGGGCGGGATGGCAGCTGACATCGGTTCCGGCGATCTTCCGTTCGACACCACCGTGATCCGGGAAATCGGCAACTGTTCCCTGGGCACCGAGGAAGGCCGCGCGATGGCGCAGATCGTTCACGACGTGGCCCCCGGCGCCACCATCCTGTTTCACACCGCCAGCGACGGCCAGGCTGCCTACGCCCAGGCCATCAAGACGATCAGGACCGCGGGCGCCCACATCATCGTCGACGACGTTTTCTACTTCGATGAACCGTTTTTCCAGGATGGAATACTGGCCCAGGCTGTCGACGCGGTAACAGCCATGGGTGCGATGTACTTTTCCGCTGCCGGCAACGACGGCCGCAACTCCTGGGAAGGTCGCTGGAAGGAGTCGGTAGCTTTCCCGAAATTCCTGAACTTCGATAGCGCCGGCCCCACCGATTTCGGCAATCAGTTGCTTCAGATACTGCCGAACGAGGACATCAATCTGTCCGTGCAATGGGATCAGCCGGACGCGTCGCAGTGTTCCGGAGGGCCTTGCAACGGACCCGCCACCGATCTCGACGTGCTCTTGACCGACCCCAGCGGCACCGTCGTTGCCGCGAGCCTGGATCGAAACGTTCTCGGTTCCGGTCCGGGGGCCACTGGCCAGCCGGTCGAAATCCTCAGCTTCACGAACACCAACCCGGCCAACGACCTTTATCTGCTTCAGATCGTGCTGAAGTCGGGGCCCGCGCCCAATCTGGTCAAGTACGTCAACTTCGGCAAGCCAACCAACTACACGGAATTCGCCACTCACAGCCCGACTCTGGTCGGCCACCCGAATGCTGCGGGGGCGGTCGCGGTGGGTGCCGCCGCCTACTTCTTCACGCCGAGGTTCGGTGTCAGCCCGCCCTTGCTGGAAGGCTTTTCCTCGGCCGGCGGGGTTCCCATACTTTTCGATACCGCTGGAAGGTCCATTGCCCGGGTGGTCCGTGCCAAGCCCGAGATCACCGCCCCGGACGGTGGCAACAATACTTTCTTCGGCGAAGACGGGGACTTCGACGGCATTCCCAACTTCTTCGGCACTTCGGCCGCTGCCCCGCACGCCGCGGGGGTTGCAGCGCTGATGCTGCAAAGAATTCCCAGCCTGACGAGGGCCAGGATTCTGACCGCGATGCAGGCCACCGCGATCGACATTCTTGCGCGCAACGATCGTTCGGCCATTCAGCCGGGCACCACCCGCGGCTTCGACGTCGATAGCGGCCCCGGTCTGCTGAACGCGGAAGCAGCGATGAACGCGCTGGCCACGCCCACCGCCACCGGAGACCGTTTCACGGTGATCGAGAATTCGGCCAAGCTACCGTTGAACGTGCTTCTGAACGACCGCAGTCCCGTCAATGCCTTGAAACTGGTGTCGGTGAGCAAGCCGAGTAAAGGCGGGACTGCGTCGCTGAACGCATCCAGAAACCGGGTCTTGTTCAAGCCGAGACCCGGCTTCGTGGGAATCGACAAATTCAACTACACCGTCACCAACGGTCACGTGCGGAAGTCGGCCACGGCGACCATTGTCGTGAGCCGCCGCTGATCCAGGCGGCGCGGTCGGCCCGATCCTCAGCTTCCCAAGTACGGCGGCGGCGTCCACGCGGACTGCTCGCTACCTTCCACTACCGGCTTGAGCACGATGTCCACGCGCCGGTTCTTGGTGCGGCCCTCGGCGGTTCCATTGTCGGAAATGGGCTCGCGCAGGCCGCGGCCTTCTTCGCGTACGCGCGTCATCGGTACGCCGCCCTGCGCGATGTAGCTGCCGACCGACGCCGACCGACGCTGTGACAAGCCCTGGTTGTAGTCGGCGCTACCGGTGGAATCGGTATGCCCGACGACGTGGATCACCGTTTTGTCGTAGGTCTTGAGGATGCTGGCGATCTTGCCGTAAGTGGCCAGCGCCTCGGGCTTGATGGTAGCGCTGTTGACGTCGAAGCTGACGTCGCTGGCGATACCGATCTTCAGCGAATCGTCAGCGAGGCGCACGATCTGCAACTCGTTGCGCGAGGCTTCTTCCGCGAGTTGCTTCTCCAATTCCTGCTGCTGCTTGTCCATATAGCGGCCGACCGCACCGCCCGCGATGGCGCCGACTACCGCACCGACGATAGGCCCGCCGCGCGCATCGCTGACCGCATTGCCGATGACCGCGCCGACCACCGCGCCGGCACCGGCGCCGATCTTGGTGCGCTTGTTGGGGTCGCCCGCGCAACTCGCGAGACCCATGACGGCAACCGATACGAGCAATGGTTTCATGACATTCATTTGTGCTTCCCTCTCTGCTTCCTGCTGGGTTTCTGACTGGGCCGCGATTCTGGTTTAACGGACTGAATCACGGATGAACTTTTGCGGCCTTCGACCATCTCCAGATCGATCTTGCGTTCGTCCAGATTGACCCTGGTCACCCGAACTTTCACCGCGTCGCCCAGATTGTAAACGCGCCCGCTGCGATCGCCGACCAACCGGTGATGGCGCTGTTCGAACTGGTAGTAATCGTTGGACAGGCTGCTCACGTGCACCAGGCCGTCCACGTAAAGCCCGCCCAGTTCCACGAACAATCCGAACGGCGCCACACCCGACACCACGCCGTCGAAAACATCGCCGACTCTGTCGCTCATGTACTCGCACTTGAGCCAGACCACGGCGTCGCGCGTCGCTTCATCGGCGCGTCGCTCGGTGGTCGAGCAGTGCGCACTGTGGCGCTCGATGTCGGCTTCGGAATACAGAAACGTGGCGACTTTGGCGCGGCGGATCAGGTGCTTGAGCGCGCGGTGCAGAAGCAGATCGGGATAACGCCGGATCGGCGAGGTGAAGTGCGCGTAATGCGTCAACGCCAGGCCGAAGTGCCCGTTGTTGGCGGGGCTGTAACGCGCCTGCATCAAGGATCGCAGCATCACGGTCTGGATCAGGCTGCGGCTGGGCAGGTCCTTCACTCTCTGCATCAGCTTGGCGTAGTCCATCGCCTCGGGCCGGTCGGCACCGCCCAGCTTGAGGCCTTGCGCCGCGAGGAATTCGCGCAGGGTCTGCACCTTCATCGCGTCCGGCTTTTCATGCACGCGATACGGCGCCGGCAGCTTGTGCTTGGCCACGAACTTCGCGGCCTCGACATTGGCCGCGATCATGCATTCCTCGATCAGGCGATGCGCGCGGTTGCGCTTGACCGGCACGATGCGCTCGATCTTGCGATCGGCGCCGAACTCGATGCGCGTTTCGGTGGATTCGAAGTCGATGGCGCCGCGCCGCTCGCGCGCCACGTGCAGCGCAGCGAAACATTCGTCGAGCACCTTGAGCGTCGGAACGACCTCTGCGGGAACCTTGCTGTCCTTGCCTTCCAGCGCGAGCGCGACGTCGTCGTAAATCAGCCGCGCCTGCGACACCATCACGCCCTCGAAGAAGCGCGACTTGGTGACCTCGCCGTCCGGCGACACGCGCATCTCGCAGACCATGCACAGCCGGTCCACGTGCGGGTTCAGCGAGCACAGTCCGTTGGAAAGTTTCTCCGGCAGCATCGGAATGACCTGGCTCGGGAAGTACACCGAGGTGCCGCGATTGGCGCTCTCCACGTCCAGCGCCGAGTTCGGCAGCACATACGCCGCAACATCGGCAATGGCCACGGTCAGGGTCCAGCCGCCACCACCGCCGAGCATGTTGCGTCGGATCTTCTTGGCATGGACTGCGTCATCGAAGTCGCGCGCATCGGCACCGTCGATGGTGACGAGCCCGAGCTTGCGCAGATCGACCCGACCCTCGGTCTGGCGCGGCTGCACCGTGTCGGGAATCTCCGCCGCCTCACGTTCCACGGATTCCGGAAACACATGCGGCAGGCCGTGCGTGCGAATTGCCGCCTCGATCTCCATGCCGGGCGCGAGGTGCTCACCCAACACCTCGATCACGCGACCCACCGGCAAGGTGCGATGTCCCGGCGGCGCGGTGATTTGGGCCACCACCATCTGGCCGTGCCTGGCTTCGCCGCGCGCGTCCGGCGGGATCAGCAAGTCCTGTTGCACGCGCGGGTTGTCAGGAATGACGTAAGCCACGCCCTGGTCCACGTGCAGGCGCCCGACGACCTGGCGTGAAGCGCGCGACAGCACCTCGACGACCGAGCCTTCCGGCCGCCCCTTGAAATCCTTGCCGACGACGCGCACCAGCGCGCGATCGCCGTTCATGAGTTCGCGCATCTGTCGCGGCGGCAGGAAGACATCGGGCGGCCCTGTGTCCGGAATGAGAAACCCGAAGCCGTCGCGATGCGCCTGTACCGTGCCGGCAATCGCGTTCATTTTTCCGAGCGGGCCAAAGGCGCCCACGCGGTTCTGCACGAGTTGGCCTTCGCGCACCATCGCGGCCAGGCGTTTCTCCAGCGCGCTTTGTTGATCGAGCTTGGCCAGGTCGAAAGAGGCGATCAATTCGTCGAGCGTCAGCGGCCCGGCGTGTTCGGCCAAGCGATCCAGAATGAGCTGACGCGAGGGGATTGGGTCGGCATAGCGTTCGGATTCGGCGGCATAGGCCGGGTCCTGCTTACGCCAGTCTTGAGTGTTGTGCTTGTTCTTTTTTTTCATTGACATCGCTGGGTCGCCTCCTCAGAATTCGCGCCCTTGTCGCTCTAGGCCTACAAGCTAATGGGCGCCAATGCCGAGATGGCGGAATTGGTAGACGCACCAGTTTCAGGTACTGGCGAGTAAAATCGTGGAGGTTCGAGTCCTCTTCTCGGCACCAGTCAAATAAATGAGCCCGGCCCTGCCGGGCTTTTTTATTTGACGGGTGCTCTGCGCACGTCCCGCTTCGACTCTTGGCGGCTCGGAGCGGGGCGGCGAGTGTGCGCTCAACGACGCCGTTTTCAAAATGCCGCTCGACCGGATGCAGGAGGGGTTGCTCCGACGGCACTCGCAAAACGACCCGGAGCGTCGCTGCAATCTCCGTCGCATCGAAATCGCATTGGCGACCAGCGGACGTTTCAGCCCACCGAGCGACGACCTGATTCAGCGGATTCCGCAGAGGTCTTCCTGGTGGTATACAAGCTGCGGATCCATCACGTGCGCAAGGTCACGCAATGGCGGGTCGGCAAGAATCAGCAAATCGAACGGAATCCAACGCCGACGAGTCAGGTTATTCAAGTGCCTGGTGAACAACTGGAGACTTCCATGCTGCGTTCAATGTCCGCCGCGACGATATTGACGGCAGGGATTTTTGCGACGCTACCTCTTGCAGTCTATGGCGGCCCGCTGGCCGACCAGCTCGGAAATCTGCCGATTCTGGGTGGGTTTACAGGCGCTGGAGGGCCGCTCGTCACCGCCCTGCGGGAAGGGCGCAACGGGTCCGGCTTCGTGCTCAGAATTGGTGATCGGGTTCTGATTGGCCATCAGCTCGACGGCAAACTCGCTACTCCCTTGCCTGGGCTGGGCAGAAATGACGGCCTACCCGACATCGCGTTGCTCGACGGGGACGGCTCGGGTAAGGGCGCGATCGGTATCGGCATACTCGGCAGCAACCGTACGGGTCTGGGCGATCGGATCGCGGGTATCGCCGCGCTTTCGGGCGACGACTCCGGCAACGGCGGTGCAATCGGCGTTGGCGTTCTCAACCGCAACCGCACCGGTAACGGCAAGCTGCTGGGTCTCGCGGCGCTGTCCGGCAACGACTCGGGTAACGGCGGCGAGATCGGTATTGGACTTCTCAACCGCAACCGTACCGGCAATGGCGATTTTCTGGGGCTCGCTGCCCTGTCCGGCAACAATGCCGGAAACAGTCGGCAGATCGGCATCGGCATTCTCAACGGCGACAACACCGGCAACGGCGGTTCCATTGGCATCGCGGCGCTGTCGGGTCGAAATGCCGGCAACGGCGGTCGCCTGAGCATCAAGATTCTCAACGAGGATGGAGAGCTATTCTTCATCGGCAACGACACGCGCGGCTTCAGCTTCGGTGAGCTGGTCGATAAGCTGCAACTCAAGGCTTCGATGGTGCCGCCGATCGACTTCGCCAGGATTGCCCTCGACGAGGGCGAAGATGCTCGCCTCATGCCGTCGACTCGCCTCACGCCGTCGAATGGTCTGTTGAATACCAGGGGCATCACCGGTTTTATCGGCGACGAGACCGTAGACGTTTCGGGAATGGGGCTGTTCGAGGACAGGGATGTAGGGCAGGACAGGCTCATCGACGAGGCAGAGGGGGATGCCTCAGCCGAGATCATCGGAGACGCCAGGCCCAATGTCGCTCAGGTTCAGACACGAAACAGCGAAGTCGCTATCCGGAATTCGGAGCCCTTTTCAATCACGCGGGCAGCCCCAGCGACACGTGGAATGCTCGATTTCACCCCGGCTCTAGACGAGACACCCTTTGCCCAGGGTTCAACGGGCTTGGTCAACTTTGAAAGCGTCCCGCTCCGCACCATGTCTCCGGCTTCCGTGGCCAGTCTGCTCAACGCTCGCGCCGCACTGATGAAGGATGTGTTGCGACAGTCGCTGGCCAAACTGGAAGACGATCCCAGCCTTGCTGACGAAGAACCCTGCGTGATCCTCAAGGAGGCCATCCGGGGTACCTGCCTGATGACCGAAGCGTTAAAAGCCCAGGTCATCGCCGCACAAGGCAAATCATCCGCAACACCGGCGGCACCCGAATCTTCCCCGCCGTCGGAACCTTCCAAGCCACAGACCTCAACTCCCGCAGTCGTGGCGCCGGTCGCTGAGGTGCCGGAGTTGCCGCCCCCGCTGTTCGGTACTCCGCGAGTCAAGAGTGCTGCGCTGCCCGAGATCCGCCGCAAGGTGGCGGTGGTGATCGGTATTGGGCGTTATGAGGATTCGGCGATCCCGGGACTGGCGAACGCCGTCGGCGACGCGCAAGCCGTCGCGGCCACGTTGTCCCGGGAACTGGGCTATGAAACCCTGGTCCTCGACAACCCGAGCAAGGCAGCGTTGATTGGGACGCTCAACCGGCTGGCGCTGGAGATCGCGGCTGAGGACTCGGCCATCATTTTCTACGCCGGACACGGTTACCTGGTCGAAAGCACCGGCGCAGGCTACTGGCTGATGTCGACCAGTCAGGCGCAGGATCCGAAGACCTGGACATCCAACGCCGACATTGCGCGCCTGATCCAGCTGATGGGAGCCCAGCAAGTGGCGTTGATCTCCGACAGTTGCTACTCGGGTTCGCTGGTTGGGGCGGGACGAATCCGGGGCGCTCCGGGGGAGTTGGTTCCGGCCGATGTGCTTGCCCGCCGCTCCCACGTCGTGATGTCCTCCGGTGGCAATGAGCCCGTGTTCGACTCGGGGCGTGGAGGCCATTCGCTGTTTGCCTGGTCTCTCATGAATACCCTGTCGGAGGTGAAGACTTGGAGCTCGGGAGGCAAGATGTTCGAACGCATCCGCTTCACCGTCGCCCGCGAACTCCCGCAGCGTCCTCAATATGGCGCAGCGCCAGGCTATCAGGAGGGCGGTGAATATCTGTTCGAGGTGCGGGAGCTCGACGCGCAGTCGTCCAATGAGAAGTCCCCGGGTTGATTTTCTGATCTCTCAAAGAAGGTGAATAACATGAACAAGCTGATTCCTGCATTCCTGTTTCATGTGTTGTGCTTCGCTTCGCTGGGCGCATGGGCGGCCGACAAGGAGAACTCGATTCTCGAAGGGGATCAGGTGACGGAGTCGAACCTCGTGGACGCTCTGAGCATCACCCCGAACTACAAGGGAGTAGACCCCTCGGCGGCGACCCGCGGCTTCCGCCCGGCTCGTCCTGGCGAGTCGGCTCCGGCCAGATCGGGTCCTGGCAAGGCCAGCCTGCTGATCACCTTCGCGACGAATTCCTCGCAAGTCAGGGGCGAGGTTCACGAACTCCTCGATACGCTCGGTCGCGCCCTACAGTCGGATAACCTGGCCGGCTTCAGTTTCAGGGTCGAAGGCCATGCCGATGCACGTGGCGATGCGGACATCAACACTCGCCTCTCGCAAGAGCGCGCTCAGGCGGTGGTCGAGTATCTCGTCGCCCAAGCCGGGATTCTTCCGGAGCGACTGCTTGCCGTAGGCAAAGGTTCGAAGGAGCCGATGAACACGAAGCGTGTGGATGCACCTGAGAACCGGCGCGTCACGATCGTCACCGTACAGAACTGATTCGGCCGAAAACTTAAGTGTCGGGGCTCTCGCCGCGACCCGCTGCTGGACGGAGGCTTGGCGCGCAGCCGATTCGCAACCAGCCTTGGCTGTGGATTCTCACTGCCGCCATCCTGTCGGCGGCGGGAGCCTTCATCGCGTGGCAAAAACTTTCGACGCCGCCCTCTGAGGCTGTTGTACAGGCTGTCGAACAGAGCGTCGCTGTCAGCGAAGCCGCACCGATTGGCGGCAGCATCACCGAATCGAGCCTGGAGCAGCTTCTGCAGGCTCGCACTCAGGGAGACTGGCTCGTGCACCGCCTTCAGGGCGCTCCGGCGATCCTGGTGGTCGAATTCCCCGACCTTCACTCTCAAGGCCTCACTATGAATCGGGCGGCAGCACTGCTCGAAAAGGCGGGCACACGTCGGCACCGGGTGTTGTCCGATGCCGAGCTCAGCGCCTTGTTGCTCGCCAGCGGCGATACGGTGTCGACGTTCTATTTGGGACACGACTATCGCAGCGTCGACCTGGCCAGGTTCTACACGATGGCGCAGTCGCAGGCCGTCACGCTCAACCCTCAAGAGCTCCGTTTGCTCCGCCTGCTTCTCGACGCAGGAATGCTGCGCGACGAAGGGCACGGTCGATTCGTGGAGACTGCAATTGGCGCTCTGGTTACCTTCAGCTCTGTTCAGAACGCTTCAGCGGACGACAGTCGTACCCACATCGATTCGGCGCGTCGGAGCTCGATCCTGTGGCATGAACTGAGTCATGGGCGGTATTTCACGGACGCCGTCTACCGTCGGCATTGCGAATTTTTCTGGCACAAGCTGTTGACGGGCAATGAGCGCGAAGTCTGGCGCCGCTATCTGGGCGAACAGGGCTATGACACGGCCAATGAAGACCTGATGATCAACGAGGTGCAAGCCTTGCTGATGCATACACCCGACGTGCGCGACTTCCAAGCCGGCGCCCTGTCCTGGGAAGATGCCGAACTCGAGGGTCTGCGTCAGCGCTTCCGCCTGGGCTGGTCGCAATGAATCCGGCCATGGAGCGGCAGAGGTCTTTAGCTCGGCACCTGTATCACCATTAGCCAAGCAAGAGAGTTCGGGTATGCTTTTCCCAAATCTCGGAGAAGTCTCATGACTACCGTTCATGCTATTGAGGAAGCCGTTCAAAAGCTGCCAACCTCGCAGCTTGCGGAATTTCGTCGTTGGTTCGCCCAGTTCGATGAAGCCGCCTGGGACAAGCAAATCGAGGCTGATGCAGCGGCAGGAAAACTCGATGCGCTGGCAGCTGAGGCACTTGCCGATTACCGCAACGGCAAGGCCACTGAGCTTTGAGGCATTTCACCTCCGTCAAGTTCTGGCAGTGCTTCAACGCATTGCCCGGTGATATCCAGACAATCGCCCGTAGAAGCTACGAACTTCTCAAGCAAAACCCGTCACATCCTTCGTTGCAATTCAAGCCAGTCAGAAACGGTTCGTATCGTAGCGTTCGCGTCAATTTGGGTTATCGCGCTCTTGGCGTTCCGGTTCCTGAGGGCGTCCAGTGGTTCTGGATCGGCAGCCACGCAGACTACGACAAATTGCTTGGCTAACAAGGATTCACAGATCCTCGATGAGCAACGCGCCCAGCCCAGACGACGACCGCACTGTCATCCGGCCTGACGGCCCCGATGCTCGGACGGGACCCAGCCCGCCAGCAGACGCCACGATCATCCAGCCTCCCGCACCAAGCGCGCGGCTGTTGAAGCCGTCCACGATTGCGTCGAGTGCCGACCACAGCGGGAATGCGCTAGCCATCGGCACCTTCCTCGCCGAGTTCGAGCTGACCCGGGTGATTGGAGAAGGCGGCTTCGGAATTGTTTATCAGGCCTGGGATCATTCACTCGAACGCCGGGTCGCTCTCAAGGAGTACATGCCATCGAGCCTGGCCGCGCGCAGCGGCGAAACCACGGTGCAGGTCAAATCAGGGCGTCATCGCGAAACCTTCGAGATGGGTCGCAAGAGCTTCGTCAACGAGGCCAAGCTGCTGGCGCAGTTCGACCATCCCGCCCTGGTCAAGGTCTACCGCTTCTGGGAGGACAACGGCACGGCCTACATGGTGATGCCGCTCTACGAGGGCATCACGCTCAAGGATCATCTCAAACAGCTCGGTGCCGCCCCCGACGAAGCCTGGCTCATGAACCTCTTCGGCCCGCTGACCGAAGCACTGGCGGTGGTCCACACGGAAAACTGCTTTCATCGCGATATCGCGCCCGACAACGTCATCCTGCTGGCGAATACGGGGCGCCCCCTGCTGCTCGACTTCGGCGCGGCGCGGCGCGTGATCGGCGACATGACGCAGGCGCTGACGGTCATCCTCAAGCCCGGCTATGCGCCAATCGAGCAGTACGCGGAGGCGCCGCACATGAAGCAGGGCGCCTGGACGGACATTTACGCGCTGGCGGCGTCCATCCACTTTGCGCTGGTCGGACGCACCCCGCCGCAATCGGTCAGCCGAACGATGTCGGACACCTACAAGCCACTGTCCGAGGAGTTGGCGGGGCGTTACAGCGCGCGCTTCCTGAATGCCATCGACCGGGCTTTGATCGTCAAGCCGGAAGAACGCACCCAGAGCATTGCAGCATTGCGCGATGACTTGGGTCTGGCCGATGGCCAAGGCCTTCCGAACGCGATGCCCGGCGGCTTTGCATCGCCAGGACCGTCGGCATCAAGGGAGCGCACGCGCGGTGCGAGTACGAGTCTCTGGATAGGCCTGGGCGCGGTGGCTCTGGCCGTTGCGGGCGGAGGCGCCTATTTCGCTACCCACCCTGCCGCCCCTCCGGCTGGCAGCACAGAGGCGTCCCCTGCTCCCGTGCCCAGCACCACGCCTGCGCCACCGGTGGTGGTCACCCCCACGCGCTTCGACCCCGTGCAGCAGCTCGACGCCGTCGTCGCCGGCCAAACAGCGGGCTGGCAAGTGACGGCCAAACCCTCGAAGGCCGTGATGCGCATCGGCAAGGACGAGCTGAGCTTTTCGGTGACCGCGACCCGTGCAGGCTACCTGACGGTGCTGCTGCTGGGGCCAGATGATTCTCTCATCCAGTTCTTCCCCAACAGCGAGGCCAGGGACAATCGCATCAAGGCCGGACAGACGATCAAACTGCCGCAGGCAAGCTGGCCGCTCGAGGTCTCGGAACCGTCCGGCACGGAGAATTTCCTGGTCATCGTGAGCCGGCAGCCGCGCGATTATTCCGTGCTGGGCCCGGAGGCCACCGACATGTTCCAGAGCCTGCCCACCGGTACACGCGCCGACGCGCTGCTCGCGCAGTGGCGTCAAGCCACGCCGCTGCTGCTGGGCAACTCGCCTGCGAATTGTGAGGGCGCCGACTGCGATGCCTACGGTGCGGCACGGTTCAGCATCGACGTGATTCCTTAGGTGATCCTGTTGGAATCGACCTTGCGGCGCGGGTTCTTCCATTAAGGAGCATTCGTGAGCACTGAAATTTATCCAAACGGAATTGATTGTGTGTGGCTGGCATCCGACCGTGAGGGATATTTAGGGGCTTTCGTGACAGGTGGCGTTGGCCCGGTTCCGCTTCAGGCTCTGAATCACGAAGGTACCTCGGTACAGGACATTGAGGGACTGATCTGCGGCATGCCGAGCGTATCCGGGGCTCGCACGCTGGTGTCGATCAAGCGACCTGATGACTTCCTCGATTTGGCGGAGCGAGGCATCTTCGTGTACGACTGGATCGATTTCCATCGTACGGCTAGCGAGTCACTTCATGCTTATGAACAGGTAGCAACTCCGGTGAGCCCAATCACTGTGGACATGCTTCCAGACGAACTTGCCGGCATTGCAAAAATTTTGAGATTCGATGACGTAGCGTTTGTGGATGCACAACGTCTAGACGTTCGCGCATATATGAATTGCTAAAGCGCGTAAGGAGCAGCCGATGTCGCCAGCCCGTAGGAGGGGCGATAACGGCGCGACACTGCGCTGATGCCCCCTACAATGCCTGCACAACACTGAACCCCGAATCCTTATGAGCATCCGCACGCTCCACGACGGCGAATATCTCAAGCTGCTGCGCGACGACCACTGGGAGTACGTGCGGCGGCAGCGCTCGACCGGCGCGGGATTCATTATCGCGGTGACTAGGGAGCGCGAACTGGTGCTGGTGGAGCAGCTCCGTATTCCGTTGCGGCAACGCGTGATCGAACTGCCGGCCGGCATCATCGCGGACAGCGCTGCGACCTCGGATGAAACCGTGGAGGCTTCGGCACTGCGTGAGCTGGAAGAGGAAACCGGATTTCGCGGCGCGCGCGCGCGCATCCTGTGCAGCGGCCCGGTGGCGGCGGGGATGACCGACGAGATCGGCTATTTCACCGAGGTGTCGGACCTGGTCCATGTGGGTCCGGGCGGCGGTGTGGATGGCGAGGACATTGCTGTGCACCGAGTGCCGCTGGCGGGTGTGGAAAACTGGCTGGGGGAGCAAACTGAGCGCGGCGTGCTGATCGACCCGCGCATCTTCATCGCCCTGCATTTCGTAAATCGCAACTGAACTCGCCTTGCGCGCAATCCGGAGTCCTGCTTGAAAATTGTTCTCGTGATTCTGGCCGGTCTGGTCGCCTTGGCTGCCGTCAGCATCGGCATGGGGCCGATCGAGAAGCCGATGGCCACGCCGGCCGCGACGTCCACTGCCGCACTACGCTCTGGCATCGAGACCGCCAACTTCGACGCCGCCGTGCGGCCACAGGACGACCTGTATCGCGCCGTCAACGGCCATTGGCTGGCGCAGACGAAGATTCCCGCAGACAAGTCCAACTACGGCTCGTTCACCCGGCTCAGCGACGATGCGGAGGCGCAGTTGCGCAGCATCGTGGAGGAGCTGGTGGCGCAGCCGGACAAGGCGGCGGGCAGCATCGAGCAGAAAGTGGGCGATTACTACGCGAGCTTCATGGACGAAGCGCACATCGAGTCGCTCGGGCTTGCGCCCATCGCAACGGAACTCGCCGCTATCGATGCGCTGCGCGATCCGCGCGAACTCCCGGTGCTGATGGCCCGGCTCGCACGCAACGGCATCGCGGTACCGCTGCAGGCCTACGTGCATGTGGATGCCAAGGACCCCAACCGCTACGCCGGCGATTTCTACCAGGGCGGGCTGTCGCTGCCCAATCGCGATTTTTATCTGATCCAGGACGACAAGTTCAGCGCGATCCGTGCCGCGTTCGTCGCGCACATGGAAAGCATGATGGGGTTGGCCGGACAGCCGGAACCCGGAGCCGCGGCGCGCGTGGTGCTCGACCTGGAAACGCGACTCGCACAAGTGCAATGGGACAAGGTGGCATTGCGCGATCCGGTCAAAGCCTACAACCCCTTCGCCCTGGGAGAACTGCCTGGCGTGAGCGCCGGAATTGACTGGATGGCCTACCTCGACGCGACCGGTTTCGCGGCGCTCGATACGGTGCTGATCAGCCAGCCGACTTACGTCACGAGCCTGGGCAAGCTGCTGCAATCGGTCTCGCTGCGCCGCTGGAAAATCTATCTTCGATGGCAGGTGCTCAATGCCTACGCCGAGGTGTTGCCGCGCGCGTTTGTCGAGCAGGACTTTGCGTTCTCCGGACGAACTCTCAACGGCATTCAGGAGCTTCGTCCGCGCTGGAAGCGCGGCGTCGATGCGGTTGACGGCGCGCTCGGCGAGGCGGTGGGCCAGATTTACGTGGCGCGCCATTTTCCGCCGGCGCACAAGCAGCGCATGGAAGCGATGGTGCAGCAGTTGATTGCGGCCTACGGCCTGGCCATCGGCGAGCTTGCGTGGATGAGTCCGGACACCAGGAAAGCCGCGAGCGAAAAGCTGGCGAAGTTCAACTACAAGATCGGATATCCCAACCGCTGGCGCGACTACAGCAAGCTGGAAGTGGTGACGGGCGATGCCCACGGCAACGCGCAGCGCGCAGCGCAGTTCGAGTACGACCGCGACATCGCCAAGCTGGGCGGCCCGATCGATCGCGAGGAATGGGGCATGACGCCGCAGACCGTCAACGCCTACTACAACGACGAGAAAAACGAGATCGTCTTTCCCGCCGCGATCCTGCAACCGCCGTTCTTCGACGCGAACGCCGAGGACGCCGTGAACTACGGCGGCATCGGCGCCGTGATCGGCCACGAAATTTCGCACGGCTTCGACGACTCCGGTTCGCAATACGACGGCGACGGCAAGCTGCGCGTGTGGTGGACCGCTGAAGATCGCGCGCGCTTCGAGGCGCTGGGCGCAAGGCTCGCCGCCCAATACGACGCCTACGAGCCGGTGCCGGGATACAAGCTCAACGGCAAATTCACCCTAGGCGAAAACATTGCCGACCTCGGCGGGCTGACCATCGCACACCAAGCCTATCGGCTGTCGCAGAACGGCAAGCCAGGTCCGGTCATTGACGGCATGAGCGCGGACCAGCGTTTCTTCATGGGTTGGGCGCAGGCCTGGCGCAGGCTGTATCGCGACGAGAACCTGCTCAACCGGCTCAAGACCGATCCGCACGCGCCCAGCGAATACCGCTGCAACGGCGTGGTGGTGAACGTGCCGGGCTTCTACGAGGCGTTTGCGGTGAAGCCGGACGACAAGATGTACGCAGCGCCGGAATCGCGCATCAAGATCTGGTAGGCACGAGCCGATAGTGCGAGAGAAGAATCACGCAAAGGCGCAAAGAACGCAGAGAGCAAGAAGGAAAAAAGAGAAACACCGCCCCACCCTACCTGCGCCTCTGCGTTTCTCTTTGCGCCTTTGCGTGATTCTTGAAAAGGCCTGCTACACCACCGGCGCCGGGCTTCGTTTCCAACCGTAACGTGCAAAGCTCACGCGTTCGTTTTCGAACGCCACGCCTTCCGCGATCAGCCGCGCCTTTTGCTCGACGTAAGCCTCGCTCGATACGGGCAGCGCGATGCGTCCCTGCGCGTTGATGACGCGATGCCACGGCAGCTTGGTGGACGCGCCCGCGTCGGCGAGCGAACGCCCCACCATGCGCGCACGTCCCGGCAGTCCGGCCTCGAAGGCTACTTGCGCGTAGCTCGCCACGCGCCCGCGCGGAATCTTTCGGATCTCGGCCCAGAGTCGGGGATAGGCCTGTTCCGCGGTGATGGGTTTGGCGGGCATTCGAGCTAGGGCGGAGAGCCCAGTTCCACCGCGACGTCACGCTCCCGGTCCGCGCGTTTGACCTTGAGGGTGACCTTGTCGCCGGGCTGATGCCGTTCGAGCTGGTCGAGCAGGGAGTCGAAAGTCGAGACCGGTTCTTCATTGATCGCCACGATCACATCGCCGATCACGATGCTGCCGTCGCGCTCGCGCCGAAACGGTTGCAGGCCCGCCTGCTCGGCCGGCCCCCGCGGCTCCACGCCGACAATGGCCACACCCGAATCCAGTTGCAGCGCCTGGTTGAGTTCGGCGGGCGCAGCGGAAATGCCCAGCGTGGGACGCACCACACGACCGTCGCGGATCAGGCGCGGCACGATGCGGTTGACCTCGTCCACCGGAATGGCAAAGCCAATGCCCGCACTGCCGCCGCTGGGGCTGTAGATGGCGGTGTTGACGCCGATCAATCGGCCGGCCGAATCGATCAGCGGTCCGCCGGAATTACCGGGATTGATCGCCGCATCGGTCTGGATCACGCCGCGGATGGGCCGGCGCGTGACCGATTCGATCTCGCGATCCAGCGCGCTGACGATTCCGGTCGTGAGCGTCTGATCCAGCCCGAACGGATTGCCGATGGCGTAAACCGCCTGCCCCACCTGCAAATCCGCGCTGCGCCCGAGCAGGATCGGCCGCAGCAGCTCGCGCGGCGCCTGGATGCGCAACACCACCAGGTCGCGATCCGCAAACGCGCCGACCAGTTCGGCCGGATAACTGCTCTGGTTGGACAGCGTGACTCGCGCGCTGTTGCCACCCTGGATCACGTGGAAATTGGTCACCACGTGACCGTCCGCATCCCAGATGAAACCGCTGCCGGTGCCGCGCTGCACCTCGGTGATGCGGCGCGAGAACAGGTTCGACATCTGTTCGACCGTCGCGATGTTGACCACCGACGGCGATACCGCCTGGAACACCTCGATGTTGTTACGCTCGAACGCGCCCAGGTCGCTGCGCGCAATGACCGCACGTAATTCGGCCGGCGCGGCGGGAACTGGCAGCGGCTGACTCTTGCGACCCAACCAGAAAAATCCCGCACCCAGCGCGAAACCGAGCAACATCAGGGGCAGCATGCGACCGGCCTGACGCTTGGGCGACGGCAAAACCGAACGACGCGGTAAGCGAAATATCATGGCAGTGCCAGAGGCGAATGTGCGCATGCTGCCAGTGAGTCGGGTGGGCGCGTCAAGCGGAAAGCACGAAACCGACGTTCCCGCGAAGGCGGGAATCCACTTGCCACTCGCAATTCCAACTGCCGTTGGGGCCGCGAGACTGGATTCCCACCTTCGCGGGAATGACCTGCTCAAACCTCAGGAATCCAGTCGCGGTCCTTCGACGTCGCGGTCCTTCGACAAGTGCAGGAGGCCCGCTCCTACGAGAGGGCACCGCAACGATCTGGCAAGTCGATCACGGTAACGCGAAGAGCGACGGTGAATGGCGTACGCTTCGCCCTGAGCCGGGGGTGCCGTCGCGATGTCCGGGTGACTTGCGACGGCTGAGATCAGACCCTTGGAACGTAGCCGACCGCATCACGCCGGCGAACGGATGGCTTAAATCACCCGCGCTGGTTTGGGGGTGACGGGCAGGACGTTCGCACGGCTCTCAGGAGTCTTCGATGAACGCAGTCCCCGAAACCCTCTTCCATCAGGCTGACGAACTGTCGGCCGACGTCTGCCGTCCTTTTCCCGCCTCGCGCAAGATTTTCGTCGAAAGTCCGAACGGGATTCGCGTGGCGATGCGCGAAATCAGCCAGACCGCGACGCGCACTGCGAGCGGCATCGAGCCGAATCCGCCGGTCACGGTCTACGACACCAGCGGGCCGTACACCGACCCTTCGATGAAGATCGATCTGCGCGCGGGCCTGCCTGGCTTGCGCGATCCCTGGATCGAGGCGCGCGGCGACACCGAGCAACTGCGTGGCCCCAGTTCGATCTTCGGCCGCATCCGTGCTGCGGACGAGAAGACTTCCAGCCTGCGCTTCGAGCACATCCGCGCGCCGCGCAAGGCGAAAGCCGGCGCCAATGTCAGCCAGATGCACTACGCCCGCCGCGGCCTCATCACGCCAGAGATGGAGTACGTCGCCATTCGCGAGAACGCGCGCCTCGAAGAGCTGCGAGAAACCTACGAGAAGGCCGGGTATCTGCGACGCATGCACAAGGGCAACGCTTTCGGCGCAGCGATTCCGCACGGCGCGATCACGCCCGAATTCGTGCGCTCCGAAATCGCCCGCGGCCGCGCCATCATCCCGGCCAACATCAATCACCCGGAACTGGAGCCGATGATCATCGGCCGCAACTTCCGCGTGAAGATCAACGCCAACATCGGCAACTCCGCGGTCACATCGAGCATCGCCGAGGAAGTCGAGAAGATGGTCTGGTCCACGCGCTGGGGCGGCGACACGGTGATGGACCTGTCCACCGGCAAGAACATCCACGAAACCCGCGAGTGGATCATCCGCAACTCGCCCGT
>JBQTHL010000085.1:0-2962 GCA_052389915.1 Panacagrimonas sp.
GCCCCCCCTTTTTTTTCTTCTACATTCGCGCCCTTACACCTTCTTGGGCGGGGCGTTTCCTTTCCCGCGTTCCATATCCCGGCCGGCCATCCCCTCGGTGTTCTTCTCGCCCTCCCGCCCGCAACCACGGCCGGGTGCGGCGGCGTTAAACCGCTTCACTCATTCACGAGCGAACAGCACACGTAATGAGGTATTCGCGGCCCCAACGCACCTTCCCGTCGGCGGCGCGGTATCCGCTCAGGAACGCGAGCATCTCGCTGCGGAATGCCTCCAGCGCGTCGCCCTGCAGGTTTGCGACAGCACGTACGGTGGGACCGTAGCGCGTCGAAAACAGATCCCAGACATCCTCGGGCGAAGCGCCGAACTGCGGGCAGTCCCCGCGCGTGAACGCGGGATCGCCGAACGCGCTTCCGAGAAGCTGTCGCACCTTGCCGGCATCGCCCCAGTTGAAGGGGCTCGCGACCCCGGCGGGCGGTGGAAAATGCTTGTTGGTGATGCGAAACCAACCGCCGAGACCGCCATCCGGAGTCCACGCGAGGAATACGGCGCGCCCTCCCGGGCGCGTAACCCGCGCAAGCTCGGCCGCAACCTTGGGCTGGTCCGGCGCAAACATGTGACCGCAGGTGGACAGCACGACATCGAAGCTTGCGTCTTCGAAGGGGAGCGCTTCGGCGTCGCCTTCCCGGAATTCGATGTCGTGGAAGCCTTCGTCTTCGGCCTTCTTCTGCGCAATCGCGATCAGCTCCGGCGTGAAGTCAACACCCGTCACCTGCGCGCCGCGCTCCCGTGCCGCGATGGCCGTAATACCGGTGCCGGTGGCAAGGTCGAGTACGCGGTCGGCAGGCCGGATTTTCGCGACGCGCAGCGTTTGATCCGTGGAGATCGTCAGGCCATCCGCAATCCGGTCGTACTCGCCGAGCGCCCAGGTGGCGCGCTGCTTCTTTTTGAGTTCAGTGAAGTCGGTCATGGTTCACCTCTGTCGGAGTGACCCGTTCCACCGGGCCTGCACGAATCATGAACCCAATTCCCTGGTAACGCTCCCCAGCCCTCGGCCTCGGGGGTTCGCTAAAGGCGCCGCGCGTCGCGCCGTTACAATCTGCGGCCGTCCTTACCCCCCAGCCGCAATGCGCCTTTCCCGATTCCCGCTATCCACCACCAAGGAAACCCCGGCCGACGCCGATGTGGTTTCGCATCAGCTCCTTCAGCGCGCGGGCTTCATCCGCAAGCTCGGCGCCGGGCTCTATACCTGGATGCCGATGGGTCTGCGCGTGCTGCGGAAGATCGAGAACATCGTGCGCGAGGAGATGGATCGCGCCGGTGCGGCGGAGTTGCTGATGCCCTCGATCCAGCCCGCCGAGCTGTGGCAGCAATCCGGTCGCTGGCAGGCGATGGGCAGCGAAATGCTGCGCATCAAGGATCGCCACCAGAACGACTACTGCTATGGCCCGACGCACGAGGAAGTGATCGTGCATCACGCCAAGCAGGACGTGCGTTCCTATCGCCAGCTTCCGTTCAACTGGTACCAGGTGCAGACCAAGTTCCGCGACGAGCGTCGCCCGCGCTTCGGCCTGATGCGCGCGCGCGAGTTCCTGATGAAGGATGCGTACTCTTTTCACATGGATGCGGCCGATCTGGACCGCGAGTACCAGAACATGCGCCGGGCTTACACGCGCGTGTTCGAGCGCATCGGCGCGGACTTTCGCATCGTGCAGGCCGATAGCGGCAACATCGGTGGCGCGAAGTCCGAAGAGTTCCACATCCTCGCGGGCTCGGGGGAAGACCTGATTGCGGTCTCCACGGTCGGCGACTACGCCGCGAACATGGAAGCGGCGGAATGCAGGCCCACGGGCCGCGCGCGACCGGCGCCGTCGCAGGCCATCGAACAGGTACTGACGCCGGGCCAGAAAACTTGCGACCAGGTTTCCAAATTTCTCGGCGTGCCGCTGGCCGGCAAGGTTAAGCTGCTCGTGGCCAAGGGCCGCGAGGGCGGGCTCGTGGGCATCGCCTTGCGCGGCGATCACGAGCTCAACGAGGTCAAGGCCGGCAAGCATCCCCTGCTCGCCAGCCCCTTCGAGATGGCGAAGATCGAGGACGTGCAGGCCGCGTTCGGTTGTGAAGTCGGCTATCTCGGCCCGGTGAAATGTCCGATCACCGTCATCGCGGATCACGCGGCACTGGAAATTGCCGACTTCGTTTGCGGCGCCAACGTGAACGATCGTCACCTCAAGGGTGTGAACTGGGAACGCGACTGCCCGGTGCCGCAGGCCGCCGACCTGCGCAAGGTCTGCGAGGGCGACGCCAGCCCGGACGGACAGGGCCAGATCAGGTTCTACCGAGGCATCGAGGGCGGGCACATCTTCCAGCTCGGGCAAAAGTACACAAAGGCGATGGAGTTCACGGTGCTGGGCGAACAAGGCCAGGCGGTGACACCGGAAATGGGTTGCTATGGCATCGGCGTTTCGCGGCTCGCGGCGGCGGTGATCGAGCAGCGCTTCGATGCCAACGGCATGCGCTGGCCGGATGCCATCGCGCCGTTCCGCGTGCTGATCTGCCCCATCGGCACCGACAAGTCGGAGCGGGTCAAGCAGGTCGCCGAACAGCTTTACGCCGAGTTGAGTGCAGCCGGCGTCGAGGTTCTGCTCGACGATCGCGGCCTGCGTCCCGGACCGATGTTCGCGGACGCCGATCTGGTCGGTATTCCGCATCTCGTGGTGATCGGCGAGAAGGGGCTGGCGAACCAGCAATACGAGTACAAGCGGCGTGATGGCGACAAGGCTGAGATGATTGAGGCGAGTGTCGCGGCCGTGCTGGCGAAGCTGGTGGGCTGAGCGTGTTCGACACGGGTCTTGTAGGAGGGGGGGGGGGGGCCCCGGGGGCGGGGGTTGGGGAAACGGGGGGGGGGGTTTTGTGGGCCGGGGGGGGGGGGGCGCCCCCCCAACCCACGAGAAAAGGAAGGAGGTGT
>JBQTHL010000086.1:0-21853 GCA_052389915.1 Panacagrimonas sp.
CCCCCGAGTGCTGCGCGGTGATCGTGATCAGCGGCCGCTTTGAAATTGGAATTACCGGCGACTTTGAGGAACGAGACACTGGCCGGTTTGGAGTCGGACCGACTGGCTGGTTTCATCGGAATACGCAGCCAGGCTAGCCGAGCTGGATATCGACGTCCCTCCGCGTTCAGACGGGCGCCGCAAGCATCATGCAGAGCGCTATTGCATCGCGCATCTGCTTGCGACTCTGCCGGCAGAACAGTTCTTGTTCCCACTGACCCTAACCCATTCCGATAAGCCGGATTTCCTCTTGGCAATGCATGGCGCTAACGTGGGGATCGAGCACACCGAAGCTGTACCGGAGAACATCGCCCACGCGGATTTCCTTCGTGAAAAGGAAGGTTTGGGGCCGGATGTCTACTTCGCTCCTCACGTCAAGCCTGGGGAGCCGAAGAAAACGTCCGACGAACTCCGTCGTGAGATCGAGGCCGATGAATCCGGTTCTGGCTGGTGCGGCGATTCACCAGAGCGTGAATGGGCCGCAGCGATGGCGCACTATGTCAAGGAAAAGATGCCGAAGGCGACAGCAGAAGGCTTCGTTCGATATCCAGCCAACTGGCTGATCGTCTATGACAACTGGCCGCTGCCGGCCATTAACTATTCCAAGGCGGCAACGTACCTGACGCCGCTTTTGACGGAAATGGCCGCCTTTTCGGTATTCGATGCGATCTTTGTCCATGACGACTCGCATATGTCCGAGTTTCGTAATGTTCCAGTCACCCAGATGTTGCGGCCACTACAGGCACCGAAGTAGCAGCCGGTCCAGCCTTACGCTTCTTGGCCGTCTCCACGCTGCGTTTGTCGATCTGTGCGCGCCATGTCTCCAACGCTGTAATGTCGGCAAGCAGCTCATCAGGATCGGGGACTGCAACGCCACCCAGAAGCGCCTTGTCGTGCGCGTAGTTTGAGCACTTCGTCATGCCGGCATTGACCTGGGCGTAGTCCTCGTCATCGACCACCACTCCGGCGAGCCGCTGCGTTTCCACTCCCTTACGGAAACGGAGGATGACCTCGCGCAGTAGGACTTCTTCAACCGCGCGTTCCCATGCCATGCGTAACCGGAAATAGGCATCGACAGTTTGCCTGCGATGTTCCTGTTCCTCGCCGTCCTTGTGCAACTTGGCGATGGATTGCTGTTGCGCCTTTAGCGCACCGATCCGCTTGCTCGCATTCTTTCCTTCAAATGGCAGTTCTGGGTCGGCGATTCCGAATCCCTCGGCGCGGCGAATCAAGCTTTGGGTTGAAATCGTCACGCCGGCCAATTTCGCTTCTTCCACCAGGAGGCACAGAAAGTAGATGTCATGGGTGAACACGACGACCTGGCGGTGCGCGGCTTCGGTGGCTAGGCGCTTTGCCACACGCTCTCGCCTGCGATGATCGAGCGAAGACACGGGATCATCGAACACGATGCCACCCTTGCCGCCGCTCAATCCGACTTCGGCCAAAAAGGACCCGATCGCCACGGCGCGCTGTTCACCTTCGCTCAGGATGTCGCCAGGGCTGCGGCTTTGTGGCAGCTCTAATTTCAATTTGTGTAAAGCCTTTCCCTTGTCGGTGCGACTCTGGAGCGAAACGCTCAGCGTGCCGACACCCAACGCCTTGAATTCGCGGTTCAGTGCTTCTGCCAGTTCCTTGGACACGACCTTCTCGGCCATGTCCGATGCCTTTAGTGAGATGGCATTGGTCTTGACGGCCGAGAGGCACTGCGTGAGTTTCGCCTGATGACTGAGCTTGCCAACAGCCGTGACCACGGCATCCCTGACTTGGCTCAGTCGGACCCGCGCATCGAGTTCCGCAAACCGCTTCTGGAGGGCGGCGCGGGCCATTTCGTCCGATGCCTTCTCCAAGGTTTCGGCCTCAGCGTTCAATTTGTCGGCCAGTGCTTGAAGTTGCGCGGCCGGATTTACCAAAGCTTGATCGACACTGCCCCATTGGTGCGAGAGCACCGCCGCCTTGATGGCTTCCTGGCGAGTCGTCAGCAGCGTCTCGAACGCCTTGGCCTCGGCGGCCAGTTGCGGATCTAGGGCTTCAATCTCACCGTGGGTCACATCGTCGAGATTCAACGTCAGACTCTGTGTGATGAAAGGCTTGTATTCTGCGTAGAGTGCGGTGCGACGTGCCTGTGAGGTTTTCTCGGCTTCTTGCTGTATGAATGCCTCGAAACGCAGCAAGCGAGCGGCGCCTTCGGCCAGAGGTTGCTGGCATAGTGGACAAGGCGTATCCGAGCCCAAATCGGGAAACGCCTTATCCGGGTGCGATTCGACGGCGAACTTGCGGGCGGCATCGAACAACTCACGCCAGACTTCGCCGCCGGTGCCCGGCAGCAGGTTCTCGCCTTCCTTGAATTCCTTGGCTGCAAGCGCGGCTGCCGCCTGCGCAGTGCGATAGCTATCCGCCAAACCGTGGAGTTTGGCGACGACGGATTGATCCACCAGAGCACCTTTGCTGGTGGCATTCGTTGCGATGGCTGCGACACGGCGGGCGCGCAAGCGCAATTGAGCCGCCTTCTCCTTCGGGTTGTTCTCCTTCAGGCTCTTGTCCAGCGCCACGTGCTGAACCAATTCTTCCGGCGTCAGGGTGGCCAGTGCGTCGATCTGAGCTTGCGTTGTCTTGGCGGACAGTGACGCGATCAGCTTGCCGACTGCTGTGTCGCCTTGCAGCGGCACGAACGCGGCGAGGTCGGCGGCGGACTGCGCATGTTCTGCATCAATCGCGGTCTTCAACTGTTTACAGACTTTCGCCAGTGCCTCGAAGACATCAAGACCGTAAGGTACGTAGGAAAAATCGTCTTCGCTGTCGAGGTAGGCACGTGCGCATCGTGAGTCGAAGATCGCGAATGATGACAACTCAGGGGGCGCGGCTTTGCCGTGTGTCCACTGCACGTCCTTTGCAACACCGTCCACGGTAATTTCAAAGGCTGCTTCAGGAGCCCCTGCCTTGCCAGCGGGAAGATGGACATTCGGATGAATCGCTTCGGTCTGATCGCGAGCACGACAGGCTCGCTTGAGTACCCGCGAGTATCCCGATTTACCGGAACCGTTATCGCCGTAGATGACGGTCATTCCGGCGGCGCTGAATGCCAAATGTTGGTTCTCTGCAATCGCGTTGACGTGACGCATGTTCTTCATCGCGAGCAATTCGATGTGCGTCGTCACCTTGACCGGTGCCGGTATCTGGTCGGCAGTGAGCGGTTTGGGCGTGCGGCCTTTCGGATCGGGGATGCCGTGTGCCAACTTGAGCAACGCGAATAGATCGTCCTGGTCATCCGCTGTCAGTGTCTGTTTGGCCAGCAGGCGCGCGACTGCGTCGCTTTGCCATGTGGACAGCCCCTGAGTCCAAACCAGTATTTCTTGCAATATCGACATAGTCCCCTCCAGCCCTTGTTGTAGTTTTTACTCCAAGTAGACGCATTGTGCGTCCCGGCGTACCGCCGTCGGGCTCGCGGGCTGCGCCCCGCGCCTCTGCGAGTCGCGGCCATTCGGCTTTGATCCCTGACGCCTACGGCCCTTGAGGGCCTGCGCGCTCCGCTTGCCTGTTTGCGTCTGCGTGGGCAGTGGTGGGCGGTCTTGCTGTTTCCCTTCACCGTATCACGGCGTTCTCGCCGTCAAGGGCTGCGCGTGCTTTGCACGCTTGCGGCCGTGGCCGTCGTGACCCTGTGACGGCTTGCGCTGCGCCGTGCCGTGCCGGTTCCGGGCAATTCCGCCCGAGCTACCGGAGCATGGTCATGTCGCAGTTCTCTTTCGTCTTCGATGCCTCTTTACTGGTACGTGATGGCCAAGGCCGTTATCTACCGGCGACTGCCGATCAGATTCTGGAGATCGCGCGCCAAGTGATCGACCAGAAGATCCAGCGCGGCGCGCTGCTTACGTCGCCAGTGCTGGTGAAGGACTACCTGCGCACCAAGCTCGCCGGTTTCGAGCACGAGGTGTTCGCGGCGCTGTTCCTCGATAGCCAGCATCGGCTGATCGAGTACGTCGAGATGTTCCGCGGCACCATCGACGCGGCGGCGGTATACCCGCGCGAAGTGGTCAAGACGGCGCTGCGTCTCAATGCGGCGGCAGTGGTCTTCGCTCACAACCATCCGAGCGGGAATCCTGAGCCGAGCCAGGCCGACAAGCTGCTGACCCAGCGGCTCAAGGATGTGCTGGCGCTCGTGGAGGTACGCACTCTGGATCACATCGTCGTCGGTGGCGAATCCACGGTGTCCTTCGCCGAACGGGGCTGGCTGTGATCGCGGGGGCTTCGGCCCCCTTTTTGCTGCGCCCGGCGCCGACGGTCTCCGGCCCTGCGGGCCTGCGCGCTGCGCTTGCACTCCAGGGGAACGGTTTACACCGATCCCCGCCGCACTTCGCTTGGCGCCCCTGAAAAGCTGCCGAACAGGCTGCGCCTGATCGGCCTTCGCGCCTGCGGCGCTGCGCGCTTCGCTTGCGTGGGATCGGCGCCCTCTGCGGCCGTTGCCTGTCGATCCGTCTTTCCTGACTTCATCACCTTGTCCGCGACTGTAGCCCGCGGCCGAGTGCCGTCAAGGCGCGCCGGGCCGTGTCCTCGCTGCGCTGCGGGCCGCACCAACCCGGCGCTTTCCTCCTTGACGGCACTCGGCCGCGCGCTCCGGACCGTCGCGGGCGATGGACTCAGGAAAGACGGTGGCAACGAGGCCGGCCCAGGTCTTAAGCGCCGACCCCACCGGGGAAGCTGAAAAGCGGGCTCCGAATCTAGGAATCCGGTGGGGGTTTCGACAGCAACCTCAATGGAGATAGCACCATGCAACTCGCATCCCGTTTCGCTTCACGTTCCCCGATGCTACGCGCCGACCATCCCTTGTCGGATGAGCAGATTTGCCGCGTGGCCCCATCCATTTTTGCCGAGGACAAGCACGAAAGCCGTTCCGAGCGGTACAGCTACATCCCTACCGCCGCCGTGCTGACCGAGCTTCGCAAGGAAGGTTTTCAGCCCTTCATGGTCTGCCAGACGCGCGTGCGCGATGAAGGCAAGCGCGAGCACACCAAGCACATGATCCGTCTACGCCACGCCAGCCAGATCAACGGTCGCGAGGCGAACGAAATCATCCTGCTGAACTCGCACGACGGCACCAGCAGCTATCAGATGCTGGCCGGCATGTTCCGCTTCGTGTGCCAGAACGGCCTCGTCTGCGGCGACACCGTGGCGGACGTGCGCGTGCCGCACAAGGGCGACGTGGCGGGCCACGTCATCGAGGGCGCCTACGAAGTGCTGCACGGCTTCGACGGCGCGCAGGCATCCCGCGATGCCATGCAGGCCATCACGCTCGACGGCGGCGAGGCCGAAGTGTTCGCGCGCGCCGCGCTGGCGCTCAAGTACAACGAGCCCGACAAGCCTGCGCCCATCACCGAAACGCAGGTACTGGCCCCGCGCCGGTTCGACGACAACCGGGCCGACCTGTGGAGCACCTTCAACCGCGTGCAAGAAAACCTGACGCAAGGCGGGCTGGTGGCGCGCAGCGCCAACGGTCGCCGTCAGCACACCCGGCCCGTGCAGGGCATCGACCAGTCCGTGCGCTTGAACCGTGCCCTGTGGCTGCTCGCCGATGGCCTGCGCCGCTTGAAAGCCTGAACACCACGGAGGGGCGCGTAGCCCCTCCATTTCCTCCGTTTCGTTTTCTCTTTCGATAGGAGCTTCACCATGAACACCATTGCCAACACCACCCGCACCGTCGCCACGCTGGAAGCGGCAGACCCGACCAAGAATCTGATTCTGATTCCGCTGTCGCAGCTTCGTCCTTCCAAGCGCAACGTGCGCAAGACTCACCGCAGCGTTTCCATCCCGGAACTGGCCGCGAGCATCCAGCGCGTCGGCCTGCTGCAGAACCTGATCGTCAGCCAGTCCGAGGATGGCGAGCACTACGATGTCGAAGCCGGCGGCCGTCGCCTTGCTGCCTTGAAGCTGCTGGCGAAGAAGAAGCGCATTGCCAGCGACCATGAAGTGCCGTGCCTGCTGGTGGCCGATAGCAGCGCCCGCACCGTGAGCCTTACCGAGAACGTGCAGCGCGAGGCCATGCACCCTGCCGACCAGTTCGAGGCATTCGCTGCGCTGGTCGCGGAAGGTCGCCCGGTGGAAGACATTGCCGCCGATTTCAGCGTTTCCCCGCTGGTCGTGCAGCGCCGTCTGAAACTCGCCAACGTCTCGCCGCGCCTGATGGCGGAATATCGCGCCGATACCGTGACGCTCGACCAGTTGATGGCGCTGGCGATCACAGACGACCACGCCGCGCAGGAAGCTGCGTTCTACGAGGCCCCGGAATGGCAGCGCAGTCCGTCCGCCTTGCGCAATCGCCTGACCGAACGCGAGATCGACGCGCAGCATTCGCTGGTGCGCTTCGTCGGGCTGGACGCCTACACGGCGGCAGGCGGCGGCGCCCGCCGCGATTTGTTCGCCGAGGACGACAGCGGCGTCTATCTGAACGATGCGGCGCTGCTGGAACGGCTGGTGCGCGAGAAGCTGGACGCGCTGGCCGAGGATGTGCGCGCCGAGGGTTGGGCGTGGATAGAGGCCGTGCCACACCTGAGCCATGCCGATCGCCAAGCATTCCAGAACGCCCCACGCCAGCGGCGCGAACCGAACGCCCGCGAAGCCCGGCGCATCGCCTCGCTGCAAGACCGCCTCGACAAGACCAATACCGCGCTGGAAGACGCCTACGAGGCCGAGGACGAAGACAAGGCGGAGGCCTTGCACGAGCAGCGCGAGCGGCTGACGCATGAACTGGAAGCCTTGCAGGCTGATTTGCAGCATTACGCCCCGGACGTGCGCGCCGTGGCCGGTGCCATCGTCACCATCGACCGCGACGGTGAGGCCGCGATTCATCGCGGGCTGCTGCGCGAGGCCGAGGCCAAGGCGCTGCGCACACTGGAAAAGCTGCGCCACGGCCTCACCGGAACGGAAGGTGTGAGCGACGACGAAGGCGAGGACGCCGAGCCGCCCAAGGCCGCGAACCTATCCGACCGGCTGGCACAGCGCCTGAGCGCGCATCGCACGGCGGCGCTGCAAATCGAAGTGGCGCGGCATCCGCAAGTCGCACTGGCCGCGCTGGTACATGGCATGGTGCAGACCGTCTTGCAAGAAAGCCACTACGGCCGCGACCTGCCGCTCGGCGTGCGCCTGACCGTGCAGGATCGTCTGGAAGGCATGGCCCAGGACTGGCCGGAATCGCCGGCTGCCGTCGCGTTGCGCGAACTGCAACAGACGTGGCGCGGGCAGTTGTCGCAGGATAGCGCCGAACTGTTCGCTGCGTTGCTGGCAATGGAGCAAGGCGAACTGGTGCAACTGCTGGCCATATGCGTCGCCGCCAGCGTGGACGTGGTGACGCCGCGTACCGCGCAGGTCGCGCCCGGCGAGGAACTGGCGCAGGCCGTGGGGCTGGACATGCGGGCATGGTGGACGCCGACCGCTGAAGGCTATTTCAAGCACGTCTCCAAGGCCGTGATCTTGGAAGCCGTGCAGCAGTTCGCGCCGTCGCACGTCACCCGGCTGGCGAAGCTCAAGAAGGCCGACATTGCCAGCGAAGCCGAGCGGCTGGCGCAAGGCAGCGGCTGGATGCCCGCCGTGTTCGCGGCCGAAAGCGGGACGGTGCAGGAAGGTGCCGATGACGTGCCGCAGGACGAGGCCACCGCCGAAGCGGAGGAAGTGGCCCACGCGCTGGCGGCATGACGTAGCCGTGTGAGCATGGCCCCGGCGCAGATCGCGCCGGGGCTTTTTGCTGAACATCAAAATCCGGGCGCGGCAGGTCTGCCGCGCCCGGTTTCAACAGCACAGCAAAGCGGCAATCGGCGCCCGCCAGCGGGCCAGGTTTCCACAGCGCCCCGCCACGGTGGGCGGGACGCGGGGCTACGCCCGACGTTGCTGCGCTGAGTTGTGCGAAAGCCTGCCGTCCTCGACGCTGGCAGCGGGCTTTTCAGGTCATCACGCCGGCCCGTTCACCGACATGCCGCGCGGCCTTGCCATGACGATTCCAGACCACGCCTCAAGCCGTCCACCGCCGAGTGCCGGGAGCATTCCCGCCTGTCGTTGCGGAACCAACCTTGCCGGCATCAGGGCGTGTGCCGGTGACGCCTTCCTGCGGCGAGCCGAGCCGGCCATCGCTCCATTCGGGACGGTTCGGCCCTCTGCGTCCTTGCTTCGTTGTGAATCCTGGCGGGGGCGCGGCTGCGCCTCGGGCTTCATGGCTGCAACCGTCCGCCCCAAACAATTTCCCCGCTGCTGCGCAGCTTCCTCGCGGAACAAATTCTTCGTGCCTCCCGGTCCTCCACTGCGTTGCGGTCGCAAGCGATGTAGCCAGCCCGTCCCCCGCCGACCGGATCACAACAAGGACGCGATGGGCGCGACCTTGGTTAACCCGAAAGGAGCAACATCATGGCCAACATCGGCACCTTCACCGCACAGAACGACGGCTTCACCGGCACGGTTCGCACCCTGACGCTCAACGTCAAGGTCAAGCTCGTCCCCAACGACAAAGGCAGCGAGAACGCCCCCGACTTCCGCATCCAGGCGGCAGGCGGCTACGACATCGGCGCGGCCTGGAAGAAAGTCAGCCAGGCCGAGCGGCCCTACCTGTCGGTGACGCTGGACGATCCGTCGTTCCCCGCGACGATCTACGCCCGCCTGATCGAAAGCGAGGACGGCGCGCACAACCTGATCTGGTCGCGCAGCAAGGGCGATTGACCATCGCTCCCACGGCGCCCCGCCCACGCGGTGGGGCGCTGTTCTTTCGTTCGGCGCCGCGGGTTCGATTCAAAGCGTCCCGGAATGGCTTGACCAGCCCCGGATGTGTCCGATACGTTGGAGCGGCCAGACGACAAGCATGCCGCCCACAGTGGCGAAGCCTTACGGGCAGTCGAGCTTTGCAAGTTTCTGGTTGTGTCCGATACCCGTCTGCTGGTGTCTGAGGAAGTGGGCTACTCGTTCCCATATTGCGGGAACTGCACCGGCATCATGTCGGAGATTGGAACATGCCATCCCTGCAATATTTGAAGAAGCAGTCGAAGAATCTCGTCAAGATTTTTCCCTCCCTGGAACAACGGCGCACGCCGTTGCAACTTTCCGAGGCCCAGGAAATCGTCGCCCGTCTCAACGGCTACCCGAGCTGGCACGCAGCGACTTCCGCGGCACAAGCCGAGTCGCCGGCGCCTGATGCGGAAATCTGCTCCAGCGACGAGATGAAGCAGATCAACGACGCACTTGCCGAGAAGATTGCCAGCGGCGAGTGCAGTCTCGGAACAGCCTTATGGACGCTGAGTCTCAACAGTCAGCAGTTCGACCAGTCCGTTGAAGTGCTTTACGGCGAGCCCAGGAAAGCCGGCGCGAGCGCGTTCGTCGATACGATGCGCCAGCTTGCAGTCGTCGCCTATCACTATCGGCTTTATGGAATGGTGGCCAGGCTTCAAACGGCGCTTCCGTTGGCCGATCCCGACCTCGCGGAAACCGCCATCCTGCTTTTCAATCATGCCAATACGCTGACCTTTCCCCTGGACGCGCCTGTACGAGATGTCTTCGTGGGGCGGCTGTGGGAGCCGATGGAGCGCTCCGGGATTCAGCGTGTCTCCGATCTTGTCGAGATCATCCGGACCCGCGGCGAGTATTGGCGCGATGCTTTCAGCGCTCGCAATCTGCCGGATCAGACTGACACCAAGTGGATGTTCGGAACGCTAAAACGCCGTTGCGATATCACCTTTCCCGATGAGGTGCAGTTGTTGAAGCGGCGCAAGCGTTCCATTCCAGCGTCGAAGGCCACGCCGATGACGGCCTGAGCCGCAAACGGAATTCCGTTCGATCTGATCGCGCGAAATTCGTTCAGCCGAGTGAGTCGAGATAGGCATCGCCGTCGTCGATGCCGAATTCGATCCACATCGGCAGGTGATCGCTCATGCGATAGGTGCGCCAGTCCTTGAAGCTGCGACCGGGCTTGGCCTCGCGCTCCTTCGCATACTCACCCTCGTCATCGAGTCTGTAGACGTGCTCATAGAAGTCGAACACGCCGGCATTGCCGGTCGGTTTCAGGCGCGTCAGGCGCTTCAGGTAGGCGATCTGGTCGTAGTGCTTGTTCTTGTCGACGTTGGAGCCGGGCACGTTCTGTAATTCCGCCGGGACCACGAAACCGGCGCCGGTGATCGCCTGCATCGTCACGTCCTTGCGATTGAAGATGTTGAAGTCGCCGAGCAGGATCAGATTGTCCGGCACCGGCGGTTGGCCGGGCTCGTATTGAGGTGCGCTCGACAGCTTGCCGGCGTTCTTCGCCACGATCTTGCTGAAGGCGGTGATCTCCTCCAGGCGCCGCGGGTCCACGGCAACGCTCTTGCCGTAGTAGATATGCACCGTCACCAGCGTGAGGTAGGCCCAGCCAGCGCGAAAGCCCGCGATGTACGGCGAGCGCGCCATCTGCACCGGCTCGGTCTTGGCGCCGCTCTCCTTGGGCAGGACCAGTTCGGCCGCCAAGCCGGTGAAGTTCACCTTGCGGCGATCGAACAGATACGCCATCCGCTCGGAGTTGCCGGACGTGCCAAGCGTGACGTCGGTGACGATGAAGTCCCACCAACTGCCGAGCATTCGCTGCAGGCGCTGCAGCGGATACAGCCCGTCGCGGACTTCCTGGATCGCGATCAGGTCGAAGCGGCTGAGGATCTCGGCGATGTAGTAGTAGCACTCGTCGGAGCGGTAGCCGTACTTGCCGGAATCGAACTCGCGGATGTTCCAGGTCGCCAGTAGCAGCGTGTCGGTGGCGGTTCTCGCTGGCAGCGCGGCGGATAGTGCCGGCCGCAGTCGCCGGAGTCCGTCGATCGTCCGCTGGCGCTGCTTGGCGTCCTTGATCTGCTTGAGCCCGGCGTAGTACGGCATGACACACCCCCCGCTTTCCCGTCCCGACTCGGATGCTAGGCCGATTGATGCGTCAGGGCGATGACGCAGTTCGCAGAATCTCGTTTATAAGCTGCCGATCGACTGTTTCTGCCAGCGCTTCGGCAATCGGGCCTCGGTGTCCTGCATCAGCTCGGCCAAGCTGTACCCTAGCGCTCGCGCGATCTTGATGATGAGCACCAGCGTCGGCATGTGCTCGCCGCGCTCGATCTTGCCCATGTGCGAGCGTTCGATCCCGGCCAGGTGGGCCAGCGTTTCCTGGGCCACGCCGCGTTCCGTGCGCAGGGCGCGCACCGCCGCTCCGAAAGCCTGTGCCGGTTCGGCCTCGAAGGTGGTGGCGCCGGCTGGGCGGCCGCGCTGGATTGGGCGCTTCTGCATGCACAGAAGCGTCGATTCACGGCACAATTAAAACCACGTTAAAGATAACTCTTTCATCATTCCTGCCCTACCATGTAGGCAGCTTCCGATGGCCTGTTTCGGCGGTTTTGGATGAATACGCAAAGGCGGATCGGCGCCTTTGTTCCTTCGTGGATTCGGTGGTTGCCGCAAGCACGCTTTCGTTAGCTTCCGTAAATGCGTAGTGCCGCCTCCCAGGCTTTGCGTACAGCCGGCAGCCGGCATTGCGGATTGGCGCGCAAGCGCATTCGCGCATCGTCGGCTTTGCACGAATCGGTGCTATTACCTCGGTTCCCCGGCGGGGCAAACCTCTCAGGAGGCAGCGACCATGAAGACCCTCATCACCGGCGAACAACGCGCGCAACTGCTCGCCAACGGCCGCGCTCGCGCCGAAGCGCAGGCCACCGACCCGCTGCCGGTTGTTCGGCTGTTCACGCCGGATGCGCACGCCACCTGGCTGCTCGCCGCACTCGATCCCGAAGACGGCGACACTGCCTACGGCCTGTGCGATGTCGGCATCGGCATGCCGGAGCTAGGCACCGTACGGCTGTCTGAGCTGGCGTCGATCGCCGGGCCGCGAAATCAGCCCATCGAGCGCGACCTGTATTTCGTCGCGCAGCGCACGCTGTCGGAATACGCGCGGCTCGCACGCATCAACGGATCGATCATCGACTGATCGATCGGCTGCGGCAGGCGAGCGCAGCGCCGCCAAGCGCGGCGCATTGTGTCTATTTCGGTCCGGTTTCAGACCATCGGCGTATCAATCCGCACTCATGCGCCGGCAAAGCGCGGCAAGACGAAAACAGTCCGAATGCCCGGCACGGCCTGCGGCAACGTAGACGATGCTGCGCGACATCCATCCGCCCGCGCAGCCTTCGCATTCGGACGATCCGTGCAATAGCCTGGAGCTGATTGGTCTTTGACATCGGCAGTCCATCCGACCCCGCGATGACCAGCCTGTAATGCCGTAGCTCCCGACGCCCGTGGCGATGAGTCCTGCCGTGCCGACAGGAGGTCGCGTCATGGAAAGCTCGGATTACTGGCATCCCGGTGCTGCCTACCTCTACGTCCTGCATCTCGACGGCCCCGCGCTGGCCTGGGAATACCTGCGCCGCCATCCCGACTACCGGCGCGACTGGCTGCACCGCCGGCGCCGTCCCGAGGCGGCGCAGCGCTGGGGCTTGCGCCTGCTGGAAGACTCGGCCCTGGACGCGCGCGACGCGCATCCGGCCTGGTTTCCCGACCACGACGGCGTGATCCAGCTCTATCCCGACGCCGACCCACCGCAGGATGCGGTGGCCTTCGACTTATGGAGCCTGCCGGGCGCCAAGTCCCTCCTGCACGACGGCCGGCGACTGATGCTGCTTACGCGCTGGCCAGGCTACAGCGTGCGCCTGATGCTCGCGCCCGGCCTGACGCACGGCATGGCCTACACCTATGCCGTGCGGGCATCCGCGCAGCCGTACTCGCGCTGCCGCGCATCGGCCGAGGAACTGGACAAGCTGGCGGGCGCGGCCGCTCCGGTGGCGGCCCGGCCACGTCCGGCGACCACTGCGCTGCTGGAGCTGCACACCCTGCAGGCACTCGACGGCACGCTGTCGGGAGCATCCTTGCGGACGATCGCCGACGTGCTGTTCGGTGCCAATGCCGTCGCCGCGGACTGGCACGCCGACGGCGCGCTGCGCGCTCGCGTGCGCCGTCTCGTGCGGCGCGGCCAAACGCTGATGCGCGGCGGCTACCGCCGCCTTGCTCAGCTTCCTGCACTTGAACAGGGACGTTCCGTCACTCGCGCAAAACGTCCCTGAGCAGGACGCCATCCTCTCCTGAGACTGCCTCCATCCGGCCGCGCTGTCGTGGCCGGCGATCCTGACCGATGGAGGTTCACCGCATGAGACCCGCACCGCTGCGACCGCAATCCGCACCCGCCACCTCGCAGCAGCCCGCTGCGCCTTCGCGCTATCTGACCAACGATGAAGCCGCCGCCCATCTGCGCCTGTCGCCACGCACGCTGGAGAAGCAGCGCGTCATCGGCGGCGGGCCGCGCTTCCGCAAGTTCGGCCGCCGAGTCATGTACGCCGTGGCCGACCTCGATGCCTGGGCCGACGCGCGCAGCTTCGAGGCCACGTCCGACCCCGAATACGCCGAGCGCCACGCCGGCGACAGCCGCTATGGCCGCTGACGATCGGCTCGCGGGTGGTCCTCGGCGTGTCCGGCCCGGAACAGAAGCAGCGCGAGCAGCTCGACCTGTTCCGCGCGCTGCCGGGCGACATGGCGCCGCGCGACGCACAAGACCTGATGGCCTATCCGTTCTTCTCGCTGGCAAAATCGCGTCGCACGGCGCCGATCGACTTCCGCTCCGGCGGCGTGACCGTGCGCGTAGAAGGCACGCAAGAGCATGGAATCGCCACCATCTGGGATGCCGACATCCTCATCTGGGCCGCCAGCCAGATCGTCGAAGCACGCGACGCGGGCATCCGCCCGTCGCGCTGGATGCACGCCACGCCCTACGAGATCCTGCGCTTCATCGGCCGCGGCACGTCGCTGCGCGACTACCAGCGCCTCAAGGCCGCGCTGGATCGCCTGCAATCCACCACGGTTGCCACGTCCATCCGCGAGACGACCGGGCGGCGCCTGCATCGCTTCTCGTGGATCAACGAGTGGAAGGAGCGCGCGGACGCCAAGGGCGTGCCGCTCGGCCTCGAGCTGATCCTGCCGGACTGGTTCTATGCCGGCGTGCTGGACGAGGCGCTGGTGCTCACCATCGACCCCGCCTACTTCAAGCTCACCGGCGGCATCGAGCGCTGGTTGTACCGCCTCGTGCGCAAGCACGGCGGCCGCCAGCGCGATGGCTGGCAATTCGACTTTCCCTACCTGCACCGCAAGTCCGGCAGTCTCGCCAAGCCCTACGACTTCGCCTGCGATCTGCGCGCGCTGGTCGCGCGGCAGTCGCTGCCGGGCTATACGCTCGCCATCGAGCGCTTACCCGGACAGCCGGAAATCCTGATCTTCCGCTCCGTGCCGCCGACGGCACGTTGATAACGGCGGGACAAGCTGTGAATGGCCTCGTGCTATCGGGCGCGCCGAGGCTCGTGCTATCAGGCGTGTCCCTATCGTGCTATCAGGCGTGCGAAACGGTCGCCAACCCAATCACCACGCGGATTTCGGCGTCCCCTAACGTATCTAACTTCAAGTCTCTAACTTGTAGTAGCGCCGCGCAGCTGCAGTGGACAAGCTCCGGAGCAAGGCCATGATCGTCGCCTTGCTCAACCAGAAAGGCGGCGTCGGCAAGACCACGCTCGCCACGCACATTGCCGGCGAACTCGCACTGCGCGGTCAGCAGGTCATCCTGCTGGATGCAGACCCGCAAGGCTCGTCGCTCGACTGGACACAGCGACGCAGCCAGCAAGGACTGCCAAGGCTGTTCAGCGCCGTGGGTCTCGCCCGCGAAACACTGCACCAGGAAGCGCCGGAACTCGCACGGCGCGCCGATCACGTCGTCATCGACGGACCGCCGCGCATCGCCGCACTCGCGCGCTCCGCGCTGCTGGCAGCAGACCGCGTGCTGATCCCGGTGCAGCCGAGTCCCTACGATTTGTGGGCCAGCGCCGAGATGGTGGCGCTGGTGCGCGAGGCGCAGATATTCCGGCCTCAGCTCGCCGCGGCCTTCGTCATCAACCGCCGCGTCAGCACCACTGTCATCGGACGCGAAGCGCGCGGCGCGCTCGCCGAACAGCCGCTGCCGCCACTGCACGCGGAAATCCGTCAACGCATCGTCTTCGCCGACAGCGTGGCTGCCGGTCGGCTCGCGCGCGAAACCGCGCCTGACAGTGCCGCCGCACGCGAGATCACCGCGCTAACCGACGAACTGCTGCGGTGGCTGCCATGAGCAACGCGCGCGGCAAGCGCATCGCCATCGGCGCACGTCCGCCGACGAATCCGCACGCAGAAGCCTGGATTCGCCAAGGCGATAGCGCCGACCTCACCAAGGGCGATCTGTACACGGCGCGCCTCACGCTCGACGTGACGCCCGCCATGCGCGCACGCATCAAGGTCTCGGCCTTCACGCAGGGCGTGACCGTGGCCGAGCTGCTGCGCGCGCTGCTGGAACGCGAGTTCCCGGAGCGCACACCATGAGCAATACCGCGCAGGCGGCCACGGCTGCGCCGTCGCCTTCATCGCAGCCGCTCGCTGGCCTCACCGGTAGCGCGCTGCTGACGCACGTATCGCTCGCCTACGTCGAGCAGCGCATCAACCTCTATCTGCGCTTCGGTCATCCGGCACGCACCGTCCAGCTCGATCGCTGGCGGCGCTGTGCAGTGTTCCTGCCAACAGCGATCTTTTGCCGCATCCGCTGGGAAGCCAACGACTACGGCACGACGCGCTGGCAGCTCATGGTGATGCAAGCCTGCACGCCGCTGGATGCGGCGCAGCGCATTCCCGGCGTGTGTCCCGGCGCGCGCATCCTGCTGCACACCGAAGGCGAACGGCAGGTGCGTGCCGTGCTGGAGAAGATCGACGTCATCGAGGTGCTGGGCTTCGATCCGGCCGACGTGTCGCCCGCATACTGGCGCACGCTGGGCAACCGTCTGGCCGCGCGCCTGCCGTTGCCGGACTACAGCGCCGAACGTCATGCCGCTTGGCTGGCTGGAAGGACGCTGCAATGACAGCGCATACTCGCGTTCGCTTCGTGCTGTTCGCACTCGTCGCCTGTGGCCTCGCTGCGCTGGCCTGGGCGTCCTTCGTGCAACCCTCGGCGCGCATCGTCTACAACCCGTCCGACAGCGTGCCGGTCGGCTGGTATCGCATCGAACCAGCACACGCGCTGCCCGATGCCTTGCACGTCGGCAGCATCGTGCTCACCACATTGCCGACAGACGCGGCCACGCTCGCTGCGCAGCGCGGCTATCTGCCGTCGCACGTTCCGCTACTCAAGCGTGTCGGGGCTGTTGCCCCTCAACACGTCTGCATCACCGATGACATCGTGCGCATCGACGGCGTGCCGGTGGCCGCCGTGCTGCGTGCCGATCGATCTGGTCGGCCGCTGACATCGTGGTCGCAGTGCCGTCCGCTTGTCGCCGACGAATTGTTTCTGCTCAGTGCGACCCATCCGGCGTCGTTCGACAGCCGCTACTTCGGGCCGATTAACGCCGCCGCGGTGATCGGCGTAGCGCAACCGATTCGTCTGGAAACGCAGCCATGACGAAGCGCATCGTCGTGTCGCTCGAAATGCAGCATTCGCGTTCATGCCGGTACGGCGCTTGTGCATTCGCACTGCGCAGTCCACGGCGTTCCCTCGTGCAGACTGCTTGCCCCGAGCGCGCCATGCTGCTGGCATGGCTGACGCTCGCCGGCGGCCGGGCTGCGCGTTGCGCAGCGCCGCCAGGGCATCGCATCCCCGTGCCTTCAGGCCGGGGACAGATGCAGGGCAAGATAAAAGGTCGCGGCACTTCGTTGCGCGAAAGGTCTGTCTGCACGTGGGGTTGGCGCGGCACGCGCCGGAGAGCGGCGCCGTGCCGCGCGTGGCCGCAGTGCCGCGTCCACGTTGAAGAAGTCGCGTGCTTCTCGCGCGGGGGCTTGCTGATCTTCGCCGGAGTCATCCCGTGAGCCGCCGCGGCGGCGACGACGCTGACCGCTTCCGCATCCGTCCCGGTGCGCCGAAGGACCGCACACAGCCCTTTATCAACCGCGTGCTCAAGCAGGCCAGCAAGGCCGGCAGCGGTGCGCGCAAGAGCGGCGGGCGTCCCGGTTCGCGCTTGGGACGTGGACACGTCGCCGCACGCTTCGCCGGGCAGTCGCTGGCATCCAACGCTCGGCGCGTGACGATCAAGACGCGGCTGGTGAATCTCGCCAAAGCGGGACCGCGTTCAACCACCACGCACCTGCGTTACATCGAGCGCGAAGGCGTCGGCCGCAGCGGTGAGCCGGGGCAGGCATACGGTCCAACGGCGGATGACGCCGACCTGGCCGCCTTCGAGGAGCGCGGCAGGGAAGACCGCCACCAGTTCCGCTTCATCGTCTCGCCGGAAGATGCCGCCGAGCTGGAAGACCTGCGGCGCTATACCCGCGACCTGATGACCCGCATGGAAGCCGACCTGGGCACGAAGCTCGATTGGGTCGCTGTCGATCACTGGAACACCAACAACTCGCACACCCATGTCGTGCTGCGCGGCAAGGACGACGGCGGACGCGATCTCATCATCTCGCGCGACTACATCGCCGAAGGCATGCGCTACCGCGCCAGCGAGCTGGCTACGGAATGGCTCGGTCCACGCACCGAGTTGGAGATCCAGCGCAGCCAGCAGCGCGAAGTCGATCAGGAGCGGTGGACGGGCCTGGATCGCACGTTGCAGCGCGAGGCGGTGGACGGCGTGGTTCGGCTGGATCGCCTACAACACCAGCGCCTGCTATTGGTCGGCCGCCTGCAACGGCTGCAACGCATGGGAATGGCGAGCGAGTCCCAGCCCGGCGTGTGGGTCGTCCGGGCCGAGGCCGAATCCACCTTGCGCGCGATGGGCGAGCGCGGCGACATCATCCGCACGATGCAGCGGGCGATGAGCGGAACGCAGCGCGAGCTGGCCGTCTTCAAGCCGGGCGAGAAGGCCCGCCCGGTCATCGGCCGCGTTGCCGCCAAGGGCCTGGACGACGAACTACACGACAAGGGTTATCTGGTACTCGACGGCATCGACGGCAAGGCGCACTACGTCGCCTTGCCGGCCAGGACCGAGCTGGAGCAGTACCCGATCGGCGCCATCGTAGAAGCCCGAGGGTCCAATGAAATTCGCGCCGCCGATCGCAACATCGCCGCGCTGGCAGCGGACGGCCTCTACCGCACCGATCATCACCTGTCTGTCGCCAATGCACAGGCCGCACTCGGCCGTGATCCCGACGAAGTGGTCGCGGCCCATGTCCGCCGGCTGGAGGCGCTGCGCCGCGCCGGCATCGCGGAGCGTCTGGCCGAAGGCGTCTGGCGCGTGCCCTCCGATTTGCCTGAGCGGGGCCGGCAATACGACGCGCAACGCTCCGGCGGCGTGACGGTGGAGCTGCGCTCGCACTTGCCCATCGAGCGGCAGGCCCGCGCGATCGGCGCTACTTGGCTGGACCAGCAGTTGATCGGCGGCGGACAGGGGCTGGGCGAGTTGGGCTTCGGCGGCGACGTGCGACAGGCACTCCAGCAGCGCGCCGACTTCCTCGCCGAGCAGGGCCTGGCCGAACGGCGGGGCCAGCGCGTGATCCTTGCCCGCAACCTGTTGACGACGCTGCGCGGACGGGAGACCGCGACGGCGGCACGAAACATCGCCGCTGAAACCGCTCTGACGCACCGTCCCGTGGGCGACGGCCAGCGCGTCAGCGGCATCTATCGCCGCAGCGTGATCCTCGCCAGCGGACGCTTCGCCATGCTCGACGACGGTAAGAGCTTCAGCCTGGTGCCCTGGCAGCCGGTGATTGAACAGCGGTTGGGGCAGAGCATGACGGCGGCCTTGCGGGGCGGCGGCGTCACCTGGACCTTCGGGCGGCAGCGGGGCATGGGCGTTGAATGATGCTGCGACACAGGACGGGGTCCAAGCAGAGCTACGTACTAGGACTGATTCGTCCGATTTGAACCGCCAGTGATGCCGTCGCTTGGAAGAACCAGAAGTCGGAGTAAGAGCAATTTGCTTGATATTGAAATGTAATGTTATAACAGTTCATCATCGATTCTAGATCCTGGCTAGTCCCGCGCTCGCCGCCTCTCGGTTGCCGCGCTGATCGCTGTCGGCGGCTTCGGCGCGCCGGTGAAGTTGCTCAAGACCCTCTCATCCACGTCCGGATTGCGTGCCGAGCGTGCTGATCCTCCAACACAGACGACCATGTCCTATACCGACCCCGCAGAGTTAAATCGGAAACTTCCCGTCACCGTCCTGTCCGGCTACCTCGGTGCCGGCAAGACCACGCTGCTCAACCATGTCCTGTCGAACCGGGAGGGGCTGCGCGTAGCCGTAATCGTCAACGACATGAGCGAGGTCAATATCGATGCCGCGCTGGTCGATGGACAGGCGCGCCTCTCGCGCACGGAAGAAAAGCTGGTCGAGTTCTCCAACGGCTGCATCTGCTGCACGCTGCGCGACGACCTGCTCAAGGAAGTGACGGTGCTGGCCGGCGAAGGACGATTCGATCATCTGCTGATCGAATCGACCGGCATCTCCGAACCGATGCCCGTTGCCGCCACCTTTGCGGTGCGTGACGAGGCGGGCTTCTCGCTATCGGACATCACGCGACTCGATTCGATGGTAACGGTCGTGGACGCCGTGAACCTGCTGCGGGATTTCTGCAGCACGGATTTCCTGCATGACCGTCAGCAATCCTTGGGCGAAGACGACGAGCGCAACGTCGTCGATCTGCTGGTCGACCAGATCGAGTTCGCCGACACCATCGTCATCAACAAGATTTCGGACGTGGACGACGAGCAGCGCCGCGATGTGCTGGCCGTGGTCAAGGGCCTCAACCCCGGCGCACATCTCGTGCTGGCCAATCACGGGCGTGTGGCGATGAGCGAGGTGCTCGGCACCGCGCGCTTCGATCCGGAGCGGGCCGAGCGCAATCCGCGCTGGGCCCGGGAACTGGCCGGCGAGCACACGCCGGAGACGGAGGAATACGGGATCAGCAGCTTCGTCTATCGCGAGCGCCGGCCCTTCCACCCGCAGCGCCTGCATGCGCTGTTCAACTCCAGCTGGGAAAACGTCATCCGCTCCAAGGGCTGGTTCTGGATCGCCAGCCGGCCTGATTTCGTCGCCAACCTGTCGCAGGCCGGCGGAACCCTGCAACACGGAGCGACCGGCCTGTGGTGGGCCAGCCCGCTGGCGGACAAGGCGCCTCGGGCGACGATGGAGCGGCTGCGCCGGGTCTGGGACCCCACCTATGGCGATCGCCGCCAGGAACTGGTGTTCATCGGCATCGGTATGGACGAGGTCGCAATGCGCCAGCGGCTCGACGCCTGCCTGCTCGACGAGCATGAACTGGCTCTCGGGCACGAGCGCTGGGGCGAGCTGCCCGATCCCTTCCCAGAATGGCGGATGGCAAGCACTGACGAAACTTCCCAGTCGGTAGGCTGATCATGCTGCGCGCAGGGAAACTCGACAAGGCCGATGGTGCCGCCGCGGCGCTCCGCGATCCGGATTGGCGCGTCGGTGCGGTGGACATTGAATCGTGAGCGCGATTTCACAACCAGCAGCAGCGCTCGGCGATCGCGGCGCCATCCTGCTCTCCGGGCTCTGCCTGGTGCATTGTTTGTTCCTGCCGATCATGGCCGCCCTGCTGCCGTGGCTGGCTTGGCTGGGCGGAAACGAAACCTGGGTTCACCGCGGGCTGCTGCTGACAATCGTGCCCATCAGCCTGCTTGCGCTGGCGAGCGGTTGGCGCCGACACCACGACCGGCGTGTGCTGCTGCTGGGCCTGGCGGCGCTCGGACTACTCAGCTGCGCGGCTCTGGCAGGGACCGCATTGCCGCGGCCCTGGCTCGAAACCGCATTGACCGTCATGGGTAGCGTGGCGCTGACGATCAGCCATCTGCTGAACCTGCGCGCGCTCGATCGGTGCCATCCGGCAGCTTGAAAACGGGCCTTCAAACAAACTTTAGTGCGACCATGCCACGCGGTAGCCACCGCATGAAATGTGACCAAGAGATCTCCATGCCCATCGATGAATCTCTGGCGTTCGTTCCAGTCAACGTCGCCATTCTCACCGTATCTGACACGCGCAGTCTCGCCGACGACTGTTCCGGACAGACTCTGGCCGACCGCATCGTCGCGGCCGGCCATCGGCTGGCGGAACGGCGTGTCGTCGCCGACGATGCTGATCTCATCGAATCCGTGCTCAGGGAATGGATCGCTGACACCGAAATCGACGTAGTCATCTCGACCGGCGGTACCGGCCTGACCGGGCGCGATGTTACGCCAGAGGCATTCGTCCGCGTGATCGATAAGGAGATCATCGGATTTGGCGAGCTGTTTCGTCTGCTGAGCTATCAGAAGATCGGCACCAGCACCATCCAGTCACGCGCCGTTGGCGGCGTCGCCGGGGGCACCTACCTGTTTGCGCTGCCGGGCTCTACCGGCGCGGTCAAGGATGGCTGGGACGACATCCTGCGCTTCCAGCTCGACGCTCGGCACCTGCCCTGCAATCTGGTCGAGCTGATGCCGCGTCTTCAGGAACAGCGGCGCTGACATCCACAATCCTCATTCAAGAGATCTCATGAACGCCCCCCATCCGAAAACCGTAGGCCGCCCCAACCGTGAGCAGGCCGAAGAGGCCGCGCGCACGCTGATCCGTTGGGCGGGTGACGACCCCGCGCGCGAGGGGCTCATCGACACACCCGCGCGCATGGTGCGTGCATACGAGGAGTTCTTCGAGGGCTATGCACAGGACCCGGATGCGTTGCTGTCGCCGACGTTCGAGGACGCCGGCGGTTACGACGAGATCGTGTGCCTGCGCAACATCCGTGTGGAGTCCCACTGCGAACACCACATCGTGCCGATTCTGGGGCGCGCGCATGTGGCCTACCTTC
>JBQTHL010000087.1:0-18254 GCA_052389915.1 Panacagrimonas sp.
GCAGGCGGCGGTTGCAACACGCACGCCGCAGCCTCCTGTCGCCGACGCTCAAGCGTGCGGCTTGGCCTCGTCAATCAGACGCCGCGATTCCTGCGGCGTGCGAAAGATAAGCGGCTTTACGACGGCACCCCCGCGATCCGCGCGCTCGACCGCATTGACGACGATTGCGTGGTGCGGGCTCTTCGTGCACACCGGGTCTGCCGTGCGCGCGTCGTGCGCAAGCTGATACGCCTGGCAACGGCAGCCGCCGAGGTCGTTCTCCTTCTCGGGGCAGGAGCGGCACGGCTCCTTCATCCAGCCGTCGCCGCGGTAGGCGTTGAACCCGGGCGAGTCGTACCAGATCCAGCGCATGTCATGGTCGCGCACGTTGGGGAAGGTCAGTCCCGGCAGCATGCGCGCCTCGTGGCAGGGCAGGGCCAGCCCGTCGGCGGTCAGGTTGATGAAAGTGGTGCCCCAGCCGTTCATGCATTTCTTCGGCCGGTTGGCGTAGTAGTCCGGCACCACGAAGTACACCTTGATCTTGTTGCCCACGCGCGCGCGGAAGCGGTTGGTGATCTCTTCGGCGCGCGCCAGCTGCTCGCGGCTCGGCAGCAGCTGGTCGCGGTTCACCATCGCCCAGCCGTAATACTGGGTGTTGGCGAGCTCCACGTGCTCGGCCTCCATCGCCTCGGCCATCTCCAGGATCTGCTGGATGTGGTCGATGTTGTAGCGGTGCAGCACACAGTTGAGCACCATCGGGTAGTCGTACTGCTTGATCAGCGCCGCGACCTTCATTTTGAGATCGAAGGTGCGCGTGCTCGACAGAAAATCGTTCATCTCCTTGGTCGAGTCCTGGAACGAGAGCTGGATGTGATCCAGCCCGGCCTCCTTGAGCGCGCGGATGCGGGACTCGGTCATGCCGATGCCCGAGGTCAGCAGGTTGGTGTAGTAGCCGAGACTGCGCGCCTCGCGGGTGATTTCTTCCAAGTCGTCGCGCAGCAGCGGCTCGCCGCCCGAGAGACCAAGCTGCGCCGCACCGAGCGCGCGTGACTCGCGCAGCACGCGCTTCCATTCCTCGGTCGTGAGTTCACGATGTTCCTTCGTGTAGTCCACCGGGTTGTAGCAAAACACACAGTGCAGCGGGCAGCGGTAAGTGACTTCCGCGAGCAGCCACAGCGGTGGGTTGATGCCCTGCCGATGCTGAGTCATTTCAGACGACACGTCGCACCCAACCCTGTTCGAGCGCGGCGTCGATGAAGCCGATCACGTCGTCGAGCAGACCCGTCGCCTGGAATGCGGACTCGCAATCGGCCGCAACTTCGGCAATGGACAGCTTGCCGTCGAGCCGCTTCAGGATTTCGCCCGCGCTCTGGTTGAGCTTCACCATGCCCTCGGGATAGAGCAGGACATGTGCGTTTTGCACCGGCTCCCATTGCAGGCGAAACAGTTTGGCGACGGCGTAAACCTGATCGGGCGTGATCACTTCGCTCATGACTTGGGTCCGACGATTTTCATTTCGCACTGACTGAGCATGATCGCGTCCGCCAGCGCCCACAGCACGTCGAGCTTGAATTGCAGAATTTCCAGCGCGCGTTCCTGAAGTTCGCGCGAGCGGCTGAAGTAATCGAGCGTGAGCTTGAGCCCATGCTGCACGTCGCGTCGTGCCTGCGTGAGGCGGTACTTGAAGTAGCGCATGCCGGCAGGATCGATCCAGGGATACTGCTCCGGCCAGGTGTCCATGCGCTGCTGGTGAATGTGCGGCGCAAACAGCTCGGTGAGGCTGGAGGCCACGGCCTCCTGCCAGCTCGCGCGGCGCGCGAACTCCACGTAAGCGTCCACCGCGAAACGCGCAGCGGGCACCACGTAGCGCAAGGAAACCACATCGTCGCGCGACAGCCCCACGGCCTGCCCGAGCCCGACCCAGGCCTCGATGCCGCCCTCGTCCTCACCGTAGCCGTCGTGGTCGAGGATGCGCTGCACCCACTCGCGACGCACCTCGCGATCGGGGCAATTCGCGAGAATCGCCGCGTCCTTCCGCGGAATGCTGATCTGGTAGTAGAAGCGGTTGGCGACCCAGCCCTGCATCTGCTTCTGCGTGAGCTGGCCCTCGGCCATCATCACGTGGAAGGGATGGTAGATGTGGTAGCTCGTTCCCTTATCGCGCAGCTTCTCTTCGAAAACCTGCGCGCTCCAGGGTGGCTGCTGGTGCTGCTCTGCCATGATTTCCCGGGCTCCAAAAACGAATGCGGCGGTGAGATCATCACCGCCGCATTCCTAACCGATAAAAGGTGTTCCTGGGAACACCATAAATCTGGAACGTCGCTTGGTATAGCGCTCAGCGAGCCGCGACGTACAGGTTGATTTCGAAGCCGTATCGCGTGTCAACGGCTGCGGGTTTGGTCCAAGCCATGAGTTTCTCCTTGTGTTTGCATCGTGAGACCGCCTTGCAGCGACCGGATCGCCCGGTAGAGACGATCTAACTCGTATTGTTCTCCCGGACGGCGAGGCACAACACCGCATGCACCGCGCGATGACACCTCATGAAAATCATGAATCGTGCGCAGCCGTTTGTCTGCCTGCAACGACCACCTGATTCCTCAATTCCGGAAGAGCGACAAGCGGTAGAGACAAGGCATTCAGCTGGAATCTGACTCAACTCGCAGTTCATTAGGATGCCGCCGCGAGCCAACCCTGGCTCCCGTCGTCACTCCTTCCAGCACTGCTCAGCCGAGAGTCGCTCCATGCGTGCATCCCGTTTTCTTGTTCGATTCCTGATCCCAGCTTGCGCAGTCGCACTGCTCGCGGGCTGCGGCGGTGGTGCGGGGGGTAAAAGCGAAGCGTCGGTCACTGTACCCACCCGCCAAATCACGGTGACGGTGAACGATGACGGCGGGCGACTCGTTTATTCGGACGCTGCTTTCTCCGTTGCCAATCCACCTGATGAGGGGCTGGCGGTGCTGATCGAATCTGACAGCCCACTGATACAGAACGCCCAAATATTTCAAGACACCGACTCACAGGGCCGGCTGCGGTTGCAGTTGTACGCCGACGATACCGCCGATGTCGGCATCCATGAAGTGCCTGTGCGTTTGTCCTTCTGCCGGGACGACACTTGCGAAAAGCACCTCCAGGGTAGCCCGGTGTCGCTCACGTTCCTATATGACATCCGCCCCGAAGATCGCAAGGTCACGGTTGAACTTGTAGCTCCACCACTCGCTGCCGGGGTGCTATCGGACACGAATGGCCCGACCGTTTCAGGATTCATTCGGGTTCTCAATCCTCCCGCGGAAGGTCTGCACCTTGGGCTCGAGGGGGAGGGCGGCAATACGAGGGTCATCGATACAGCGACTTTATCGGCGACGTCCGACGGCTATCGCGTCGACTTTCAACTGGCGCGCCCCGCGCTGCTCGGCATCGGCGATTTCAACGCGACCCACAGTTTTTCCGTGTGCTTCGACGCGCAATGCTCAGAGAGGAGATTCGACGTGCGTGAGCCTGAGGACATGCACGTTGCCTACACCGTTACCGCGGTTCCGATCCAGCCGGTCCGCCGTTTCGAGATGCAGGTCTTCGACCTGGCGTGGGACGCTCTGCACAACCGGATCTTGCTGGCGCGGGGCATCTCTGGCGGGGGCACTAATCTTGCCGCGCTGGACCCTCAGACCGGCACGGTGATGCAGACCCCGGGAGGATCATCCCCGCTTAAGTCATTGACAATTTCGCCGGACGGTGAGTTCGTGGTCGCTGCAGAGGCCAGAGCCCCATGGATCCAGCGCTTCAGGACGAGCGATTTGACGAACGTCGAAACGATTTATCCTCGATTTGAGTCTGGAACTTCGATCTACGTGGCGCAGATTCAGTACGGCCCGGCCGGCCAACTCGGGATGATTACCGGCAGGGCGTCACAGCCATCATTCGATCTGCGCATCATGGACGGCAACGTTGCGCGTCCAGACACATTCGAGAACGCCAACATCAAATCCTTTGCCTGGGACCCCGACGGCACCCGGATTTACGCGTACTCGATTACAGAGGGGTTGTTCGTGCTGGGCGTCTCCGAGACCGGGGTGAAGCAGATCGAGATCGACGCAAGCGTCCAGTACCTGTTCGACCGCATCACGTATTCGGAGGGGAGGCTGTTTTCGAGCGGGGGAAAAGTCGTCGATCTTGCGAGCCGTAGCAGCGTCGCGTCCCTGGGGTTTGAACGCGACGCAGATAGCGACAGGCTCGACGTCGCTATCGATGAGCAGCTCCGGCGGGTGTACGTTCTGCACACCTTGGACACCGACCAGCCCGGCGATAGCCGCATAACGGCCTATGACCTCGACAGCCTTGAGAAGCAGTCCGCAATCGTTTTGCACCAAGTCAACGCACCGACGCGGATGATCCGCTGGGGCGAACGGGGCCTGGCGCTCTCCAACGGGATCGGCGACTTGTACCTTCTGGAAGGTGGAGTGGTGGACGGTACGGATCCGTCGCCGTAAGGATCGGTGACAACCCCTCAAGTTCGGTTCGTCCCGGCATCGAACGCGTTCCCTGGAGACGCGACATGTCGTAGGAGGAAACGAGCCGGATCGTGCGCCAGTGATGCTTCCGAGCTAACCTGCCGCGCATTCAGAGGGAGGCAAGACGCGCGTGATCCGAACGCAGGATGGGTTGTATCCAGCGTTAGAACCGTACCGTGCCGCTTGGTTGGCGGTCGACGGCGGACACGAAATCTTTTTCGAGGAAAGCGGATGCGCCGATGGGGTGCCCATCGTCTTTCTGCACGGCGGCCCGGGCAGCGGCTGCACACCCGCGCAGCGACGCTTCTTCGATCCGGCGTTCTACCGCGTCGTCCTGTTCGACCAGCGCAGCTGCGGACGCAGCCGGCCGGCGGGACGGTTGGAGACGAACACGACGGCGGACCTGGTTGCGGACATTGAACGTCTGCGCGATCACCTGGGGATCGAACGCTGGGTGGTGTTTGGTGGCTCCTGGGGTTCGACGCTAGCGCTCGCCTACGCACGGGCTTTCCCGCGGCGCGTGCGCGCGCTCGTGTTGCGCGGGGTGTTCCTTGGCCGCAAGAGCGAGGTCGAAGCTTTCGCTTACGGCTTGCGCGGTTTCCTGCCGGAGGCCTGGGCTGAGTTGGCGGGGCGATTTCGAATCCACGACGAACATCAGGCTCGCAACGAGGATCTGGCGCAGCGTTGTGCCGAGACGATTCTCACGGGATCGCCGGACGAAGCGCGCGCTGTCGCCGCGGCCTGGTCGCGTCTGGAGTCCGAGGCGATGGCGATGACGGCGCCGGGCTCGACGTCGAGCGCATCGACCGATCCGCTGAGTACTCGCATGCGCGTCTACATGCACTACCTCGCCAATCGCTATTTCCTGCGCGATGGCGAGTTGCTCGAAGGGCTGGACGCACTCCGCGATATCCCGACAGACATCGTGCAGGGCCGGCTCGATCCGGTGTGCCCTCCTGTCACGGCCTGGGAACTGGCGCAGCGGTTGCCCCAGGCGCGTCTGGTCTGGGTGGCGGGCGCAGGCCACGGCGCGTTTGAACCTGCTCTTTCGCGCGCGCTAGTGAGCGCAACCGATGCCCTGCGCGAGCGTCTGCGATGAGTCTGCGCCATCGCATCAATCTTTTGGTGACGGGCCTCACCCTGCTGTTCCTGGGCGCGATGCTGTACCGCTTGATCGATGACGTGCGTCGCCAGATCAGCGAGGAAATCGAGGCGTCCAACAAGGTGACGGTGCAGCTCATGTCCACCGTGATCTTCAGCAGCCGGATGGTGCCCGGCGCCACATCGCAGCAGGACGTGGTGGCGGAGTTCCTCAACCAACTCGGGCGCGTGCGTGCCAACGATATCCGCATGTTCGACCGGACCGACCACCTGCTGTACGAGTCGCCGCCCTCGCAGTACAAGCCGGGCCGCGACGCGCCGGTCTGGTTCACGCATCTGGTCGCGCCGGAGCTGCAAGCCATCCGCCTGCACGCGGTTTCGTTTTATCTGGAGATCATTCCCGACGCCTCGCGCAGCGTGCTCGACGCCTGGGACGACATGCTCAAGCTGGCAGCGCTCGGAGCCGGATTTTTCCTGCTGGTCAACGGCCTGTTGTATGCCGTGATCGGCCGCGCACTGCGTCCGGTCAAGACCGTGGTGCAGGGCCTTGCGCGTGCGGAGCGCGGCGATCTTTCGGTGCGTCTGCCGGACTACGCGTTGCCTGAATTTCACGCCATAGGCGTCGGCTTCAACCGCATGCTCGAAAGGCTTGAGAAGAACCTGGGCGTGGAACGCGAACTGGCCGAGAACCGGCAACTCACGCACATCATCCAGGAGCATCTCGAAGAAGAGCGCCGCCTGCTGGCGCGCGAACTGCACGACGAGATCGGCCAGTACCTCACGGCGATCAAGACCATCGCCCAGGCCACCGCGAACCGCACGGCGAGCAGCGACGTGGCGACGTTTGATGCGAGCCGAACCATCGTGTCCTCTGCGGGGCAGATCTACGACGCCATGCATCGCATCATCCGCCGCCTGCGGCCCATGGCGCTGGAACGCATGGGCCTTGCCGACACCTTGCGTGATGCCGTGGAGGAATGGCGGACGCTGCACCCGCAACTGCAATTCGATCTGCACTTGCCGGACGACTTGCCGCGGCTCGGAGACGAAGCGGAGATCGCGCTGTTCCGCATTGCGCAGGAATGCGTGACCAACGTGGCGCGGCACGCGCAGGCGCGGACCGTCGTCATCGCCTTGGAGCCGGGAAATTCCGAGCTGGTGTTGCGAGTCGCCGACGACGGCATCGGCATCGCGGCGGATCGGCTGCATGGCCAGGGCCGCTTCGGACTGCTCGGCATGCGTGAGCGTGCGCACGCGCTGGGAGGTACGCTGTCCATTAGCAACCGGCCCGGTGGCGGATCGGAATTTTCGGTGCAGATTCCTGTGCGGCAAGCGTCCGAACCCGGACCCCGCGAAGACGCGCTTTGATCGACAATCGCCTCATGCCCAAGACCCGCGTGATGCTTGTCGACGACCATGCCGTAGTGCGCATGGGCTTTCGCATGCTGCTGTCCGATACACCCGACATCGAGGTCGTGGCCGAAGCCGGCAACGGCGAGGACGCGCTGCGCTGCTGCGCCGAGTCCGAGCCGGATGTGATCGTGATGGATCTGTCCATGCCCGGCATGGGCGGCTTGGAGGTGATTACGCGCCTCTCCGCGAAACACGCCGGCGTGCGCATCCTCATTTTGTCGGCGCACGAGGACACGATTCATCCCAAGCGCGCGCTGAAAGCCGGCGCCGCGGGTTACCTGACCAAGCGCAGCGCCGCGGAGGAACTGATTCAGGCGATCCGCCAGGTGATGGCCGGGAAGATGTATGTCGAGGCGCGCCTCGCGCAGCAGATGGCCGTGCAGCAGCTCTCCGCCGACCAGAACCCGGTGGACGTGCTGTCCGGCCGCGAGTTCGAGGTGTTCATCTCGCTGGCGAAGGGACGCTCGGTCAACGACATCGCCGAAGTGCTGCACCTGTCGCCGCGTACCGTCGGCACGCACCTGTACAACATCAAGCAGAAGCTCAAGGCTTCCAACCAAGCGGAGATTGCCATTGCGGCGCTGCGCGCCGGGCTGATCGATCCCTGATAAATGCGTTAGCGATAACTGAAAATGCCACGTCAGAAAGTAAAGCTCATCGTTCTCCTGACCATCGGCGTCGAACTCATCGTGGCGCATCACATACTGGACACACCATCCTCGTCGGTAGGGTCTTGGGTGCATGAGGCGGGCTGGCACTATTGGATCGCAATGGCCTATTGGCTGTTCGTCATGGTCTATGTGATTTCGTGTAGGTGCCGCGCCTGCCGAGCGCCGCGAATCTATCGGGGCGTAAATCCTAGCCAGTGGTACTGGCCAAACGACACGTGCTGGAAGTGCGGAGCTGAAATAGGGGAGCGCCGGTGAGCTGGTCATCCTTTCTCACCGTTATGCTCGCCAAGTATCGTGGCTGACAAGGCGCTCTACCCGGCCGGATTCGGTTAGGTGTTTCCAGTGAAGAACCCCGCACTGCTGCCGATCACGCTGATCGTGTTCATCGACGTACTCGGGTTCACGGTCGTGATCCCCTTGCTGCCGCTGTACGCGCAGGAATTCGGCGCCTCGCCTGCGATGATCGGCGCCTTGTTCAGCATCTACGCGGTGTGTGCATTGTTCGCCGGTCCGGTGCTCGGACGATGGTCGGATCGTTACGGCCGCAAGCCGATTCTGCTCATCTCACAACTCGGCTCGATGCTCAGCTTCGTGATGCTCGCCCTGGCGCCGTCGCTGCTGTGGCTGTTCCTGGCGCGCGCGCTCGATGGCATCACCGCCGGCAACGTCGCCACCGCACGTGCGTGCATCTCCGACGTGACCGCGCCCAAGGATCGCTCGGCCGCTTTCGGCGTGATCGCCGCGGCTTTCGGATTCGGTTACATGGTCGGGCCAGCAGGCGCCGGCCTGCTCGCGAACTTCGGGCACCAGGTGCCTTTATGGGCCGCGGCCGGACTGTCTGCCGCGAGCATGCTGTGCACCTGGCTGCTGCTGCCTTCGGCTCGTCCGGCCACGCTCGTCACGCCGCTGCCTTCGGTATCGATGCGCGAACTGGTGCGCACCGCGGCCATCGGATCGCGCCTGTGGGAGTGGTTCGCCTTTCTTGCCGCGTTCAGCATGTTCATTACGGGTCTCGCCCTGTTCTGCGAGCGACGGTTGAGCTGGAACGGTGCGGCGTTCGGCGCGACGGAAGTCGGACTGGTGCTCGCGTATATCGGCCTGCTGGGGCTGGTCGCGCAACTGGCCTTGTTGCGCAAGCTGGTGGAACGCTTCGGCGAAGCACGGCTGGTGCGCTGGAGCCTGATGGGGGCCGCACTGGCCTACGCGGGCCTGAGCTTCGTGCACAGCCTGCCTCTATTACTGGTGTGCCTGAGCTTCACCGGAATTGCCAACAGCCTGCTGCGTCCCTCGCTCCTGGGACTGATCTCGCAGCAGATTCCGGCGAATCGTCAGGGCGCGGTGTTCGGCATCACGCAATCGCTGCAATCGCTGGCGATGATCGTCGGACCGCTGATAGCAGGCGGGCTCATCCACCTGGGCTGGCTTTCGGGTTGGGCTTTGGCGTGTACGGCTGCGCTGTTGTGCGCGCTGCTGGTTCCTTTGAAGCGCACGTATCCGGAATAAAAACGGCCCTGATCGCACTGTGGCGATCAGGGCCGCGGCTCTCCACCCCAGATTTAAAACACTACGAATCCGCGGACGCGCCGCCCTCATCGACCGCGCGCCGGGCCAGGCCATGGCGATGCATCATCCGGTACATCGTCTTGCGACTGACGTGCAGCTTCACAGCGGCCACGCTGACGTTCCAGCGACAGGCTTCGAGCGTGCGACGCAGCGCGGTGCATTCCGCCACGCCGAGAATGTCGTCGCCCTCCTCACGTCGTTCTTCGACCGCGGGAGCGCTTGCAGCGTCGGGCGCGCGCGATGCGGAGGATGGTCTGGCGGCGGTGCCGAGCAGCCACTCGTCGTCGAAATTTTCCATGCCCAGCACGTCGGTTTCGCTCAGCGCGAGCATGGTCCGCAGCACGTTGCGCAACTGGCGCACGTTGCCCGGCCAGTCGTGCCGCACCAGTCGTTCGACCAGGCGCTCTTCGAGGCGCACCGTTCGACCCGGACCGGCTTCGATCTGCGCCAGCCGTCGCACGATGTCGGCCACGTCGGTGCGCTTGCGCAGCGGCGGCATGGTCAGCGAGACGCCGTTGAGGCGGTAGTAAAGATCTTCGCGGAACTGGCCGCTGGCGAGCATCTCGGCCGGATCGCGGTGCGTGGCGCTGACGATGCGGATATCCACCGGAACCGGCTTGTCGCCGCCCAGCGGCAGCACTTCCCTATCCTCGATCACAGTCAGCAGGCGCGCCTGCAGCGACAGCGGCATATCGCCGATCTCATCCAGAAACAGGGTGCCGCCGCTGGCTTGCAAGATGCGCCCGGAATTGCCCTGGCGTGCCGCGCCGGTGAACGCGCCGGGTCGATAACCGAACAGTTCGCTTTCGATCAGCAGTTCGGGAATGGCGGCGCAGTTGACCGAGACGAAGGGCTGTTGTGCGCGCTTGCTACTGTGGTGAATGGCCTTGGCAAAGAAGCCCTTGCCGGTTCCGGTTTCGCCGAGCAAAAGCACGGAGATGTCGCGATCCAGCACCCGACGCGCAACCGAGACGTTCGTCGCAACCAACGCATCGCCGGCGTGGGACGCCTCTAGCGGATCGCCCGCGCTCTTGCGGCTCTGTCCCGGAACCGCGCGCGTGGCCTTTTCCGGCGCCTGCACGGTGGCGAACAAGACCACGTGCCCGCTACGCATGGTCACCATTTCCGGCCGCGACAGCGGGCGCGTGGACAGGTGCTGCAAGCCGACGACCGTGGTTTCGAAGATCGAATCTACCCGTCGCCCGCACAGGGTTTCGTGATCGCGATGCCCGAGCAGCGCGAGCGCACTGCGATTGGCGCCGACGATGCTGCCGGCCTCGTCGAACGCGAGCACGCCCTCGCCGAAGGTACTGACGAATTCCGCGTGCGGGTGGAAGCGCATCATGTAATGCGTGCGACATGACGCCAGCAGGGCGCGGTTCTCGATGTTCTGCGCGGCCAGGTCGATCAGCACCAGCGTGTGCGATTGCGCAGCCGTGGAGCAGCCGGAAATATCCAGCGCCGCGAGCAGGCGGCCTTGCGCATCGAAGATCGGCGCGGCCGAGCAGGTCAGCTCGGTGTTCTGAAGCAGGAAATGTTCGGAGCGGTCGATCACGATGGGCCGCTGCGTCATCAGGCAGGTGCCCATGCCGTTGGTGCCTAGTTCGCGCTCGCTCCACACCGCGCCTTCGCGAAAACCACTGCGCCGCGCGGTCGCGGAGAAGGCCGGATCGCCGACGTAGCACAGGATCACGCCTTCGCTGTCGGTGAGCATGATGCCGCACTGCGAGTGCTGCATCTGGCGCGCGAGGTTGAGCATCTCGATGCGCGCGATCGGCAGCAACGAGCCCAGCTTTTCGCGCCTTGCCTGCAAGTCGCCGTGCTCGACGATCTGAGGCTTCTTGACCTGCAACGGATCGAGCGAGTAACTGCCCAGGCAGCGACTCCAGGAGTGCCGGACCGCGAGATCGACCGGGTGCGAATCGGGCCTGCCGCGCACCGCCAGCTCGATTCGCCGGACGTGAACGGCACGGTCTTCGGAACTGTGCATGAGGCTCTCCTCGGTCGTGCGAGCGCCCATTCCTGAGGGCATTTGATTGCTGTCGATGCTCTCGACGCGATTGCCTGACCTGGTGCCTGCCGGGTCCGGTACGCCGCGTGTCATGTCGTCGCAGCTGTTGTGGATGGAGAGTACTGCGAACTCGTCGTCGGGAAAAGTTCCCGGCGACGTTTCGTCCGTCCCGGTCGGTGACGGGCGCCCGGATTCGGCATCCGTATCGACGCGCCCGCAACGAGCCCTTGGGCTTTTCGTGCGGGTCTTGTCCATCTCAGGCCCTGATGACGCGGGGCCGCGCGGGTCTCATCGCGCCAAGCGGCGCGCCGAGAGGTTCTGTCGCGTTACGGCGTGGGCTGCGCCTGATTGCCATACTTCTTCGCCGGGCCGCCGCGATAGTTGGAGCGGATGAAAGTGATGATCTTCCACAGATCGTCATCGGTCGTGATGAGCGCTCCGAAGGGCACCATGGGTCCTTTGACGTTTTCGCTCTGCTTGCGCGCGTAGCCGGCGTTTGCCAGTTCGACCGACCCCAGTGCGACCAGCCGGAACAAGGTGTCGTCGTCGCCGCCGTAGATCCAGGTTTCGTTGCTCACGGGCGGGCACATGCCGCCGCCGCCGCCGCCGCCGTGACAGCCGTTGCAGCTCTTGCTGAACCAGAGCTTCTTGCCCTCTTCGACGATGTGGGCTTGCGTGTCGTTGTACGGGTTTTTCAGGGATCCCTTTTCCGCCGCCTTGACCCTGTCTATGGGAGGCATGCTACCTGCAGGAGCCGCGGTGGCGGTGGCCGTGGACGCAGAAGATTGCTTGGGAACGGGGAATGACGGCTCCGCTGTCGCATCGGCTGCGACCTCCAGGGGAGCGGCGGCAACCACCGCCGGCTCGCTGGTTTCTTTCGCGCAAGCCACATTCGTCATCAGCGCCATCGCAGCCAGGGCCGCAAACACATTCCTCGACACAAGGATCTCCTTCAAGTTGTTGTTCGATCGAATCGCGATCACGATTTTTCCAGCAGTTCGAGTATTGCCCGGAAATCGCGCTCGCGCGCAATGGTCAACGCCGTGCGGCCGTCTTCGCTTTTTACCGACGCGTCCGCTCGATTGCGGATCAGCACGCCTGCGATGTCCGCCAGATTGCCGGCGGCCGCGACCATCAGCGCGGTGTAGCCGGCGGTGTTCCGCGCATTCACATCGGCGCCCTTGGAGATCAGGGCCTCCACCACGTCGGTGGAGTTCTTGGCAACCGCCAGCATCAGCGGCGTGAAGGCACCGACACCCACGGCGCGATTGACGTCGGCGCCGGCCTCGATCAATACCTTGGCAGACGCTTCGCGGCCGTGCTGCGTGGCCAGGGCCAGCGGCGTCAGCCCCTGCGTGTTGGTCGCTTCGATACGCGCCTTGCGGCCGATGAGCAACAGCGCCATGTCGGCCTTGTCGCGCCAGGCGGCGAACATCAGCGGTGTCCAGCCGTCGCGCTCGGTGGCGTTGATCTCGGCGCCATGGTCGAGCAGGTATCTCGCCACTTCCACCGAGCCGATACGCGCGGCGTTGTGCAGCGGCGCATAGCCTTCGTGGTCGCGCGTGTTGACGTTGGCCTTGCGTTCGACCAGATAGCGCACGCGGCCGATGTCGTCGCCGATCACCGCATTGCTCAGTTCGAGATCGGGCGAAGAACCCTGCGCCAGCCATTCCTGCAGCGTGGCGATGGGCACCGCGCTGCCCTTGGCCTTGGCCGATTCCGTGACGGGTTCGGGTTCCGGCGCAGCGTAAGGCCCGTGCGAAGGCAGCGTGCCGTCGATGATGCAGGCGTCGCAGTCCACCAGCGGCACGCCGTAGTCTTCCAGCACCTTGCGTATCTTGTCTTTCTCCTTGAGCAGCACCGCCTCGATGCGGGCCTTGTAGGCCTTGTCGCCGCGCCGCACCGCGATGCCCATGTCGAACTCGAGCGGGTTGCGGTCGTCCATCAGATTGAGCGGCTGCAACACGATGTCTGCCTTGCGCTGGGTCTTGTAGTAACCCGCGAACGGACCCCAGATTGCGGCCATGTCGAGCTCGCCGTCGATCACGCGCTGCACCTGGTACGAGGGCTGGCGTTCGGGCTTGGCATCGCCGTCGTAGCTGATGTGCTGCACCACCGTGTTTTCCTTGACGCCGCGCTGGCCGAGCGCCTCGCGCACAGACGACATCTGGTACACGCCGATCTTCAGGGTCTTGAGCAGCGGATCGTCCAGACTGTCGACCTTGTAATTGCGATCTTCGCGGTACGCGAGCACGAAGGTGCTGCGATAGAGCGGCACCGTACTCAGAACCATTTCCAGGCCCGTGGGCAGGTCCATGAACAGGTCGCAGGTATTGGCGTTGATGGTGCCGCGGAACAGGCCGCGTTCGGTGGACACGCGCCAGTCGTAGGTCAGCGTGGTGCCCAGGCCCGCAGCGACGACTTCGGCGATCTTGTTCTGGAAGCCTTCGCCCTTGATGTTGGACAGCGGCATGTTGCCGGGGTCGGCGCAAACGCGCAGGGGGCGAACGGGTTCCGAGGTTTGCGCCAGCGCGGCCGCGCTCGCCGACAGCAGGACCGTAGCGATCGCCGCGTTCAGCGCTCTGCTCATCCGAATATTCAAGTGAGGCTCTCCTCTCGATTTTTACAGCCACAAGAATCACGAAAAGACAAAGAGAACGGCGCAAAGACGCAGGAAATCCAAGTGCTTTTTCCTTGGTGTTTTTTTCTACGTCTCTGCGTCTTTTTTCTTTGCGCCTTCGCGTGATTCTCTCGCTTGTCGCTTTTTGCTTTCGAGCCGCAACATCTGAAAGCAAAAAAGACCCGGCGCCTCAAAGACGCCGGGTCCCATCCATCTTGATCTGAAGCTTTAGTCGCCGATGCGGAAGGTGTACATCGTGCCGCCCTGCGGAATCTTGTCCAGGTTGGCAGCCTTGGTCATGGCCGTGGCACCGATGGCGCCGAACTTGTCGTCCAGGTCCAGACCCGCGGTGACCGGCAGACCGATCCAGCCGCCGATGCCCGCCCACACCGACACGTACTGCTTGCCCTTCACCTTGTAGGTGACGGGATTGCCGATGATTCCGGAAGACAGCTTGCGGCTCCACAACACCTTGCCGGTCTTGCGATCCACCGCGCGGAAGTCGCCACCGAGGCTGCCGTAGAACACCAGGCCGCCCGCGGTGGTCAGCGCACCACCCCAGTTCGGATACTGGTCAGGAACTTCCCAGATGGTTTCGCCGGTCAGCACGTTGAACTTCTTGAGCTTGCCGGTGACACCGGGCTTTTCCGGGTACATGAACACGTTGGCAAAGACATATACCGTGCCCTGCTGCGTGTGCGAACGTTCCTGCGGTTCCAGTTCCATGCACCAGTTGTTGGTCGGGCAGTAGGCAATGCCGGGTTCGGCCGGGTCCATCGCACAGGGCTGCTGATCCTTGCCGCCCATGGCGGACGGGCAGGCCTGCACGTTGTTGCCGAGACCGAACGGAGAGTGCTCCTTGACCTTGATCGGGCGACCGGTCTTCAGATCGACTTTCTCGGCCCAGTTGACCGTCACGTACTTGTGCGCGCGCAGCAGGTTGCCGTTGGTGCGGTCGAGAACGTAGGCAAAACCGTTGCGATCAAAGTGCGTGAGCGCCTTGACCATCTTGCCGTCGATCTCCATGTCGGTGAGCATGTTCTCGTTGATGCCGTCGTAGTCCCACTGGTCGAACGGCGTCATCTGGTAAGCCCACACGGCCTCGCCCGTGTCCACCTTGCGGGCCATGATCGCCATGGACCACTTGTTGTCCTGCGGACCCATGCCGGTGTTGTTGTTGCACTCCTCGTGCGTCTTGAACTTGCAGCGATACGACGGGCTCCACAGACCGGGGTTGCCGGTGGCGTGGTAGATCAGCTTCAGCTCGGGGTCATAGCTGTAGAAGCCCCAGGACGCGCCGCCGCCACGTTTCCACTCTTCCCCGGGATAGGACTCGGTCCCCAGGTTCTTGCCGGCCGTGCCGAAATGCGGATTGGCCTTGTTCGTACCGGCCGTGATGCACATGTCGGCGTCGGTGCCGGTGCTGTGGCACTCCCAGGACTTCTTGCCGTCGGCAAGGTTGTAGGCGGTGACACGACCGCGTGCGGCGAACTCGTCGCCGCCGAAGCCGATGAACACCTTGTCCTCGGCAATCAGCGGCACCGGGGTGATGGTTTCGCCCGCGTCCGGGAACGCGTGCTTGACCACCCAGGCTTCCTTGCCGGTCTTGGCGTCGAGCGCGATCACGAAGCCGTCGAGCGTGCCGAAAACGACCTTGCCCGCCGCGTACGACAGGCCGCGATTGACCGTGTCGCAGCAGGCACGAGGTACGGCGGATTCGTCGCGGTCTGACTGCTTCACATAGCGCCAGATCGCCTTGGGCTGATCCGGATTGTCGAGGTCCAGCGCCTGCACGATGTTGGGCCAGCCGGAGATCATGTACATCATGGTCTTGCCGCCTTCCGTGATGACCAGGGGCTGACCCTCGTGACCGCGCAAGGTACCGCTGGCCTGCGACCACATCATCTGGAGCTTGTTGACGTTGCCGGTGTTGATGTCGGCCAGCTTGCTGTTGCGGGTCATGCCCAGGTCGCCGCCGGGTGCGCCCCACTGGTTGGGGTCCTTGGACCGCTGGACCTGCTCGGCATTACCCAGCGCCGCGCTGCTGAAAATTCCCATGACGGCTGCCGCGCAGAGCACCCCCCATCGGCGTTTCGTTTCGAGCGAATACATGTGCTGACCTCCTCCTTATCGCTACATGATTTTTCCCGCCCGCTGAGTCCTTGATGCTCGACGCGGCAGTACGGGCCTGTTCATCGTGCACACGACCCGGCACGACGTGAGCACGCAGAGGCAGTGGGCGTGCCATGTCGCGGAAGGGAGAATTTCCTCATGGCATCAAACCCCTGGACTTATCCGAGGGCGGGACTTGGATGGCGCAGTGGCGGTGTCTGAGTCAGACCCGCCACGCCGGTGTGTCGGCGATGACCCAGAGCCCAGCCGCGTTCGCGAAACTGCTCGCGGGCTGGCGACACGCCAATTGCGTGTCGCAGCGGCGTTCAAGCTCGGCGCTGGGACAGCGCAAGCGCGCACGCATACCTCTTGCGACCCGCTGCTGCGTGGCCGCAGGCTCGCCAACCATCGAAAGGAATCTTGATGAAGACTTCAGGCAACACAGTGCGACATCGCCTGCTCAGCGGACTGATGCTGATGGCCGTCCTGGTGAGCGCACCCATCCGGGCACTCGATCCGCCACCCACCGCGTGGGTGCTGAGCCTGACGTGGTGGCCGGAGTCCTGCTACGCGCTCAAGCGCGCCGGGAATGCGGCAGCGTGCGGCGCTGCGCAGGGTTTCGTCGTGCGTGGCCTGTCGGCAAAAGAAAACATCGATGCGGCCGCAGCCTGCGCGGAGCCCGCGGCTCTGTCCGACGCGCTGATGGATGAGCTGATCAGGCGCATGGCGCCGCTGATTCCCGATGCGGAGACGGTGCGCGAGCAATGGAAGCAGTTCGGCACGTGCAGCGGTCTTGCGGCCGAAACCTACTTCGCCCGCGTCGAAGAAGCGCGTCGGGCGGTGCAGATGCCGGACAGCTTTCTCAGCGGTCGGGCCAATCAGCGCATCTCGAAAACGCAATTCGAGGAAGCCTTTCTCGAAACCAATCCCGGCATGGGCGCAGAGGCCCTCACCATCGAATGCCGCAGTCATTACCTGACCGAAGTCCGCGTGTGCCTCGACGGCGATATGAAGCCGCGCACCTGCGGCGCGGACGTGGGCGACATCTGCGAGCGCGAGATCATCATCCGGCCGCGGTAGGGGTCGGCACGGTAAGTGCTGCCTGCCGGGAACAATAACGAGGGGGAGCGATGCGCGAAGCGTATCTGCAGGACTGGCGCGACAAGGCGCTGCATTTCGAGAGAACACTCAACAGCATCGCGCTGGGCCTTGCGCCGGCGGTGCGTTTGCTCACCATCTCGGTGATTGCGCGCGGGCATGTGCTGCTCGAAGGCAATGTCGGCGTCGGCAAGACCACCGTGCTGCGCGCCGCGGCGCGCGGTGTGGGCGGCGCCTACCAGCGCATCGAGGGCACCATCGACCTGATGCCGCACGATCTGGTCTACCACACCTACGTGGACCGCGACGGCAAGCCGCGGGTCGAAGCAGGCCCGCTGCTGGCCAAGGGCGACGAGCTGTCGGTGTTCTTCTTCAACGAGATCAACCGCGCGCGCCCGCAGGTGCATTCGCTGCTGCTGCGCGTGATGGCCGAGCGCACCGTCACCGCATTCAACGCCGAGCACCAGTTTCCCTACCTGCAAGTGTTTGCCGACCGCAACCGCGTGGAGAAGGAAGAGACTTTCGAACTACCCGGCGCCGCGCGCGACCGCTTTCTCATGGAAATCCTGATCGAGCCCAGCGACGACGAGGGAGTGCATCGACAGCTCATGTTCGACCCGCGCTTTCACGACACCGAAACCCTGGTCGAAGGCATGCCCGAAGGCCTGCTCGACTACCGCGCACTGCCCGAGGTGGCTCGTCTCATTCAGGAAACGGTGCAGGCCGGCGATGCGGTGCAACGCTTTGCCGGGCACCTACGCCGCGCCACGCACCGGCCCGCGGAGTACGGCATCAAGTTGTCGGACGTGGACATGGACGAACTGGTGCTCGCCGGCATCGGCCCACGCGGCATGAGCATGCTGATCCGCGCGGCCAAGGTCTCGGCCTGGCTGGACGGGCGTCTGAGCCTGGCCCCGGAAGACCTGCGCGCGGTGTTTCACGAAGTGGTCGCGCATCGCGTGTTCTTCACGCCGATCTACGAACTCCAGCGGGCGCGTCTGTCCACCGAGCTGAGTGCGGCCATTCTCAAGAGCGCGCCGGCGCCATAGGGCCTGTTAACCATCATTTGATCGCCGCGTTGGGGGGGGGGTTTGGTGCCCCCGCAGGCGGGGGGGGGGGGTTGTGGTTTGTGTAAAAAAAACCCACACCCCCCCCGAAGGGGCCCAAACCCCGGGCGCCCC
>JBQTHL010000088.1:0-2971 GCA_052389915.1 Panacagrimonas sp.
TGCTGCGCCGCGTGCTCCGCCACCATCCGGACCGCGCGCTCCTGCACTTCCGGGGAATACTTCGATGCTCTGGTCATGGCTCCATTCTCTCAAGTGATGGAGCCTCCGAAATTCCCGGGGCGGTTCAGAGCTTTCGTCCTTTCATACAAGTGCGCAATGCCAAGTTGCGAAGTCCATCACATCGAACTCGAGAAATCGAAGCTGTGGAACGGCTCGGAAAATGGGCTCGGTACGAGTCAGTCACTCGCGAGGCGGTACGAATCCTCAGACGCCGATTCTCTACCAAGCGAAACACTGGTCCACGAGTTCTCTCTTATGGCCGCGCAAAGGGCCAGGCGAGCTGTTTGATGTACGTCAGCGGCACGAGATTGTCGCGCAGACCTACCTCACCTGCGCCGGGACTGCGCGGCGCGTCGTGGAAGGTTCCGAACAGGTGATCCCAGACCAACCACACCTCCCCGAAGTTGACCTGGGCGTCCTCGAACTCTCGCTTGTGATGCCAGCGGTGCATCTCCGAGACGCCAAGCAGATGCCGGAGGGGTCCGAGCCGGTAGTCGAGATTCGCGTGCTGGAACGCCAGATGCACGCTCATGAAGCTGAGCCAGGCCCCGACCGCGATGGGCGTGGCGCCCAACAGCAGCAGCACAGTCAATCCAGGGCCCGCGAGCACCAGCGCCGACAGCGGATGACGACGCCCTCCGTTGAGCCAGTACAGGCGCTCGGGGCTATGGTGAATCGCATGCAGGCGCCATAGCAGGCCGTGGGCGTGGCTCGCCCGGTGCATCGCATACAGTCCCAAATCCATCACAGCGCCGGCCAGCAACACCTGCACGACCATCGGTGCCGCGTGCGGCCACAACCCCCAGGTCTGCGGCAGCAGCGCACGCAACCCGAAAGCCGACGCGACGGCCGACTGGATCAGCAGGTAGCTCACCAGGAAATGCCCGGCATCGACCCTGGTGTCGCCGCCGTGATCGCGGTTCCACGCCGGCTCGAAAGGTGCGATGCGTTCGAGCAGCGCCACGCAGGCGATGGCGATGGTCACGACCAGGGGAAACACCGGCCAGTAGGACACCCCGCGATCGGCCAGCACGACCAGCAGCACGGCCGCGCCGCCGGCGATTAGCGGATAGGACAGGTAACGGATCAGGGTTCGCATCGCATCGCTCCAGTGATGGCCAGAGCTTGCAGCGTGCACAGCCACGAACGCTTGAACGATCTGGCTGCTCAGCGCCCGGGTTGCAGGTCGAGCAGCGTTTTGGGGGGAATGCCGAAGTGACGGCGGAAGGTACGCGTGAAATGCGCGGCGTCGGCGAATCCAGCGTCGACCGCGGCCTGTGTCAGCGATCGGCCCTCCATAACGCCTGTCATGGCCACGAGAAGCCGTCGCCATCGCAGATAGGGTCGTAGCGGCAGGCCGGTATGGGCGCGGAAGCGGTGAAGGAATCGGCTCTGCGACAGACGCGCCTGCTCGGCGAGGGTCGCGGTGGTGAGTCGATCCGGTAGCCGGGCCGGAAGCGATTCGATCAGTTCGGCGATCAGGGCGTCTCCGGTGGGCCGATGATCGGCCATCCGGTCGACACCTCCGATCTGCTCGACGAGTGCAGCGATGGACGCTGTATCCGGCGTGTCGCCCAGCGCCCGTCGGGCGGCCGCGACCTCACCGGGATCGAGCACCTGCGCGCCGTCGCGAAGTGATCCGCCCAGATGCCGACCAGCCGCGGAGTGCGGTTCGACATACAACAGGGTCACGCTCTCCGTCGTCGGTGCCAGCTGATGCTCGACATCGGCGCCGATCACGATTCCGCTCACGCGCAGCCATCCGGTCGGCCGCGTCCACACGGCTTGCGCCGATTCCGACAGCAGCACCTGCACCGCGTGATGGGCATGGGTCGCCCCATCGCCGGCGCGACCGACGAACAGTCCCCAGCCGATGCCCATCTGGACCTGACCGCGCCAGGCTTCGGTGGGCGTTGTCATCGCGGGTCAGTCGCCGACTGCGGGCGCAGGCGCATCACCTTTGGCGATGGCACTGATGCCCAGCAGCAGGAGCGTCTGGATCAGCCACACGCTGAGGCCGGCATCCATGTCGTGGGCACGCAGGAGGCCGTGCGCCAGGCGATTGCGAAGATTCCATCCGCGAGGGTCGGCGTACAGGGCCATCAAGTGGAATCGCAGATCGGGCCCATACGCCTTCGCGAACTCGGGATCATGCAGGGCATCCCCGATCCCGATGGCCTGCGAAACCCCCTCGACTTCCCGGTGCGGCTTCGTCACTGGCTGTCCGATCGCATGCATCAGCGCGCGCACGGCGCGCTCGATTTGCGGGATCAGCAGGTGAACCGCCTGGATGTGGTCTTCGTCGAGCCAGGCCTGGACGCCTTTCTGCAACAGGGCGGTGTCCTCTTCGAACAGACCAGACGCGTTGATCCGGGAAACCAGGTCGCCCGAATCGACGCCGAATTGCTCGATCACATGGTCCAGGATGCGGAACAGCCAGAACGTACTCAGCTGCATCCACCGGCTCGCCTCGAACAGCAGGGCGCCGGTTTCGTCGGTGGCCGCATTCCCGACCGTTCCAGCCACGTGATCTTCCGCGTGCAGGGTTTTGGTGATCATCGAGAACAGCGGTGCCGCCTTGGCCGTGTCCGCAATCTGCTGGCGCATCTCGGCCTCGCGGGTCATGAACTCGAGGGCAATCCTGAGCAAGGCCTGGTCGAGGCCGCCCTCGCTCTTTCCCGCAAGCCAGGCCTCCATCTCGTCCTTCGGAATCATTTGCACGAATTCATGCTGGCCCATCGAGGCGCGGGACTCGCCAACCTTTTCCTGCAACACGCGCTGCACGCGCCGCGCCTCCAGCGGCAGCCCGGCGTCCCGATAGAGATCGACCACCTCCGGGAGCGTGCTCGTCGCCAGCATGGCGTCACCCAGCCCTGCGAAGTGTTCGAGGCACTGCGCCAGGTCCTTCTGC
>JBQTHL010000089.1:0-82488 GCA_052389915.1 Panacagrimonas sp.
TTTTTTGGGGGGGGCCCGGCCGGCCGGCGCGTTTGCTAACCACCGTCGGATTTTGTTGGGCGCGCCCGTGGGGGCCGGCCCCCTCCTACAGCCCCTTCGCTCCCCCCGGCTCGCGCCTCACCCCATCCAGCCTGCGCTGCAACTCCAGCGTCGCCGCCGCATCGCTTTCCTTCTGCGCTTTGGTGCGCCCGAAGCGCACGCGATTTTCCGCCGCCTGCACCGCGGCGGCCTCCCGCGCCTTCTGCTTGCGCACCTTGTTGAGGTTGACGACCTTGGACATGTTTCGATCTCCCGCGGACGCGCCATTGTGCAGCCTGCCGCGGGCCTCGCCGTAAACTGGCTGACTTCCACCGCTTCCGCACCCGATGTCGCAAACCCCGAACGCCCCCGCCGCCAGTAGCGACACGCTCGGCGGCCTCACCTTCGTCGTGCTGTGGAGCACCGGCTACATCTCGGCCGGCTTCGCCCTGCAGGGTAGCGGGCCGATCACCCTGTCGGTGCTGCGATTCGCCGGCACCGCGCTGATCATCGGACTGTGGCTCCTGGTGCAGCGCGCGCCGCGACCGTTGAAGCGCGACCTCATTCACGCTTGCATCGGCGGCGTGCTCCTGCAAGGCGGATTCTTCGGCTTCGTCTACACCGCCATGCACATGGGCGTGCCGGCTTCCACCGGCGGGCTGGTCGCAGGCCTGATGCCGCTGACCACCGCGCTGGGCGGCGCGCTGTTGCTGGGCGAGCGCATGCGCTGGCCGGCCGTGATGGGACTTGGCCTGGGGTTGATCGGCGTGCTGCTGGTGATAGGCCCGGAGCTGCGCGCGCCGGACAATGTTCCGGGCTACGTCTGCATGCTGCTGGCGCTGCTGGCCCTGAGCCTGGGCACGCTGTACCAGAAGCGGCATGCAGGAAACCTCGATGCGCGCCTGGCGCCGGTGGCACAGGTTACGGCGGCGATGCTGGTGCTGCTGCCGCTGGCCTGGTGGAGCGAAGGACTTAGTCTGCACCTGAGCCCTGCGGCTATCGGCGGCACGCTCTGGATCATCGTCGTCAATTCCTGTTCGGGTCTGCTGCTCTATTTGTGGCTGCTGAAACGCGGCGCGGCCGGGCGCGTGGCAAGCCTGTTCTTCCTGGTGCCGCCGGTGACGGCCGTGCTCGCAGCCGCCGTGCTGGGCGTGCATTTCAGCTTGCAGGACGCGGCCGGGTTTGGGCTTGCAGCCGCAGGCGTGTGGATGGGCCAGCGCGGCTAGACAGACTGCCGATCGATCACGAGCGCGGCGGCGGCGCAGGTTCGGCCACGCCGTCGAAATTCAGTCCGTCGAAGATTTCCGCCAGCGGTATCGTGAGGTCCACGGACTGCAAGCTCAGGTTCTCGCCGGCACCCTCGACACGGATATACGTCCACTGCGGCGCCTGCCGCCGGAACAGTTCCACACGCTTCGCGGTCTGCGACACCAGCACGTACTCGCTCAGGCTCTCGATGGCCTGGTAGTGCTGGAACTTGCCGCCGCGATCCCAGGATTCGGTGGAGGGCGAAAGCACCTCGAAAATCACGGTGGGGTTGATCAGCGTGTCGTGCTCGCCGTCGATGAATTGCGGGGTTCCGCAGACGATCAGCACATCGGGATAGGTGTACATGCGCGTGGGGTTCACGCGTGTGCGCAGGTCTTGCGACAAGGCCTGGCACGGCCCGCCCCTGAGCCGTGTTTGCAGCGCCACAATGAGGTTGCGCGTCAGCACGTTGTGCGGAAAGCTCGCGCCTGACATGGCGAACATCTCGCCGTTGACGAACTCGCACTTTCGGTCGATCGAGGCTCGCTCGATGGCCAGATACTCGGTTTCGGTCAGGCTCGGTTTGCATACGGCAGTCATGGTATTCACCCGCTCTCAACTGACCCGAGCATACCGCTCTTCAGACTGGGCTCTTCAGACTGGGCTCTTCAGACCGGCCGCTTCAGATCGGGCTGAGCCAGTCCGGATACTGGTCGCTCTGCCCCTTCACCAGCGCCAGATACGCCGCCTGCAACCTGGCGGTGACCGGTCCGCGCGAACCATTTCCGATGGGGCGATTGTCCACTTCGCGAATCGGCATGACCTCCGCCGCCGTGCCGGTGAAGAAGGCCTCGTCGCAGCAGTACAGTTCGTCGCGCGTGATGCGGCGCTCGCTCACCTTGATGCCGAAGTCGCCGGCCAGTCGGATGATGGTGCGGCGCGTGATGCCGTCTAGGCAGGCATTGAGATCGGGCGTGTGCAGTTCGCCCTCGTGCACCAGGAAGATGTTCTCCGCACTGCCCTCTTGAACGTGTCCGTTGATGTCGAGCGTGATCGCCTCGTCGTAGCCGTCGCGCAGCACCTCGTTGAGCGCCAGCATCGAGTTGATGTACTGGCCGTTGGCCTTGGCCCGCGCCATGCCGGCATTGACGTGGTTGCGCACGAAGCTGGACACCTTCACGCGGATGCCGCGCTCGAAATTCTCTGCGCCCAGGTACGCACCCCAGGTCCAGGCGGCGACGATGACGTGCGTCTTGAGATTGTCCGCGCGCAGGCCCATGCCCTCGGCGCCGAAGAACACCATCGGCCGCAGGTAGGCTTCCTTCAACTCGTTGCGACGCAGCACGTCTAGCTGCGCTTCGGCGAGCTGCTCCGGCGTGTACGGCATCTTCATGCCCAGGATCTTGGCCGAGTTGAACAGGCGCTTGGTGTGGTCCTGAAGGCGGAAAATCGCGGTGCCGCGCGGCGTGTGATACGCGCGCACGCCTTCGAAACAGCCGACGCCGTAGTGCAGCGTATGCGTGAGCACATGCGTGGTGCAGTCACGCCATGGCCGCATCTCGCCGTCGTACCAGATCCAGCCGTCGCGGTCGGCCATTGTCGTCATCGGGGTGATTCCTGTGGGTTGCTTGGATGAGTGCGCTGAACAAAAAGCCCGCAGCGCGTGCGGGACTGACCATTATTATAAGACGATGACTCTCCCCCTCCCCGCCCCGCAACGCATCCTGATCGTTCGCGTTTCGGCTTTGGGCGACATCGTGTTCTGCACATCCCTGCTCGAAGGCTTGCGGCGCGCGTTTCCTCAAGCACACATCGCCTGGCTGGCACAGCCCGGATTTGCGTCGATTCTGGAAGGCGATCCGCGCCTGGACGAACTGATCCGGCTGCCGCCGGCAGCACTCGATTCCTGGGCGGGGCTGCGGGCCACGCGGGGGCTGTTGGCGGCTTGCGAGCGCTTCGACTGGGTGATCGATGCTCAAGGCTTGCTGAAGACGCGCGTGCTCACGCGCATGGCGCCGGCGCGCGAACGGATCGGGTTCGAGTCGAAAGAACCCGGTGGCTTTCTGCTGACTCGCCTGATTCCGAAGGGCGGCGACATCGCCGACATCAGTTCGGAATACCGCTTCCTGGCGCAACAGCTCACCGGATCTGATCCCGGTCCGCCACGGTTGTGGCCGCACGAGGATCAACGCGTCCGCGCGCTCGAAATGCTGTCCGCTTCCGGACTGAACCCCGGCTTAGTCGCCCTGTGCCCATTCACCACGCGGCCGCAGAAACACTGGATGGAAACCTACTGGGGCGAACTCGGCCATCGCCTAGCCGAGTTGCCTGCAGGGCCTTGCGTTCTATTCGGCGGGCCAGGCGATGTCGAAGCCGCGCAACGCATCCTGAGCACGCTGCCACCGGGCTCGATCAGCCTCGCCGGCAAGACCCCGCTCGCCGTCGTCCCTGCCTTGCTCGAACAGGCTCGCCTCGTGATTGGTGTGGACACCGGCCTGACGCACATCGGCATCGCCGTGCGCCGCCCCGTGATCGCTCTGTTCGGATCGACCTGTCCGTACACGCGCGGCGCCGATTCGCCGCTGCGCGTGATGTACGACGCGCTGCCCTGCGCTCCATGCAAGCGGCATCCCACCTGCGGCGGCGCGTTCACCTGCATGCGAGGTCTCACCCCAGCGCGGGTTGCCGCCGCCGCGGCCGAATTGCTCTCGCGCGCATGAAAGTCGTCCACGTCGAAACCGGCATGCACCTGTACGGCGGCGCGCAGCAGGTGGCGTTTCTTCTGCACGGCATGAGCCGGCGCGGCGTCGAATGCGTGCTGGCATGCCCGCCGGGCGCGGCCATCGGTCAGCACTTCGCGAACACTTCGGTGAAGGTGATCGAGGTGCCGTGCTCGGGCGATCTCGACTTGGGCTTCGCCTTCCGTCTGCGCCGCATTCTGAAGCGCGAACGGCCCGACATCGTGCATCTGCACTCGCGCCGCGGCGCCGATGTGATGGGCGGGCTTGCTGCGAAACTCGGCGCAACGCGCTGCGTGCTGTCGCGCCGCGTGGACAATCCCGAGGCGCGCGCCTGGGTCGCGCTCAAGTACCGCTTGCATGATCGGATCATCGCGATCTCGCAGGGCATTGCCGATGTGCTCGCTCACGAGGGCGTGCCTGCGCACAAGCTGCGCGTGGTTCGCTCCAGCGTCGATCCACTGCCGTGGCAACACCCCGAATCGCGCACCGCATTCGCGCAGGAATTCGGCGTGCCGAGCGACGCGGTACTGATCGGCGTGGTGGCGCAACTGATCGAGCGCAAAGGCCATCGCGTGCTGTTCGATGCACTACGCCTTAAGCCCGCTCCCGGAAATCTGCGCGTGATCTGTTTCGGCCAGGGGCCTCTGCGCGAGGCACTGGAGCGCGAGACTGCGGACCTCGATGGCATCGTCAGCTTCGCCGGATTCCGCAAAGACCTCACGCGTTGGATCGGATGCCTCGACCTGCTGGTTCATCCCGCCTTGATGGAAGGTTTGGGCGTATCGCTGCTGCAAGCTTCCGCGGCAGGCGTGCCGATCATCGCCAGCCGCGCGGGAGGAATGCCGGAGGCGGTCGCCCACGGCGAAACCGGACTGCTGGTGGCACCGGGCGATGCAAGCGAACTGGCGGCAGCGATCGAGGAACTGGTCAGAAACGCCGATCGGCGTCGCCTGCTGGGTACACAGGGTCGTGCACGTATCGAGCGCGAGTTTTCCGTGGACCAGATGGTGGAAAACAATCTCGCGGTCTACGGAGAATTGCTGAATCCCTGATCGCGCGGAACGCGGAAGACGAGCTTACAAAGCGCTCACCAGATGCCCGCCATCAACCACGATCTCCGACCCGGTCATGTGCACTCCCGCCTGCGAGGCCAGCAGCAGCAGCGGACCTTCCAGGTTCTCGTATTCGCCGAAACGACGTGTGGGAATGCGCGCGCGCAGCTTCTCGCCCTGATCGCCGGCAAGCTGCTCGCGGTTGATGTCGGTGATGAAGTAGCCCGGCGCGATGCTGTTGACCCGAATGTCGTAACGCGCGAACTCCAGGGCCAAGGTCTGGGTCAGGTGCTTGAGGCCCGCCTTGGCCGCGGCGTAAGGGCTGAGCAGGCTGGTGACGCGGCTGCCGAGAATGGAAGTGATGTTGACGATGCTGCCGGGTTGCTTGGCCGCGATCAGCCGGCGCGCCGTTTCCTGCGCCACGATCCACGCGCCCTTGAGGTTGGTGTCCACCACCCAGGTCCAGTCCTCGTCGGTGTAATCGAGCGCGCGCTTGGTACCGCTGACGCCGGCGTTGTTGACCACGATGTTCACGGTGCCGATGCGGGCCGCGATTTCGTCCAGCGCCGCGATCACGCTCGCACGGTCCACCACGTCCATCGCGACGGCCAAGGCCTTGCCGCCGGCGTGTTCGATCTCCTGCACCGCCTCGGCAAGCTTGTCGGTGCGGCGCGCGGCGAGAACGACCTGCGCACCCGCGCGCGCCAGGGTCAGCGCGAAATGACGGCCGAGGCCGCCAGACGCGCCGGTGACCAGGGCCTTGTGGCCGCTGAGGTCGAAGAGATTTTGCGGGTAGGGGGTCATGAGGTTTGGCTCCTTGAATCGACTACGCAGATACGAAAGCGGGCAGCGCTGCTGGTGCGATTCGGCTATCGCCTCATCAGCACCCTACGAATCACCAACGCTCACCGCCCGGTAAACCGCGGCTCGCGCTTCTCCAGAAACGCGTCCACCGCCTCGGCGTGATCTTCGGTTTCGTGCGCCAGCGCCTGGAACGCGGCGGACAGTTCGAGCACGTCGGCGAGGCGCTGCTGCTGGCCTTCGCGCAGCAGGCGCTTGGCCAGGCGCAGCACCTTGACAGGATTGGCGGCGACTCTCGCGGCGAGCTTTTGCGCAGCGGCCATGAGCTGATCGGCCGGCACGACTTGCGATACCAGGCCCCATTCCAAGGCCTGCGCGGCGTCGAGCGTGTCGCCGGTGAGAATCATCTCCGCGGCCCGCGCCAGGCCGACGGCGCGCGGCAGAATCCAGGCGCCGCCGTCGCCGGGAACCAGCCCCATCTTGATGAAGCTCGATGCGAAGCGCGCACTGTCCGCAGCAATGCGCATGTCGCAGATGCAGGCCAGGTCCAGACCCAGGCCGATGGCATGGCCGTTGATGGCCGCGATCATCGGCACCTCGCAATCCCATAGCGCCTGGATGACGCGCTGCACGCCGCGCTTGTAATTGGCGCGCGTGGCGTCGGGCGCGTCCAGCCGGCCAATGCCCTTGCGCTCTTTCATGCCCTTGAGATTGCCGCCGGCGGAAAACGCGGTGCCGGAGCCGGTGAGGATGATGCAGCTCACGGCCGGATCGTCGGTGGCGCGGCGCAGCGCGTCGAGAATGTCGACGCAATCCTCGTAAACGCCGATGGCGTTGCGCGTCTGCGGGCTGTTGAACGTAAGCGTGACGATGCGGCCGTTTTGGGCGTGCTGGACGAAGGGTTGGCGCGGCGTGGTCTGGGTCATGGTGCGATTCTCGTGCAGGAGCGGCGTGAGCTGCGAAGCGGTTCGATGGGCGGACGCCTGTCGGGGCTTACGCCCCTCCTACATTCCAGCCTTTCCCTGAAGCCGCGCGCTCGATCAGCAAGGCTGCCGGCGCCCAGATCGCGCCCTGCTCCGCGTGATACCGCTGCACCACTTCCAGCACCTTGTCCAGACCTTGGCTCTCAGCCCAGAACATGGGTCCACCCTGATGCCGCGGGAAGCCGTAGCCGTAGAGATAGGTCACATCGATATCGGATGCGCGAATGGCAACGCCCTCGCCCAGAATCCGTGCGCCCTCGTTGGCCATGGCGCTCAGCACGCGCGTGACGATGTCCTCGTCGCTCACCGCGCGACGCTTTACGCCCAAATCCGCAGCCACCGACTCGATCAGCTTTTCGATCTGCGGATCGGGCGAAGCATTGCGGCCTTCGTACTTGTAGTAACCCGCGCCGGTCTTCTGGCCGAAGCGGCCCAGCTCGCAGATCCGGTCGGAAACAGGCGAGTAACGCAGCGACTTGTCGCGCGTGGCGGCGTTGCCCTTGCGCACTCTCCAGCTCACGTCGAGCCCGGCGAGGTCACGCATCAGGTACAAGCCCATCGGAAACCCGAAGCCTTGCAGGGCGCGGTCGATCTGCCACGGGGTTGCGCCCTCTTCCAGCATGAAATCGCACTCGCGCCCGTAGGTGTAGAGGATGCGATTGCCGATGAAGCCGAAGCAGTTACCCGCGAGCACCGGCACCTTGCCGAGCGTCTTCGCGAGGTTCATCACGCTGGCGATGGTCTGTGCGCTGGACTTCGCGCCGCGCACGTTCTCTTGCAGTTTCATCACGTTCGCTGGGGAAAAGAAGTGCGTGCCGATCACGTCCTCCGGCCGCTTCGTTGCAGAGGCGATGTTGTCGATGTCGAGCGTGGACGTGTTGCTTGCGAGGATGGCTCCGGGCTTCATCACCTTGTCGAGCGCGCCGAAGACCTCGTGCTTGATTTTCATCTCCTCGAACACCGCTTCCACCACGATGTCGGCCTGGCCAATGTCTTCGTAGCGCGAGGTGGTGGAGATCAGCGCCAGTGCCTTGTCGGCCTTGGTCTGCGGCGTGGAACCACGCGCAACCGAAGTCGCGTAGTTGCCGCGGATGCGCTCCAGCCCAAGGTCGAGCGCCGGCTGCGCCATGTCCAGAATCTGTACCGCGATGCCGGCGTTGGCGAAGCTCATGGCGATGCCGCCACCCATGGTGCCCGCGCCGATGATCGCGGCGCTCTTGATCTCGCGAGGTTTTACATCAGCCGGCAGACCGGGAATCTTGGCCGCTTCGCGTTCGGCGAAGAAGGCATAGCGCAGCGCCTTGGACTGCGGGCTGGAGCGCAATTCCAGGAAGGAATCGCGCTCGAACTGCGCGCCCTCCTCGAAGGATTTCTCGCACGCGGCCTGCACGCAGTCCACGATCTTCCATTCCGCCAGCAAGCCCTTCCATTTTTTGGCGTTCTTCTGCCGCAGCTCCGCGAACAGTGTGGGATCGACGCCGCGAATCCTGTCCTCGCGATCTCGCACGCGCGGGTGCGGTCCGCCACTGGCCACGCGCTCGCGCGCGAAGCCGATGGCCGCCGCTTCGAGTTCCGCCTGCGTCTCGCCGGGCACGAGTCGATCCAGCAATCCAAGCTTGAACGCTTCATCCGCGCCGATCGGCTTGCCGGAAAGGATCATGTCCAGGGCCTTGGCCGGGCCGATCAATCGCGGCAGGTGCTGCGTGCCGCAGCCGCCGGGAAGGATCCCAAGATTCACTTCCGGCAACCCGAGCCTGGCCGACGCCAGACCCACGCGGTAATGGCAGGCCATGGCGAACTCCAGTCCGCCGCCGAGCGCAGTGCCGTGCAGCGCCGCGACCACCGGCCGCGACGAACCTTGCAGCGCTTCGAGCACTTCCGGGAAAGCCGGCGCCTGCGGCGGCAACCCGAACTCGCGGATATCCGCGCCAGCGATGAAGGTCTTGCCGGTTCCGATCAGCACCACGGCCTGCACCGCCGAATCCGCGGCTGCTCGCACCAGACCGTCGATGATGCCCGCGCGCACGATCTGCGAGGCCGCGTTCACCGGCGGGTTGTCGATGCTCAGCACGGCGACGCCGTCGGTCACGCGGTAATGCACTTGGCTCATGAGATTCTCCGGATTCCCGCTCGCGGGTCGTGTCGACAGGCAGCGTTCACCATTGTAGTAGGGCGTATTCATGCGCCGAACCGGGCAGGGCATGAGCGCATGAATGCGCCCTACTCCTTGCCGCGTGCCCGCAACACTGCCGCGCGCACCAGATGCAGCCGGTCGTTGCCGAAGTACATGTCGTCGCCGTTGACGAAGAGGGTAGGCGTCCCGAATCCGCCGCGCTCGATCAGTTCCTCGGTGTTGCGCCGCAACTGCTCCTTGATCGCAGAATCGACGATGCCGCTCAGCACGAGCTCCGCGTCGACGCCTGCCTGACGACAGACATCACGCAACACCTCGTCCTGCGAGATGTCCCGATCGCGTCCCCAGTGCGCCTCGAAAGCCGCACGCGCAAAGGGCACGAGCTTGCCCTCGGGTTCCAGGAAGATGCACGCGCGCATCGCCTTGACGCTGTTCACCGGAAACACGCTCGGCGGAAATTTGATGGGCAGGCCGGTGTAGCGCGCCCAGTCGCCGAGGTCCTTGGCCAGATAACGCTGCTTGCCCGGCGCACCGTTCTTGCGGAACTCGTAGACCGCGGGATTGACGGTGTTGAAGATGCCGCCGACCAGAATCGGCTTCCAGCGGATTTCGACGTGCAGCTCTTCGGCCAGCGGCAGCACATTGTGAAACGCCAGGTACGTCCATGGGCTGGAGCAGTCGAAGTAGAACTCGATCATCGCGCGATCCGGAAGGAGTGAATGCGCACCATGCCATATCGAGCGGAGCCGGTAACAGATCCGGCAACGTCGCGGAGTGCAAGGTGAATGCACTCCGCGACCGTGCTTGTCACGGCGGTGTGAGCAGCCCGAGCCCTCCGCCCACCAGGCCCGGGATCACCTTGAACACGACGCCCAGAAGCGCGGCCAGGGTATTGGGAGCCGTGACGCTGCTGAAAGTGTCGGACACACCGCCCACGGTCAGAATCGTGTTGACGCCTGCATCGAAGGCGTTCGCGGACGTGTGCCGCACGCACACCGTCTGACCGCTGTTGATGGTGCCGGCCGTGGCGGTGAACGTGCCGGTGCAGCCGTTCGAGAAGGTCCCGCCCATGATCGAGATTGGCGCGGCCGCGTTGATGCCGGTGATGGTCACGGTATTGGACGTGCGCATGGTGCTGCGCGGCACGTTGGTCTGGTCGATGAAGACGAAGGCGTTGGGCGTGGTGTCGGCCGCCAAGGTGGTGCTGGTGAAAGTGCCCTCGACGCCGCCGATGGTCAGGGTGGTGACGGCCGCGGTCGAGAAGGAGGCGGACGCTACATGCGCCACCCAGACCATGTCGCCGTTGGAGACAGTGCCGGGGCCGAATGTGAACCCCGCGCCATTGATGCTGAACGCGCTGCCGGAAGACACGGAGATGGCGGCGGGAGCCCCCAGACCGGTGATCTGTATCGCGTCGGAGGTCTGGACCGAGGAGAGGGGCACGCCGGTAAGGCTGGGGAAACTGAAAGCGTCGGGCGTGGTATCTAGAACCGGGGTCTGGTTGTAGTAAGCGGCAATGGTGTCGTCAAAGAAGGACGCCGAGAGCACGTCCACATCACCGTCGTTGCCCAGGTCGGCGGCATAGACCCACTGTGTGCTATCGGCCGCGGTGCTGATGGTGCGCAGGGCGAAACTGGGACTGGCGCGCCGTCGTTCTCGTACCAGGCGATCTTGTCGTCGTCGCGGGACCCCGAGAGCACGTCCACGTCGCCGTCGCCGTCCAGGTCGGCAGCAAAGACCGAGAACGCGCTATCGGCCGTGGTGCTGATGGTGTGCAGCGTGAAGCCGGGGTCCGGCATGCCGTCGTTCTCGTACCAGGCGATCTTGTCGTCGATGTACGACGCCGAGAGCACGTCCACATCGCCGTCGCCGTCCAGGTCGGCGGCATAGGCCGAGCGAGCGCCAGCGGCCGTGGTGCTGATGGTGTGCAGCGTGAAGCCAGGCACCGGAGCGCCGTCGTTCTCGTACCAGGCGATCTTGTTGTCGATGTACGACGCCGAGAGCACGTCCACGTCACCGTCTCCGTCCAGGTCGGCGCTGAAGACCTCGCGCGCGCCATTGGCCGTGATGGAGATGTCGGTTTCGGCGAAGGTTGGTACCGCGTACGCCGGACCCGCCGGCACCAGCGCTAGCGCGCCCAGCAGCAGGGCCGGTGCGGCAAGACGGGTTGCCGGGCTCCATCGTCCGGGCATGCTTGCGGCAGCGACGAAGGCGTCCGGCGCGAACATTTCCGGAAGCATCGCCGGGGCGATCATTCTTGAAGCGCGAGAAGCAGTCGTCGGATACTCCTGTGTTTGCGGGTTAGTGTTTTGTCGTGGTCCATCCATCCATTTGCAGCCCTGTAAGAGGGGCGTCAGCCCCGACAGCCCCTTTTCGGCCCAACCGGGCTTCGCCGTGCGAGCGCCGGTCGGGGCTGACGCCCCTCCTACAATTACCCTCCGAGCGCGTAGCCTGGATTGAGGCGGCTTCATCGCCGAAATCCGGGACCGGCCGGAACGGCAGTAACGGATTTCGCTGTCGCTCAATCCAGGCTACGAGTTCTTCCAACCTGTAGGAGGGGCGTAAGCCCCGCCTGCCGCTCGCAGATCGAACCTCGCTGCGAAGTTCGAGCACCAGTCGGGGCCTGACCCCTCCTACAAGAGCTCAGATCACGGCGAGCCCACCAGGCCCGGGATCACCTTGAACACGACGCCCAGAAGCGCGGCCAGGGTATTGGGAGCCGTGACGCTGCTGAAAGTGTCGGACACACCGCCCACGGTCAGAATCGTGTTGACGCCTGCATTGAAGGCGTTCGCGGACGTGTGCCGCACGCACACCGTCTGACCGCTGTTGATGGTGCCGGCAGCGCTCGTGAAGGTGCCGGTGCAGCCGACCGAATATCCGCCGCCCACAACCGAAATCGGCGCCGGCGTGTCGATGCCGGCGATGGTCACGGTATTGGACGTGCGCACGGTGCTGCGCGGCACGTTGGTCTGGTCGATGAACACGAACACATTGGGCGTGGTGTCCGCCGCCAGCGTATTGCTGGTGAAGGTGTCTGACACTCCGCCCACGGTCAACGTGGTGTTGGTCGCGGTGCTGACACTACCCGAGGCCGTGTGCCGGACGCAGACCGTCTCGCCACTGTTGATGGTCCCGACGGCAGCGGTAAAGGTGCCGGTGCAGCCGATCGAGTACATCCCGCCGCTGACCGAGATCGACGCCCCGGTGTTGATGTCCGTGATGGTGACGGCGTTGGAGGTCTGGACGCTGTTGAGCGCCACGTTCGTCACGTCGGTGAACATGAACTGATCCGGCGTGGTGTCGGCGGCCAGCGTGGTACTGGTGAAGGTGTCGGACACACCGCCGACCGTCAGCGTGGTGTTGACCGCGGTGCTAAAGCTACCCGACGAAGTGTGCTGCACACACACCGTCTGGCCGCTGCTGATGACGCTGGCGGTGGCCGTGAACGTGCCGGTGCAGCCGATCGAGAACATGCCGCCGCTGACCGAAATCGGCGTGGGCGTGTTGATGCCGGTGATGGTAACGGTGTTGGAGGTACGCAGACTGTTGAGCGCAACGTTGGTCTGGTCGAGGAAGGTGAACTGATCGGGCGTGGTGTCCAGCGCCACGATCTCGACGCTCGCCGAGGCTTCGTTGTTCGCGGTATTGGGATCGGAGTCGATGATCGGCGCGCTGATGACACTGGCCGTGTTGTCCGCCGTACCCGGCGTGCTGGCCGTGGTGACCAGGCTGATGCTGGCCAGGCCGCCAGACGCCAATCCGCCCAGGTTGCAGGTCACGGTGCCCAGGTCCAGCACGCAGCTACCCTGCGTGGGCGTGGCGGAAACAAAGCTGAGTTCCGGCGGCAGCGTGTCGAACACCTGCACATCCGTGGCGTTCTCGGGGCCGGCATTGGAAATGCCAAGGTTGAAGGTGACGGATTCGCCTACCAGCACGCTGTCGTCCGATGGCGTCTTGGTGATGGCGAGGTCGGCGGTGTTGACGCCGACCTCGAAGGCGCCGATGTCGCATTTCACGTTCTTGGGCCGGTTGACCCCGCGCTGATCCTTGGGGAAGCAACTGGTGCCCACGGCATTGATTGCCGGGCTGCCCGTGGTGAGCGCGTGCGTCAGCGTGGGTCCGCCGTTGTTGGCCAGGAGGCCGAGAATGGCGGGCAGTGCGACCGTGGGCACGATGTCGAGCGGACCGGGCGTGAAGGCCGCGTTCGTCCCCGAGCTGCCGCTGAAACCGAACACGTTGAAGTTGTTGGCGTCGACGGTGGCGAAGAACGAGTAAAGCTCGGCGCCGTTCGAGGCGGTGTTGCCCGAGATCAGGCTGCGGTTCAGGTCGAGGAAGCCGCCGAACGGGAACACGCCACCTCCAAAGGTACCGCCGTTGTTCCCGGTCACCGTGCTTTCGATCAGGGTCACCGCGCCACCCTGGCCGTAGATTCCACCGCCGAAACTGCCGGCCGTATTGCCCGACACCGTGCTTTCGACGATCGCGGCCGCGCCCCCGAGGCTGGCAATGCCACCGCCGGCAAGTCCGGCAAAATTGCCTGAGACCGTGCTGCCGCTCATCGTCAGCGAGCCGCCGACGTTCAATACGGCGCCGCCGATACTCCCGGCGGAATTGCCCGACAGCGTGCTATCGGTGAGTGCGACAGCGCCCCCGGCGCTGTAGATGGCACCGCCATTGCTGGCCGCCGAGCCGCCGCTGAGCGTGGTTCTTTGCAGGGTAAGGCTGCCGTTGCCGTTCACCGCGAAGATACGGAACGCTGGGGAGCTGGGTGCGCGCACGATGGTGCTGTCATTGCCGATCACCGTGATGGCGCTCGTGATGACCGGCAAGCCGTTATCCCCAATAGCGGACACGAGCGTCTGAGTGCTGCCCGCCGGCAGGGTGATGGTGTCGGAGCCCCCGCTGCCCATCCCGCACAGGCCGGCGGGGGCATTGGTGTTGGCCGCGGTGATGGCATCGATCAGGGTGCATCCGCCATCCACGACGGCGATGGTCGCCGCATTGGCAGACTGGGGCATGGCGAACAAGCCGGCAGCAAGCGCTGCGGCCAGCGGCGTCAGGCGCATCGCGGGATCCTTGGCGGTGTTGGGCAGGCGGGTCGATGAAGCAGAGGCTGGGGTTTTCACGGTGGGACTCTCCTTTTGATGTTGTGCGGGTCAAAAATGGTGAACAGCGTGGGCATACGCAAGAAGCCTTTACCTCGTTGCAACTACAAAAAACGAAACAGAACGCCATCCGTAGGAGGGGCGTAAGCCCCGACCGTCAGTCGCCGACAGAGCCTGGCTCCGCAATTCGAGCGGCCGGTCGGGGCTTACGCCCCTCCTACCGATATCCGAGTACTCCGCCCACCAGGTCCGCAATCACCTTGAAAACGAGGCCCAGGAGCACGGCCAGGGTGATGGGCGCTGTGACGCTGGTATAGGTGTCGGACAGGCCGGCGACCGTCAGGAAAGCGTTGACGGCGGCGCTGATATCGTTGAACGAGACGTTCCGCACGCAAACCTTCTGGCCGTTGCCGATGGTGCCGGCAGCGGTGGTGAAGACGCCGGTGCAGCCGATGGAATATCCCGGTAAGGGCCGCGGTCAGCGGCGTCAGGCGCATCGCGGAATCCTTGATGTCGCTGTGCAGACGGGGATTCATGGGATTTTCATGGCCGGATCGAATCCCGATCCGCGGCAAGCAGACCCTGGGACGTCTCCCCGGGTTGGGCTGCTCCGAGAATGCGCAAAGCGCTACTCCGCGAAGAAACGATCCGATCTGCATGACACCCTCCCAACGTGCACCGATTATCCCGTGTCGATGTCGCCCCGGCGGCGCCTTGCGCACCGTCCGATACATGAAGACGCTCAATCATGGCCAAAACCACAACGTTAAACAAACCGCTCCGGCGGGAGCCTTGCTAGCAGGGGCGGGTTACGCCGGCATGACGTTCGGCGACGAACGCATTTGCCGCCGCACGAGCGGGCGCGCGACAATCGCCGCCCGACATGAGCCGCCCTCTCCAACTCGATCAGCAAGGACGCTTGGCGCATCTGCTGACGATTGACGGGCTTCCCCGATCGCTCGTCGAATCCATCCTCGACCGCGCCGCGCTTTTTGCGGAAGCCACGTCCGGTGCTGACAAGCGCCTGCCCAATCTGCGGGGACGCACCATCGTCAATCTGTTCTTCGAGCCTTCCACCCGCACGCGCTCCACGTTCGAGGTGGCGGCCAAGCGCCTGTCGGCGGACGTGATCAATCTCCAGGTCTCCGCCTCCAGCACCACCAAGGGCGAAACCCTGCTGGACACGCTCAAGACCATGGAGGCAATGCAGGCCGACATGTTCGTGATACGCCATGACGCGAGCGGTGCGGCGCATTTCTTTGCCGAGCACGCGGCGCCGGGCGTGGCGATTCTCAATGCGGGCGACGGGCGGCATGCGCATCCGACGCAGGGGCTGCTGGACCTCTACACCATCCGCAAGCACAAGGGCGCGCCGGAGAACCTGAGCGTGGCCATCGTCGGCGACGTGCTGCATTCGCGAGTCGCGCGCTCCGACATCCACGGGCTGCGCATCCTGGGCTGCAAGGACATCCGCGTGGTCGCGCCGCCCACCCTGGTGCCGACCGGCGTCGAGCAGATGGGCGTGCGCGTCTTTCACACGCTGGACGCGGGACTCGACGGCGTGGATGTGGTGATGCTGCTGCGCCTGCAGAAGGAGCGGATGCTGGGTGCCTTCCTGCCTTCGGCCGGCGAGTTTCATCGCGACTTCGGCCTCACGCGCGAGCGCATGAAAAAACTCAAGCCGGACGCGGTGGTGATGCATCCGGGGCCGATCAATCGCGGCGTGGAGATCGAAGGCGATCTCGCCTATTCGGAGCGCTCGCTGATTCTGGAGCAGGTCACGCATGGAATCTCGGTGCGCATGGCGGTGATGGACATGATCTTGGGTATGGGGACCGGGGCATGAGCGGAAAGGCGAAGGATGTAGCTTCACTTCTGTTTGACGGTTGCCGCGTCCTCGACCCCGCAAGCGGCTTCGTCGGCACCGCTTTCGTCAGCGTCCGCGACGGCTTGATCGCATCAGTCGGCAACGAACGACCTGCCGGCAACTTCGACGAAATCATCGACGCGTGCGGCCTCTGGCTGATGCCCGGCATCATCGATCTGGCTGCGCGCTTCCGCGAACCCGGCGAAACCCACAAGGCCAGCTTCGCCAGCGAAACACGCGCGGCACAGGCTTCCGGCATAACGGCAGTGACCTTGCCACCGGACACCCAGCCACCGATTGCCACGCCCGCGATGGCGGACCGCATCCGCGGCATCGCCGCGCGGGTGGGCGGGCTGGACGTGTACATGCTCGGCGCGCTCACGCAGAACCTGGCCGGTGAATCGCTGGCCGAGATGAGCGCGCTCCGTCACGCCGGTTGCGTCGGCGTAAGCAACGCAGCCTTCGGTCTGCGCGATTCGCTGGTCGGGCGGCGCGCGCTGGAGTACGCGCAGGGCCTGGGCCTGACCGTGCACGTGTTCGCGCAGAACCCGGCGCTGGCGAATCTCGGTTGCGCGCACGAAGGCCCGGTCGCCACGCGCCTGGGGCTGGCGCCGATTCCGGTCGCTGCGGAGGTATCGGCCATCCGCTTCTGGATTTCGCTGGTGGAAGATACCGGCGCGGCCGTGCACTTCGGCCGCCTGTCCACGGCGCGCGGTGTGGAGATGGTCGAATCGGCCCGGCGATTGGGCCTGCGCGTCACGGCCGACGTGGCCGCGCACCAGTTGTTTCTGACCGCGCACGACGTGGAAGGCTTCAACGCGATGTGCCACGTGCTGCCGCCGCTGCGTTCGATGGAAGATCGCGATGCGCTGCGTGCCGGTGTTGGGCGCGGCGCCATCACCGCGATCTGCTCCGATCACCGGCCGCACGAGGCCGATGCCAAGATCAACCCCTTCCCGCTGACCGAACCCGGCATCTCGGCGCTGGAAACCCTGCTGCCGCTGAGCTTGCAACTGGTAGAGGACGGCGTGCTCACGCCGCTGCAAGCCGCGGAGCGCCTGAGCCTGGGGCCTGCGCAGGTGCTGGGCGTGGCGGGCGGCGCCATCTCACCCGGCGCGATTGCCAACCTGGTTCTCGTGGATGCAGCGGTGCGCTCGGAAGTGCGCGCTTCGGAATGGCGCAGCGCCGGTCGCAACACGCCCTTCTTCGGCCGTGTGCTGCCAGGGAAAGTGCTTATGACCCTGCATGCCGGCGAGCCGGTCTATCGCGCGGCCGATCCGGTCGCGGGCTGAGTGGAGATGGCCAGCGAGAAACGCGCTTCGACAGCGGCCGACGTCACCGACGCGGGCTTGGGCACGAGCCCCGCTTCGCGTCTGGCCGTCGGTTTGCTGGTGGTGGCGGCAGTCGGCCTCGTATTCGGCGTTGCGGGGCTGATCCGCGGAAGCCCGCTCGGTAGCCGGGCCAGCGGATCGGAGCTTGCGCTTTGGCCAAGAGACAGCGCGATTGCGCTCAATCGCACGGCGATCCAGGTGGCCCGTGGACTGCCGCCCGATTTCGCCGAACTGGCCGATCATTCCGGGCGTCTCGAAGATTTTGTCGGCGGGCTGAGAGGAGTCGCGGTTACGCCTGATCTGAAACCCCGGACCGCCGCAATTTTCCGCGCCTGGACCGATCTGAAACCCTCCCTCGACAGCGTGCTCTCGGCTCGACAAGCGGTGGAAGAAGCTGTTTCCGTGCACAGCGCGGCCGATCAGTCGGGCGTCCAGGTCGGCAAGCTGTACCAGGACGTGTTGAACCGGTTGGTGCAGGGCGTCACGGGACCGGACCGGATCGTCGTCGCCAGCAGCCAGTTGGCGCGCGCCGAGCGCATCCGCCTGCTGGGTTATCGCCTGCTCGGCGACGGCCGCGATGCCGATCTTCTGGCGACGCGCATGGTCGAAGAAATCCAGAACCTGGCCCGTGCGCACACCCAGTTACAGGGCGACGGTCCGGTGGGCGCCTATCTGCGCGAGCAGCGAGCAGCGGTGGACGAGTTGCTCGGCGTCGCCGATCGGTTGAACGCCGCAGGTCCGGCGCTCGGAGCGATGCAGCGATCTGCGGTCCTGTTGGCTGACGGCAGCGCCGAACTCCTCAGCGCGGGACAGCGGCTCGATGCATCGATGCGGCCGCCCGAAGGTTCGGCTCTGCTCTTGTATCGGCCGGTCCTGCTGGCCCTGGCCGTCGGCCTGGGCTCGCTGCTGCTGTCGGGCACGCTCCTGCTGGTCGAAGCGCGCGCGCGCATCCGGCGGGCCGAACGCAGCGACCGGGGCAGACAGCAGGCCATCGAATCGCTGCTCGACGACATCGGGGCGTTGGCGGACGGCGATCTGACCGTTCGCGCCAGCGTCGGCGCGAACTTTACCGGCGCTATCGCCGAGTCGGTCAACGCCACCGTCGATACCTTGCGCGGCCTGGTCGGCACCATCAACGAGACCGCCACCGACATCGGCGGGGCGGCGAGCAGCACCCAGGAAACCGCGGCGGCGATGCAGGCCGCGTCGGAGAGCCAGGCTGCGGACGTGTCGCGCATCGCCGGCAACATGCAGCGCAGCGCCGACTCGCTGAGCGAGGTGGCGATGCGCGCCGAAGCCTTGTCGCAGCAGGCCTCGGCCTCTGTGGACGACGCGCACAAGGGCGCCTCCACCGTCGGCCGCACCATCCAGGGCATGAGCGCGTTGCGCGAGCAGATCCAGGACACCGCCAAGCGCATCAAGCGGCTGGCCGAGTCTTCACAGGAAATCGGCAACATCGTGGAAGTCATCAACGATATTTCCGAGGAGACCAACACCCTGGCGCTCAACGCTTCGATCCAGACGGCGATGGCCAGGGACGCACCGTCCGGACAATCCGGCCGCGGGTTCACGACCCTGGCCGACGACGTGCAGCGCCTGGCCGAGCGCACCGCCGCGGCCACGCACCAGATCGAAATCCTGGTCAAGACCATTCAGGCCGACACCAACGAGGCCATCGTGTCGATGGAGCGCTCCACGTCCAACGTGGTCGCCGGCGCTCGCAGCGCCGAAGAAGCGGGACAGGCCCTGACCCGCATTGAATCGGCCTCGACCGATCTGGCACGGCTGATTCACGACATTTCCAGCGAAGCACGAGCCGAAGCCGCGCAGGCCACGCGGTTTGCCGCGCAGATCGAATCCATCCGCGACAGCGCCATCGGCACCGCCGCGTCGGCGCAGAAAACCGCCGATGCGGTGGAAGACCTGAACAAGCTGTCGTCCAAGCTGCGGAATTCGGTGGCGGGTTTCAGGCTATCGCCGGGCGGCGCTTCCTCAAGGCGCCGGATTCTCCCCAAGTCAAGCACCCGGCCTTCCGGCTAGCCGCGTCCGGCTTGCCGCGATAAGGGACCGCCCTCTATTCTTGCCGCCCCCCGGCAATCCGCCTCTCCCTCAAGGACTCCGATTCATGACCTTCCAGGCCGATCTCGAAACGCTTTTCGGGCTCAACTCTGTCCGCTACAAATACAACTTGAGCAAGGAAGAGCTGTTTTACGAGGCCATCGCGAACGATCGCGGTCGCGTGAAGCGTGACGGCCCGTCCAACGCGCAGAAGGCGTTTCCGACCGTACTCGGCGTGAAAGGTCCGCTGGTCTACTACACCGATCCGGACTGCACCGGCCGCCGCACCAAGGACACGTTCGCAGTGAAGTGGCCCGAAGTGGCGGACGAAATCTGGTTCAAGGCCGACCTCGGCCCCTTCGATCCGGAGAAGTACGAGGGCCTGCTCAAGCGCGTCATCTCTCATCTCAACGAGAAGAACGGCACGCTCTACGTCAAGGACCTGTTCATGGGTTCGGACCCCGCTTTTGCCGTGCCGTACCGCTTCGTCGGCGAGTACGCCACGCACGCGTTCTTTTGCGACAACATGTTCCCCAAGAACCTGCCCGGCGTGAAGGACGTGGATGCGCGCCGCTGGACCATGCTCAACGTGCCCAGCTTCGTCTGCGTGCCCGAGCGTGATGGCACCCGCGCCGAAGCCGCGGTGATCATCGACGCCAAAAATCAGATCTGCCTCGTCGCCGGCCGCGCCGACTACTGCGGCGTCAACAAGAAGACCATCTTCACCGTCGGCAACTACCTGCTGCCTAAGCAGGGCCGCCTGTCCATGCACTGCTCGGCCAACGTCGGCAAGGGCGACGACGCGGCGATCCTGTTCGGCCTCTCCGGCACCGGCAAGACCACGCTGTCGGCCGACGCCAACCGCCGCCTGATCGGCGACGACGAGACCATCTGGTCCGACAACGGCCTGTGCAACCTCGAAGGCGGCTGCTACGCCAAGCTGATCAACCTGGACAAGGACGCCGAGCCGGTCATCGCCACGGCCCTGTCCAAGCCCGGCACGATCATCGAGAACGTGCCGCCGCTGCCCGGCAAAACGATGGAAGAATGCCACCCGGACGAGCTCGATCTGAACGACGGCTCCATCGCCGAGAACACGCGCTTCAGCTACCCGCTGGACGTGGTGCCCAACGTCATGCCCAACGCCCAGGGCCCGCATCCGCAGACCATCGTTCTGCTCACGGCCGACGCCTACGGCGTGCTGCCGCCGGTGTCGATCCTCGACGCCAAAGACGTGATGTACCACTTCGTCTCCGGCTTCACCGCGCGTGTCGCCGGCACCGAGGTCGGCGTGACCGAACCGCAGCCCACCTTCAGCGCCTGCTTCGGCGGCCCCTTCATGGCGCAGAAGCCCAACGTCTACGCCAAGCTGCTGGGCGAGAAGATGGAGAAGCACCACGCCCGCTGCATTCTTCTGAACACCGGCTGGAGCGGCGGCAAGTACGGCGTGGGCAAGCGCATGAGCATCAAGGTGACACGCGCCCTGCTCAACGCCGCGCTGGAAGGCAAGCTGGATAACGTCGAGACCGAGAAGCTGGACATCCTCAATCTCACCATTCCCAAGTCCTGCCCCGGCGTGGACAGCGCCATCCTCAACCCGCGCAACACCTGGACCGACAAGGCCGAATACGACGCCACCGCCACCAAGCTGCGCGACAGCTTCCGCGAAAATTTCGAGCGTAAGGGCTTCGCGAAGTTTGGAATCGAAGCGCGGATCTGACCGTCGGGCTTGCGGAAAATAAAAGCCGGCATCGTGCCGGCTTTTTTGTAAGCCTCGTGCAGGAGGGGCGTAAGCTCCGACAGTTTGATAAGGGCGCGATTCGCGCTGATAGCTCCTACGCAGAGGCACCCAGCATCTGGGCGATGCGCAAATCTTTCTCCTTCCAAAGATCGCCGATCCAGAACTGGAAGCGCTTGCGGAAGTCGGAGTCCTCGCCGTAATCGCCGCGCAGCAGTCCGTCCATCATGCCGGCGGGCACTTGCAGTGGACGCACGTCCACGATCACGCGATGCACGCGGCCGCACAGAAAATCCCAAAAGCCCATGGCGCCTTCAGGATAGGCGATGGTCACGTCGATCATCGCGTGCAGCTTGTCGCCCATGGCCTCCATGGCAAACGCCAGCCCACCGGCCTTGGGTCGCAACAGGTGCCGGTACGGCGCTTTCTGATTGGCCTGCTTGGTCTTGGTGAAGCGCGTACCTTCGAGAAAATTGAGGATCAGCACCGGCTGGTTGCGGAATTTCTCGCAGGCCTTGCGCGTGGTCTCGAGGTCCTTGCCCTTGAGCGAGGGATTCTTCTTGATCTGCTCCGGCGTGGATCGCTTCATGAAGGGGTAGTCCAGCCCCCACCACGCCAGGCCCAGCACCGGCACCCAGATCAGTTGCTGCTTGATGAAGAACTTGAAGAACGGCGCGCGCCGTCCGAACGTACGCATGAGCACGAAGATATCGTTCCAGGTCTGGTGATTGGAGCAGACTAGGTATTGCCCGCGCGGATCGAGATCGGCGCTGATGCGCAGATCCCACTCGATGCGCTGACACCAGCCGGAAATCGCCGAGTTGGTGGTGGCCCAGTTCTGCGCCAGTTGTCCGGCGGCCAGCGACAGCACATTGCGCACGCCGGATTTTTCGGGCGTGAGCAGTTTGAGCAACACCAGGACATAGATCTGCGCGGCCCAGAACACCGTGTTGACCGCGAGCATCACGCCCATGATGGCGCCCTGAATAGGTGCCGGCAGCCAGTGCAGCATGTTTCGATTCCCCCTGTGATGCCGGTCGTAGCCGGTCACGCTGTGTGAAAAGTATCAGGCCGTGGATTTCGATATTTCACGGCGTTGGCTCTGCATCGTGCGCCGACCAGTGCAGGTGCACGATCTTCCAGCCACCCCCTTCGCGACGAAGAATCGCGGTCTCCGCGCCTTCGAGAATCAGGGGACGATCTACCACCTTGATCTTGGTCTGAGTCGAAGAAATAACCCAGGCCATGTCGCCCGATTCGCCGGAGGCGCGACGCAGCACGCGACGCTCCGAGTCGCGCGCGAACGCGATCGCCGGGCCGAGTTGATTACGCACCCATTCGTCGCGCGAGGTCTCGGCAAACCCCTGTTCGTAAATCACGGCATCGACGGCGAGCACGACGAGCACCGTGTCGGACTGGTTTTCCCGCAGCGCCTGGTGGAAGACATCGAGTGTCTCGGTCGGACTTGCAGCCGGCGCGGCCCACGGCAGTGCCAGCGACGCACACAGCGCCAGCACGCGCCACATCACGAACCGCGACCCTCCGTCGCCGTGCGCACGCGGCCGGTCTGGTCGATGAGCCGCACCACCTTGTACTCGCGCCGCGGCAGGCTGACCACCACGCAGGGGCTGATGGCCTCGGACGAGGACCACTGCCCCGGTTGCGGATCGAAAATCGTGGCCTGCAGCACCAGCACTTCGCCGCGCACCGCGCCCTGCCGGCTCACCGCCAGACTGTAGCCGCCGTGCGGGCGCTGGCCCAGCTCGACCACGGCGAATGGTTGATCTTCGGGCAGGGGCTTGCCGTTGGACGTGGCCAGATCGACGCTGCGGCCCGCGGCCCAGGCCTTAAGCGCGGTGAGATTGGGCAGGACGATGACCTCGGTCTCGCTGTCGGCGGTGTGGCACACGTTGGCGCGCACCACCTCCTCGACGAGGATCCCATCGTTACCGCCGAACCAGCTCGAAAAGTCCGGCATCGACAGGTCGGGCATGCGCAGCGCAGACACCTTGGCGCAGCCCGACAACAGACTCGCAACGAGCAACAGGGTGAGTGATCGCATGGCTTTGCCTATCCCGTAGAAGAACACTTCGCGCGAAGCGCGGCGCGCATTATCCTAGAAACCGCAGTTGGGGATCGGTTCTCGGCGCGGCCGTCGAATGCCCTGGGTCGTGCTTGCGTCACGGAACTCACACAGTTCGTGGTGGCGACGCAGGCTATCATTGAAGCATGGCTGCCTCGTCCCTGACCTCCTCCGCCGTGCTGTTCAAGCTGCGCGACCGCTATGCCCGGCTGCTGCCGTCGCTGGCGGAAGCGGTGCTCGTGGTGCTACTGGCCTACGCGCTCGCAACCCTTGCCTGGAAACTGGTGCCGGTGCCTGCAGGGTCGGGCTGGACGCCGCCTGCGGTCAGCGGATCGAGCACGGGCGCGGGCAAAATCCAGAGCGGACCGAACGTGGAGTCGATTGCGTCCGCTCATTTATTCGGCCAGTACCAGGCACCGGCAGAGCCCGCGCTGAGCGAGCTGTCGTCGGCACCGGACACGCGTCTGGACCTGACCTTGATGGGCATTCTGTCGGCCACGGCAGAACGCGGATCGCGCGCGCTGATCTCTTCGTCCGACGGCCAGGAAAAGCCCTACGCCATCGGTGACGACGTGGTGCGCGACACGCGCTTGCAGGCGATCTTTCCGGATCGCGTAATCCTGGCCCGTGCCGGACAGTTGGAGACCTTGCGCCTGGACAAGAACGCGCCGCGCACCGACTTGCCGGGGACTTATTCCGACGAGGAAACGGGCGACGAAGGCGTGGCGGATTCCGGCGACCCGACCGCCGCCATGCTCAGTGCCGTACGCGAAGAATTGCTGGCCGACCCCAGCCGCGCCTCAGATTACATCCGCGTGCAGCCGGCCTCGCCGGGCGGTCAGATGCGCGGTTACCGCATCTATCCGGGCCGCGACCGGGCCGCGTTCACCGCGGTGGGCCTGCGTCCGGGCGATCTGGTCACATCGGTCAATGGCATACAATTGAACGATGCAAATCAAGCGTTACAGATGCTGAGCCAGCTCAGCTCTGCCGGGAGCCTGACCGTGGTGGTGGAACGCGGCGGACAACAACAGACGGTCAACGTCAATTTCCAGTAAGCGCATGAAAAATCTGCATCGGGGACTGATTGCCGCCAGCGTCGGCGTGGCGTTGCTGCTGAGCGCCACGGCACGCGCCGACGTGACGCTGAATCTGAAGGACGCAGACATCAGCACGCTGATCCAGACGGTCAGCGAAGTGACCGGCAAGAATTTCATCGTCGATCCGAGGGTGAAGGGCAAGGTCACGGTGATCTCGTCGAGTCCGATGGGTTCGGCCGGCTTGTACGAGACGTTCCTCGCGGTGTTGCAGGTGCAGGGCTTTGCAGCGATTCCCTCAGGCGACACGATCAAGATCGTGCCCGAGACCAACGCGCGCCAGGACGGCGGCACCTCCAGTTCCGACGGCGCGGGTCTGCCTATCGACGAGGTGGTGACGCACGTCTACGTAATCGAGAACGTCTCGGCCGCGCAGCTCGTGCCGATCCTGCGGCCACTGGTGCCGCAGTGGGGACATCTGGCCGCGTACGCGCCGAGCAACATGCTCATCATTTCGGATCGCGCCGCCAACGTGCAGCGCCTGGAGAGCCTGATCCGGCAGATCGACCAATCGGGCGATCGTGGCATCGAGATCGTCAAGCTCAAGCACGCCGCGGCGTCCGAGATCGTGCGCGTGCTAACCTCGCTCAGCCAAGGCGACAAGACGCAGGCGCAGGACCCGACACAGCGCGCGGTGGCGGTGATTGCCGACGAGCGTTCCAATTCCGTGCTGATCGCCGGCGATCGCGGGGAGCGGGTGAAGCTGCTGGACATCATCGCGCAGCTCGATGTTGCGGTCGGCGAAGACGGCGCAACGCAAGTGGTGTACCTGCGCTACGCCAGCGCGGAGAATCTCGCACCGATTCTCGAAGGCTATGCGCAGCAGGTGAACCAGGCGCAGGCGACGCCGGGCGGCGGCGCCCCTGCGGCCGCCCCGGTATCGCCATCGGGTGGCGGCGGCAATACCGAATCGCGCGTGCTGGCCGACAAGGACACCAACGCGCTCATCATCACCGCGCCGCCCAAGGCCATGCGGCAGATTCGCGACGTGATTGCGCAGCTCGACATCCGCCGCGCGCAGGTGCTGGTGGAAGGCATCATCGCGGAGGTGAGCGCCAGCAAGTCCAGCTCGCTGGGCGTGGACTGGGCGGTGTTCAACGGCGAGCGCATCGCCGCGGCGAGCATTCTCGACCCGCTGACACTAGGCGCCATCCAGGGCCTCAGCTCGCTGGGCAGTTCCAGCAGCGGCAGCAGCAACAGCAATTCCAATAACGATCTGGCCGCGCTCGGCCTGCTCGGCAACGGCATCAACGTGGCGGGCGGCAGGGTCCGCGACGGCGGCACCAGCTTTGCGCTGCTGCTGAGGGCGATCAAGGGTGACGGCGATTCCAACGTGCTGTCCACGCCCACCCTGGTGACCATGGACAACGAGGAAGCCGAAATTTCCGTGGGTCAGGAAGTGCCCTTCCTCACCGGCTCGTTCAGCAATACCGGTGGCGGCAATAGCGGCAGCAACGGCAGCGTGAATCCCTTCCAGACCATCGAACGCAAGGACGTGGGCCTGACTCTGGGCATCACGCCGCAGATCAACGAAGGCAACAACATCAAGCTCAAGCTCAAGCTGGAAGTCTCCAGCCTGGTGGCCAGCGCCGGCGCTGCGGTGGACTTGGTCACCAACAAGCGAACGCTGACCAACACCGTCAGCGTCGAGGACGGCCAGGTGCTCGTGCTCGGCGGGCTGATCGACGACAACCTCAACGACCAGCAGAGCGGCGTGCCTTTCCTGAGCGACATCCCGCTGATCGGATCGCTGTTCAAGTTCCGCAGGGTGTCCAAGGAAAAGCGCAATCTGATGGTGTTCATCAAGCCCGCAATCCTGCGCAAGCAGACCGAGGGCGATTACTACTCGCGGCTCAAGTACGACTCCCTGCGCTCTCTGCAACGCGCCACCAGTGCAGGCGGAGCCGTGCCCTTGATCGGTGGAGAACGCATCCTGCTCGAGCCCTTCGATGCGTATGCCGCACGCGGCGCGGAAGTTCGCGCCGCAGCGGCGGCGCAGCAGGCTCAGGACGCCGCCGCGGCGCAGGCAGCGCAGAACGCGGCCAGCCCGGCGACGGCTGCCGGTGCCGCGCCCTCGACCACGCCCGCTCAGGAAGCGCCCCAGGTTTCGCAGCCCGTTCCGCTGCCGCCTGGCGATGCCGCCGACGCGTCGGCCCCGCTGCCACCGCCTGCGCCCTGATTCGATCGTGTCGAGTACCCAGATGTTGCGGCGCCCGCCGTTTGCCTTTGCCAAGCGTCACGGCCTAGTCGTGACCGAGGATCGCGGCGATCACGTGATTCTGATGGCGCGGCCGGGGACGAGCATCGAGTCCCTGCAGGAGGCCCGGCGGTTTCTGGGCCGGCCGGTGCGCTTGCACCGGGTCGGCGCCGACGAGTTCGATGCGCTGCTGTCGCGCACCTACGAAGGCCAGACCGGAGCGGCCGCAAGTCTCATGGACGGGCTGGACGCCGACGACGCCGATCTCGACGCACTGGCCCTGGCCTTGGGGGATAACCAGGATCTGCTTGAATCCAGCGACGATGCACCGGTCATCAAGTTCATCAACGGACTGCTGGTGGAAGCGATCAAGGAGAACGCTTCCGACATCCACATCGAGAGTTTCGAGAGCCGATTGCAGGTGCGCTTCCGCGTGGACGGCGTGCTGCGCGAAGTGATGCAGCCGCCGCGCGCCATGGCGCCGCGACTGGTGTCGCGCATCAAGGTCATGGCCAAGCTCGACATCGCCGAGAAGCGCCTGCCGCAGGACGGCCGCATTTCGCGCGCGTTCGGCGGGCGAAAAGTGGACGTGCGCGTCAGCACCATCCCCACCGGCCAGAACCACGAGCGCGTGGTGATGCGTATTCTCGACAAGCAGGCGGATCGCCTGGATCTGGAGCAGCTCGGGCTGGACGAGGCGCAGATCGAGGTGCTCAAGCGCATCATCTTCCGGCCTTACGGAATTCTGCTGGTGACGGGCCCCACCGGCTCGGGCAAGACCACCACGATGTATTCCGCGTTGTCGGTGCTCAACGATCGAACGCGCAATATCATGACGGTGGAAGACCCGATCGAGTATTACATCGACGGCGTCGGCCAGACCCAGGTCAACACCAAGGTCGAGATGACGTTTGCGCGCGGACTGCGTGCCATCCTGCGCCAGGATCCGGACGTGGTGATGGTCGGCGAAATCCGCGATCTGGATACGGCTGAGATCGCGGTGCAGGCCTCGCAGACGGGTCACCTCGTGCTCTCCACCTTGCACACCAACACGGCCGTCGGCGCGATCACGCGCCTGCGCGATATCGGCGTGGAGCCCTATCAGCTCTCGTCATCGCTGGTGGGCCTGATGGCGCAGCGCCTCGTGCGCACGCTGTGCAAGCACTGCAAGCAGCCCTACGATCCCGGCCTCGCGGAAGTCGAACACCTGGGTTTGCCGCCCGAGCGCCACGGCAGCTTCCAGTTGTACAAACCGGTGGGCTGTCCGCTGTGCCGTCACACTGGCTTCCTCGGCCGCAGCGGCATTCAGGAAATCATCGACGTGGATCGCCACATCGAGGCCATGATCCACGACGGCGCGAGCGAGCAAAACCTGGAAACCTACGCGCGCACCCGCGGTCCGGGCATCGTTCAGGCCGGGCGCAACAAGGTGCTGCTCGGCGAGACGACCCTGCGCGAAGTGCTGCGCGTGACGATCGAAGAATGAAGACGGGAGACGGGAGACGCGGGGTAGCGCGCCTGTACTCACGACCGTCATTAGCAGCCTTCCGCGAGCCGGTCACAAATTGTGCCCCCCTTGGAAGGTGTGCCGTTTCCGCGTCTCCCGTCTCCCGTCTCCCGTCTCCCGTCTAAGCCGTGGCCGCCTTCGAATTCACCGCCCTCAACGCCACCGGCGGCCAGGAACGCGGCCTGATCGAAGGAGACACCGCCCGCCACGCGCGCGGCCTACTGCGCGACCGCGGTCTCGCACCTCTGGAAGTGCGCGAAGTACAGGAAAAATCCGCCACGCAGCGGCAGTTGTTCGGACGTGGCGGCGGCAGCATCAGCACCACCGAACTCACCTTGTTCACGCGCCAGCTCGCAACCCTGGTGCGTTCCGGTCTGCCGCTGGACGAGGCGCTCACCGCGGTCTCGCAGCAAAGCGAATCCAAGCGGGTCAAGCGCATCGCGCTCGGCGTGCGGTCCTCCGTGCTCGAAGGCTCCAGCATGGCGCAGGCGCTGAACCAGTTTCCGCAGGCTTTCCCGACGCTGTTCCGCGCCACGGTCGAGGCGGGCGAGCAGTCCGGCAAGCTGGACCTGATTCTGGAACGCCTGGCCGAATACGTGGAGCGTCGCCAGGTCATGCAGCAGAAAGTGATGCTCGCCTCGGTCTATCCCGCGATTCTCACGGTGGTCGCGATCGGCGTGGTGGTGTTGCTGCTGACCTACGTCGTGCCGCAAGTCGTCGGCGTTTACGGCGACATCAAGCAGGAACTGCCTGCACTGACCAAGGGCATGATTGCGACCAGCGATTTCCTGCGCGACTACGGCCCCGCGATCCTCGTGGCCCTGGCGATAGGCGGAGCAATCTTCGGCCGCATGATGCGCAACGAGGATTTTCGTCGCCGCATCCACCGCTTCCAGTTGCGTCTGCCGCTGCTCGGCCGCCTGATCCGGGGCGCCAACACGGGCCGCTTCACGCGCACGCTCGGCATCCTGTTCGGCAGCGGCGTACCCATTCTGGATGCGATGCGTATCGGCACCCAGGTGGTCGGCAACGTGCCGATGCGCGACGCCATCGACGTGGCTACCACCAAGGTCCGCGAAGGCGCACCGCTGGCGCGCTCGCTCAGCGAGAGCAAGCTGTTCCCTCCGATCACGATTCACCTGATTGCCAGCGGCGAATCCTCCGGTCGCCTCGACGAAATGCTGGATCGCGCCGCCGACAACCAGGAGCGCGAAGTGGAGACCCTGGTCGCCGCGATGATGGGCCTGTTCGAACCGATCCTGATTCTGGCGATGGGCGGCATCGTGCTGACGATCGTGCTGGCGATCCTGCTGCCGATCTTCGATCTCAACCAGTTGGTGAAGTAGACCCGCCCGTATCGAAACGCCGGACTTCATCCACGGTTCACTGCGGCTGGCCTATGTTCTCTCCGAGATGTCATCCCCCCGGAGATTCCCATGCCGTACTTTCGCCCCCTTCTTGGTTCCCTGCTCTTTCTATGCGTTTCGACGGCCACGCCGCTGGCGATGGCGAAGGACAGAGATTCGCCGAGCGAGTCTTTCTGCCGCGACAACCCACAGCGGTGCGAAGAGTTGCGCGAGCGACGGCAGGATTTCTGCCGGGACAATCCGCGGAGCTGCGACGCCCGCGACAATCGCCGGGATGTCCGTCGCGAGTTCTGCCGGGACAATCCCGGCAAGTGCGATGCACTGAAGGAAGAACGCCAGGCGCGCGTCGAAGATCTCAGGGATTTTTGCGACAGGAACCCGGAAGAGTGCAGGGAGAGAAGGGACGAATTTCGCGATCGTCGCGACGACCGTGGCGAGCGCCGCCGGGAAAACCTGAAAGAATTTTGCGACAAGAACCCTAAAACCTGCGCGGCAAGCCAGGGTGAGCGGCGCGAAGAGCGCCTCGAGGCTCTCATCGCTTACTGCGACAGGAACCCGAACGACTGCGAGAAGAAGAAAGACGAATTCCGGAAAGCGCGCGGAGAGCGGATAGGCTACGCGGGTCGCGAAGAACGGCGCGAAACCGTGAAAGAATTCTGCGACAAGAACCCTAAAACCTGCGCAGCGAGCAAGGGGGAGAGGCGCGAGGAACGCATTGAAGACCTCATTGCTTATTGCGACCGGAATCCGGGCGACTGCGAGAGAAAGAAGAACGAATTCCGGGGACGCTAAGGATTCCCTGCACAAGTCCGGAACGGCGTGTAGCGACCTGCGGCGTCCGCGAAAATCGGATGGAAAATCAGGCCGCCCGTATCGTGGAAGTCGCTGGCTTGAAGGACTCCTCCAGCAGGTGGGTGATGCGCTTGGGCACGTCCTGCTGAACCTCGCGCACGCCGACGCGAATGGCATTGGCGAAACCGATCGCGTCGGCGCTGCCGTGCGATTTCACCACGGTGGCGTTGAGCCCCAGCAGGGTCGCGCCGTTGTAATGCCGCGGGTCGATGCGCTTGCCCAGGGCCCTGAGCGCCGGCATCGCGGCCAGCGCGGCCAGCTTGTGGAACAAGTTCGAGGTGAACTCTTCTTTCAGGAACTGGCGGATCATCTTGGCCACGCCCTCGCCAGTCTTGAGTGCGACGTTGCCGACGAAGCCGTCGCAGACCACCAGATCGACATCGGACAGGAAAATCCCGTCGCCCTCGACGAAGCCGATGTAGTTCAGGCCGGAGGCCTGCAACATCGCCGCCGCGGCCTTGATGGTGTCGTTGCCCTTGATCTCTTCGGAGCCGATATTGAGCAGGGCAACGCGCGGGCGGGTTTCGCCCAGCATCGCGGTGATCAGCGCCGAGCCCATGACCGCGAACTGGAACAACTGCTCGGCGGTGCACTCGGCGTTGGCGCCGAGATCGAGCATGTGCACGTGACCGTTGACCGAGGGGATCGCTGAGACGATCGCGGGCCGGTCGATCCCGGGCAGGGTCTTGAGCACGAACTTGGCCGTGGCCATGAGCGCGCCGGTATTGCCGGCCGAGACCATCGCCTGCGCCTCGCCGCCCTTGACCAGGTTGATGGCCACGCGCATCGACGAGTCTTTCTTGTTGCGCAGAACTTTGGACGGTGTCTCGTCCATGCCGACCACTTCGCTGGCATGGCGGGTCGTGAGGCGCGCGTTGGGCTCGGCCTTGTGCTTCTTCAGTTCGGCCGCGACGGATTTTTCATCGCCAACCAGGATGATCCGCAGCTCGGGATTTTCCTGCACGCACGACAGAGCGGCGGCCACGGTCACAGGAAGACCGTGGTCGCCGCTCATGGCGTCTATGGCGAGCGTTACCGGCACAGCGCGAGCCGACCGGGCGTGCGGCTTATTCGGCCGCGGCTTCCGGCGCGGCCTTGTCGATCATCTTCTTGCCGCGGTAATAGCCGTCTGCGGTCACATGGTGACGCAGATGGGTTTCGCCCGAGGTCGGATCGACCGACAGGGCAGGAGCAGTCAGCGCGTCGTGCGAACGACGGTGACCACGGGTAGAACGCGATTTACGGGATTTTTGGACGGCCATTTCATTTCCTTCGGGCTGGGGATCCGCCCTGCAAACTCAAGTCTTTCAATGTCGCCAGCGACCGGGTCGTTTCGACCTGCGGTGGCGGCGGCTCTGGGCTCAGCGGGCGCGCATTCTCGCACGCCGGGCATCGCGGCATCAGCGGCAAGGCCAGCAGCACCTCGTCCTCGACGATCTCGTGCAGCATCAGGCGATCATCGAGAACCAGCAGGGGTTCGCAATCCGCCATCAAACGCTCTTCCTGATCTTCGTTGAAGGCCAGGGCCAGCGCCACCGGCGCGTCCAGACTCCAGGAAAACGGTTCCAGGCACACCTGACAGATCAGTTTGAGCTGACCGCCAATCTTCCCTTCCAGCCAGTTCCGCTTCGCTACATCCGTGCGCAGCGCCAGTTCGGCGTGGAGCATTCCGGGCGACACGTCGGACAGGCGAGCCAAGGTCGCGCCGTCCACGTCGCCGACGTATCGCTCGGCGTGGGTGAGGCCGCGCGAGGCACTGATCTGCGTGGGAATCGACATGGGCGGACAGCAAAAAGGGCGCGAATGGTAGATTCGCCGGCTCATCAAGTCAAAGCCACCGCTTCGAATGCCGCCCCTGATCCTCGCTTCAACGTCCCGCTACCGGGCCGAGCTCCTCTCCCGCCTGCGCCTGCCCTTCGAACAGGCCGCGCCGCAGGTGGACGAAACCCCGAAGAATGGAGAGACCGCGCAGAAACTGGCCGCGCGCCTGGCGCGATCCAAGGCCGTGGCCGTCAGCAGCCAGAGACCGGGAAGCTGGGTGCTGGGCTCGGATCAGGCCGCGTCGTGCATGGGCTGGATGCTGGGCAAACCGGGCACCCGCGAGATCGCTTGCGAGCAACTGGCGCTGATGTCGGGCCGCTCGGTGGTCTTCGTGACCGGCCTTGCGTTGATGAACACGACTGTACCGCGCCCTCTCACGGGTCTCGACGTAACGGTGGTCAAGCTGCGCCGGCTCAAGACCGCCGACATCGAGCGCTACGTGGACGCCGAGCCGGCCTTCGACTGCGCCGGCAGCTTCAAGGTGGAAGGGCTGGGTATAGCGCTGTTCGAGGAAATCGAGTCGCGTGATCCGACCGGGCTTATCGGTCTGCCACTGATTGCGACCGCGCGACTGCTCCGAAAAGCCGGCTACGTCCTGCCCTGATTCAGCCAACCCGGCAGGTCGCGCACCGACTCCACCAAGGCCATCGCGCCGGCCGCGAGAATTCGGTCCGGCTCGTGCACGCCGCAGGTAACGCCCAGCATCGGCATGCCGATGGCGCGGGCCATCGCGGCGTCGTATTCGGTATCGCCAATCATCAGCGCGCGCCCGGCCGGCACTTCGAGTTCTTCCAGCAGTTCGAGCAGCATCTGCGGATTGGGCTTGTTGGCGGTTTCGTCGGCGGTGCGGGTCGCGGCAAGCAAGGCTCGCAGCGCGGCGTGATGCTGGAGCGAACGATTCAGGCCAGGCCGCGACTTGCCGGTTGCTACGCCCAGTAGGTAGCCCATTTCGCGCAAGCCGGCCAGCACGTCCTCAGCGCCGGCAAACAGCGGCGCCTCGTTGTGTCCCTGCCCGACGAACTCCGCGCGATAGCCCATCAGCAGCCGGATCAGTTCTTCCGTATCGATCTCGGGGTAGAGCATCTGCATGCCCTCCGCCAAGCCCAGACCGATCAACTGGCCGATGGCCTTATCGTCACGCGGCGGCAGATTCAGATCGGTGATCGCGGCCTGCATGCTGTTCACGATGAGCGCTTCGGAGTCGGCCAACGTGCCGTCCCAATCGAAAATCAGCAGGTCGTAACGTCGCCCGCCGCTCATGGCCCGCGCAGCGGCAGCGGGCTGAGAAATTCCTGGTGCTTGCCGATGAATTCGAAAGAGAGCGCTTTCGCCGCCGTGTCGTATACGAAAGGCTTACCGGTATTCGGGTCCTTGAAGTGCGAGGATCCGACGGCGGCCTCGGTAGATTCGAGACCCAGGCCCGCGCGCCGCAATTCCAGTTGCAGGCCCACCATGCCCTGTAGTGCGAGCAGGTTGCACTGACGTCCGAGATACCCCAAGTACACGTCGGCGCTGCCACCCGTGGTTTGAAGAATGCGCCCCATCGGGTTGTAGAGGTAGGCCTGCCAGGGCAGGTCCGAGGCGGTCGGTGCAGGGCGGAGATTCGCGTCCTCGACCGCGGTCCTGATCGCGGAGCAGCCGGTTTGCTCGACCGCGAGCACGCGCTGAATATCGACGTACGAGAGATTGATGCTCGCCTTGGGCTTGGCCAGCATGCGGAACCACCATGCTGGTGTCTCGGGGAAATCGCTGCGTGCCGCCTCACTGGACGGGTCGAGCAAAGCGGTCCAGGTCGCGCTCTGGAAGCGAAATTCCTTTCCAAGCGGACCCGTCAGGCTGCGCTCGGTTTCGCTCAGTGGTCGCAACAGATTTTCGATCGCGGCGAGACCCGACGCTTCCAGCGGCAAACTGCGGATGAACTCGGAAGCCAGCAGCGTGTGCGCCTCGACGGCGCGCGAAGCCATCAACTTGTCGATCAAGGAAACGTCGCGCGTCGCCAGTACGACGCGCCAGACTTCGGCCGAACGCGCGAGACCACCCGCCGCAGCATCGGACGCGCCGTCGGTCGCTGCCAGGGCCAGCGCGGACAGTTCGAGCCGCGAGATCAGGAAGGCGATGGCGTTGGCAGTCGGCGCATCGGCCGTGGGCGTCATCGGGTCGGAGTACCGGGGATAGGCGCCGAGCGCCTGGTAGCGCTCCACCAGTGGCCAGTATCTGACCAGCAGGGCTTCGATACCGGCACGCTGCTCGACACTGCTGCGCAGGCAACCGTAGGCACCTTCCTTGTTGCCGGCGCTGCATAGCCGAACGCCCCCTTCGTCGAACGCGGCCATCGGCCGATCCAGCGCCTCGGCGTAAGTCCTGGGCGTGGGCCCTCTCTTCCTCGCCGCCTCGTAGGCAGCCAGGGCTGAACCACCGCGCTCATGCGCGGGTTCATCGCCCGCGATGGGCAGGGCCAGCATCGCGAGGAAGAGGTTTTCGCCGTCGGGCACCGACTCGGCAGGCACTTCGAGCAGGGCTTTCGCGCCCGGGTCCAGGGGCTGATCGAAGTAGTTGTAGCCCAACCAAGCCAGCACCGGAAAAATCACCACGCCGATGAAGACGAATCCGGGCCGATGCCTGGTCTTCACCCGGATAACCCCGTTCCGCACTCTCATCGCGTAGTCGGAAGCCGGCCCAGCACTTCACGCAACTCGTCCGGCATGGCCGCGCTTAGAATCAGCTTGTCGAAATTGCCCTCGGCTTGCAGCTTGAGAAAATGAGAGTGCAGGAACATGCGCTTCAAGCCCTTTTCCCGGATCAGCTTGTCGTCGCCGCGCTCGCCGTACTTCCTGTCTCCCGCCACCGGATGGCCCAGGGCCAGGGCGTGGACACGAATCTGGTGCGTGCGGCCGGAGAAAATCTGCACCTCGCACAGTGTGGCATCGCGGTAGCGCGCCTGCGGCGAGAAGCGCGAATGCGAAGGCTTGCCGTCCTCGTCGTCGACTTCGGTAAATCGCTCGCCCGAGGCCAGCACGCTTTTCACGAGCGCGGCGTCCACGTCGCGATCCTCGCCTTTCCAGCGGCCAACCAGCAGGGCGAAGTAGCGCTTCTCGGTCGTGCCGTCCTTGAACGCGCGCTGCGCCCGCAGCAGCGCTGGACGCGATTTGGCCAGCAGCAGCACGCCGCTGGTGTCGCGGTCGAGCCGGTGACACAGCTCGATGAACTCGTATTTTTCCCAGGCTCGGATCGCCTCGATCACGCCGTACGACAGGCCGCTGCCGCCGTGGCTGGCGTAGCCGGCGGGCTTGTCCAGCGCCAGGTAATGCTCGTCTTCGTGAATCACGGCCTCGCGAAGACGGTTCAGGACCTCGTCCGGCGGGCGCACGGTGTCGCCCTTCTCGGCCATGCGGACCGGAGGGATGCGCACGTCGTCGCCTTCCTCCAGCTTGCGCTCGGGCTTGGCCCGACCGCCATTGATCCTCACCTGGCCGGAGCGCAACAGCCGGTAGACGTGCGACTTGGGCACGCCGGGAAGTTCGCGCAGCAGGAAGTTGTCGATCCGCTGGCCAGTTTCCCGACCGCCGGCCTTCACGTGACGTGCGCCTGTTGCGACCTGTGGCGCCGGCTTCACCTCAGGCGCTTTCGGCATCTTAGGACCGGCCGCAGCCGGTTTCGGGTTTGGTGCCGGCTTGCTTCGGCCAGCCGGCGTCTTCCTGGCTGGCCCGACTGGCGCCTTCGCCCCTTTTGGCTTGCGAATTCCAGCGCCCGCGGTCTTGGCGGACCCGGTCTGCTTACGCTCGCTGCGCTTTGTTGTCGGCTTCTGTGGCAAAATGTTGCAACTCCGTTGCTTAAGTGATTCTGCTACCGGGGTTTGTCACCCGGCTTCGCATCCGCGATACGCCGCTCGTGATAGAAATAAATGCCATGGCTTCTAGCCTCCCTCGAGCACAAAACAGCTTAACCGCTTCGGGGCGGGGACAGAACGCTGCATGTCTGACCGGGTTGCCGGCGACGCGCGGCGGCCACCACCAGAAACCTGGGCTCCTGCCAGGCTTCGGACCAAAACGAAAACGCGCAAGCCAAGCGCGGGCACGTTCATCCCTTGCCGGGCGGTCGAGCTTCTACCGAGACCGTTACCCCCACCATGAAACGCATCCTGATCAACGCAACGCAGCCCGAAGAGCTGCGTGTGGCCATTGTCGATGGCCAGAAACTACATGACCTAGACCTCGAACTCGCCAGCCGCGAGCAGAAAAAAGGCAATCTTTACAAGGGCAAGATCACGCGGGTAGAGCCTTCGCTCGAAGCCTGCTTCGTCGAGTACGGCGGCGAGCGCCACGGCTTCCTGCCGATCAAGGAAATCGCCCGCACCTGCGTCAACGGCAGCGGGCCGATCAAGGATCAGGTGCGCGAAGGCCTGGAGCTGATCGTCCAGGTCGAGAAGGAAGAACGCGGTAACAAGGGCGCGGCACTGACAACGTACGTCTCGCTCGCTGGCCGTTACCTGGTACTGATGCCGAACAATCCCAAGGCCGGCGGCGTGTCGCGCCGGGCCGAGGGTGACGAGCGCGAGGAAGCCAAGGCCGCGCTGGAAGCCATGGACCTGCCCGAGGGCATGGGCGTGATCGTGCGGTCCAACGGTGTCGGTCGCACCGCCGAAGAGCTGCAGTGGGACGCCAACTACCTGATCGAAATCTGGACCGCGATCGAGAACGCCTCGCGCGAAAAGCAGGCGCCCTTCCTGATCTACCAGGAAAACAACATCATCCTGCGCGCGCTGCGTGATTACCTGCGACCGGACATCGGCGAGGTGGTGATCGACAACCCCGAGATCTACGAGCAGGCGCGCGCGCACCTGCAAAGCGTGATGCCGCAGCAACTGGCGCGGCTCAAGCTGTATCGCGACGAGGTGCCGCTGTTTTCGCGCTACCAGATCGAAAGCCAGATCGAGCTGGCGCACGAGCGCCAGATTCGCCTGCCGTCCGGCGGCTCGATCGTGATCGACCGCACCGAGGCGCTGACCTCGATCGACATCAACTCCGCCAAGGCGACCGGCGGCGGCGGCATCGAGGAAACGGCGCTCAACACCAATCTTGAGGCCGCGGACGAAATTGCGCGCCAGTTGCGTCTGCGCGATCTGGGCGGGCTGATCGTGATCGATTTCATCGACATGAACAGCACGAAGAACCAGAAGGACGTGGAAAAGCGTCTGGAGCGCGCCTGCGAGATCGACCGCGCGCGCATCCAGTACGGACGCCTGTCGCGTTTCGGCCTGATGGAGATGTCGCGCCAGCGCCTGCGTCCTTCTCTTGGAGAGCACACCCAGATCACCTGCCCGCGCTGCGAAGGCAGTGGGCAGATTCGTTCGGTCGAATCGCTGGCCTTGTCGATCCTGCGCCTGATTGAAGAAGAGGCGATGAAGGACCGCACCGGGCGTGTGATCGCGCAGTTGCCGGTGGACGTGGGCACCTTCCTGCTCAACGAGAAGCGCGCGCAGGTCCGCGAGATCGAGGGCCGTAACCGGGTCGGCATCACCATCGTGCCCAACCCCAGCATGCACACCCCGGCGTACGAAATCCGACGCGTGCGCGGCGATCAGATCAACCAGGACAACAACAATGCGGCCAGCCACGTGCTGGTGCAGAACTTCGACGCCGAAGCGCACGAGGACATGGCCGAGCCCGCCGCCATCAAGGCAGCGGTCGAGGCGGCGGTCAAGCAGATCCTGCCGTCCACACCCGCGCCTTTCGTGGAACCGCCCACGCCAGCGCCGGTGGCCGCGCCGGTCATGAATTTCCAGGCCCTGCCGGAAGGATTCTGGGCGCGCCTGCTGTGGCTGTTCGGCTTCATGCCGCGGCCGCGCGAGGTCAGGAAACCCAAGCCTGCGAAGCCGTCCAAGCAGGAAACCGTGGTGGCTGCGGACAAGAACGTTCGGAACGAACCGCGGCGCAGCGATCGCGGGGGCGAGGGCCGTCGCGACGGACATAGACGCGACGAGCGCAAACCGGAGCGCGGGGGCGAGGTTCGTCGCGAGGGTCGCGACCCCAACCGCGAGCCACGCCCGGCTCGGGAAGACGCGCGCACCAGCGGCCGTGACCCGGGTCGCGAAGCCAACAAGGACAGCAACCGCGCCAGGACCCAGGAACAACAGTCCCGGCGGGAAGAACGTGGTGCCACCGAGGCCGCTCCGCCTCAGCAAAGGCAGCCGCAGAAACCGCCGGCCCCACCCAAGCCGAAACCGGCCGATGTCGTCAGCTTCTCCGTACTTCCGGGCGACGACGGCGCATCGGACCCGAACACCGCGCCGTCCGTAGGTTCGGACCGCGCGGAAGACGGCGGAGCCCCGCGAACCGGCCGGGGTCGCCGGGGTCGCCGGGGTCGCCGACGTGGCGAAGGCAGCGAAACCGCCCCACTCGGCGGAGACGAAGCGGCACCCCAGCAGGCAGCGGTTTCACGCAACTCTCTACCGCCAGACCTCGCGGCAGCGCTGGGTCGCGGAGCCGGCGTCGCCGGTGCCGCAGTAGTGACCGGTTTGATGGAACCCGCGATGCCGGGGTCGCCCGAACCTTCGATAGGGGTCGATGACGCCACTCCGGCCTATGCGCCACTCCCGGAGCACAGCCCCGAGACATCAGAGGTTCGGGCAGTCGACGCCGTGGAAGCGTACGAGTCCATTGAGCGCCAGATCGTCGCCGCCGAACCCGAGCCGGCTCCTGCGGCGGCTCCGGTGCAAATGCCGCTTGAGATTGCAGAACACGAATCGCAGACCACGACTGGAACTCCGGATAGCAATCCGGCTTCACAGCCTTCGCCCAGCTTCGCAGCGACTCCCGAACCCCTGCCCGATTTCGCTCGTGAAGGTGCTACATCCCCCGGCAACACGCTCGTCGCCGGCCGCTTCGAGCAAGTAGAAACCCGATTTCCGATGCCGGTAGAGGAAGCGCCGGCTGCAGAGGAAATCGCGACGCTGCCTGCGGAAACGCAAATCGACGCGCTGGAACCTGTTGAAGCGACGCTGCCCGAGGAAGACCGAGTTGTTGCGAATACCAAGCCCGCCGAAGTCCGTCAGGTGTGATCCGCACAACCAGAGGAACCGCGAGGCGGCACCGCTGAGCACGCTAGCGGTGCCGCCAATCCCGATCCAGCTAGGCAGAGACAGTGGCGACCTGCGATACAGGCGCCATGGGAATCCCGATCTTCGGCGAAGCACCGGCTTCGCGTTACCAGCAAATTCTGCGTGAACTCTCGGATTGGTCCCCCGGTGCGCTGGCGGTCCTGATCTACGTGGACTTACGCAATCTGCGCGACATCAACCGGCTGGCCGGCGTCGCCGAGGGAGACCGAGTGATCCGGAGGATCGAGCAGTTGCTTCTGCAATGGAGCGGCGGCGAGACGGCGAGCGGCCGGGTATGGAGCAACGAATTCGTCGTCGCCAAGGCCATCGATCACACCCAGGCGGTGGCCGACGAAGCCACCTGCCTGCGTGATCGCCTGAGCGAGTTGCGCTACGACTCCACGGTTGGGCCGGCTTGCATCGGCGTGTCGCTGGGCGTGTCGATCTATCGGCAAGGTTCGGATTGGGAACGGGTTCTGTCCGAGGCCGGACAGGCCTGCGAGCAGTCCAAGCGTCGCGGGCTCAACCAGATCGTGCGCTTCGGTTCGGTCGCTCACGCCGGCGAGCGCCAGAGCTTCAGCCCGCTGGCCGTCCGGGATTTTCGCCAGTTGATGAACACCGGAAAGCTCGGCCTGTACGCCCAGCCCATCATGGACATCGCAGGCGCAGTGCCGCGTGCGGTCAAAGCCGAGTTCCTCATCCGGATGGAACGCAACGGCGCCTGGATGCCGCTGCCCGCCGGTGTCATCGAAACGCTGGAACATTACGGGGTTGCCACCGAGCTGGATCGATTCAGCGCAGCCTTCCTGCTGGGTTGGATCGATAACCACCCGGAGGTGCTGGACCGGGTCGACAGCCTGTCCATGAACCTGTCCGGCGCCTCGCTCATTGATGGCCGTTTCGTCGACGAGTTGCACGCCGACGTCCGCAACGCCCGCCTGCCGGCCGGCAAGCTGTGCTTCGAGATCACCGAGACTTACGCCATCGAGCATCTCGAAGTGGCAGCGGAGGTGATCCATGCGTTCAAGGCGATCGGATGCCGCTTCAGCCTAGACGATTTCGGTTCGGGCCTGTGCTCGTTCGGCTATCTCAATTCCCTGCCTGTGGACGAGGTCAAGATCGACGGCTGCTTCGTCCGCGACATCGCCACCAGCCCGGTTTCGCAGGAAATCGTGCGCGCGATCCATCACGTCGCCAAGGTCACGGGCAAGAAAACCGTGGCCGAATTCGTCGACGACCCGCACAAGCTGGAACAGCTCAAGCGCATCGGCGTGGACTACGCACAGGGCTGGTTGTTTTCGCCTGCGATAGCGCCCGAGCAGCTTCTGGCCTTGCTCAAAAACGGTTGAGTACACCGCCCACGATTTCGGCGCGGGCCGACTCCAGCCGGCGCACCATGTCCTTGCTGCGCGCAAGCCGGGTGTGGTTCATACGGGAGAGCACCAGCGCCCGTCCCGCGTTCGCCGCCACCGCCAGACCGTCGGAAAATTCGGACACGGCCGGCGTATCGATGATCACGTGGCGATAGCGTCGCCGCCAGCCCTGCATCATCTCCCCGAACATCGGGTCCGACAGGATTTCCAGGGCCATTCCGGCGCGCGGTCCGGCTGTGAGAAGCGACAGGAAAGGCAAGCCGATCACGCCCTGCACTTTCGGCGCACGGCCTTCGGACAGGGCCTGGGCTAGTCCTTCGTCGTTGTCCGCCGAAAACAGTTCGTGCTGGGTGGATCGCCTGAGGTCGGAATCGACCAGCAAGGTCGGCTGACTGAGCTGGGAGAACGCAATGGCCAGCTCCGCAGCGAGCCGTGACCGGCCCTCCTGCGCGCCGGGACTAACGATCGCCAGGACATTGCTGCCCTGCGCGGGTGTGCGCACGATCAACTCGGTACGCAGGGCGCGGATGTTTTCGCTGTAAGGATCGAAGGGATCGTGAGCGGTCAACAACTTCGCCGAAGGCTTGGCGTTGGCCTTGATCGCCACCTCGTCCGGCGCACGGTCGTCCGCCAGAACCGCATCCAGGTCCGACTGGGTAATCAGACCGAGCCGCATGGCGGCCTCGATGAACCCCAGCCCCAGTTGGTCCTGAACCACGCCAACCCGCTTGAGATCGCTGTCGGTCAATCCGCTGCGCCGCGCCAGCGCCTGCGACAGGCGGCGCGGCTCGTCGAGTGCGGGCAAGCGCGGGTGGGTATCGTCCACGGTCAGGCTCGTACGCGTTACGTTCATGAAGGATCAGTGGGAGCTGTGCAGTTCGATCAACACGGGAACCCCCAGATCGCGCTCCACGTCTTCGCGACAGCGAACGCGGCGATTGGACAGTTCGATGAGCAGGGAAACGCCGATGCCACCGAAGAGTCCGAGCAGCAGCGCAATGGCTGCATTCTTTCTGGCGATAGGCCGGATCGGCTTGGCCGCCGGCGTGCCGCGGGTCACGATGCTCGCGCTACTGGCCGCCATCTGGGTTCCCATCTGCGCATTCTCGAACGCGTCCAGAGCGCCCTGATACACCTTGGTCGCGGTCTCCAACTCGCGCAGGAGAACCGCACCTTCGTCCTGCTGGGAACGTCCTTCCAGCACTTTCTTCCTCTGCTCGTCGAGTTCACGCCGAAGCTTGCCCTCCACCGCACGCGCCGACTCGACCTCGGCCCGGGCGCCGTCGCCGTAGACCGAGACTTCCCGGTCGAGCTGTTCGCGTGCGAGACGAATTTCGTCCTGCAGCGCCAGAATCTGCGGGTGGCGCGGACCGAGCGAGGCGGTCAGTTCGGCGAGGTCAGACACCTTCTGCTGCAAGCGGGTCTTGAGACTCTGAATCAGGGGCGAACTGAGGATCGATGCATCTCCCTCGCCGATGCTCCTCAATCGAAGCTCGGCTTCCTGGCGCTTGGCCGCGGCCTCGGTCATGCGCCGGTCCAGATCGAACAGGCGGGACGAATCCACGCTGCCCATCTGCGTCTCGCTCAAGTCCAGCAAGCCGGTGCGCTGACGGAACTCGGTCACCTTGGTCTGAACTTCGTCGACCTTGCTCTTCAGCGCTTCGATCTGGGTCGAGTAGCGGCCCGTGCGTGCGGTCGCCGGATCGGTGAACTGCCGAAGCTGTTCTTCCACATAGGAGTCGGCGATCGCGTTGGTCAGCACGGCAGCGAACGCCGGATCGCGGTCCTCGACCGAGACATACACGAACCGGCTCAGGGTTCCGGTGCCCACTTCGAGCTTCTTGCCCAGCACGGTGGTGGCCCAGCGATCGAGGCTGTCCGGGTTGCGGTCTCCCACGTAGCCCTTGGTGTACTCCTTGATGTCCGACAGCTTCAGCTTTTCGACCACCGGCAGCAGCACGCGCGGACTCTGGACAAATTCGACCTGGGTCGCCATGTAGCTCTCTTCGAGGTTGAATGAGAACTGCTTGCCGGAGATCGGATCGACCACCTGAAAGGCCACTAGGATGGTCGCCGTGGACTGGAAAATCTTCGGCAGAAGTTTGCTGGCCACCGCGGCACCCACGCCCAGGGTCAACGCAAATACGGCGATGAACCAGCGATATGCCCAGACCATGGCCCACAACTGCTTGAGGGTCATAGCCGGACCCATCAGGTCACGCGGCAAGGCTCCCTGGGAAGAATCCGCTTCGGCGTTCATCAGAAAATTCGCTCCCGCACATTGATCACGTCGTCCGCCTGGATGGCGTCGTCGGGCTCCGCATCCAGGGTAATCAGCTTGCCATCCTTGGTCTTGCGCTTGATCTCGATGCGACGGCTGGAGCCGCGCGGGGTGAGGCCGCCGGCCACCGAGATACCCTCGATGACCGACATCCGCTTCTGCCGCAGCGCGTAGGAATTGGGGCGCTGTACCTCACCATAGATGTAGAAGAGTTCGGCGCGAGGCACGACCACCGTATCTCCGGCGCGCAGTTCGACGATCTGCCCGGAACCGAGTGTCAGCAAGTCGCTCAGATCGATCTCGAACCGGTCCACGCCGCCGCCGCTGCGCCGCAAGATGTACGCCTTTTCCGCGCCCAACTGGGTCACGCCGCCAGCCTGCGCGAGCGCGTCGAGCACCGAGGTACGGGTATCCATGGGAAATCGGCCCGGCCGCGCCACCTCTCCCAGCACACTGATCTGCTGACTTCGGAAAGCCGCCAGCACGATATTCACCTGTGGATCGATCAGGTAATCGCCTTCACGGTAGGCGGTCGCGACTCGCTCGGATGCCGCCGAGGGCGTCAATCCCAGCACCGGCACACTGCCGGCCAGCGGCACTTCGATGGTGCCCTTGTCGGACACGTAGACGGTGGTTGTCAGTTCCGGACGGTTGAACACCGTCATCGTTATGACGTCGCCCGGCGCCAGGGTCAGGGTGGAAGAGTTGAGGTTAGCCGGCGGCGCCACCGGAAGCTGGTTGGGCGTCCCTCCGGTGGCACGGGGAACGTCGGGAGTGCCCACGGGAGCATCGGGCGATTGCGCATCGGCCGCGGGCGCAAACACCAGAGCACCCATCCCGATGGCCACCATCGAGGCCAATTGCCTCATCCCTCGTCTCCAAGCACCCCGCGGCACGTTCATGCGATCACTCATTTGAAAATTCGATGCTGCAATCGAGGCAGGATAACAGATGCATTCTGACGCTTCGGGCCGCAACGGACAGCGCCCGGCACTCGAACAGGACCGATTGCCTCCTTGAAAGTAGGCCCCGTAGCGCCATGTATCGACTGTCTTTTTCGAGAACACCGTAATGCGTGCAGACAAGCTCACCAGTCGTTTTCAGGAAGCCCTTTCCGCAGCCCAGAGCCTCGCTATAGGCAGGGATCATGCCGCCATCGAACCGGCGCACGTTCTGACCGCGATGCTCAACCAGGACGGCGGCACCACCCTGCCCCTGCTCCAGACCGCCGGCGTCAATTCCGATCTATTGCGGTCACGCCTGAACCAGGCTGTCGAACGCCTGCCGCGTCTGGGCAAGGCCACCGGCGACATGCCGGCGTCCAGCGAGCTGGGCCGCGTGCTCAATCTGACCGACAAGCTGGCGCAGCAACGCGGCGACCAGTTCATCTCGTCCGAGATGTTCGTGCTCGCGCTGGTCGAAGACAAGGGTCCGGCCGGCGATGCGCTGCGCGCAGCCGGCGCGCGCAAGGAATTGCTGGAACAGGCCATCGCACGGGTTCGCGGCGGGCAGAAGATGGATTCGGCGGGAGCCGAGGATCAGCGCCAGGCGCTGGAGAAATACACCATCGATCTGACCGAGCGCGCCCGCAAGAGCAAGCTCGACCCGGTCATCGGCCGCGACGAGGAAATCCGCCGGGTCATCCAGGTATTGAGCCGCCGCACCAAGAACAACCCCGCCCTGATTGGCGAACCCGGCGTGGGCAAGACCGCGATTGCGGAGGGGCTGGCGCAGCGCATCGTCAACGGCGAGGTGCCCGAATCGCTCAAGAACAAGCGCCTGCTGACTCTCGACCTTGGCAGCCTGATTGCCGGCGCCAAGTTTCGCGGCGAGTTCGAGGAGCGGCTCAAGGCTGTGCTAAACGACCTGGCCAAGAGCGAGGGCCAGATCATCCTGTTCATCGACGAGATCCACACCCTGGTGGGCGCGGGCAAGGCCGAGGGCGCGATGGATGCGGGCAACATGCTCAAGCCGGCGCTGGCGCGCGGCGAACTGCATTGCATCGGCGCGACCACGCTCGACGAATACCGCAAGTACATCGAGAAAGACGCGGCGCTCGAACGCCGCTTCCAAAAGGTGTTCGTGGGCGAACCCAGTGTGGAAGACACCGTCGCGATCCTGCGCGGGTTGAAGGAACGATATGAGGTGCATCACGGTGTCGATATCACCGACGGCGCGCTGATCGCCGCGGCCAAGCTGAGTCATCGCTACATCACCGACCGCAACCTGCCGGACAAGGCCATCGACCTGATGGACGAGGCCGCGTCGCGCATCCGCATCGAGATCGACTCCAAGCCGGAGGCGCTCGACCGTCTCGACCGCCGGCTCATCCAGCTCAAGATCCAGCGCGAGGCGCTGAAGAAGGAAGAGGACGAGGGCGCCAAGCGCTCGTTGGCGGAACTGGAAAAGGGCATCGCCAAGCTGGAGCGTGAGTCCAGTGACCTGGACGAGCAATGGAAATCCGAGAAGGCCAGCGTCGCCGGCAGCGCGAGCGTGAAGGAAGAACTGGAGCGTGCGCGCGCCGACATGGAAGCCGCGCGGCGCGCGGGTGACCTGGCGCGCATGGCGGAGCTTCAGTACGGGAAGATTCCGGAGTTGGAGAAACGACTGGCCGCGACGCAGCCGACCTCCCCCTCTCCCCAACCCCTCTCCCGCGAGGGGGGAGGGGCTACAGGTGAGCGCACGCCTTCTCCCCTCCCCCCTCGCGGGGGAGGGACCGGGGGAGAGGGGGCGCCCACCGCAGCGAACAAACTCCTCCGCACCAGCGTCACCGAAGAAGAAATCGCCGACATCGTCGCCCGCTGGACTGGCATCCCGGTGTCCAAGCTCATGGAAGGCGAGCGCGAAAAACTGCTGCGCATGGAAGACGCGCTGCATCACCGCGTGGTCGGCCAGGACGAGGCGGTGACTGCCGTGTCCAACGCCATCCGCCGCTCGCGCGCGGGCCTGTCCGATCCCAACCGCCCCATCGGCTCCTTCCTGTTTCTCGGCCCCACCGGCGTGGGCAAGACCGAACTGTGCAAGGCACTCGCGGCCTTCCTGTTCGACACGGACGAGGCCATGGTGCGCATCGACATGTCCGAGTACGGCGAGCGTCACAGCGTCGCGCGTCTGATCGGCGCTCCGCCCGGCTACGTCGGCTACGAGGAAGGCGGCCAGCTCACCGAGTCGGTGCGTCGTCGTCCCTATTCCGTGATCCTGCTCGACGAAGTCGAGAAGGCGCACCCGGAAGTGTTCAATGTGCTCTTGCAGGTGCTCGACGACGGACGCCTCACCGACGGCCAGGGTCGTACCGTGGACTTCCGCAACGCCGTGATCGTGATGACTTCCAACCTCGGCTCGCAATTGATCCAGGACATGCTCGGCAAGGACGGCAAGCGCATGGATTACGGCGCGATCAAGGAAGCGGTCATGGCCGTGGTCGGCACGCACTTCCGGCCGGAATTTATCAATCGCATCTACGAGGCCGTGGTGTTCAGCCCGCTGGGTTCCGCGCAGATTCGCAGCATCGCGCGCGTGCAGTCCGAACGCGTGGTGCAGCGGCTCAAGGAGCGCAACATCGAGCTGGTGTTCAGCGACGGCGCGCTCGATCTGCTGGCGCAGGCCGGCTACGACCCGATTTTCGGCGCCCGCCCGCTCAAGCGCGCGATTCAGGCGCTTGTCGAGAACCCGCTGGCGCGGTCGATTCTGGACGGCGGTTTCGCTGCCGGCGACCGCATCGCCGTGACCGCCAAAGAAGCGGCGCTCGCTTTCGAGCGCAGTTGATACCGATTCCGACCTTGCGCTATCGCTGCCGAGGCCGATTCACGACCTCGGCGGTCGTCGTACTCGAACCACTTCGGCGGTTGCGACGCACACGATCAGCCAGGCGCCCGCCGAGGCGAAGCCGGCGATGACGTCGCTGAAATAATGCACCTGCAAAACGATGCGGCTGAAGCCCACCAACAGGATGACCACGATGGCCGACAGCGCGATCGGCAGGTGCCATGCCGGCCGCGTCGATCGAATCAGCAGGTAGGCCAGCATGCCGTAGATCGCGACCGCGCCAGACGCGTGCCCGCTCGGGAAACTCCAGCCGGACTCGACGACCCAGCCGTGATCGTGCAGCGGCCGCTCTCGCTGGAAGATGGCCTTGAGACTGCGGTTCAGCAGTCCATTGCCGGCGACTGCCGCCATCCAGCTTGCGGCCATCCACCTTCGCCTGGTTGCCAGCAGCAATACGGCGACGGCCAGAGCGATGAACCATTGCACCGGGGCATCGGCCAAGTGCGTCACCGTCGCGAAGAACTGCAAGGTGGCGGTGGACACGGTCTGGCCCAACTGCTGCGCGAGTTGTACGTCGAAGCGTCCCAGCTCCTCGTCAAGTCCGGTCTCGTCGGCCAGCTCGAAAAAAACCGACAGCGCGGCCAGCGCCAGGAAGAATCCCGCAGTCAGATCGAACAGCAGATAGCGTCCTGCGAGGCTCGCGGACGTATGCAGCCTGCGAACCAGGGACAGACGCTGCGCAAGATCGCGTGATCGCGGATGCTCGCTCACCCACTCCAACAGCGCGACGCTGCGTCGCCATAACGGCTCGCGCAGGCGGCGCACCAGCCACCACAACAGCACCGCCAGGCCCAGCGCGCACAGCACCAGCGCGGCAAAGACGCCAAGCAGGTGTTCCGCGATGAAAATGACGGCTCGATCCACGACGCCGCTCAGGCCCGGTCGAGCGCGAGCGAGTCCTCGGCGACTTTCTCGAACCGATCGCGCTTGCCCGTGTAGTCCCAACGCTCGACGATGCATGCCGACGGCATGACGCGCGATCCGTAGCGCAACAGGTTGATCGAGTTCGGGGCCTCTCGTCGTACCCGCGACGACACCGCGGTGCCGGCCTGAACGCACCAGGCGGACCGGCCCAGGTCCGCCAACAGTTCATGCAACGGTCTGACATAAGGCAAGTGGATATGGCCGCCCATCACCACATCGATACCCGCCTCGCACCACGCGCGTGCGGCCGCGTCGTGCCCATGAACCCGGTCGTGCGCATCGCTCGCACGCGGCACGTGCACGGGTTGATGAATCACCACCAGCCGAAGCTGTCGCGGCGAGGCCGCACGCAAGCGCGCGGAAATCCGTGCGATCTGTTTCTCGGAAATTTCGCCATCGACATGGCGCCACGGCCGCGTCGTATTCACGCAGAGGACCAGCAGATCGGGCGTCTCCAGCGTGGGCTCCAGATTTTTGCCGAACGCACGCCGGTAATTCGCATACGGCCACATCAGGCGGGCCGCGACGTCGAACAGCGGGATGTCGTGATTCCCGGGCACGGCCAGCACCTGCGGAATCTGCAATTCATCGACGAATTTCCGTGCCGCCGCGAACTGCGCGCGGCGCGCGCGCTGCGTGAGATCGCCGGACAGCACCAGCACCTGGGGCGACTGTTCGCGCACCAGTTCACGTAGTGCGTTCACCACCGGCGCCTGCTCGGTGCCGAAATGCGGATCGGAAATCTGAAGCAGGACGCTCAAGCCGAATCCCCGCATCGTGGCTTTTCGCTTCGCTGGATGCTCATGCCACTTCCGCCCGATCCTCTGGCGCCGGCACCAGCAGCATCAGCGGCTCGGGCGCTACCCTGAAGACCAGTGGTGAGCGCATCTGGCGGATTTCGCCGTCGGTTCCCACCTTGATCCGGTACTGCCCGTGCGGCCATACCGTGAGCGTGCGGAACGCGACGCTGGAAACCTGCTCGGCATCGCTCAGCCGTCCGAGCGCACCGCGCAGCGCCAGGCCCAGCATCTGCCATCCGCCAATGGGACGCACGGCGATGGCCGCGAGCTTGCCGCGTTGCAGTGCGGCGGCTTCAGCAAAGCCCAGGCGTTCGAGCTGCAAGTGGTTGTTGCCGACGAACAATGTCGGCGTACGCAAGGTGCGAGTCTCGCCTTCCAGTTCGATGCTCAGTCGCAACTGCCTGCGTTCGCGGAACAGCGTTCTGATTCCGGAGAATGCCGCCACCAGCCGGCTGCGTCCGAACTGCTGCTTGTAAGCTTCCCGGTCCTCCAGCAACTGCGGATACAGCCCGAGGCTGGCGTTGACCAGAAACACGCGATCGTTGACCAGCCCGGCCTGCGCCGGTTCGAGGTGCGCGCCGAGCAGCGCGCGCGCTGCGGCTTCGGTGTCCTGCGAAATGCCGTGTGCGCGCCCGAAATAATTGAACGTTCCCTGCGGCAGCACGCCGAACGGACAGCCGCTGCCAAGCACGGCCTGCGCCACGCAATTGATGGTGCCGTCGCCGCCTGCGGCCACGACCACACCCTTGCCCGCCTTGGCCTTCTTCACGGCCAGCGCAGCGGTCTGTGCAAGCTGGGAACCGTTATCCGGAATCAGGAACTCGTGCTCGCGACCTGCCTGCGTGAAAACCTGCGAGATGGTGTCGCGCACTTCGGAGGCTTCGTTGTGGCCCGAACTTTCGTTGAGCACGATGAACAGCGGACCGTTCTTCGCGGCGTGCTCGATGGTGCTCGGATCTGCAGATGATGGATCGATCATCTACGGAGCATAGCGGGCGCTTACCCCGGTTGGTTTCATAAAAGCTTCACGCCGATTTCATCGCCCCTTCAAAAGCAGCGTCCAAACTTCCATCCGTAAACAAAGGACATGAAAGGGAGGCCTAGACCATGGCCAAGAAAGACGACAGCAAGCTCAAGAAGTACCGCAGCATCTGGATTTCGGACGTGCACCTGGGAACGCCGGGCTGCAAGGCCGAGCACCTGGTGGATTTCCTCAAGCACACCGAGTGCGAGAACCTGTTTCTCGTCGGCGACATCATCGACGGCTGGAAACTCCAGGGCGGCTGGTTCTGGCCTCAGGAACACACCAACGTCGTGCGCAAGGTTCTGACCAAGTCCAAGCGCGGCACCAAGGTGTTCTACATCACCGGCAACCACGACGAGTTCCTGCGCAAGTTCGTCGGCTTCGGTCTGGCCATCGGCAACATCCGCGTACTCAACGAGCACGTGCACACCACCGCCGACGGCCGCCGTCTGCTGGTCACTCACGGCGATGCTTTCGACGTGATCACGCGCTACCACCGCTGGATCGCGCTGATCGGCGACTCGGCCTACGAATTCACCATGCAGGCCAACCACTGGTTCAACCAGGCGCGGCGTCTGCTCGGCATGCGCTACTGGTCGCTCTCGGCCTTCGCCAAGAAGAGCGTGAAGAACGCGGTCAACATCGTGTCCGAATTCGAAGAGAGCGTGGCCCGCGAATGCCAGCGCCGCGGCCTCGACGGTGTGGTCTGCGGACACATCCACCACGCCGAGATCCGCGACATCAATGGCGTTCAGTACCTTAATAGCGGCGACTGGGTGGAGAGTTGCACCGCACTGGCCGAGGACTTCAACGGCCGCATCGAAATCATCCGCTGGGTCGACATCGATTTCCTGCACGAGCGGCCCAAGGTCACGCCGCTGCGGCGGGCTTCAGTGAAAAAAGCAGCGTAGTCCGGCTCCCGAACATTCGGGCCGCTCGCCTCGCGAGCAAAGATCTCGACGACCGCCGAGCGGGTGGGTGCTGCTGGAAGCGCGGCTCTCGTTCGTCGAAACTAAGCGAACCATGTTCGTGTCGATACCCCGATGGCGGTGCACAAGGGCGAACGTCCGCCGTCCCTTCATGGCGCGAGTCGGCGCCACCAGGCGCCGGATCGCATCGACCCTGGGGCTGGGCGCCTGGCTGCTCGGGCCGGGCTTGGCCGCGGCATCTCCCGATCCGTCAGACCAGGCCCCGGTCACGGCCTACCGCCCTGGAGCCGCCGACCCGGCCGAATTGCCGGTACCGCGCTTCCTGGAACTCGAGCTGGGCTGGAATCACACCCGCGGCGACGACCGCAGCCGGCTCGACAGCCTCGAATACCTGTTCAAGTACGCCTTCAACGAGGACATGGGCCTGCTGTTAGGGGGCGAGAGCTACGTGCATCTCGATCCGCGCGACGGGTCCACGCGCAAGGGCTTTGGCGATACCGAGATCGCCTGGAAACAGCGCTTCGGCGCCACCCAGACGTCGGCCTTCGGCCTCATTGCCGGCGTGCTGCTGCCGACCGCAGCCGACGGGCTCGGCGAGGAAGGCGCGGTGTACGGGCTCACCGGCATCTACAGCCTGGACATCGGCGAGACACGCCTGGACGTCAACGCGGGCGCCAACCGCTACGAGGAAACCGAGGCGGGCGTATCGAGCTGGGAAGCCGAATGGTCTGCCGCCATCGGCTGGCCGCTGACGCCAGAACTTGAGACGGGTCTGGATATCTCCGGTTCTTATCGCCGGGGGGAACCTTCCAGTTCGCTGCTCCTCGCCTCGCTGGGCTGGGAGCTGCACCCCAGACTGGTTCTAGACGCCGGCCTGTCCTACGGCCTCAATGACCAAGCCCACGATCTGACCGTGTTCGCGGGAATGTCGGTATCGCTGGGACGCTTGTAGCAGCTTCAACCCTGGGCACGCGGCTTGCGGCCCTCTCCTGTCGATCCTCTCTCAAAACGTCCCGCAGACAGCGCGGGCGGGAGGAATGCCGGATAAGCCAGCTTCTGATTCGCGCACCCGCGTGACTGGCAAGCCGGTACATCGAAGACCGACGGAGACAACTGATGAACAGAACACGCACAGCCATCGCAGTACTACTTTTCGCCGCGGCCTTGCCGGCCAGCGCCGAGGTTTTCACCAACGAAGACGGCCAGCGCGTCGAGTGTCGCGACGAGCAGGTGGACTCAAAGGGACATCCAGTCGCCGGCCCGCTCCTCGGCGCGGTGGTCGGAGGCGTCGTCGGACATCAATTCGGCGGCGGTAGCGGAAAGAAACTGGCGACCGTGGCCGGCGCCGTTGGCGGCGGAGTTGCCGGCAAGAAGATCGACGAAAATCGGACGGAAAAAAATGCGGCCACCCGCCGGGTGTGCCGCGAAGTCGGTTAGGAATCGCGCGGGGCGGACTACGCGAGCGAGCCCTCGCTTCGGAGGGAATCGGCACTCATTCCAAAAAGAAAACGGCCCCAAGGCTGGAGCCTTGGGGCCGTTGGTCATGCGCGGACCGTCAATCAGGTCCGCCGCTCCACCAGCATCTTCTTCGTCTCCGCAATCGCCTTTGCCGGATTCAGCCCCTTGGGGCAGGTCTTGGTGCAATTCATGATCGTGTGGCAGCGGTAGAGCTTGAACGGGTCTTCGAGCTGATCGAGTCGCTCGCCGGTTGCCTCGTCGCGCGAGTCCACCAGCCAGCGGTAGGACTGCAACAACACCGCAGGACCGAGGTAACGATCGCCGTTCCACCAGTAGCTCGGGCAACTCGTGGAGCAGCAGGCACAGAGGATGCACTCGTACAGGCCGTCGAGCTTGGCGCGGTCGTCCTCGCTCTGCAGGCGCTCGCGCGTGGGCGCGGGGCTGTCGGTCTTGAGCCAGGGCTCGACGCTCGCGAGCTGTGCGTAAAAGTGCGTCATGTCGGGCACGAGGTCTTTGACCACCGGCATATGCGGCAAGGGGTAGATCGACACCGCGCCCTTCACCTCGTCGCAGCCCTTGATGCAGGCCAGGGTGTTGGTGCCGTCGATGTTCATCGCGCAGCTACCGCAGATGCCCTCGCGGCAGGAGCGGCGGAACGTGAGCGTGGGATCGACTTCGTTCTTGATCTTGATCAGCGCGTCCAGAACCATCGGGCCGCAGGCGGCCATGTCGAGGTCGTAGGTATCGACCCGCGGGTTCTCGCCGGTGTCCGGGTCGTAGCGGTAGACCTTGAAGGTCTGCACCTTCTTGGCGCCCGCCGGTGCCGGGTACTTGCGACCGGCCGACTTGTCGATCGTGGAATTCTTGGGGAGGGAAAACTGGGCCATTTCTAACTCCGTGAGGCGGGAGGCGAGAGGCGTGAGGCGTTGCGGCTTTTTCGCCTCTCGCCTCTCGCCTCCCGCCTCCCGATTAGTATTTACGCGCCTTCGGCGGAATCTGCTCGACCTCGTCGTCGAGCGGATTCATGTGCACCGGGCGGAAATCGATCCGCACGTCCTTGTCACCGGTGCGCCAGGCGATGGTGTGCTTGAGCCACTCGCGATCATCGCGATCCTTGAGGTCATCGCGCGCGTGCGCACCGCGCGATTCCTTGCGGTTCTCGGCGCCGACGATGGTGAGCAGCGCCTGGCCGAGCAGGTTGTCGAGCTCCAGCGTCTCCATCAGGTCGGAGTTCCAGATCATCGAGCGATCGGAAACCTGCACGTTGCTGAACGCGTCGATGATGCCGTGCAGCTTGGTGATGCCTTCCTGCATCGTCGCGCCATCGCGGAACACCGCGCAGTGCTTCTGCATGGTCTTCTGCATGTCGAGCCGGACCTTGGCGGTGTATTCGCTGCCCTTGGCATTGCGCAGCTTGTCGAGACGCGCGATCGACTGCTCTTCCGAGGCTGCCGGAATCTTCTTGTGCGGCTGGCTCGGCTTGACGAGTTGGGCGGCGCGGATCGCGGCGGCGCGACCGAACACAACCAGATCGAGCAGCGAATTCGAGCCGAGACGGTTCGCCCCGTGCACCGACACGCAGGCCGCCTCGCCCACGGCCATCAGGCCGGGCACGACCGAATCCGGATCGCCATTCTTCAAGGTCACGGCTTCGCCGGTGTACAAGGTCGGGATACCGCCCATGTTGTAATGCACCGTTGGCACGACCGGGATCGGTTCCTTCGTGACATCCACGCCGGCAAAGATCTTCGCGCTCTCGGAGATACCGGGCAGACGCTTGTGCAGCACCTCGGGTCCGAGATGCTCGAGGTGCAGATGAATGTGGTCGGATTCTTCGCCCACGCCGCGGCCTTCGCGGATTTCGGTGGCCATCGCGCGGCTCACCATGTCGCGCGGCGCAAGGTCCTTCACGCTCGGCGCGTAGCGTTCCATGAAGCGCTCACCGGTCTTGTTGGTGAGGTAACCGCCCTCGCCTCGCGCACCTTCGGTGATGAGGCAGCCCGACCCGTAGATGCCGGTCGGATGGAACTGCACGAATTCCATGTCCTGCAACGGCAGGCCGGCGCGCAGCACCATCGCGTTGCCGTCGCCGGTGCAGGTGTGTGCCGACGTGGCCGAAAAATACGCGCGCCCGTAACCACCCGTCGCAAGAATCGTCTGGTGTGCTCGGAAGCGATGCAGTTGGCCGGTCGAGAGATCCAGCGCGATCACGCCCTTGCAGGAGCCGTCGCTGTCCATCAGCAAATCCATCGCGAAGAACTCGACGAAGAACTGCGCCTTGCACTTCAGGCTCTGCTGGTAAAGCGTGTGCAGCATCGCGTGGCCGGTGCGATCCGCGGCCGCGCAAGTGCGCTGCGCAGGAGGACCTGCGCCGAACTCGGTGGTCATGCCGCCGAAGGGACGCTGGTAGATCTTGCCGTCCGGCGTGCGCGAGAACGGCAGGCCGTAGTGTTCGAGCTCGATGATCGCGGGGATGGCCTCGCGCGTCATGTACTGGATGGCGTCCTGATCGCCGAGCCAGTCGGAGCCTTTCACGGTGTCGTAGAAGTGCCAGCGCCAGTCGTCCTTGCCCATGTTGGACAGCGCGGCGGAAATGCCGCCCTGCGCCGCGACGGTGTGCGAGCGCGTCGGGAAGACCTTGGTGATGTTGGCGGTCTTCAGCCCGGACTCGGCCAGACCCAGGGTGGCGCGCAGGCCCGCGCCACCGGCGCCGACCACGACCACGTCGTATTCGTGATGAACGATTTCGTAGGCGGACATGTGGCTTAGCTCAGCGCGATCTTGAGCACCGCGAAAATGCTCGCGGTGGCAACAACGAAATGGAAGAACTTGGAGAACAGCAGGGCCGTGAGCTTCATGCCCTCGCTGCCGACATAGTCTTCAATCACGACCTGTACGCCGAGCATCGAGTGATACAGCGCAGCCGCGATGAACAGCACCAGGGTCACAGCGACAGCGGGATAGCCGACCCAATATTCCACGGACTCGTAGTCGGCGCCCGGCAACTGCGCCACGCTGAACACGAACCACAGGCTCAGCGGAATAAGCGCGATGGCAGATACGCGCTGCATCCAGAAATGATGCGTGCCGTCCTTGGCGGAGCCCAGACCGCGCGCGTGACCGAGAGGGGAACGAAAGCTCATGAGCGGTCTCCTTAGGTCAGGTAGGCCAGGGCCCAGACGGCCCCGGTAAGCACGCCGGATATGGCGATGACGGCATAGCCCGACTTGTACGCGGTGGGAATATCCAGCCCGCGTCCGATATCCCAGAACAGGTGCCGGATGCCGTTGCACAGGTGATAGAGGAAGGACCAACTCCAGCCCAGCAACAGGATCTGCCCGTACCAGGCGCTGACATGAACCGCGTACTTGGCGTAAGCCTCCGGCCCGCTCGCCAGCGCAATCAGCCAGCCCGCGAGCAGCAGGGTTCCTGCGCTCAAGCCCATGCCCGTCGCGCGATGCGTGATCGACAGCATCGAGGTGAGCTGGGGCTTGTAATACGGCCCGATCATGAAGGGCGACAGCGGCCGGTTCGATGCCGGTGATTTAGGTGTGCTCATTGGGGTACCTTCAGTGTCCGCGCCAACCACTCCCGTTGCGCGAACTGTGTGGGTCTAAAAATCAATGCAGCGTCCGTCTTTTTCCCAGTCGCCGTAACGCGTCGGCTCCAAGCCGTTCATGCGGCCGCCAATCTCGGGAACCTTGCCGGGGGCCAGCGTCGTTACTGGCGCCTCGATCACCGGCGGAGGATTCTGTTCCGCCAACAGCGTGCTCAAGGAAATCGTGTCGTCAGACTTCGGGCGATAACGGCGTGCGGCCAGATCAACGCGGTCAGTCATGGATCGCTGCGGCACAATGGGCTTGGGGACACCCTATTTTCGCAAACCCGGCCCCGTACCCGCAACGAATGTCTAACCCTCACTCCAGCGATATCCCTCCCGTCCCGTCTGACGAAACTCAGACCGCACGGGCTCTGCGGCTCGATTCCTGGGCGCCGTTGCGCGTGTCGGGCGCCGACGCCGAGAGCTTTCTGCAAGGCCAGCTCAGCGCCGATCTGCGCGCATTGAAGCCGCAACGCGCGCAATGGGCGTCCTACAACAGCCCCAAGGGACGCATGCTCGCGGTGATGCAGGTGCTGCGTGACGGCGAGGTCATCGAGCTATGGCTGCCGCGTGGACTGATCGAGCCGGTAGCCAAGCGGCTGCGCATGTTCGTGATGCGCTCGAAGGTGCTGATCGAGACGCCGCAGCCCCGTGCGGTGGACCCCGAGACCGATGCTCGCGACCGACGCATGCTCATCACGGCCGGCATCCCGGTGGTCTATCCCGAAACCCAGGATCGCTGGGTGGCACAGATGGCCAATCTCGATCTGATCGGCGGCATCGGCTTCGAGAAGGGCTGTTACACCGGGCAGGAAGTCGTCGCGCGCCTGCACTACCTGGGGAACCTCAAGAAGCGCATGTTCCTGGTGCGGGGTCCAGGGCAGCCGCCCGCGCCGGGCAGTGCGATTCGCGACAGCCAGGGCGATGGACAGTCCGTCGGCGATATCGTCGATGCCTGCGCCGACGAAGGCGGCGGTTTCATCGCCACAGCGGTCTTGCAGCTCGCCGCCTCGAATTCCGAATGGCTGCGGATCGATCGCGAAGCGGACTCGGTGATGTCGCGTCCACGGGCTTTTGCCTACCCGGGCACGCCCGATTACGCGGCCCGCTGAGTCGATTATTTCCGGCAGCTTCTCCTACCGCGAAACGCCCTCCGTTCCACCGTTGCCAGTACCGACCGTGCCCGGTAACGCAGGCGGCACCAGCACCGTCTCGAACAGGAACGGATCGTCGAAATGCGCCTGCCCGACGAAGGCCGTGGCGTGCCGACCCCATTGGCGCATCGCCCCGGCGTTACGCACGCCGCTCGGCCACAGCCAGTAGCGCTCGCGGCGCTCGGTGCCGGCGACGATGCCATCGGGTCCGAACAGGCTTTGCGTGCGCTTGCCCTCGTCGGCGGGCAGAGTCAGCAGATCCTCGTAGGGTTTCAGCTCGTACACCTTCAGTGAAGCGGCGACGGCCTGTTCCCTGGACACGACTCGGCGCACCGCGTGCGTGCCGGATTTGAGGCGCAATGCAACCCGATCGGTCGGCACCTCGGCCTGCGGGAACAGGATGGTGTCGGCGTGTTCGCGGCGCTCGAACGCCTGCACCGGAAATCCGTAGTGGTAGCAGCCGCAGGCGTGGATGGTGTCGTACATCATCGGTTGACCCTTGTGATCCAGCGTGACGCGCCAGATCAGACCGTCCAGCGGACCCGCTGCCGGATCGCCGGGCCGCTCCTCGGTGCGCTCCGAGAACCAGACGAAGTAGCTGATCTGGAGATAATTCTGCCCACCGAACCGGTTGAAGCCGGTGCGGAAATAGACCACCGGATTTTCGACATCCACTCCCGGCTTGTCCCTGCCGGCAAGCGGTGCACCGGGTCGGTCGTATTCGCCGGCGCTTTCGATCCACAGCGCGGGCGCGTGGAACTGCGCCATCTGGTTGACCTCCGACCACAGCATGCCGATGCGGCCCAGACGATCGCGCGGCTTGCGGGTGAGATCCACGGTCTGATCCGCGTAGAAATCCTCGCTGTTCGGTTCCTTGGCGGGCTTGGCCTTCCACAGCACCAGTTCGCCCGGCGCATCGAGTTGCGCCAGCGGCCTGGCGTATTCCGCCTCCACCTCGCGCCGGAAAGACGCCAGCCCCCGGTTGAGAAACGGCACCGCCAGCGGATAAAGACCCAGGGCTCGCGCCGTCGTAGAGTAATCGGCCGGCGGCTGCACCGCCGCGATCAGGCGCTTGCGCCAGACCTCGTCGTCCAGCTCCCAACTCCGCAGCCAGGCGCCGCAGGCACGCAGATCCAGCAGCAGGGACGAGCGCTTCTCCGACTCCATGTTGAGGTTGAACAACTCCACGTCGCGCGCCTCGTCTTCGTTGGCGCGCAGATAGCCCACCCATTCCCAGAACGCGTCCATGTCAGGAATCTCGTTGGCGAACGACGCGGAGAAGCGATCGCTGCGCAGGTACGGAAACCCCGGGATCCGCGAGTAGCCGGCGTCCTGCACCCCGGCCGCTTGGATCTGCGCGTCCACCTGCTTGTAAAGCGCCAGGCAGCTTTCGCCCTGCGGCACTTCCGGACGCTTGGGTGTCGTCAGGCTTGCGCAACCGGTGGCGAGCAATGGCGTCAAAGCGCAAACCAGCAGCAGTCTGAAACGGGCGGGCATATTCGGATTCCTGGCGAGACGGTTCGCGCATTACGAATACGCGAGCAAACCAGACTCGGCGGCCCGGGCACCAGCCCGGGTGGACGCCTATTGTGTTCGAGCGCCGGAAAAGACTGCGATAGAGTCCGCGCATGAGCACACCTCCCGCGCCCCCTGCTCCCCCTGCGCCCCTTTCCATCGACGCCTCGCGCCACTTCCCGGCCTGGATGGCGGAGCAGCGAGTGAGCCTCGCGCTGAGTTGCTACCAGTCCGGCAAGCTGTTCCTGATCGGGCTCAAGCCGGACGGGCAACTGTCGGCGTTCGAGCGCACCTTCAATCGCTGCATGGGCCTGTGGTCGGATACGCAAACCTTGTGGCTGGCCTCGGCCTACCAACTCTGGCGCCTGGAAAATGCCTTGCCGCCCGGCGAGCACGAGAACGGCTTCGACCGGGTGTTCGTGCCCCGTGTCGGGTACACCACCGGCGACGTGGACGTGCACGACGTGGCGGTGGATGCGGACGGGAAACTGGTGTTCGTCAGCACACTGTTCTCCTGCCTGGGCACGCTCAGCGAGCGTCACAACTTCTCGCCGCTGTGGAAACCGCGCTTCGTCAGCAAGCTCGCGGCCGAGGATCGTTGCCACCTCAACGGGCTGGCGATGGACAACGGCCGGCCGCGCTATGCCACCGCGTGCAGCCAGAGCGATGTGGCCGACGGCTGGCGCGAACGGCGCCGCGACGGCGGATGCGTGATCGACATCGCCAGCAACGAGATCGTCGCGAGCGGTTTTTCCATGCCGCATTCGCCGCGCGTTCGCGACGGCAAGCTGTGGCTGCTCAATTCCGGCAATGGCGATTTCGGGTACGTCGATCCGGCTATCGGCCGCTTCGAAGCGGTGGCGTTCTGTCCCGGCTACGGCCGGGGTCTGGCCTTCGCGGGCAACAACGCGGTAATCGGTCTTTCGAAAGCGCGGCACGACAAGACCTTTGCCGGGCTGGCGCTGCACGAGCATCTGGCTGCGAAGAACGCGAGTGCGCGCTGCGGCGTGCAGGTGGTGGACCTGAAATCCGGCGACACTCCGCACTGGCTGCGCATCGAAGGGGCGGTCGAGGAAATCTACGACTTGGTGGTGTTGCCCGGCGTGCTGCGGCCCAAGGCCCTAGGCTTCAAGACCGAGGAAATCCGGCATCGCGTATGGCTGGACGTGGGCGGGCGCGTGCAGCAGTGGAGCGGGCAGGCGCGCGAGTGAACGGCGGGCTTGGAGCGCCGCATGAATGCGGCCTGCACGGTTCCGGCGCAGGGCGCATTCATGCGCCGTGATACCGACGCCGCCGCGCTCAACAATCGAGGCTTGGCGCTGCGCAAGGCCGGGCGTGTGGACGAGGCTCGGAAAACTTTCGAGCAGGCTCTGAAACTGCAACCCGGTTACGCCAAGGCGCACTACAACCTCGGCCTCGTCGAAGCCGATACCGGGGCCTGGGAACGAGCCCTGATCTGTTTCGATGCGGCGCTGCAGAACGAACCCGGCTATGTCCGCGCCCTGGTCGCGCGGGCCGGCGTGCTGTCGCAACTCGGGCGGAACGATGAGGCGCAGCGCGACTACACCACGGCACTGGCCTACGAGCCCGGGCACGAACAGGCTCTGCACCGGCAGGCGCTGCTGCTCGGTCAGGCCGGTCGCCACGAGGAGTCGGAGGCCTTGTTGAGACGACTGCTCGGCCTTCGACCGGAATCGGCGGAAACCCTTTTCTCGCTCGGGAGTTGCCTGATGGCACAGAAGCGTCTCGAAGACGCCCTGCATACACTGCGACGGGCGCTGAGTGCGGGCCATGCACCGGCGCTGGCGAGCGTGGTCAAGCTGCAAGCCGAACTTTGCGACTGGACAGACTGGGCTGAGAACCTGCGGAGGCTGTGCGAGCCCACCAACGAGGGCTCCCACCCTGGAATTACGCCGTCAATGGCGACGCATCTACCGGTCACGACAAGCCAGCAGTTCGAAATCTCCAGTCGTCACGCGCTCGAACTGCGCGCGCGAATGCAGGCGCTGACCGAGAAGCTGCACTTCGTGCACGAATCGCGCGCTGCCGGGCGACGGCTGCGCATCGGCTACCTGTCCTGCGACTTTCGCAATCACGCGACCGCACACCTGATGCGCGGCCTGTTCGCGCTGCACGACCGCAGTCGCTTGGAAATTTTTGCTTACTCGTACGGGCCGGACGACGGCAGCGAATACCGACGCAGCATCGAGCGCGACTGCGATCGATTCGTCGACATCCAGAAGAGCAACCCCGAACAGGCGGCGCGGCGCATCCACGCCGACGGCATCGACATCCTGCTCGACCTGGTCGGCTTTGCGGGCAACGGCCGTCCCGAAATCCTGGCCTTGCGCCCGGCGCCGGTGCAGGTCAACTACCTCGGTTTTCCGGCGACGATGGGCGCGGGCCTGGCGGACTTCATCCTTGCGGACGCGGTGATCGTGCCGCCGGCGGACGACCCGCTTTACGGCGAGCGGGTGATCCGCCTGCCGCACAGCTATCAGTGCACCGACCGCGAGCAGGCGATTGCGGACCCGGCGCCACCACGCAGCGCCGAAGACCTGCCCGCGTCGGGCTTGGTTTTCTGCTGCTTCAACGCCCACTACAAATTCGAGCCGCAAATCTTCGCGCTGTGGATGCGGGTGCTGAGCCGGGTACCGGACAGCGTGTTGTGGCTGTTGCAGCCGGATCGCGCGGCCCGACTCGCCGTCGGGAGGCTGCGCGCGGCGGCAGCGCAGCACGGCGTCGATCCGGCGCGTCTGCGTTTTGCGCCGCTGCGACCGAAGCCGCTGCACCTGGCACGCAGCCGCTACGCCGACCTGTTTCTCGACACGCCGATGTGCAACGCCCACACCACCGCGACCGATGCGTTGTGGGCCGGTGTGCCGGTGCTGACCTGTACCGGCCAGACCTTCGCGACGCGTGTCTGCGCCAGCCTGCTCACGGCCGTCGGGATGCCAGAACTGATCGCGGGTTCGCCGGCCGCCTACGAGGAGATGTCGGTGGAACTCGCGCTAAATCCCGATCGCCTGTGCTCGGTGAAATCGAAACTGGAGCGGAAGCGCCTGACCACAGCCCTGTTCGATAACCCGCGATACGTGCGCCACCTGGAAGCGGCGTTTGAATCGATGCGGCCATGCCCGCGGTGGCAGGAGCCATCGGCGCCCGACTCGGCTCCGTAGTCGCCCCAGGCCTGAGGTACCAAGGCTCAGGGAGCCGGCGACGGCACCTCGATGTTCAGCGTGGTGGTCTTGACCAGATCGACCAGATCGTCGGCAGGCAACGGAACGGTGGAGTCGACGACCCCGCGCACCAGCGTAGCCGCGATGGTAACGACGCTGTTCTGGTCCGCCGCGTCCTCCAAAACCAGCGAGACCGCCAGACCTGCATCCGCGTTGATGCCGGTAACGATTACGGCGGTCGGCTCGTCGTCCGGCTTCACCGGAACTCCATCCACGGCCGTGACCCGCCAGGTCACGTGGCGCGTGAGATCCATCTGTCGCGGAACCCCACCGGGATTCGGGAACGTGTAGGTACCGAACGCTTTGAAGTTCGTCCTTTCGCGCGGTGCGATCGTCACCGGCTCGCCGGTCGTGGGATCGGCCGGCCCGATGGCCAAGGCATCCACCACCACGTTGACCACATTGAAAGGCAGAGGAGGGTCGCTGGTAACGCCGGGCTCACCCATGAGCGGACCGGTTTCGCCGTCGGGATCCGCAGTACGGCCGAAATTCGCGGTGACCGTCACATTGCCCACCGCTGCCGGGGGCATGGTGCTGTTGGCGCCTCCGGTCACCCGGTTGAGGTTGTCGAAAAGACCACCGGTTCCGACGATGGCCGGCGTGGTGGAGGTGAGCGCGGCCTGCGCGCTCAAGTCTTGCGTCTCATCCGTTCCGTCGCCATCGAGGTCGCCGAAGTTGCCGGTCACGCGCAGAAACTGGGTGCTGCCGACGATCAACCGGCCGTCGCCGAAACCTGCGCCTTCCTCGTAGTCGAGGCTGAGGCTTTCGAGGTCGGCAACCCGGACAGGAACCGTGGGCGATACGCCGCATGGGGCATTGAACAGCACTTGCAGTTGCAGGGGATCGTCGCTTGCAGCGACCGCCGTGACCACCGCATTGCCGAGCTGGTCGCGCGACGCATCGATGATCGCCACGGGATTTTCGTCGACGCGCTCGCCGAGGTCGCAACCCTCGTCGTCGTCATCGATCGACCCGTCGCCATCGTTATCCAGGCCGTCGTTGCACTGGGTCAGGGCGGATTCGACGGAGTCGGCGGGGGAAGTGCAGTTCCGGTCGTCGGGGAAGTCGATCAGGTCGTCGTCGTCGTTGTCCACGCCGTCGCTGCACTGCGGTGTTTCGAACCGGAACGTCGCCGAACTGCTGACGCTGCGAAGCACGCCGTCGACCATTGCCTGCACCTCGAAAACCTGTCGCGAACGCGGCACCAGAAACGTCTTGGCCGGGTTGACGACGATCGTCGAGGGATCGAGCGCGGTCACTTTCACCTCGATGCTCGAGGTCAGCCCCAGGAAATCGGCGGTGACCATGGCCGATCCCGGACCTACCGGCTTGAGCGAACCCGCGGCGAAGAGAAGGCCGTTCGAATCGTCGTCCGGCTCGTCGTCGAAATTGTCCACCTCCACCACGGTTTCGTCGCTGCTCGACCAGACCACGCGGTTCGAGAAAATGGCGACATCCCCATCCGAAAAGCGCACCACTGCGGCCGCTCCGTCGCGCAGGCAGGTGAAGGTTTCCAGGGGTTCCTGCGGCTGCTCGAACAACGCGTCGAGTTCGTCGCGCGTGGTCAGGCCACCGAGCTGGGACACGGGAAGCACTCTCAGCGCTTCGGGTTCGTTGCCGTCCCCGATGCCGCTGCATCCGGCAAGAAGGGAGACACTCAGGCATGCGGCAACACTTTGCTTGATGGACATCGGTTTCCTCGGGAGCGCGCGGAAGGCCGGGGGCCTTCATCGCAGCTCCGCGGTTTCGGTTTGGTTAAGTTTCGGTTTGCTTAACGACAGTGCTGCGGATGTTCAGTTCGCGCAGGCTCTTGGCATCGACCAGGCCGGGTGCGTTGGTCAGCGGATCGTGCGCGGTCTGGGTCTTGGGGAAGGCAATGACTTCGCGAATCGACGCACCGCCCGCCATGAGCATGATGAGCCTATCGATGCCGATGGCCAGGCCACCGTGCGGCGGCGCACCGTAGGACAGGGCCTCCAGCAGGAATCCAAATTTTTCTTGTTGTTCCTCGGGACCAATGCCGAGCAGATCGAACACCGCCTGCTGCACGTCGGTGCGATGGATACGCACCGAGCCGCCACCCAGCTCCACGCCGTTGAGCACGATGTCGTAGCCCTGCGAGACGATCTCGCCGGGGTTCGCGCGAATCGCCTCGGCGTCGAACTGCTTGGGCGCGGTGAACGGATGGTGCGGCGAAACCCAGCGCCCCTCTTTCTCGTCGCGCTCGAACATCGGCCAGTCCACCACCCATAGCGCGCGCCAGCCCTCGCCGGTAATGCCGATGTCGCGGCCGACCTTCAGGCGCAGCGCGCCAAGCGCGTCGCTGACCACGTTGAACTTGTCGGCGCCGAAGAAAATCAGGTCGCCGTCGAGCGCGCCCGTGCGCTCCAGAATTCCGGCCAGGGCCGCGTCCGAAAGATTCTTCACGATGGGCGACTGCAAGCCCTCGCGACCCTTGGCCTTGTCGTTGACCTTGATCCAGGCCAGGCCCCGCGCGCCGTACTGCGCGACGAAGCCGGTGTAGGCATCGATCTGCCCGCGCGACAACTTCTCGCCGCCACCCGGCACTCTCAACGCGGTGACGCGGCACTTGGGGTCTTTGGCCGGCGTCGCAAAGACCTTGAAGTCGGAGTCCGCGACCAGGTCCTTGATGTCCACCAGCTCGAGCGGGTTGCGCAGATCGGGCTTGTCCGAACCGTAACGCGCCATCGCCTCATGGAAGCTCATGTGCGGCAGCTTGCCCAGGTCCACACCGAGCACCTTGCCGAAGATTTCCTTCACCAGCCCTTCGACGATCTCCATGATCTGTTCCTGCGTCAGGAACGAGGTCTCGATGTCGAGCTGGGTGAATTCCGGCTGGCGGTCCGCGCGCAGATCCTCGTCGCGGAAACAGCGGGCGATCTGGTAGTAGCGATCCAGTCCGCCCACCATCAGCAACTGCTTGAACAACTGCGGCGACTGCGGCAGCGCGAAGAAATGTCCCGCGTGTGTGCGCGAAGGCACCAGGTAATCGCGCGCGCCTTCGGGCGTGGCGCGGGTGAGAATCGGTGTTTCCACATCGACGAAACCCGCGTCATCCATGTAATTACGGATGCGGCGGATCACGTCGTGACGCAAGCGCAGATTCTTCTGCAAGGCAGGACGACGCAGATCGATGTAGCGGAACTTGAGCCGCGTGTCCTCGCCCACGTTGTCGTCGTCCAACTGGAACGGCGGCGTCAGCGCGCTATTGAGCAGCTCGGCATGCTTGACCAGCACTTCGATCTTGCCGGTGACGAGGTTCGCGTTTTCGGTGCCGGTCGGACGCGGCCGCACGCGGCCGGTGAGCTTGACCACGTATTCGGACCGGAAGCGATCGGCCAAGGCAAAAGCATCCGCCGTGTCCGGGTCGAATACGCACTGGAGCAGACCTTCGCGGTCGCGCAGGTCGATGAAGATCACGCCACCGTGATCGCGTCGCCGATGAACCCAGCCGCACACCGTAACGGTCTCGCCGGTCAGGGCTTCCGTGACCTGACCGCAGTAATGGGAACGCATGGAGAAATGCCACACCGCCAAAAAAAGAGTCGCGGATTGTAACGGCGCGGTCCCGGTCCTGCTTGCGCACGCCAAGCCCGGCGTGGCCGGACGGCGCTGCCAACGAATAAATGAAATTGTGTGACTCCGTTCGCATTGCGAGCAGGGTTCGCCTTCCCTTCCCCGGGTTCTTCTGTCACTTTTCCCTGGCGACGCCGGGGATCGTGCAGTTCGCGCGGTGGGTTCGCATCAAAGGGAGGAAAAACGACCATGCAAGCGTTATCGAGGCTACTGCGCGCGCCGCGCGCCACATTTGTGGGAACCCTGCTGGTGTTGTCCGGATCTGCCCTGCCGCTGGAGTCCTAGGCCCAGGAGACCGAACCCAATGCCGGCTGCGCCAGCGCGACCGACCTGGGTGCCACGACGCTTCCGTCCAGTATTTCCGGGACCCTCGTGGACGACACGCTTCCGGCTTCCGACGTGGATTTCTTCCGCTTGTCGCTGACGCCGGGCACCCGGGTTTCGGCCACGCTGATCGGTAACTCCAGCGGCGGCGGCGAAGCGCTCGGCGATGCGTTCATGGGCCTGTTCTTCGACGGGCCCGACGGCTGCCAGCTTCAGACCGTCAACGACGACGGGGCGGGAGCCGGCGGAGCCCTGATCCGGTTCGACGTTCCGGCCTCCGGCGTCGTGATCCTCGCGGCGACGGGCTGCTGCGATGGCGGGTTCACCGGCGATCACACACGGGCGGGCGCCTATACGCTGACGGTGCGGGAACTCATTGAAGGGACTATCTCCGGGCGGGTCACCGACGCGCGCAACGGGGCGCCCTTGTCCGGCGACTTTCCGACGAACGCGCAGCTGGAAATCGAGCAATGCGAATCGGCAGAACCGGAATCGAATTGTTTCGAGGCCTTCGCCCATCGCAACGTCGGCTCGGACGGCCGCTTCTCTTATCCGGTCAACAGTCTCGACACTCCGCTGGAAGTCGGTCGCAGCTACCGGTTGCGCGTGCGTGCCAGCGCCTTCGAGGAAGTTCTGACCCGTTTCACCGTGGCCGATGCCAGTACCATCGAAGTGGGCGACCTCGCCTTGCCCGCAATCAAGCTCATCCGCCGGATTCGGGCGAGGCTGCTGGAGCAGGTTACGCGCGCGCGCATTCCCGGCGACAGCTTTCCGTTCGGGCGGATCGCCCTGCTGTCCTGCGACGAAACCGGCAAAAGCTGTTCCTTCGTCAACGAGGGTGCGACGGACTCGACCGGAACGCTCCGGTTTCCGGGCAACGACGGATTCGGCCGATTGTTGCAACCGGGCATGTACCGCATCGAAGGCCACTCCGGCGAACATTCGGTCCGCCGAAGCGACCCGTTCCAGGTCGGAGAAGACCAGGTCGTGACGGTCGAAATGAAACTGCGCTCGCGCTTCCCAGTGAAGCTGTCCGAGGTTCGGCCCTGTGGAGCCCCGCCCACCGAAGGAGGCCCCTGCACATACTCGGCGCGGGTGACCAACATCACCCGGGAACCCGTGAAAGGCACGAGCTGGAGCCTGGTCGAGGCCAACGACCTAGGCTCGCCCAGCAACCACACGCAGTTCCAGACCGGGGAACCGCAGCGTTTCGATCTGCCCGTCGGCGGCAGCGCCGTGATTCAGTTCCAGTTCGAAGTGCCGGCCGAGCTCGAGGACGGCGTAAACCTGTGCGCCGATATCTTCGTCAGCAGGGGATCGGGACCGGTTTCGAGCCTGTATTTCGAAACCGCGCGCGAGGCCGATCTGTTCTGTGTGCGCAAGGGTCCTGCAGGCGAGTTCTTGCTGGCCACGCAAGCCGAAGCCCGCGCGATTCGCGCCGACGCGGCGGCGCGCAGGGCAGCGGCGCAATCCGCGCCCGTGCAGAAGTCGCGATAGCTCAATCGCTACGGGCCTGACGCGAACCCCCGACCTGTCTGGGGGTTCGCAATCACAGGGTCGTCACCGGCCCTGGATTGCCTGCAAGGACTCGAATCAGGGGCTCGCCGCGGGTGTGCCACCAGAACTGGGCGCCGTCGTCGTGGCCGGCTTCGAGTCGGCTTTGGTTTCGGTCTTGGGTTTGGCTTCGGCCTTGGTTTCGGTCTTGCCGTCGCTGGCCGGCTTGGCGTCGCCGCCGCTGTCTCCCGCCAGGTTCTTCTTGCCGTCCGACTTGAAGTCGGTCTCGTACCAGCCCGCGCCTTTCAAGCGGAAGCCCGCGGCCGAAATCTGCTTGCTCAGCTCGGGAGCGCCGCAGACCGGGCAGTCGGTAGGCGCGGTATCCGACATGCGGTGGTTGATTTCCGAGACGGTGCCACAGGCGCCGCAGCTATATTCGTAAAGAGGCATGGGTGAGTCTGGGTTTGGTTCTGCAAGTTGCCCGAATGGGACGGCCAAGCGTTTTTTCAAGCGGTCTGCCTTGGGCATTTTGCCCGCAAGACCTATCGCGCGAACACGAGTCTACTTCTTCTTTCCGGCAATCCTGAGCACGCGGCCGTTCTCGATCACCACGGTCTGCCGGGTCTTGCCGCTGCCGTAGCTCCATTCCTCGACGCCGGATTTGCGCTCTATCTCGTCGGGACTGCCCAGCGCGCGACGAACCTGGTCTGCGCTCATGTCCTTGAGCACCTGGCCCTCGGCAATGGCCGCGTTCATACGCACCTCCTCGGCTTTGCGCGCCTCGTGCGCCTTCAGCCAGTCCGCGTCGTCCTTGTGGCGCGACTTGCGTTGCTGCTCCTGGCGCTGGTCGCGATCCCCGGCGAGGTTTGCATCGCGTGCGGCGGGCATGGTGCCGAACTGCGGCAGGGGGTGCGGCGTCGCACCGGCGGCGCAGGGCTTATCGGTGTAGACCGGCTTGCCATCCACCTCGCAGCGATAGACCGCGGCCTGAACCGACAGCGCCGCGAGCAGCGTCAGCAGCAGGGCGAGGGCGCGCCTCATCGCTTGCCCCTATCAGGCCTCGGCCTCGTTCGGGACCAGCGTCATCAAGTCGGTAACGCCCACATCCTGCCCGGCCTGCGTCAACAGGGTCGTGGCCTGCCCGCGGTGATGGGTCTGGTGGTTGAACAAGTGCAGCAGCAGCGAGGAAAAGGGACGCCGGAAGAGCACGCCTTTCGTATTGCGGTATTCGAGAGCGTGCTCCATGTCAGCTTCGGCCAGCGACTCGACCCAGCGCAGGATCACCCGGTCCATACGAGCGCGATGCTCGCGCAGTGCGCCGAATTCCGGGAACATCACCTGATCGAGCGCATTCGGCGACGGCCAGTCCGCGACGGGTTCGAGCGTCGCGTAGCGCGCGGAGTGGGCGCGAAATCGACGCAGCCAGATGGTGTCCGCCACCACCAGATGATTGAGCGTGCCGAGAATCGAGCCGAAGAAGGCCCCACGATCCGCTGCCAATTCCTGCGCCGTGAGCCGGCCGGCGGCATCGAACAGCTTGTCGTTCATCCACTGGTTGTAGGTCGCCAGCAGGACGAAGTGCGAGCAGAGATTCATGCAAGGCCCCCTCTGATAACGGCGTGCCGCGCCATTGTGTCGCAGGCGGTGGATAATGCGCGCCCATTTTTCGCGCCGGTATCGAGTCGCCGTCATGGCCCAGTACGTTTACACGATGAACAAGGTGGGCAAGATCGTGCCCCCCAAGAAGGAAATCCTTCGCAACATCTCCCTGTCCTTTTTCCCTGGCGCCAAGATCGGCGTGCTCGGCTACAACGGCGCGGGCAAATCAACCCTGCTGAAAATCATGGCGGGCATCGACAAGGAATTCATCGGCGAGGCGCGGCCTCAGCCGGGTCTGAAGATGGGTTATCTCCCACAGGAGCCCAAGCTCGACCCGGCCAAGAACGTGCGCGAGAACGTGATGGAGGCGCTGTCCGACGTCACCGACCTGCAGGCCGAACTCGACGCCGTGTATGCGGCTTACGCCGAGGACGGCGCGGACTTCGACAAGCTCGCGGCGAAACAGGCCGACCTGGAAGCCAAGCTCGCGGCCGGCGGCGGCGAGAACATCGACGTGGTGCTGGACAAGGCCGGCGAGGCCCTCAACCTGCCGCCCTGGGATGCCGAAGTCACGCGCCTGTCCGGCGGCGAGCGCCGTCGTGTCGCGCTGTGCCGGCTGCTGCTAAGCAAGCCCGACATGATTCTGCTCGACGAGCCGACCAACCATCTCGACGCCGAATCGGTCGCCTGGCTGGAAAAATTCCTCAAAGATTTTCCGGGCACCATCATCGCGGTCACGCACGACCGCTACTTCCTCGACAACGTCGCCGGCTGGATTCTCGAACTCGACCGCGGACACGGCATTCCGTGGCAGGGCAATTACTCGTCCTGGCTGGAGCAGAAGGGCAATCGCCTGGAAGCGGAGCAGAAATCCGAGGACGCGCACTCCAAGGCGATGAAGGAAGAGCTGGAGTGGGTGCGCAAGAACCCCAAGGGCAGGCAGTCCAAATCCAAGTCGCGCCTCAAGGCCTACGAGGAGATGGCGAGCCAGGAATTCCAGAAGCGCGCCGAAACCCGCGAGCTGTACATCCCCGCCGGGCCGCGCCTGGGTGACGTGGTCATCGAGGTGAACAACGTCGGCAAGCAGTACGACGGCCGTTGGCTCTACAAGGGGCTGAACTTCACCGTGCCCAAGGGCGCCATCGTCGGCATCGTCGGCGCCAACGGCCGCGGCAAGACCACCTTGTTCCGCATGCTGCTGGACCAGGAAAAGCCGGACGAGGGCAGCATCCGCATCGGCGAGACGGTGAAGCTCGGCTACGTCGATCAGAGCCGCGACGCGCTCAACGGCGAGCTGACCGTGTTCCAGGAAATCGCCGGCGGCAGCGATCTGGTTCGCATCGGCAACTTCGAGATGCCCGCGCGCGCCTACATCGGCCGCTTCAACTTCAAGGGCGAATCGCAGCAGAAGCGCGTGAAGGATCTTTCCGGCGGCGAACGCAACCGCCTGCACCTCGCGAAGATGCTGCTGTCCGGCGGCAACGTGCTGCTGTTCGACGAACCGACCAACGATCTGGACGTGGAAACCCTGCGCGCACTCGAAGAAGCGCTGCTCGATTTCTCAGGCTGCGCGTTGGTGATCTCGCATGACCGCTGGTTCCTGGATCGCGTCGCCACGCACATCCTCGCGTTCGAGGACTCGGGCGAAATCGTGTACCTGGAAGGCAACTACCGCGAGTACGAGGATGACTTCCGTCGCCGCACCGGCTCGGAGCCAGGCGTGAACCGCAAGGCGCGGCACAAGAAGCTGGCCTGAGTTACTGCGCGCTCCTGGAATGCTGGCGTTGCCAGCATCGAGTGCTCGACAAGGTCAGTCTCAGCATTCGTAATCTCAGTGATGACTCTTACAACCGCTTGCGGATTCGTGCTGCGGCCAATGGCCGCAGCATGGAAGCCGAAGCACGCGCCCTGATCGAACGCGCCGCCAACGAACCACTGCAAGAACGACCGTTGTGGTCAAGCATGTCTGCGCAGGACCGTGCGGCTTACGTTGAAGGCCTGCGTCAACACCGCCTGGCCCACTCTGGCGGTCGCGTGCTACCCGATAGCACCCCCGGAATTCGACGCGACCGCGAAAGCCGATGAGCGCCTGGGTTCTCGACGCATCGGTCCTGGTCAAGACGGTGCTCGAAGAATCCGGCAGCCAATTCACGGATGCGATGTGGGCGGTCGAGCAGCGCTGCATTTCGGCCTGACCTCTCGGACTACCGCGCCGACTTCGGCCCCGCGAAGTACCAGATGATGAAGCCGACCACCGGCAGCACCAGAATCAGCACGATCCACAGCGCCTTCTTGAGCGGCTCCGTGCTGCTACCCACAATGTTGATGATCGCGTAGATGTCTGCGATCAGAACGATCACACCCCACAGGCCATAGTTGTTGATGTTCATGTCGGTTCCTTGGATGAGTGCGGCGCATCGTATCGCAGCCTGATTGGCTGACGCACAATAACGGCATGACGAATCCGCTATCTCAACTGCACCTGGTCAACCGCTTCGCGCAACTGCCGCCCGCGTACTTCTCGCGCGTTCAGCCGGAGCCGCTGTCGGCGCCACGCATGGTGCATTTCAACGCGGCGCTCGCGGACGAGATCGGGCTGCCTGCGAGCGCCGCGAGCGACCCGGAGTTTCTGGCCGTCATGGCCGGCAACGCGCCGATGCCGGGCGGCGAGCCCCTCGCCACGGTCTACGCCGGACACCAGTTCGGCACCTTCGTGCCGCAGCTCGGCGACGGCCGCGCCTTGCTGCTGGGGCAGGTGCGCAACGCGCGCGGCGAGCTGTTCGAGCTTCAGCTCAAAGGCGCGGGTCACACGCCTTACTCGCGCTTCGCCGACGGGCGTGCGGTGCTGCGCTCCACCATTCGCGAGTACCTGTGTTCGGAAGCCATGTATGGCTTAAGCATTCCCACCACGCGTGCGCTGTGCATGATCGCCTCGCCCGACCCTGTACGGCGCGAGACTATCGAACCCGCCGCCATCGTCTGCCGTGTGGCGCCGACGCTGGTGCGCTTCGGTCACTTCGAGTTCCATTACTACCGCAACGATCACGCGCGCCTGGCGCCGCTGGCGGATCACGTCATCGAGGCGCACTTCCCGCAGTTCGCCGAATTCCCCAACAAGTACGCCACCTGGCTCGGCGAAGTAGTGGAGCGCACTGCGCGTTTGATGGCGCAATGGCAGACCGTGGGCTTCTGCCACGGCGTGATGAACACCGACAACTTCTCCGTCCTGGGCCTGACCCTGGACTATGGTCCGTTCGGATTTCTCGACGGCTTCGACAGCCACCACATCTGCAACCACTCCGACGAGGCCGGGCGCTACGCCTACGACCAGCAGCCGCGCATCGGCTACTGGAATTGCTCGCGGCTGTTGCAGGCGACCTTGCCGCTGCTGCACGAGGTTCCCGAGCAGGCAGTCGAAATCGCACAGGGCATTCTCGGCCGCTATCCCGCGGCTTACGCCGACGCAGTACTCGGGACGTGGCGCGCCAAGCTGGGCCTGCGAGAAGCCCGCGAGGGCGACCGAGACCTGGTCAACCTGTTCCTGAACATTCTGGAGCGCGGCAAGAACGACTTCACGCGCTGCTTCCGCGGACTGTCGCGAATCGTCGCGAGCACCGATACCGCTCCCGCGATTCGCGACGAGATCACCGACGTAGCGGCCTTCGACGCCTGGCTCGCCGACTACCGCACACGCCTGCAAGCCGAAGCACAGGACGACGGCGCGCGCGCTGCGCAGATGAACGCGGTGAACCCCAAGTACGTGCTGCGCAATCACCTAGTGCAGATCGCCATCGAGCGTGCGACTGCTGGTGACGACAGCGAGGTGGAGCGCCTGTTCCGCCTGCTGTCGCGCCCCTTCGACGAGCAGCCGGATTTCGAGTCGTACGCGGACGCCCCGCCCGCCTGGGCGCAAGAGATCAGCGTGAGCTGCTCCTCGTAAGTTCCGGCGATGCAGCTACTGCGGTCAGTCCGAAGGTAAGGACTTCCCGCCCCGGAAAATCCCTTCCGCCATCCGGTCTGCAATCTCGTGCGTCGGGCATCCCTCGACCGCAGCGCGCTCGAAGATTCCGGTCAGCGTGCTGTCGATGCGCCGCAGGTGCGACTCCACATCCGCCCAGCGCCGTGTCGCGCCCTCGTAATACAGATTGACGATGCCGCCCGCGTTGATCGCGTAATCCGGCGCGTACAAAACCCCGCGCTCCATCAACATGCGCCCATGTCGCGGCGCCTCCAACTGGTTGTTCGCCGCCCCCGCCACGATGCGCGCTCGCAGGCGCGGAATCGTGTCGTCGTCGAGCACCGCGCCCAGCGCGCAGGGCGAGAGCACATCCACATCCAGATCGAACACCTGCGCGGCATCGACCGCCGTCGCTCCGAATCGCGTCACGCAAGCATCCACTGCCGGCCGGTAAGCATCGCAAACGAACAACTGCACGCCCGCCTCGTGAAGATGCCGAGCAAGCGTGCTGCCCACCTTGCCGACACCCTGAATCGCCACGCGCAATCCGCGCAGATCGTCGCGACCCCACCGGTGTCGCACCCCAGCCTGGATGCCGAAGAAAACTCCGAGCGCCGTCGCCGCGGAAGTATCGCGATCACCAGCATCATCGCGACTTATCGGCGCCGCGCCACCACCGACGAAAGCCGTTTCCTTCACCACCTCCCCCATGTCCGCCTCGTCGGTGCCCGAGTCCTCGGCGATCACGTACTTCCCACCCAGCGACTGCACTAGCCGACCCATCGCCCGCATCATCGCCGGCGTCTTGTCGCGCCGCGGGTCCGCCAGAATCACGCTCTTCCCGCCACCCTGTTTCAATCCGGCGAGCGCCGCCTTGTAAGTCATCCCGCGCGACAAGCGCAGCGCATCGGTCAGCGCATCGTCCTCACCCACATACGGATAGACCCGGCAGCCGCCAAGACCACGCCCGAGCGCCGTGTTGTGAACCGCGACGATCGCGCGCAGGCCCGAGGCGGGATCGCGATGAAAGACCACGAGTTCGTGATCGTCGTACTCGGGGTGGGAGAAGATGGCCATTGCAGCATCCGCCTCTGTTGTGATTTAGCGGACATGATCGTAGCCGTTACAACTCCGCAAGCAGGCTCATCCTGTGAGCCTGTGCTTCGGCATGATGCGCGTATCCGAAACTACCGAGCGATGGGATGACAGAAAACGATCTGCAAGCCGAGCCCGTCGCCCACGTTCGACAATTCGCCCTTGGTGGCTGGGACCTGCCACATTTGCTGGCCGATCATCTGTGCGCGGTTTCAGCCGGCGCGGCGAATAACGCGCAGTCATGGGGCGGATCGGATTGGGCTGCACTTGCCGGGCTGTGGCATGACCTCGGCAAGTACGCAGCGGATTTCCAGCACTACATCCGAGCAGCGTCCGGTTTCGAGCGCGAGAACGCTCATGTCGAGGGTATCGGAGTGCGCGTCGATCACTCCAGCGCGGGCGGTGTGCACGCTATCCGAAAGCTCGGCAAGCCCGGCATCGTGCTCGCCAATTTGATCCTGGCGCATCACGCAGGACTCTACGATGCCAGCGATATCGAGCGCCGGCTTCAGGGCGAGAAAGAGAACGCCGAGGGTCGGTACCAAGCTGCGCTCGTAGCAGCCATTCCGCAGGACATCCTGCACACCGATCTCAAACCGGCCATGAGCGTGCCGGGCGGATACGTAACACAAGGCGCCTATGCGCTGTGGCTACGCATGCTGTTCTCCTGCCTGGTCGACGAGGACTTTCTCGACACCGAGAACTACATGAACGGAGGTCGGGTCCCCTACCGATCCTCGATTCCAAGTCTTGCCGACCTCAAGCCGAGGTTCGACGCGCACATGGCGCGCTTCGACGCGGACACCGAAGTAAAAGCTGTTCGGATGCGGGTACTTCACGAGTGTCGCAGCGCTGCCGCACAGGCGCCGGGCCTTTTCACGCTCACCGTGCCAACCGGCGGCGGCAAGACGCTGTCGAGCATGGCCTTCGCGCTCGAACACGCACTGCTTTACGGACAGCGGCGGATCATCTACGCCATCCCCTACACCAGCATCATCGAACAAACCGCCGATGTGTTTCGGGGCATCTTCGGCGACACCGTCATCGAGCATCACAGCAACGCCGAGTCCGACAAGGAAAATGCGCGCTCGCGTCTTGCATGCGAGAACTGGGACGCGCCCATTATCGTCACCACCAACGTGCAGTTCTTCGAGTCGCTGTTCGCGGCTCGTACCAGCCGTTGCCGCAAGCTCCACAACATCGCCGACAGCGTAGTGATTCTGGACGAAGCGCAGTTACTCCCACCGGGCTTCCTGCAACCCATCCTCGACGTGCTCAATTTGCTGACCCGGCACTACGGGGTGACGGTGGTACTGTCCACAGCAACTCAGCCCGCGCTGACCTCGCGGGCCTGGTCCGGGGGCAACCTGCGCGGCTTGGAAAATGTGCGAGAGATCGTCACCGACCCCGATGGGCTTTACCGCATGCTCAAGCGGGTAGATGTGCAGATGCCGGAATCGCTCGAAGCGCCTACGAGCTGGCCGGATATCGCAGACCGTCTATGCCGCGAGGACAACGTTCTCGCCATCGTCAGCCGGCGCGCCGATGCCCGTGAACTGTTCCGCCTTATGCCCCAGGGCACGATCCATCTCTCCGCGCTGATGTGCGGCGCGCATCGCTCGGATGTCATCAAGCGCATCAAGTCGCGCCTTGCGGAACGACGCGAGAATCCGGACGCCGAGCCGGTCCGCGTCGTCAGCACCCAATTGGTAGAGGCCGGGGTCGATCTCGACTTTCCCGTGGTCTATCGAGCACTCGCAGGTCTCGACTCCATTGCCCAGGCCGCCGGTCGCTGCAATCGCGAAGGCCGGCTGTCTAGCGGCACGGTTCATGTATTCGTTCCGCCAAAAGGCGCGCCGCCTGGTCTGCTCAAGCTGGGCGAACAAGCCACGCGTAGCCTGATGAGCGGACACCGCGGTGATCCGCTTGACCGAGCCCTGTTTACACGCTACTTCGAGCAGCTTTATCGCGGCTGCGATCTGGACGAGAAGCAGGTCTGCGCCGAACTCGACACCAGCCGGTTCAACCGTGGCAGCTTGAACCTGCGCACGGCCGCGGAGAAGTTCAAGCTCATCGACAATGAGGAAAGCGGTTACCGCAGCGTGTTCGTTCCTTACCGGCGCGATGCTTCGGACGATCAGTACGCGATCTTGCTCGCCTCGCTGCGAAAGGACGGCCCCCAGCGCTGGCTGCTGCGCAAGCTGCAACGGTACAGCGTGAGCCTTCCCGGCCATGAGTTCGACAAGCTCCTTAAGCACCGTGACGCAGAAGAAGTTTTCCCAGGCCTCTTCGCACTGAAATCAGAGGCGCAGTACAACCCTTCGCTCGGCCTATGTGTCGATGAACCGTTATCGCCCGAAGCGTTAGTAATCTGAGGAGGGGGCGGCGAGCCGCCCCCTCAGAACTACAAATGCAACGGAGCAGCACGTGGTTTCAATCCACTCGCTAGAGACCGCGAGGCCCATTTAGTTTGAAGTGAACCGCTGTATAAGTAAACGAAGCAGTACTTGGAATTGCATTATTGGCTGACCCTGTCTATGCTTCGCAAAACCTAGCGGGGCGCCGGAATGAACTGGGCAGAGGCTATACGAGAGCTAAAAGCACTCTTGACGGAGCTGCCGGCGACGCGCTTTTACACCTTAGTACTGGTCGTAGTGGCAATGGTAGGCGCTTGGGTATTGATGGGGGTGCGCTAAATGTTCTGCTTGGAAGTCCGCGGCGACTACGCCTGTTTCACCCGCCCGGAGATGAAGGTAGAGCGCGTCTCCTACGACTTCATCACTCCCTCGGCGGCGCGCGCGATCTTCGACGCCGTCTTGTGGAAGCCCGCTATCACTTGGCGCATCGACCGGATCGAGGTGCTGAACCCAGTCCGATGGATCAGCCTGCGGCGCAATGAAGTGGGCGCCGTGGCCTCCACCCGTAACGTCGAAAGCGCGATGCGCAGTAGAAGCGGGCGACTCGGTCTGGACATCGAGGACGAGCGCCAGCAGCGCGCGGGCCTGTTCCTGCGCGACGTGGCCTATCGGCTGCACGCCCATTTTGAGATGACCCCCAAGGCCGGTGCGGACGACACGCCGGCCAAGTTCGCTTCGATGTTCCAGCGCCGGGCCGAGTCCGGTCAGTGCGTGAATCAGCCCTATCTCGGCTGCCGGGAGTTCTCGGCCGATGTGCGCCTTGTCGCCGATCCAAAATCGACGGCGCCTGCCGAGCCACAAGTTGATGGCGATTTCGGCTGGATGCTGTACGACCTCGACTTCACCAAACCATCCGAACCGACTCCGCGCTTTTTCCGTGCGCGGGCCAATCAGGGTGCAGTACAGATTCCGGCATGGAATAGCGCGGAGATTCGCGGATGATTCTCCAGGCTCTCAACGAGCTTTACGAGCGTCGCGAACAGTCCGTCGATGCGGGCAGCCGGCCACCGCCCACGGGCTTCGAACTGAAGGAGATTCCTTTCATCCTTGAGATCGACGCCGCAGGCGGACTGACCGTCATTCACGATACGCGTCGCATCGAAGGCAAGAAGAAGATTGCAAAGGCGGAGCGGGTTCCCCGGGGCGTCAAAAAGACTTCAGGCGTTGCCGCCAACCTGCTGTGGGATACATCGGAGTACGTGCTCGGCATCGACACCCGCGGCAATCCGGAACGGGTGTGCGAGCAGCACGCAGCGTTCTGTTCGCGTGTCGCGGAGCTGGCGGAGGTCGTCGGCGAGGACGCTGGCCTCAGCGCGGTGCTGAAATTTCTGGATCGCGTCGACGCCGCTGCGTTGAGTACGCGCCCGGAGTGGAAGGAGTTGTACGAAACCAATCCGCTCCTGAGCTTCCGCCTGCAAAGCGACACCGATTTGGTCTGTCAGCGCCCTGCGGTCGTTGCGGCGTGCTCGGCGCGAGCAGCGATGTCCCAGGCCGATGGCCTTTGCCTTATCACCGGCGAAGCGGCGTCGATCGAACGTCTACACACCACGATCAAGGGTGTGTGGGGTGCTCAGTCCTCCGGCGCCAACATAGTGTCGTTCAACCTCGATGCCTTCAACTCCTACGGCAAGAACCAGGGCGCGAACGCGCCGATCGGCAAGCCTGCTGCAAACCGCTACACCACGGCCCTCAACGATCTGCTCAAGCGCGGGTCGCGCCAGCGCATTCAGGTCGGAGATGCGTCCACGGTGTTCTGGGCGGAGCGTGGCAACGAGATTGAAAACGACTTCGGCGCTTTGTTCGGCGAACCGGCGAAAGACAATCCCGAACTCAACACTGATCGCGTCAAGGCACTTTACGAAGCCGTACGCTCCGGCAAGTACGTGCAGGACCGCAGTTCCAACGAGCGCTTCTACATCCTCGGCCTCGCGCCTAATGCCGCGCGTGTCGCGGTACGCTTTTGGCACGTCGATACCGTCGGCGCGGTGGCCGGAAGGATCGCTCAGCATTTCGCCGATCTCGACATCGTGCATGCACCTCACGAGCCGCCCTTTCTGAGCCTGTTCCGCTTGCTCTCTTCCTGCGCGGTGCAGGGCAAGGCCGACAACATTCCTCCGAACCTTGGCGGCGAGGTGATGCGCGCCATTCTCGAAGGACTGCCGTATCCGCGAACGCTGTTGCAGGCAGCGGTACGGCGGTGCACGGCCGAGCGGTCCGTGAACTATCCGCGGTCCGCGATCATTAAAGCCTGCATCAACCGTATTGGCCGCTCCCGTCGAATCGAAGCAGAGGAGTTACGTATGTCGCTCGACCCGAATAACAAAACCCCTTCGTATCTGCTGGGAAGGCTGTTCATGGTTCTGGAGCAGATACAGAAGGAGGCAATGGGAGACATCAATCGCACGATCCGTGACACGTACTGGGCGTCCTCGCTGGCGACTCCACGTCGGAGCTTTCCTCTATTGATTGACCTGAGCCACAAGCATCTGAAGAAGCTCCGTCGAGAAAAGCCGGGACGTGCAACGAACCTGGAGCGATTGCAGGCTCACCTCGTCGGGTCGCTTGGAGCAGACGATCCTTTTCCCAACACCCTGCCTTTCGAAGAACACGGTCGCTTCATCGTCGGCTACTACCACCAAAGGCAGGATGAAGGTACTTACAAATCACAGGGAGCAGTCAATGAACATCAATAGACGCTACGACTTCGTGTTGCTGTTCGACGTGCAGGACGGGAACCCCAACGGCGATCCGGACGCCGGCAATCTGCCGCGCGTCGACGCCGAGACCGGCTGCGGGCTGGTGACGGACGTGTGCCTGAAGCGCAAGGTTCGCAACTACGTAGGCATCGTGAAAGAGGAGCAACCACCGTACGAGATCTACGTCAAGGAGAAGGCCGTGCTCAACAGGCAGCACGAGCGAGCCTACGAGGCCATCGGCGCATCGGACCTCCTCAAGGGCGACGACAAGAAGCGCAAAGGTGGCGAAAAGGTTGGTGAAGCCCGTGACTGGATGTGCAAGAACTTCTTCGACGTGCGCACCTTCGGCGCGGTCATGTCCACCGGCATCAATTGTGGGCAGGTCCGCGGGCCGGTTCAGATGACCTTCGGCCGTTCAGTGGAACCTATCGTGGCGCTGGAGCATTCCATCACGCGCATGGCCGTGGCCACGGAGGCGGAAGCAGAAAAGCAGCAAGGCGACAATCGCACCATGGGCCGCAAGCACACTGTGCCGTACGGCCTGTATCGCTCGCACGGTTTCGTGTCGTCCTTCCTTGCGCGACAGACCGGGTTCTCCGGCGACGATCTGGAACTGTTCTTCAAGGCCTTGGCTGACATGTTCGAGCACGACCGCTCCGCAGCCCGCGGCATGATGGCAACGCGCGGTCTGTACGTGTTCGAGCACGCCTCGGAGCTGGGGAATGCCCACGCGCACGACCTGTTCGACCGCATCACGGTCGAGCGCACTAACACCGATGGCCCAGCCCGCAAGTTCTCCGATTTCCGCGTCAGCTTCGACGGAGAAGACATGGCCGTCGGCGAATCAAAGGGCGTAGCATCAGGCGTGAAGTTGATCCGGAAGTGCTGACATGAACTCGAAAGAACACATCTTCGTGGACCCCGAAGTGTGCTTCGGGAAACCCCACATCGATGGAACGCGGCTGGCTGTGGAATTCGTGATGGCGCGGTCTGCCGATGGCTGGACCGAGGAGCAGGTCTTGGAGTCTTACACGCGCCTCACGCGGGCTGACCTGAAGGCGGTCTTTACGGTGGCCACGGAGATGCAGACATGAGCGAGATCGTGTTCGTGGTAGAGGTAGCGCCGGAGGGGGGATTCCTGGCGCGTGCAGTGGGCCAGTCGATCTTTACTGAGGCGGATAACGAAGTCGCGCTACGTGCCTCCGTGCGTGATGCGGTGCGCTGTCATTACGACGAAGGCAAGGCACCAAGCATCATCCGGCTGCATTTTGTCCGTGACGAGGTGCTCGCCGCATGAGGCTGCCGCGGGACCTTACGGGCGCAGAGCTGATCAAGAAGCTTGAGCCCTTGGGGTACCGGCGCACTCGGCAAACCGGCAGCCATGTGCGGCTTTCCACCGAGATTCCGTCCGAGCACCACGTCACCGTTCCTCTCCACAATCCGCTGCGCGTGGGCACCTTGTCCGGAATTCTCGGCGATGTGGCCCAGCATCGCGGCGTCACGCGCGACGAGTTGGTGGCTGAGCTGTTCGGCTAGAGAGATGTCCACCGCGGGATTCGACCTTGTACCGATCTCCGCGCTCCAGCACTGGAGCTATTGCCCGCGCCAGTGCGCGCTCATTCACGTGGAGCAGGTGTTCGCCGACAACGTTCACACCGCGCGCGGGCACGCCGTTCACAAGCTGGTGGATGAACCTGGCGCGGAAAGAGTCGGCACCGTGCGTATCGAACGCGCCATGCCTTTGTGGAACGAAACGCTCGGCCTGATCGGCAAGGCCGATCTGGTGGAGTTCGATGCGGCGGGCACGCCCTACCCGGTCGAGTACAAGCATGGGCCGCGGCGCAGGAGCCAGCACGACGAGTTGCAGCTTGCGGCGCAGGCGATGTGCCTGGAAAAAATGACGGGTCGTCCCGTTCTGTTCGGTGCGCTGTTTCAGTTCAGTAGCCGGCGGCGACGCGAAGTGCGTATCGACGATTCGCTGCGGCAGCGCGTGGCCGACACCACCGTCCTCGTTCGCGAGCAGATTGCTTCCGGCCGCCTGCCGCCACCGCTGCCAGTGAATGACGCGCGATGCCGCGCGTGCTCGTTGATCGAGCTGTGCCAGCCGGCAGCGCTGGGCGCACGCGAGCGCTACCGTTCGCTACTGACCGCATTGCTTCTGCCTCCGTGAGCGTCCAGACCGTTCTGAACACCTTGTACGTGATGACCCAGGGCAGCTATCTGCATCTGGACAACGACACCGTGCGCATCGAGGTGGAACGCGAAACCCGTTTGCGTGTGCCGCTGCATCACCTGGGCGGCATCGTGTGCGTAGGCGACGTGCTGCTGTCTCCGGCGCTGATCGGCCGCTGCGCGGAATCCGGAATCGGTATCGCGCTGCTGGATCGCAACGGCCGGTTCCGCGCCCGAATAGAAGGCCCGGTGAGCGGCAACGTGTTCCTGCGGCAGGCACAGTTCGAAGCCGCGCGCGAGGCGGCCGTCACGATGGGTATCGCCCGCAACGTGGTGGCCGGCAAGTTGCGCAACAGCCGCACGGTTCTTCAGCGCGGCGCGCGCGAGGCAAAGTCGATTGAAGATCGCGCCGTGCTCGACGCTGCGGTGCTCCGGTTCGACGCCTCGCTGCGGGCTGTATCTGTTTCGGCTTCACTTGATGCGCTGCGCGGTGTGGAAGGCGAGGCGGCGCGGACCTACTTCGAGGCCATGTCCCGGTTGGTGCGCTCCGATTTGCGAACCGACTTTGCACCCGACGGCCGCAGCCGCCGCCCTCCACGTGATCGCATGAATGCGTTGCTCTCGTTTCTCTACACGCTGCTGACGCACGATTGCCGGAGCGCGCTAGAGACGGTTGGGCTGGACGCGCAAGTGGGTTTCCTTCACGCACTGCGTCCGGGCCGGCCTGCGCTTGCGCTCGATCTGGTCGAAGAATTCCGCGCCATTCTCGCGGACCGCGTGGCGCTCACCTTGGTCAATCGCGGACAGATCAAGGCGACCGATTTCAGAATCACCGAAGGCGGCGGCGTGCTCATGGAAGATGCCGCGCGCAAGGCCGTCAGCATCGCATGGCAGGAGAAGAAGCAGGAGACACTTACCCATCCCCTGCTGGAAAGCGAAGTGCCCGTAGCCCTGCTGCCGCAGTTGCAGGCGCGACTGCTGGCCCGCACGCTGCGCGGCGAAACCGATGGCTACCTTCCCTTCATTGCGCGCTGAGCCATGCTCGTGATTGTCTGCTACGACGTTTCCACCGAAACCAAGGAAGGGCGGCGGCGCTTGCGGCATGTGGCGAAAGCCTGCGAGCGCGTCGGCCAGAGGGTGCAGATGTCCGTGTTCGAATGCCGCGTGGACGCCATGAAGTTCGAAGAACTGGAACGCAAGCTGCTCTCCATCGTCGACGTGGCGGAGGACTGCCTGCGCTTTTACCGGCTCACCGAACCGGTGGAACTGCACGTCAAGGAGCACGGCAAGTTCAAGGCAGTGGATTTCGATGGGCCGCTGGTCGTGTGACATGCGCGGACCCCAAGCGATGCCGATTTTCCCTGGAGGTTCGCGCGCGCAAGAAGCCGTTCTGGCATCGCTACTTGGCCGGTGCATTCCACGCACCAGCAAGCGACAATCACGCTGGGACGGTGGGTTCGCGCGAATGCGCGGAGAAATCCAATCGACGCAAGAACTTGCCGCCACGGTGTCGCCCGCTCATTCGTGAGCGGGCGTGGATTGAAACGTAGAACACGGCTACATCATCGGAATCGTAAAGTCGCCCGCTCATTCGTGAGCGGGCGTGGATTGAAACACACTTCGGCGTAATCTCCCCCGACGCACGCTGTCGCCCGCTCATTCGTGAGCGGGCGTGGATTGAAACTTTGTGCAGTAGCGTGCAACGTAGGCGGCTGACGTCGCCCGCTCATTCGTGAGCGGGCGTGGATTGTAACTTCTGGAAAGCAATTAATCTCTTTCGGCTCCGGACGTCGCCCGCTCATTCGTGAGCGGGGGTGGGTTGTAACGGGCAAGTTTGCGCCGTAAGTAACGGCCAAAATAGTCGCCCGCGCAATCGTGAGCGGGCGGGGATTGTAAACAGAACGGACTCGCGCC
>JBQTHL010000090.1:0-1854 GCA_052389915.1 Panacagrimonas sp.
TTGATGAGCACCGCTGCGGCCAAGTCCGCAGGCTGTGCGACAGCCCAAGCCACGGCCACCATTGCACCAAGTGAATTCGCCAACACGCAGTACGGCGGCGGCACGTTGCGCTCCCGCAATTGCGTCCCACACCAGTGCGCCATTTCCTCTATGGTCTCCAGGCTGCGCTCGGTATGCAAAGCACCGTTGCCCGGAAAATCGAGCGTGACGACGCGGCTATTAACCAGTTGCTGCTCCAAGAGCTGCGGAAATTCACCCCAGTGCCGCTGGTCACGCATGAGGCCGCGCAATAACACCCAAGTCATTGGCATGAGTGATTTCTCGACGTGATCGATCAATTCCACGCAGTGTGGCCTGAGGAGAGATTGTTATGTTATAACATTTACTACATATGAGTATAGAGATTTGTACGTCCATGCATTTGATCATGAGGCTCGCGTCCGCAGCCGCCTTTCTGACTTGCGTCGCAGCCCCGATGGCGATGGGGCAAACACAGAGTGAAGATGGAGCCAACCAGCCCACACAGCTGGAGACCATCGTCGTAGAAGGACGGCTCACCGAGTCCGATAGCCTGTCTCTCGACGAAAACCTCTACACCGGCTCGCGGCTGGGACTGTCAGCGCGTGAATTGCCGGCCAGTGTCTCGGTCGTGACGCACGAGACGATTGAAATTCGCGGTGCGCGCACCGCGCTCGAAGCGATCGAATCGGCGGTCGGCATGAGCGGCGGAACGTCGGTAGGCTCGATTCCGAATTACGCCACGCGCGGCTTCACCGGCAACGACATTACCGTGATGCGCGACGGCATTCGCCAGAACACAGCCTCGCAATCGGCGCGTCCGCTCGACGCGTTTCTGTTTGACCGCATCGAAGTGCTCAAAGGACCGGCTTCCCTGCTGTACGGCGAAGGTGCAGTTGGCGGCGCAGTCAACTATGTATCCAAGCAGGCACCCGACGAACATCAAGGCGAAGCGCAGATCAGCGCGGGTTCCTGGGACAGCTACCGCGCAGCGGTCGGTGCGGGCGGCCAGACCGGCGTGCAGAAACTGTACTTCCGCGCCGACGCCTCGACCTCGCGGCGCGGCGGCTACGTCGAGAACAGCGACTCGCGCTACGACGCGATCGCCGGCGAGCTGCGCTGGCAGTACAACGAAGACACCCGCGTGCGCGTCACGGGCACCGTGCTCGATGACAGCACCAGGAGTTACTACGGCACGCCGCTGGTCTACGACGCGGTGATCGGCCAGGACGGCGTCGAAGCTGTACGCAAGGCCAGCACCGCGACCGACCGCCTGGTCAACGCGCGCATTGCCCCCGGCACACGGCGCCTCAACTACAACAACTGGGACAACTTCGCCGACGGCAGCAACAGCTTCTGGCGGATCATCGGCGAGACGCGGCTGTCGTCGCAGTGGACGCTGCGCAATGAGACCTATGCAGCCACGCAGCGGCTGGATTGGCGCAACACCGAAAGCACGGTGTGGAACCCGGGCACGCAGATGGTTGACCGCGCCAGCTTCTTCCTGATCTACCGCGACGATCTGCAGCTCGGCAATCGACTCGACCTGACCTGGAGCGGCACGCTTTTCGGCCGGCCCAACAAATTCCTGATCGGCGGCCTCCATGATCACAACGATCAGGATCGCAACAGCGGCCAGCCGGACGTGCCGGCGTCGCCGACGCCGGCGAGCGTTCCGCTGACCGGTTTCGATCAGGGCTTCGGCCCCTCGGTGCGCGCGATCAAGACCGTCAACACCCTCACCAAGAGCACCGCGGTCTACGTCGAGGACGTGCTGTCGCTGACGGACTCGCTGAAGCTGATCGGTGGCCTGCGCTATGACCACATCGAGGTCGA
>JBQTHL010000091.1:0-13102 GCA_052389915.1 Panacagrimonas sp.
CGAGCACCGCACGAACGCAAACTGCCGAGCGCAGTAGGTTTTTGGACAGGTTCTCAGAAAATTCCGCGGCGCTTGAAATACAGCAGCAAGCCCCCTGCCACCGCCACCAGCAGGCCCAGCACCATGAAGTATCCGTAACGCCAGTGCAGCTCCGGCATGTACTCGAAGTTCATGCCGTAGATGCCGGTGATGAGGGTCAGCGGGAAGAAGATCGCGGACAGCACGGTCAGCCCCTGCACGGTCCGGTTGGTGTGATTGGCCACCGACGAAAAATGCAGTTGCACGGCGATCTCGATGTCGCGCTGCAGCGCATCGGCATGCATCGACACGCGCTGGATGTGCTCGCGCAGGTCGTTGAGGCGGATGCGCTGGTTCTCCGTCAGCTCCGTGCGCATCTCGCGGCGCCAGGTGTCGAGCGCATCGATGTTCTTGCCGCACATCAGTTCCAGCTTGTGCGCCTGCTTGCGGTAATCCAGCAATTGCTGCCAGTCGCGGAACGGACTCTTGGGATCGATGAGCTTGTCGCTGATCTGCTCGAGCCGGCATTCCAGCTCGTCGGTGATCGCCATGTAGCGCTCGACCATGGTATCGAGCACCACATGCACCAGGCCGAAGGGCGTGGAGGGAAATCGCAACCGGGTCTCGCAGAATTTGCGTTTGACCAGATCGAAGGACACGTTCTCCGCCGAACGAATCGAGATCAGCAGGTGGTCGAACAGGTAGAACGCGGCCGACTTGGGACTGATGATTTCCTTGGACTGACCATCGGGCGAGGTCAGCGCCTGGAACACCAACATGTCGTAGTCCTCGGTGCCGTCCGAGTATGAAGGATGGTCCGCGTTGAAACCGTCCGAGACATGCTCTTCGTTGATGCGCACGCCGACCAGGCGCTGCGCCCAGTCGGCCCAATCCGAGGTTTCGTCGCGGGTGAAATCGAGCCAGAGAAAGCCCTCGTCCGGCACGCGCTCGATGCTCTCGAGTCGAGTGGGAATTTCGCCCTGACGGCTGAACTGGAAGATTTGCATGCGCAGATCCGTAACGCGCAACGGAAAATAAATTCGATCGGTCGATTCCCCTCCCCCGGAGGGAAAGGGGCAAGTGGTGAAGGAGCTTCAAACCTGTGCAGTGGCTCTGCGAGTCGCCTTCGCCCGGTAGTTGATTCAGGAGCGACATTGGGTCACACCAAATCAACTACCGCCTCCCCCCAAGGGAGAGGGTTTACCTTACGACAGCAGGCCTTCTACCGCTGCGCGCTCTTCGCGCAACTCGTTCTCGGTGGCCGTCATGCGGCTGCGGCTGAACTCGTCGACGGGCAGGCCCTGCACGATCTCGTACGAGCCTCCTCTGCAAACGCAGGGGTAACCGTAAACGATGCCCGGTGCGATACCGTAGCTGCCGTCGGACGGCACGCCCATGCTGACCCACTTGCCGCTGGAACCCAGCGCCCAGTCGCGCATGTGATCGACCGCCGCGCTTGCAGCCGAGGCCGCGGACGACAGGCCACGCGCCTTGATGATGGCGGCGCCGCGCTGCTGCACGACCGGAATGAAGTCCTTCTCGATCCAGTTCTGATCAACCAGCGACTTGGCCGGCTTGCCGGCCACGGTCGTATTGGTGATGTCCGGGTACTGCGTGGAGCTGTGGTTGCCCCAGATGATCATCTTCTCGATGTCGTTGAAATGCGTCTGGGTCTTGGCCGCAAGCTGCGACAGCGCGCGGTTGTGGTCCAGGCGCACCATCGCGTGGAACTGCTTGGGATCGAGCTTTTTCGCGGCGCTGGCTGCGATCAGCGCATTGGTGTTGGCCGGGTTGCCGACGACGAGCACACGCACGTCGCGCGACGCCTTCTCCGAAATCGCCTTGCCCTGCGGGCCGAAGATGCCGCCGTTGGCCGTAAGCAGATCCTTGCGCTCCATGCCGGGGCCGCGTGGGCGCGCGCCGACCAGCAGGGCGTAGTCCGTGCCCTCGAAACCCGACATCGGGTCGGAGTGGATTTCGATGCTCGACACCAGCGGGAAGGCGCAGTCGTCCACCTCCATCACCGTGCCCCTGAGCTTCTCCAGCACTTCCGGCACCGGCACTTCGAGCAACTGAAGAATCACGGGCTGGTCCGGACCCAGCATGGTGCCGCTGGCGACGCGGAAGATGAGCGAATAGGCGATCTGGCCGGCGGCGCCGGTAATGGCAACCTTGACGGGCTTTTTCATGCGGGCTCCCTGGTGTGTGGATATGGGTGGGTCGAAAGGGCGCGTAGTTTACTGCCCCGGCGAGCGTTCAGGCCGCCGGTTCGGCGGGAATCAGTTCGACCCGGTCGGGGTCGCCGAGCAGGTCCGCAGCCATTGCCCTGACGCCACCATCGAATGTGGCAAGTCGTCCCTTGTTACTTGCGGCCAAAATGAGCAGATAGGCGTCGGTCACCTGCCGGTGCCCGCTCAAACTCGCGAACAAGGGCGCGTCCACCGGGCTCAGATCATCAGTCCAGAACTGGTGACCAGCAAAGGCGCGCAGGCGGCGCAGCGACTCCACGGCATCGGCGAAATCGCCTATCGCACCGGTGCGTTTGGCGTTCGCGGTGACGCGTAGAAAACCGCACTCGGTAAAAGGGCACGAGGCCCAAGGCTTGCCTTTGCGCGCGAGAAACCAACGGCGCGCGGGAGCGTGGTGTATGTGTTCGGCCCAGGCGATGGCAATGAGGACATTGACGTCGAGAAGTATCGTGCCCGCTACCACTCGTCCTCCAGCATTTCCTTGACCATTTCCATGGTCAGCTTCGGCGTACCCGGGGGGGGCACCAGCACCGGCAGGCCGTCGCGCATTTCCAGACGCGTTCGCGGTTGAAGCGCCTCGGCCTCTTCGATCAATTCGGAAACTGCCTCGCCAATACTGATGGCCTTGTATTGCGCCCGCGCCTCTGCAATCCGCCGGGCCTTTGGGCGAAGATTCAGGGTGGTGCGCTTTACCGCGCTCGGAGCATTCATGATGCCATTTCCATGATTTGATGCGAGCGCATCGTAGCATCACGAATGCCTTCGGCCGTCCGATGTCCGCCTCAAAACTCCAGGTCCAACGCGCCGCACAACCAGTCCAGCATGGGGTCCATCAGCGCAAAGCGCGCCATCAGTTGCTTGACCAGGTCGGGCTTCAGGAGGGTGTCGTCATCGAGTTTGGCGGAGGCGATGAAGTCCTTGCGCTTGAGGTCCACGATCAACTCGTGCTCGGGTTCGTAGCCGCGTGGTGGGCGCGCCAGCGTGTCGCCTCCGAGTTCGAACACCTTGAGGAATTTCGGATCGCGCGTGGCCTTCTTCCAGCTCGCAGGATTACTGAGCATGTAGTCGCGGATGCGTTTGGTTGTGTCCGGCTGAGGGTGCCAGATGCCGCCCCCCAGAAAGCAGTCTCCCGGCCCGAGGTTCAGGTAAAGACCCGGCGCATCGAGCCGTCCCATCGCCGCGTTGCCCGAGTCGCCGCGCGCGGTCTTGGCGGCAGCCGCGTGCGAGAAGTACATGCCGGCGTGCGTCTTGTAGGGGCTCTTGTCGGCAGAGAAGCGCGCGTCGCGGTGAATGCGGAACAGCGATCCGCCCACGGGCTTGGCCACTGCCGTGAGCTGCGGGCTGATGGCGTGCAGCGGTTCGGCAAGTTCGGCAATCAGGCGCAGGCAGGGCCCGCGCACGTGCTCCTCATAGCGCGACTTGTTGGCCGTGAACCAGTCGCGGTTGTTATTGGCGGCAAGCTGCTTCAGGAACTTGAACGTTTCGGCGCTGAAGATGCTGTCGGTCTTTTTTGCGGCCACGGGGCTGACTCCGAAATAGGTTCCGCGACGATGCCGCAGCCACGCGCGCCTGCCAAGTCGCGCTTCGAGTGCTTCGTCGAAGGTACGGCTGGCGTCCAGGGAATAAAGGCTTCTATGATCGTCCCGGCCCCCGCTTTGGAACGCACGGCGAGCGTGCCGGCCAGGGCCTCGACTCTTTCGCGCATGCCGACCAAGCCGAAGCCGCGCGTGGTGCCGGCCGCGTCGAAACCGCGGCCATCATCCATCACCTGCACGTAGACCTCGTCGGCCTCGGGTTTCACGCGCACCCACACCATCCGTGCCTGCGCGTGACGCGCGGCATTGGACAGGCTCTCCTGCACGATGCGGTAGAGATGCACCGCACGCTCTGCGGAAATCTGATCGCACGCGGGATCGAGCTCCGAGATCAACTCGGGTTCCGGATGCTCGGCGCGCCAGCGATCGAACAAGGCTTCGAGCGCGCCGGACAGGCCGAGACTTTCGATGGATGGTGGCCGCAGGCGATGCACCAGCCGCCGGCTGATCCTGTGAATCTCCGCCACCGAAGAGCGCAGTTGCAACAGGCGCGACTGCCGATGCGTCTCGTCGTCCGGTTTCATGCGCGCAATACGGATGGTCTCCATCTCGATGGCGGCGACGTGCTGGCCGATCTCGTCGTGCAGCTCACGCGCGACCATGCTGCGCTCTTCCTCCTGCAAGTCGAGATTGCGCAGGTGCAGCGAACGTACCTGCTCGCGTGCACGCCCGATGCGCGCAGCGAGTTCGGCCAAGCCCTCCGACAGCACCTGCACTTCCGGCGAACCGGAACGCGGCAACTCGGGCGCGGGATGTCCGCGGCCGATCTGGTCCATCGCCATCATCAAGCGCTGCAAGGGCTTGAGTCCGCGCGACACGGCAAGGAACACGAACAGGTTCACGGCGAACGCCAGCACGCCCATCAGCAGCAGCAGGCCGCGCACGTCCAGCCAGGCTTCGCGCAGTTCATCGCGCGGATCGGTGACCAGGTTTATGCGCAGTTCGTGCACACCCATGTTCACGTCGCGAACCACGGACGGCTCTGCCGATTCGGCGCCGCGCGCGAACCAGGCCGGCACGTCCGACGCTTCTTTCAAGATCGCACAGCCGTAGGACGGCTGCGCGCGCAATTCGATGGACACGCACAGATGCCGTCCGTCCGCATAGGCCGTGGTCCAGGCCTTTAGCGCGGATTCGACCTCGCGCTCGCCGCGATCTTCGAGCAGGCCCAGGGCCAGGTCGAGGCTCGCGGTTGCGGTGTGCAGGCTGGCGCTGACTTCGCGCAGCACCGCGACGCGGGCACTGCCGACGGCCAGCACCGCGGCCACGGTCAGCGCCGCGGTGAGCAACAGGCCGATCACCAGCGATAGCCGCCACCGCAGTTCCAGTTGCAGGCCGGAGCGACGAGCCGGCGTCGCCATTTGCGTCGCAGCGCTTTCGGTTGCGATCACGGCGGCGACACGATGCCGGCGGCAAGCGCGACTCTCGCCATCTCCGCGCGATTCTCGACTTGCAGCTTGCTGCGAATGGTCGTGCCGTAATTGGCGATGGTCTTGGCGCTCAGGCACAGCGAGCGCGCAATGGCATCCACCGTGTTGCCCTCCGCGAGTTGGCGGAAGATTTCGAACTCGCGCTCCGACAGGCGTTCCAGACCCGTCGCCGACTGCGGCGAACTGCGTGACCGCGACAGACTGAGCGAGGGATCGACGAATGTCTGTCCCACCGCTACCGCCGACACTGCTTCCACCAGCATCTCCGGATTGGAGCGCTTGCACAGGTAGCCCAGCGCGCCCAATCCCAGCGCGCGCTCCACCATCGCCGGCTCATCGTGCATGCTCACCACCAGCACTCGCGGCTTCGCTACGCGGAATCGCATTCGCCGAAGAATTTCCAGCCCGCCCGCTCCGGGCAAGGAAAGATCGAGCACGGTCACGTCGATGCCGCCACGCAGGAATCGACGGTAGCCGGCCGATGCCGTCGATGCCTCGGCCACCACCTGCAAGTGCCTCGTGCAATGCAGCAGGTACTTGTAGCCCGCGCGCACCAGCGCGTGGTCATCGATGAGAAGAACTCGGATCGGAACGGCGGCTGATGAGGACATGGCGGATCGCGTTCGGGGACTCAGCGGCGGCCGAAGCATAGACCACCTGCGCGCGCCCGCGGACAGGGGCGGCTACTTCTTGCGCTGCGCCTCGATGAACGTCTTGATGGCCCACACCTGCTCTTGCCGAAGCACGCCGTCCCAGGCCGGCATGTGCACGGTGCCGACCAGCGTCTTGCCCTTGCGCACCACCTTAATGAAGTGCGTATCGACGTCCTTGTCGCAGGCTGCGCGCAGCGTGCTGTCCTCGATGCGGCGACAGTAGGCCTGGAGTCCGCGCAGGTCGGGCGCCGGGGCGCGTTCTCCCACCGCATCCACCCCGTGGCACACGGCACAGCCCTGGTTGAACATCTGGCGCCCGGTGTCGATCACCTCGGCATTGCCACGATACGGATTGGCCGCAAGCCAGGTCTCGCCCAGCGGCGGCAGGCGGGAGGAATCGGCCGTCGGCGCCACCGGTTCGGGGCCGCCTGCGAGCACAAGAGCCGGCGCCAGCAAGGCCATCCGGCAGACGCGGCGGATGGTGCTCACAAGGATGGCGATCATGGCGGCTACCACCCGTCCGGGCAGCCGCGGCAGCCTTCGAAGTAGGACTGCGGAAAGATCGCAAACCGGCGAGACGTTCCTTCCATGTTCGCGTTCTTGAGATTGACCGTATCGAACTTGGCTTCCTGCAGGTTGGCATTGGTAAGGATGGCACCGATGAACCAGGCGTGACTCGCGCGGCCGGCTTCGAGATTGGCCGCGGTGAGGTCCGCGCCGGAGAAATCGGCGCGCATGATCTTGGCGAATTCCATCTGGGCCCCGATCAGTTTGGCGCCCTTGAACGAGGACGCCGGTGCGTTGACGTTGGTAAGCAGTGCGCCGGTGAGGTCCGCACCATCCAGGGTCGCACCGGCGAGGTTGGCGCCGCGAAGATCGACGCGAGCCAGATTGGCCCCGGTCAGATCGGCGCCGCGGATGTTTTTTCCCGCCAGCGCAGCGTGGCGCAGATCGACACCGCGACATTGCGCGAACGGCCAGATACCGCAGCCATTGATGACCAGCGGCTCTTCCGGCTCCGGTTGCGCGAATGCGGGAGCCAGAGAGCCGAGCACAAGCGCGAGCGTTACGACGGCGAGCCGCGGTCTGCCGGATCGCCAAGGGAATGAAGGCATGGATATCTTCGATGAAGAATGCCGGCGCGCGGACCCCGCGCGCCGGCATCTGGATCTGCTTTCAGCGACTGGCGACAGGCAGCGCCTTGGGCAGCTTGAACACCCAATAGGAACCACCCTGGGTCACTTTCTTGGTCAGCTCCGCCATGTCGCCACCCCATAGCGGCACCGCGCCGCCGTAGCCGGAGGCCATGCCCACGTACTGCTCGCCGTCCATCTCCCAGGTGACCGGGCTGGACACCACTCCGGAACCGGTCTGGAACTTCCACAGTTCCTTGCCCGTCCTGGCATCGAAGGCCTTCACGAAACCGTCCGAGGTGCCAGTGAACAACAGGCCGCCGGCCGTGGTCAGCGTACCCGCCCACAGCGGCAACTCCTCCTTGTGCTGCCAGACGATCTTGCCGCTGACCGGATCGATGGCGCGCAACACGCCCACGTGATCGTCGAACAGGCGCTTGATACGGAAACCCTGGCCCAGGTAGGCGGCGCCCGGGTTGTAGGTGACGTTCTCGGTCCAGTAGTCCATCGCCCAGTGGTTGGCCGGGATGTAGAACAGGCCGGTGTCCGGGCTGTACGACATGGGCATCCAGTTGGTGCCGCCAAGGAACGGCGGCGAGACGAAGATCGAATCACCCTTGTCGGCGCCCGCTTTCGGCCGCGGCGGGTGCTGGCCCTCGACGATGTTGGGCTTGCCGGTCTTCAGGTCGAATCCGGTGGCCCAGGTGATGCCGTCCACGAACGGCCAGGCGCCGATCAGCGCGGTGGGCTTGTTCGGATAGCCCTTCTTCTCGGCCAGCTTCTCGCGGTCGGTGACGAAGAAGAAGCCGTTGCGATCGGCGTGCGCCGAGGCCTTCACCTGCTTGCCGGTCTTGGGATCCTTGTACTCGAACAACAGCACCGAGTTGTTGCCGGAAAAATCCCAGGCATCGTTCGGCGTGTGCTGGAAGAAGCCCTTCACTTCGCCGGTGCCGGTATCGACGTAGGCCTGCCCGGATGTGAACAGGCTGTCCCAGTTGCGCGGGTCGTCGCCTTCGGCGGTGCGCTTCCAGGTGTTCCAGGGCGCGGGATTGCCGGTGCCGATGACGATGGTGTTGGTATCCACGTCGAAGGTCGCGGTCTGCCATGGTGCGCCGCCGCCCTGGCTCCAGGCCTCCACCAGCTTGCCGTCCTTGCCGCGCGGCCAGGACGGCGCCTTAGCATCGCCCGTGGGCGTGCTGGGCTTGCCATCGAGACGGCCGACATGGCCTTCCACCATCGGCCGCGCCCACAGTTCCTTGCCGGTTTCCGGGTCGCGCGCATACAGGTAACCGATCACGCCAAACTCGTCGCCGGACGAGCCGTGCACCAGCATCACCTTGCCGGACTTCTGATCCTTCACGATGAACGGCGCGCCGGTCATGGTGTAACCCACCTTGTGATCGCCGAACTTCTCCTGCCACGCGACCTTGCCGGTCTTGCGATCGAGCGCCACCATCGCGGCGTCGAGCGTGCCGAAGAACACCTTGTCGCCGTAAATGGCCGGCCCGCGGTTGACCACGTCGCAGCACGGACGAATGTCCTCGGGCAGGCGATGGTTGTATTCCCACAGCCGTTTGCCGGTGCGCGCATCGAGCGCGTAGAAGCGCGAGTAGGAACCCGTCACGTAGATCACGCCGTCGTACACCAGTGCCTGCGACTGCTGGCCGCGCTGCTTCTCGCCGCCGAAGGAAAAACTCCAGGCTGGCAGCAGCGCCTCGACATTGGCGGTGTTGATTTTCGCCAGGGTGCTGTGCCGCTGGGCCTTCAGTCCGAGTCCGTAGGACAACACGTCCTGCGGCGTCTGGTGATCGTTGGCTATGTCTTCCCAGGCGACGCCCGCGGCGTTCACGCCCCCCGAGAAACCCATCGCAGTTGCGAGCGCAGCAGCAACTGCCGCGGACGCACTTCGAGACAGCGGCGTTCCACTCATGATTCTTCTCCTCGATGATTTTTGTCGCGAACGGTTGAACGGCACGTCGGCGAGCTGATTTGAGACATTGGGGTTTGAAGCAACGCGGAAACGCAGACCGGTCGGACGAAAGTTTCGGAGGGCAACGCCCGACCGGTCCGCTCCCGCTTCGACAAGGTCTCACTCGGAACCTTGAGGCTCAACAAAAAACAGGGCTTATGGCGAAACTTGGGGATGAATTCCCGTCACGGCCCCAGCACGTTTCCGGCGTGGTGGAGAAGTGTCCTGCGACCGGGACGCATGACACGCTCCTGTACCGCGCGGCATGCGCAGGCGGTGCACTTTCGTGGAGTGCAGCAGGTCGCTACCCGAGGGCGGGCAGGCTTCCGCTACCAATGAGCGATGTCGCCTAGTCGGGCAAGCCGAACGCGATCACCGCATCGCCCTGCCGGTAGCCCCAGATCTGGCTGCCGCCCGCGGCGACGGCAACGATAGGTTTGCCATTCGATTCGTACGCGATGGGCGGCGCATTCACACCCGCGCCGCACTGGAACTGCCATAGGCGCTTGCCGTCGCCCGCGTCGAACGCCGAGAAATTTCCGTCGCCTTCGCCGGTGAACACCACGCCGCTCGCGAGCGCGAGCACGCCGCCGATCAGGGGCTGCGGTGTCCTGGTGGTCCATGCGAGCTTGCCCTTGTTCGCGAGGTCGATGGCGACGAGCACGCCCCAGCGCGGTTCTTCGGAAGGCTCCACCGTGAAGTAGGGTTGCGCGGGCTGGTCGCCGACGGCCGGCAGTTCTTTCAGCGAATAAAGCGCCGGCATGTGCATGGCGGCGACGAACGCGAGCTTGCGCTTTCCATCGAGCGCAACCGGCGACCAGTTGGCGCCGCCGCCGACGCCGGGCGCGATGCGCACGCCTTCCTTCGTCGCGTGCGCAAACAGGTTTTCCTGTGGCACGAAGGCTTCGGATTTCCACAGCAGTTTTCCGTCGCGGCGGTCGTGCGCGTAGAACCAGCCGAGCTTCGACGCATGACCCACCGCGGGCACGCGCTGGCCTTCGACAGTCGCGTCGAACAGCACCGGCGCGGATGCGAGGTCATAGCCCCAGAGGTCGTGCGGCACCTGCTGCCAGTGCCAGATGTACTTGCCGGTACGCACGTCGATGGCGACGAGCGATGAGGTGTAGAGATTGTCGCCCGGACGACCGGTGTCGTTCATCTGCGGGCTGGGGTTGCCGGTGCCGATGAACAGGTGCCCGGTCTCTGCGTCCACCGCGGAGATGTTCCACACCGAGCCACCGCCGAACTTCCAGGCGTCCTTTCGCTGCGGCGCGAGTTGGCGTTCGGCTTCCACGTTGCGATTGAGCGGGATGCCGTCCGGTGTTTGCTTGCTGAATTCGCCTTCCCAACCGCCGGCTTCAGGGCTCTTCACCGTATCGAAGCGCCATTGCCGCGCGCCGGTTTTCACGTCGTACGCGGCCAGAAATCCGATACCGCCGTACTGGCCCGGCAGGCCCACGACCGCGCCGAGCGGCGCGCCCGGTCGCGGCGAATCGAGATGCAGGCCGTAACCCACGCCGGTGATGCCGACGATGACTTTGTCCTCGAACACCAGCGGCGCGGCCGCGATGCCGATGCCGGAACTGCCTGTGACCGCGGCCTTACCCATCGCCGCGCTCGCGGATTCGGTTTGCGCCGGCTGGGGTGCGACTTCTATATCCCACAGTACCTTGCCGGTCTTCGCGTCGAGCGCGACCAGGCGCGCATCCACGGTGCCGATGAAGACGCGGCCCTTGTCCACGGCCACGCCGCGATTGGCCGGGCCGCAGCACAGCTTCTCGACGCGACGCTTGTGGTCGTAGCGCCAGAGTTCGCGACCGCTTGCGGCGTCCAGCGCGGCCACGTGCGCGAACGGCAGCGATACGAACATCACGCCGTCCACCACGATGGGCGTCGCCTGGAAGGTGCCGACCACTCCGCTCTGCCAGATCCATTTCGGCACCAGGCCCTTCACCGTTTTTGGATCGATCGCGGTGATCGGCGACAGGCGTTGGTTGCCAGGGTCGAGGCCGTGCAGCGGCCATTCGCTTGCTGCGTTGGCGAGCAGTGGGAGGAGGAACGCGGCAAACAGAACGCGGCGTCTCATGGTTTAGATCCTGTCAGGTGTAGGGCGGCCCGCTGCCGCCGCGGTCGGCGGGCACGGCCCGCCCTACGTCACGGGTTTATGGCTTGGAGATGCTTAATGTCTCAGCCTCGATCTTCGGATACAGGTGCACCACCGAGCGCTCGAACTCGGGCCTGAATACCGCGAGCCGCGCGAACTCCGGCGGCACCTGAATCTGCATCGCCTCATTCTGGTCGAGGCCTTGCGCTGCGGCCTGTTCGAGCGCGTTACGCAGCCACAACAGGTAGGCGCGCGTTTGCGCGATGGCGGCCTTGTCCTTCACGACCGGGCCGTGTCCGGGCACGAGCACCGCAAAATCCAGGCGCTCCAGTTGGTCGAGCGCAGACAGCCAATGTGCGATGTCTGCGTTGGGCGTGGTCAGGGTGCGATTGAAGAACACCAGGTCACCGGCGAACAGCGTGCGGGTTTTTTCGTCGAACACCGCAAGGTCGGCGTCGGTGTGGCCGTTCAACGCGATCAGGCGCAGGTGCCGGCCACCGATGCTGACTTCGCCGGGCCTGGCTTCGAGCTTCGGTGCGAGGGCTTCGGTTCCCTCCATCCAGCCGCCGACGAGGCGATAGAGATTGGCGGAGAGGTCGTCGCCGATGTTCGCAATCGCCAGCGCGGTCACCGGCAGCGCGGCGATGGGATCTTTTGCGTATGCCTGGTTGCCGAGGAAGTGATCGGGGTGCGCGTGCGTGATGAATACCCGCGCGATGCCCTTGCCGGTCTGTTGCGTGATGGCGTCTCGCATCTGCTCGCCGTAGCGGCGCGAGGGGCCCGTGTCGATCACGACGCTGCCGGCGCCGGTGACGATGAAGCCGGTGTTGAGAATGTTGCCGCCGTTGTCGCGCGTGAAGTGTTCGGTCTTTCCTTCGAAGAGGTAGACGCCGTCGACGATATGCGTGGGTTTGAGGTGGTAGTCGAAGGGAGCGGCGTAAGTTGCCGCCGAGAAATAGAGAATCGTCATTCCTTTAATCGGAACGACTCGCGCGAAGGCGGGAATCCAGTCTCGCAGACTGCGCCGACGTGGGCCCTGCGAGAGCGAGCTGGATTCCCGCCTTCGCGGGAATGACGACTTACGGGTTGTAGATCCCGCCACCGATGTCCAGCGCATCACTGCGTCACTCGCGCGTCAATCCGGTTGCCCTGGATATCGCGACCGACAATGTGCACCGGTCCGCGATTGCGCAGATCCAGACTCAGCACCGGATTCTCGGACACCGGCTCGTAAGTCTTGATGTTCGCGAGTTCCGCACCCTTGGCATCGAGCACTTGCAACGTCTCGATGTGAAACACCGGAATGCCGGCGGCCAGGCCCGTATCCATCGGATGCATCACGCGCAGCTTCAGCCGGCTGCGATTCTCGCCGCGCGACCACAACCCGCCGCTGACCTGGTTGAGCTGGTCACGCCACAGACCGCTGCCGGTGCCGGCGCTCGGCGCAGTGCAGCCGCCGCCGCTCGCGGTGAGCCAGGCGCCGCCGACATGCCACATACCATCCTTCGTGCGCGCCGCGGCGCGCCCCGGCGTGGATTGCTCGACCTTAAAGCGGAATGCGATGAAGGGATCGGCCTGGGTGGGCTTGTAGCTGAGAATCAGCGGGATGGGATTGAGATCCGCGATCAGGCGCAGTTCCTCGACGCCGCTCAGTCCCTCGACCCGCACTTCCACCGGGACCGAGAGCGGGTCCTCCGCGCTCGACGGCATGTGAACCTTGACGCGCTCGTCGAACTGCACCGGACCGCCGTCGAGATGGCGCGAGACCATGGCATCCCAGCTTGGGGAGCGCAGCGGGTCTTCCGGTTTGGCCGCTTGCAGTCCGAACGAAGCGGCAATCAGCGCAACCACCACGATCAAGTAGGGGGCGAGAATTGGGCCCAAAAAAACGCGCCAGTATTAGCCCCCCCAATAGTCCCGGGGGGCCGCCCGGGGGGCACCCGAGCCCCCC
>JBQTHL010000092.1:0-2324 GCA_052389915.1 Panacagrimonas sp.
TCTCTACGGCCGCGGTCCGCATGCCCAGGTTCTGCGCCATGCGCGGATCGATCTGGACGAGCGTCGCGCCATCGCCCTCCATGCCCGCGCCGTCCTCGTACTTCGGCACGAGCTGCATGTCCATGAAGGGCGATTTCCCCGGCTTGTCGAAGTGCTGGTCCGGCCGCATCGGGTCGTACCAGTACAGCGCCTCGCGGTTGCCGCCGGAACCCGCTGGCTGGTCCTCACGCTTGGTGAGTTTCATGCCGCAGATCGGGCAATTGCCCGGTCCGTCCTGGCGCACCTGCGGGTGCATCGGGCAGGTGTAGTAGACCTTGCCCTGCGCGTCCGTCATTTTGGTGAGGACATGCTTATGCCCGGCGGCGGCGCCCCCGGCACTCATGTCCGTACTCGATCGGTGCTGCAGGAACCAGGCAGAACCTGCGCCAACGGCGAGCATGGGAACGACGATCAACAGGATTTTCTTCACGGTCACGCTCCAGCGAAATACAGCAGATTGAGACGCAGCCGAGCGGCGTCGGTCACGAGTTCGAGATGTTTCGTGCGTGCATCGAGCGCCATCCGTCGTGCGTCGAGCACCGCCGCGAGCGTGCCCTGACCGGCCTTCCAGGCCGATGCCGCCACGGCGACGCGCTGCTCGCTCTGCGGCAGGATGTCGGCCTCGAACTGGCGCAGCCGGTCTTGCAGACGCTGCCAACCGAACCAGTTCTGGCGCAAATCTGCTTCTTCCTGTCGAAAGCTGTCTTCGCGGGTCTGCTCGGCCGCGGTCTGCTCGGCGAGCTTGGCGGCGAGCCCACGGTCCTGACGGTTGGCAGAGAACAGCGGCAAATCGATGCTGAAGTTGAGGCTCACGTAGTCGGCGAAGTCGGGGCGATTGGCGTACTCCAGCTCCACACCCCAGTCCGGCTTGTAGGCCTGCTCGGCGAGTGCCACCTCGTCCTGCGCCACGGCCACGCGCCGTGCTTGCGCGTTGAGGTGCGGGTGGCTGCGCAACTGCGTCAACATCGCGTCGAGTGCTGGCGGTGCGGGCCACGCCGGCAGGTCAGGACACAACAGGCGCTGCGAGGACTCCGCGCCGATCCAGCGCGACAGTTTGCCGCGTGCCACCTGCGCCGCCTGTTCGAGGCCGGCCAGATCGTCGCGCAGCATGGCCGCCGCCACACGCGCCGCCAGCACATCAGCCTGCGAGGCCGTGCCGGCCGTATAGGCGATCTGCGTTGCCTGCAATTGCAACTCGGATTCGCGCACCGAGGCGCGTGCCAGTTCGGCGGCGCGCTCCGGCTGCCAGACTTCGAGCCAGGCTAGGCCAGCGTCGCGCCGGACTTCCAGGCGAGTGGCAATCAGCATCTGATCCGCCATGTCGGCCTCGTGCTCGCCGCGTGCGCCCATCAGGCGTCGCTTCTCCGCGCGCGGCAACTCCTGCATCACGCCGACGCTGTACATCGTGAAGTCGTCCTGGCTCAACGAATAGCGATCGCGACCTTCAATCGGCAGATCGCGGATGCCGCCGGTGAGCTTGGGATCCGGCAACTGGCTGGCGGCGACGGCGCCCTCGCGCGCCGCGTGCACCGCAGCGCTCTGCGCGTCCAGCAAAGGCTGGCGGGTGACGGACAGGGCCTGAGCGGCTTCCAGTTCCAGGGCGACGCCCTCGTCCTGAGCCTGCGCAGTGCCGCCGACGAACGCGGCGAGACACAAGGCAACCAGGCCTCTTCGAAGCGGGTGATCAAACATGATGACTCCCAGTAGCGTTGACGCTCCTCCGGCTGGCAACGACCGGCCGGAGGAGCGGTTCGAGGCAAGGCCCGATTCAGATCAGTTGCAAGGAACTGTGGATCGCGGTGCGGCGAGGTACGGAGTCTTGTAGAACCGCACCGCCTCCGCCGAACCCGGCTCCGGCCATTTTTTTCCCGAGCCCTCTGCGCTCGCAGGCACCCGCGGGTAATACAGATACGGCGTCTTGGCCATCTTCAGGGCCTCGGCCGATCCGGGTTCCGGAAAATGCGTGGTCACCGGCGTGATCGGCGACCTGGGCAGATACAGCCAGGGAAACTTCGCCATCTTCCAGGCCTCGATCGATCCCGGGGCCGGGAGGGTGCTGATGCTTCTGGACTTGGGTTCGCAGGTCGGATCGGCGGCGAGCGCCGGGGTCAGGGCGGAAACCGCGAGAGCGACGACCGCGGCACTGCGGACGGCGAACGAGCGGAAGGAACGGATGGTGGACATGGGATTCTCCAGATGGGGTGTCATGGAGACCGGCGGGACTCCGCCGGTCTCGGCAGGGGTCACTTGTGGAACAGCGTGCCGTGCGGGCCGTAGGCCATGAG
>JBQTHL010000093.1:0-8969 GCA_052389915.1 Panacagrimonas sp.
TCGCTCCGCTTAGTCAGCTCCTTTCCCATCATCTGCGTTTCCATGATCGACCGCACCTACCTGCGCAGCGCCCGCGCGGTGCTCATCACTTCGCTGGTGCGTGCTGCCATGATCGTGCTGTTGCCGGAAGAACCGATCCAGGCGGGTCAGGCTGAGCAGTCGCAGATTCATGCCAGCGCCGCGCCTTCTGCTCCTTGATTGTCGACCTCCGGTCGGATTTTTCCTTGCTCGTATGGCGGTCAGGGCCAGCGATGACCGTCGCTCGTCCAAGATTGACAGGCCCTGTCACCCGACACCTGAGGTCCGGTTTCGAGTACTGAGGTCTAGGGCGTGTTAACCATTATTTGATCGTCGCGGCGTTCTCAATTGTAGAAACTTCACCAGCCCGCCGGAACTCCGGTCCTGGACCGGCGGGGCCGCGCGACATTGCCGGATAGATATGCATTCGGGCGGGCCATAGACTCCCGATGCCATGCCGAATCCCATCCGCTACGCCGTCTCGTTGAACCATCCTGCCTCGCACCGCTTCCAGGTGCGCTGCCAACTCGACGCCGCATCAGGGCTCGTATTCCGCCTGCCCGCGTGGATTCGCGGCAGTTATCTGGTGCGCGATCTGGCCAAGCACGTGCTCGATCTGCGTGCTTTCCGGGGCGATACGCAAGTTGAGATCGAGCGGCTGGATAAGTCGTCGTTCCGTGTTCCGGCCGGTGCCGCGAGGCTAAGAATCGAGTACGCGGTGCATGCGTTCGACGAATCGGTTCGCAAGGCGTTTCTGGATACGCGTCGAGGGTTCTTCAACGGCAGTTCGCTGTTCTACTGCCCCGATGGATGGCGCGATCAGCGCTTCGAGCTTCGCATCGAGCCGCCGGAACCCCCAGACTTCGGCGACTGGCGCGTCGCCACTTCGATGCCGGCGACGGAAATCGACGAAGCCGGTTTCGGCTCGTATGCGGCCGAAGACTACGAAGCACTCATCGATCATCCGTTCGAGTTCGGCGCCTTCCGGCGCGTCGATTTCGACGTGGACGGCGTTGCGCACGCGATGGTCTTGTCCGGCCGCTTCGATGCCGATCTGCCGCGCCTGGCAGCCGATCTCACGCGCATTTGCAGGACCCAGCGTGCGATGTTCGGCAACGAACCGGCGCTGCATCGCTACCTGTTTCTCACCAACGTCGTCGCGGCCGGTTACGGCGGTCTGGAGCATCGCGCCAGCACCGCGCTGATCTGCTCGCGTGCCGATCTGCCCAAGCCCGGACAGACAACGGCGAGCAAGGAATACCGGGTTTTCCTCGGGCTTTGCAGCCACGAATATTTTCACCTGTGGAACGTCAAGCGCATCACCGCGCAAGCGTTTGTCGAATCCGACCTCGCACGCGAGGCCTATACACGCGATCTCTGGCACTACGAGGGCGTGACCTCGTATTACGACGATCTGTTCCTGTTGCGCGCAGCGGTGATCGACGCGCCCACCTATCTCGACCTGCTGGCAGAGCAGGCCACGCGCCTTCAGCGCGCGCCATCGCGATTGCGACAAACGCTGGCCGACGCGAGTTTCGAGGCCTGGATCAAGTATTACCAGCCGGACGAAAACAGCCCCAACGCCAGCACCAGTTATTACGTGAAAGGTGCGCTGGCGGCGTTGTGCGTGGATCTCCACCTGCGGCGGCATTCGTCGGTCACGCTGGATGCGGTGATGCTCGAGCTATGGAAGCGCTACGGCAGGGAGAGTGTCGGCGTTCCGGAGAGTGGGCTCGAACGGATTGCCGGCGAGATTTCCGGTCTGGACCTGCGTCCCTTGTTCGATCGCCTGCTGCGCTCGACCGAAGAACTTCCGCTGGCCGAATCGCTTGCCGAGTTCGGCGTGCAGGCGGAGCTGCGCGCCTGTACTTCGCCGATCGACGACGGCGGACGCACACATTCTCGCGGCTCCATGCCCTGGGTCGGGCTGCGCATGCGGCCCGGCGAAACCATCGTCAGCCATGTGCTCGACGACAGCCCCGCACAGGCAGCCGGGTTGTCTGCAGGCGATCAACTGGTCGCGCTCGACGGCTTGCGTGTGAGCGGTCCGCAATGGTCGCGGCGAGTGGAAGCGCTGGCGCCGGGCACGACCGTTCCCGTTCACTACTTCCGCGGCGACGAACTGCTCAGCGCCACGCTCGTTCCGAAAGCGGCGCCGCTCGATACCTGGACATTCACGCTTGCGGAAGTCGCAGGCGAAGTGGCGGAACGACGCCGCAACTGGCTCGGGACCTGATCCGGGCTCCGGTCAGGTATTTCTCCCGCGGTCCCGGGCGAGCAGGCGCTCGGCGCGATCCTTGTCCGAAATCCAGATCACTTCCGGGAACAGCAGCACGCGCAGCAGGCCGATCAGCATCCACAGATAACTGACGCCGAACACGATGCCGCAGAACATCGACACCCACTCGAAGTTGGGCGAGACGAACTTGATGCCCCACCACGACATGACGTCGGTAAGTGACGCTGCGAGTCCGGCCGGGAATACCCACTGGTAGAGCTTGAGGTGGTTGAACTGCATCGAGAACGGAATGCCCACGATGAAGAAGCTGGTGGTGAATCCGAACAGGTGCGCGTGCGTGAAGGCAATGAGCTTGCCCAGCGACATCTGCGCGAAGTAAGCCTCGGCCGAACCGTGAATCTGCAACTGATAGCCGATTTCCGCCGCGCCGAAACAGAAGGCCACGCCGAACATGCCCACCGCCATCGCGATACCGCGCTTGGCCGCGGGCGGAAGATGGCGCAGATTCAGTTCGAGGCTGTGCTTTTCGAACGGCACCAGCCACCAGATCTGGAACAGCATGGCGAAGAACAAGGTGAGCAGCCCGAGCGGCCCGCCGACGGTCAGCCATTTCGATTTTTCAGGCGGCAGCTCGACGATCTCGGTGCTTTGAACCGGAGCGTCGCTGAAGAAGTCGAACTGGTCCGCTGCATTCCTAGGAGCGGCGTCAGCCGCGACCGACGTCGTTTCCGGATGCGCAGCCGCTTCGGTCTGCCCTAGCGCCGCGCCCGAGATCACCAGCGCCAGTATCAGGCTCATGGCGATCAGTGCCGACAATAGCGAGCGCTTGGTCGCCGTGTTCGTCATTCCTTTAGTCGGAATGACTCCCGCGAAGGCGGGAATCCAGTCTCTCCGCTCCAACAGAAGTTGGGTGCGCGGCCGAAAACTGGATGCCCATTTTCTAGGCTGATGCCCACCTTCCCTACGCATTTTTCAATCTCACGAACACCAGTGTCCCCGCCTTCTTCACCGCAGCCGTGATCGCCGCATCCACGCCTTCGCCTTTCGCAACCGGAAGCTGGTCCAGCGACAGTCCCTTGAAGTTCGCATACACCGCACTTCTCAAAGCTTCCGGCACGTGCGCCGTATTGAGCGGTTGTACCACCGTCACCTTGAGCTGGCGATCCGTCGCCATCAGCAAAAAGAAAACCTTCTTGTTGAACTCCGCCGGAAAGATCACCGCCGTGCCGGCCGGGCGCTGGTCGGCCAGGGGGATGTAGATCGTGTTCTCGTCTTCCTTGCTCAGCTCGGCCCCGAGCGTTTTCGCGCGCGAGATGTCTGCGTCGGTCAGCAACGCATCCTTGGGCAGGTAGGCGCGTACGCCAGGGAACAGTGCCTGAACTTCGCGCGGAATCAGGCTCGCCGTGTCGAGCCAGTCGGTCTTGTTCTCCGGCGTGGAATTCTTTGAGCCCGGATTAGCCTTGGCGCTCGCTTCAGCGACGTTGGTGAAGCCGTCGTCATCGCCATCCATGCTGGCGATCTTGTCGAACGCCGCGAGATTCTCGCCGGCTGATCTGAACTGATCGCCGTAGCCGTTACGTGGCGTGCCGCCGCCGTCCTTGTGACAGGCGTTGCACGAAGGCGCGTAGCCATACTGCTGCTTGTAGAGGCGGACGAAGGCGGGCTCGGCATTAGCGCCCGCTGACAGCAACAACAGCGTCATTCCCGCGAAGGCGGGGATCCAGCCTCTCAGCTCCAACAGAAGCTGGGTCTGCGAGCGAAAACTGGATTCCCGCCTGCGCGGGAATGACGGAATCAAGGGCATCGTCGTCCTCAGAACTCGAATAGCGCGGGCACCACGCCACGCATCTGCTCCAGCAATTTTGGATTCTGCGCCAGCTCCGCTTCGACCGCCGCACGCTGCACCGAATCGGCGGGCGGCATCAGCTTGTTCGCCTTGTCGGTGCCGCGGTATCGATCCCAGTCCAGCGCGTCTCGGATCGCGCTCGTCGCCTTGATCGATTCCAACAACTCCGCTTCGCTCGCAGCACCCATGAAATCGAGCCGCCTGGCCGGGTTTCCGCGATGGCAGGCAAAGCAATGCTTCTCGAAATGCTTGAGCACCGAGCCCTCGGAAATCGCCAGCGGTGGCACGCCGGTCGCGATGGGCGGCGACATCTCCGAGGTGTCGAGGCAGCAATACGCGGGCGATGCATGTGCCTTCGCGTTCTTGCGGTCATCGAGAATCGCGCCTGGCCTCATCAGCGCTTGCAGCGTTTTCACGCGCGAAAACGGAGCCGCGTCGAAGAACGCAGCGGGAAGCCGGTCCACCCCATCGAGTGCGTTGGACCAAGCGAACCCTCCCGCTTCGCGCAGCATGCGCAGGTCCGCGTCCGTGAAGAACTGCGCGAGCCCGGAGACGCCGTCCACGTCGATCGCCGCGAGCACATGCTTCGGCGGGCGCGGTGTCAGTGGATCGAGCACCGCGGGCAGCTTGGGAAGTTTTTCGAAGGCGTCGAGATCCTCATTGTTCTTCGCGACGGAGGCCGGCTTTGGTGTCCCTGCAAAGAGCGCTCGCAATGCGCTCGACCAACCCTGCGTTTCCGCGAGTGGATCACGGCTCGCCAGGTCGTTACCCGGAACCGGGATGCCGTTGGCCGGCCAGTGCGCTGTCTGCAACTCGCGCAAGCGCTGCGCGTCCGGCTGATTCGCATCGAACGCGGCCGGGTCGTCGGCAAAGCGCAGCGCGAGCTTGAGCATCAGGCGCCGGCATTCGACACCGGGCTCGCCGCAACCGTCCAGCCAGATGCGCTGGGTCACGTTGATGAAGTTGCCGATATCGGTGAGTTCGTCGATACGCTCGGGCGTCGATAGCGGCTGCTCGGCCGCAACTGCGAGATAGGGTTCGGCACCGCGCGCTTCGACAATGCGCCGGGCGATTTCAGGCTGTCCGTTGGTTTCCTGCCAGGACCGCACCGAGAAGATCGGCGACCCGCCCTGGTGGCAGGTCTGGCAGATCGCGCGGCGCGCGTAGACGATGCGCGGCACGCAACCCTTGCAGTAGTTCTGAACGAGCTGGAATTCGAAGCGGCCAGCCAGCTCGTTGTAGCTGATGACCTCGATCTCGTTCGCGCCTTCGGTGAAGCCCAGAAACAACTGGCCTCGCGGCGCAATCCCGAGCGCAGCCGGCGTGTTGCCGGCGTGATAGTCGGCGGCGAAGACCACGCGCGGACGATGGAAATCGGCGCTCGCTTTCAGCAGCGAACGGCCGAGCGGAATCATCACGGCCAGCGGCCTGGACCCTTCCGGCGCCTGGCGCTGCACGATGCTCACGAGTTTCTCGAACGGGTAGGGCAGGCCGTCGTTCTGCGCAAGCACGTGATCGAACAGGCTGCGTGTGCCGGTGGGCGGAAGGTCGTCTTGCGGGATGAACTTCGCCGACACCGGGCCAAGCGCCGAGCTGGAGATTTTTGCGAGGCCCGAGATGTCGGGACCGCCGCTGGATTCCGAGCGCAGCCAAACCCACGAGCCCGCAGCCAGCAATAGCAACGCTGCGAACACGAGCAGCAGACGCTTCACTTGCCTGCGCCCTACATCAGCTTCAGGAACTCGCGCAGCGCCAGCTTCTCGTCCTGTGACAAGGACACGCCGAACTGATGGCCCTTGTTCTCCACTGGGTCGTCGCACTTCATCACGGCCGGGCGATGCGGATTGAGGCTGGTGAAGTTGGCCAACGGCGTGCCCTGCGATACCGGCAGCTTGATGAAGCCTTGACCGTCCTCCTGCAGCGCAAGCTTGAAGTCGCGCGAGGTGCGCGTGATTTTCTGCGGGCGATGGCCGGTGACGCCGGGGTTGTCCGAGCGCATCAGTTCGTCGAACGCCATCTCGAATTGCCTGATGCGGCCGTGCACGGTGTAGTCGATGGTCTTCTTGTCCGCGAGGTAGGTCAGTTCGCCGATGGCGTTGTTGTGCAGGAAGGGCGCGTGCGACCAGGCCGACAGCAGCGAGATGTTGCGCAGGTAGCCGGGTCCGCCCTCGATTTTTTTCTCGCTGACCTTTATGCCGCCCAGGCCGGGAATCATGCGGTTGATGACGACCGGCACCGTGCCGGGCGAGGCGCGATTCTTGTAATCCTCCGAAGAAAATTCCTCCCAGATCTGGCCTTCGTTGTGGTTGTCGTGCAGCGCGCGGCAGGCGTTGGTGCCGACGATGTTGAACGGTGTGGGCTCGTCGTTGCCGAGCCAGTCCTGGCCGTAGATGCCCTTCTCGGCGAACTGACGCGGACGTGCACCGCCGCTCGCATTCTTCGTCAGGTATTTGCTCACGAACGCTTCGGACGTGCGCTGGTCTTCCGTGAATTCGTATGGCCAGAATTCTTCTGCGCCGAAGACGTGGCCTTCGTAGAAACGTTCGAGCGCGGCCTTGTCGGCTCGTACGTTGTCGGGTGCGACCCGCGAGCTGTGGCACGCGGCGCATTCGCGCGCAAAGATCTTGCGGCCAGTCGGTACCTTGTTCAGATCGATGAAGCGCGCGCCGGGTGAACCGTCGATGTCGTTGGCGCGCAGCAGGTAAGTCGGCCCGCCGGTGACGAGGAAGGCGGCGAGATCGTCCATCTTCGCGTCGGCGTAATTCCAGGCGTCGCAGTCCTTCGCGCACTGCGCGATGCGGAACGGCTTCTGCTTCGCGCTCTGCCCGAAGAAGCTGCCGGGCGTGGGGAAATTCGGCGTCCAGCATTCCTCGGTACACATGCCGATGTTGACGTACACGCGGATCAGGGCGAGGTGATCGCCCACGCTGTCTTCGCCGCCCTTGAGCACGTTCTGGGTCAGGCCTTTCTTCAGCTCCCCAGTGATCGGGTCGCGCATGGTCTGCTCGCGGACGATCCGGTTGTGGAAGTCCATGATGTTGTTCTGCGTGCCCGGATTGTTCTGGAAGTCGTTGGCGACCAGCGAGGTATCGATGGTGCCGTGACGCCCGGCCTCCAGCGCGATGCGCGCGAGCGAATCCGGCGGCGCGCCCTGGAAGAACATGTCCGGCTGCTTGATGTGCTGGTTGCCGATGGTGGCCGAGAGGTTCTCCCAGTCCGGCTCGTTCGGATTCTTCGGCGGGTGGGTCGGGTCGAAGCCGACGTGGCATTGCACACAGGGATGGCCGACGACGTAGCGCAGATTTCTCTGCAACTCGTCGTCGCGATAAGCCGACTTGCGCGGGTCGAACTGGACCTTGCCGGCCTTGTCCTTGGTCGGGTCCGCGTAGTACTTGCGGTAGCCGAGCACGCCGCTGGAATGCGGGTCCGGGCAGCGATCCCACCAGAACGTGCTCTCGTCGCCCTCGCTGCAATCGGGGTCGTTGATGAGACCGTATTTGGTGAAGCGCGAGGCGCGTTCGCGCGTGTCCAGCCAGGGGTACCAGATGTCCTTGATCCCGTTTGGAGTCGTTCGAGAAAAGTGCAGGTATATCTCGTCCTGATTGCCGAAGGTGCCCTTGAACCACACGTCGCGGCCGCGTCGCGCCTGCTCGCGCAGCTTGGCTGCCTTGGCCGGATCGATGGCAGCCACGTCCGTGAACAGCGAGTTCACATAGCGGCAGGACTCGGCGTCGTAGCCGGTGGGCTGCGGCTGGTGACAGGGCGGCGGCACGGCCTGCGGGATGCCCTGGTACTTCCAGGTCACGGGCGCCTGCCACTCGCTGAAGTAATGCTGCGCGCCGTCCGGCCAGACCTTGCGCGCGGCCAGCGTGTTGTAGAAATTGGACTCGTACCAGTCGCGCTTGGCATTGAGTTCGGGCGTGCCCTTGTAGGTTCCCAGCGGCAGGATGTTGCGCGCCGCGAGATCGTCCAGAGACACCGAGCGCAGAGTGTGCGAGTAGGGTGTGGTGGGAACGGGATGCTTGCCGGCTTCCGGCCAGTAGTCGTCCGGCTGCGGCGCGTAGCCGCCGCTCTCCAGCAAGGGCTTGGGTGCGGGGCTCGGCGATTGCGCCTGCGCGACGGTCATCAGCAGCGCCAGCACGCCGATCCAGCGGGCGTTGATAAGTATTGTGCGGACCATGCAGTGCTCCCCGGTCTTGGTCGCGCTCATCTGCGGCGCGATATCGGCAAGGAGTCTAGACCGCGGCCCCAAGCCGGGCGAGGGCTGGCGCGTCAGCCCGTCAATGCCACTTCAGTCAGATGCGGGCGCAGGTGCTCGATGAAGGCGCGCCGCCCAGCCTCGTCGTAAGGCCGCGCCGGATGCCTGCCCCAGACCGGCGCCGGCCAGGCTGGGTCGGACTCGAAACGCACGATGTGGTGCACGTGAAGCTGCGGCACCATGTTGCCCAGCGCCGCGACGTTGAGCTTGAGCCCGCCGAACGCCGCCATCAGGGCGCGCCCGAGCATCGAGGATTCGCGCAGCAACTGCTGCTGGTCCACGTCGGCCAGTTCATGAATCTCGCGAGCGCCCGGAATCCGCGGCACCAGGATGCACCAGGGATATTGCGCGTCGTTCATCAGCAGCAGGCGCGAGAGCGGCAGGTCGGACAACACGAACGTGTCGGCCGCGAGCCGCGGATGGAGTTCGAATTCGGTCGTGGCGCTCATCGGGTTCCTTCGAAGACGGTGTAGGAGGGGCGCAAGCCCCGACAGGCGCTCGCAATACGACCCCAGTCTCGGGCTTCAAAGCGCCTGTCGGGGCTGACGCCCCTCCTACAGTTTGCTTCGCGATAACGGCGCGCATCCGCGCGCTGAAGGCTCCTACAG
>JBQTHL010000094.1:0-11657 GCA_052389915.1 Panacagrimonas sp.
TCTCCGGGCGCGAGTTCGGCTCCTGGATCGTTGCGTCGTCTGACAGACTGCCGCGAGGCGACCGGGTCAGGCCGCTGACGAACGATCCGCCGCCGAAGTGACTGGCGACCAGACCTTCGTTCGCCAGTTCCCCGTAGGCCGTGATGACCGTGTTCCTGGAGACGCCCAGGTCTTTTGCCAGGGTGCGCGTGGGCGGCAATCGAGCGCCGACACTGGCCGCCTTGATTTCATTGCGCAGGGCGCGCACGAGCTGATCGACAAGCGTCCCCGCGCCATCGAGCGGCAGGATCATCCCGGAGTATGTGGACTTGACGCGGCGCGGCAAACTGGCCATCGGACCGTCTGGTTCCTCTGTACTTCAGCCGTGACGGTGGGGAGTTTGCCAGACCGCCGCGTCGCTCCTTCCTGCCCAAAAAAGAAAGGCGCCCGCTTCCGGGCGCCTCTCGATCATTCGACCTCCGGTCCTTACTCCGGCAGCTTGTCCTTCGTGATGACCCACAGCTTCTTGGAAAACGGTCCCCTCGAAGTCCAGGTGATGTGCATGCCCGAAGATAGGCCGATCACGTCGCCCGCGCGGAACGAGTGCTTCTTGCCTGTAAGGGTTTCGACGACATCCACCTCGCCTTCCAGCAAGAGGATGGTCTCGTCGCCCAGCACCCCAGTATAGGGCGTCAACATCGCGCCCTTGGCATCGACATAGGTGCCGGCGATGCCTTTGCCCGAGCGCCAGATGCCGCTCATCATCGTGCCGGTCGAGCCGCCCGGGCGGATGAAGAACAACTCACCGGCCACCAGGGGCCCTTCCTTGGGTTCTGTGAAGTGATACTCCTCCCAGTCCGGCGGGTTGTCGTTCATGTTGGTGACCAGCAGGTCCCGCGGCGGATTCGGCGTGGCCTCCGTGCCGTTGAAGATGCACCAGTACTTCTTGAAGTACGGGCCGTTGAGTTCCCAGGTGACTTCCAGATTCTTCGGGCTGCTGATGATGGAGCCCGGCGCGACCTGGTATTTCTTGCCCGTGGATTTCACGGTCAAGGTCGCCGATCCCTCGATCACGCACGCGGTCTCGTCACCCAGCGGCGAGGAGTAGATCACGGTGTGCGAGCCGTCCTTTGACGCGCCGGGCGAGGTCGGCCCGGTACGCCAGAACCCGGCCATCAAGGTGCCGGAAGTACCGAAGGTACGGATGACGGCGATCTCGCCGTGCACCTGCTTGCCCAGGCTCGGCTCTTCCCACTCGAAGGGAATCCACTGGTCCGGCGCGGGGTTCTGGGTTCCGCCGTGTACCTTGTGGGTTGCGGGTGTTGCGGTCGCCACTTCTTCGTTGATTCCCATCGTTAGCTCCTCTTACGCGTGGTCTGTGTCCAGTCTATCTTCATCGCTTGAAGTCGCACCCGGAAGAACCAAGGACATCGGCAAGTAAGGAACCAAAGCCTGGAGTTGTTCAGGACTCGGGTTCGCCCCAAGCCCGGCCGTGACGGCTTCCCGCTTATCCTCGCGCGCCTTTGTCCAACCGCCAAGCCCCTCGAATGACCGGCACCACCCGCATCCCCGACCGCCCGGGCCTGGTCATCCTCTGCGTCGCTGCTTTCATCAGCATGGCCGCGATGCGCGCCTGCGATCCGCTGCTGCCGCTGTTCGCGAGCAGCTTCGGCGTTTCCACCGGCGAGGCGGCGCAAACCATCTCGTTTTTCGCCGTGGCCTACGGCTTCATGCAACTCGTCTACGGCCCGCTCGGCGACCGCTACGGCAAGTTCCGCATGATTACTTTCGCGGTGGCGGGTTGCGCCGTCGGCAACGCCATGGCCGTGATGTCCGGCGACTTTCAAGCACTCGTCATTGCACGCGCGGTTTCCGGCGCGATGGCGGCCGGCATCATTCCCATGTCGCTGGCCTGGGTGGGCGACTCGGTGCCGTACGAGAGTCGCCAGGAAGTGCTGGCCTACGTGATGACCGCGACCCTGCTCGGCACCGCGTCCGGCCAATGGGCCTCGGGCCTGCTGGCAGAGCACCTCGGGTGGCGCTGGATGTTCGGGCTGCTTTCAGGCCTGTTCGTGGTCGTTGCGCTGCGCATGTGGGTCATGCGAAGCACGCGCGGCGCCCGCTCCGAAGCTCCGCCCTCGGGCAGCTTTTTTCGTGGCACGCGCGCTGTGCTGTCCACGCCCTGGGCGCGCACCGTGCTGGCGTTCACCGCTCTGGAAGGCGCGTTCGCCTTCAGCGTGTTCGCATTCGTGCCGGCTTACCTGCATGACGCATTCGGTCTGTCGCTCAATGCCGCCGCCGCGGTTGCGGCGCTGTTTGCCCTTAGCGGACTGGTCTACACCGCGCGTGCGCGATTCCTGATTGCGCGGCTGGGCGAACCGGGGCTGGTATTGGGCGGCGCGAGCCTGCTCGGCCTATCCTGCTTGCTGATCGCTTTTGCACCCAACTGGATGGTCGCCGTTCCCGCGTGCGCCGCGGCCGGATTGGGCTTCGCCATGTTGCACAGCACCTTGCAAGCGCACGCCACGCAGATGGCGCCGGAACAGCGCGGGACGGCGGTTTCGATGTTCGGCGCGTCGTTGTTTTTCGGTCAGTCGCTGGGCGTCGCCAGCGCGGCGTACAGCGTGGACCACCTCGGATTTCGCAGCGTGTTCGTCACGGCGGGTCTCGTCATCGTGCCCATCGGCCTCGCGTTTTCCCGCAGCCTGTCTCGAAGGGCCGTGCCGATGAATCGGATCGAAGCGCCATCCGTCTTATAGGCGGGGCGTAAGCCCCGACCGCACGCCAGTCACGGCGATGTGCCTTGCTCGCGAACGACACTGCCACTGGCTCTTCGATGACTTTCGCGGGCATGGCCTGCCCCTACATCCTCAGGTTCCGAAACTGATCTTGGCTTCGAGGTTCGCGCGCGAATCGGCGTTGGTCAGGGCTTCTTCCAGATCGATCGCGCCGCACTCGTACAAGGTGCGCAGCGACTGGTCGAAGGTCTGCACGCCCTTGTCCGACGACTGCTCCATCGCGTCGCGAATCTCGTCGATGCGCTTCGACAAGATCAGATCGCGGATGTATGGAGTGTTGAGCATCACCTCGACCGCGGCGTGGCGCTTGCCGTCCTTTCCGCGCACCAGGCGCTGGCTGACGATGGCGCGCAGGGTCATCGACAGATCCATGTAGAGCGGATCGCGCGCGTCCTGCGGGTACAGGTTCACGATGCGCTGCAAGGCCTGCACGGCGTTGTTGGCGTGCAGGGTCGAGAGCGCCAAGTGCCCGGTGTTGGCCAACTGGATGCAGGACTCCATGGTTTCGCGACGGCGTATCTCGCCGATCAGAATCACGTCGGGCGATTCGCGCAAGGCGGAGATCAGCGCGCGCTCGTAGCTCTCGGTGTCGGTTCCGACCTCGCGCTGATTGACGATGGAGCGACGGTTGGGGTGCACGAACTCGATGGGGTCTTCGATCGCAAGGATGTGGCCCGAGGCGCTTTCGTTGCGGTGGTTGATCATCGCGGCCAGGGTCGTGGTCTTGCCGCAGCCGGTGCCGCCGACCAGCAGCACCAGGCCACGCCGCTGCATCACCAGGTTCTTCAGCACCTCGGGCAGGCCCAGCGCATCGAGCTGCGGAATATCGGAGCGCACGTTGCGCATGACCATGGCAATCGAGCCGCGCTGCGTGAACACGTTGACGCGGAAGCGGCCCACACCAGCAGCTTCGGTGGCCAGGTCGATCTCGTGCCGGCTCAGCAAGACGTCCTGCTGATCCGGACTCAGGACCGAGTTGACCAACTCGCGAATCATGTCCGGCGTCATCAGCGTCTTGCCGATGGGCATCATCTCGCCTTCGATGCGCAGCATCGCCGGCGCGTTGGCGCTGAAGTAGAGGTCGGACGCCTGCTTGTCCACACACAGCTTCAGGTAGGGCAGGATTTTCTGCATACGTCAGCGCCGCAGCGCGCGTCCGCCGTCGTCGTCCTTCTTCAAAGCAAGGCTCTTCACGACCTCGTCGTCCTGCAGGTTCTTTGCAGCGCGCTTCGATTCCAGCTTCACGCGCAGCCGCACCGCGTTCTGCGAATCGGCGTTGCGCAGCGCCTCCTCGAAGCTGATATCGCCGCGCTCGAACAGATCGAACAGGCACTGATCGAAGGTAATCATGCCCTGCTCGTTGGACCGCGCCATCACGTCCTTGAGCGCGGCCACCTCGCCCTTGAAAATCATGTCTGTTACCAGAGGTGAGTTCAGCAGGATTTCCATCGCAGCGACGCGACCGCCCTTTTCGCTGCGCACCAGGCGCTGCGAGACGATGGCGCGCAGGTTCAACCCGAGGTCCATCAGCAACTGTTCGCGCTTGTCCTCGGGGAAGAAATTGATGATGCGATCCAGCGCGGTGTTGGCGCTGTTGGCGTGCAGAGTGGTCAACACCAGGTGACCGGTTTCGGCGAAGTGAAGCGCGTATTCCATGGTCTCGCGCGAGCGCACCTCGCCGATCAGAATCACGTCCGGCGCCTGGCGCAGCGTGTTCTTCAGCGCGTTGTCCCAGGATTGTGTGTCCACACCGACCTCGCGCTGCGTGACCATGCAGCCGCCGTGAGCGTGCACGTACTCGATGGGATCCTCGATGGTGATGATGTGGCCTTTCGAGTTGGCGTTGCGATACCCCAGCATCGCGGCCAGGGATGTGGACTTGCCCGAGCCGGTAGCGCCCACCATCAGCGCCAGGCCGCGCTTGGCCATGGCGATGGACTTGAGCTGCTCCGGCACGCCGAGTTGCTCGAACGTAGGAATGGCTGTGTTGATGGTGCGCAGCACGGCGCCGACGCAACCCTGCTGCACGAACGCAGAGACGCGAAAGCGTCCGATGCCGGGCGGGCTGATGGCGAACTGGCATTCGTTGGTGGCCTCGAACTCGCGCACGTGACGGTCGGCCATGAGGCTGCGCACGATCAGCGCCGCGTTTTCCTGCGACACCGGCTTGTCCATGATCGGCGTCATCGCACCGTCCATCTTGATCGCCGGCGGAAAGCCCGCGGAGATGAACAGGTCGGAACCCTTGCGTTCCTTGAGCAGCGTCAGCCAGTGCTGCACCAGCTTGATGGCCTGGTCACGTTCCACGATTAAAAGTCCACCGACTTGTTCGCCTTGCGCCGCGCATCGCCCACATCCACCACGCTGCGCTTGACCAGATCGGCCAGGCACTGCTCCAGCGTCTGCATGCCGTCCTTCTGGCCGGTCTGGATGGACGAGTACATCTGCTCGATCTTGTTCTCGCGGATCAGGTTCCGGATCGCCGGCGTGCCGATCATGATCTCGTGCGCCGCGACCCTGCCGCCGCCGCGCTTCCTGAGCAGGGTCTGCGAAACCACCGCCTTCAAACCTTCGGACAACATGGCGCGAACCATTTCTTTCTCATCGCCGGGGAAAACGTCCACGATGCGATCGATGGTCTTGGCCGCGGAACTGGTGTGAAGCGTTGCAAGCACGAGGTGTCCGGTTTCGGCCGCGGTCAGCGCCAGGCGAATCGTTTCGAGATCGCGCATCTCGCCGACCAGAATCGTGTCCGGGTCCTCGCGTAGCGCCGAGCGCAAGGCCTCGGTGAAGCCCAACGTGTCGCGATGCACCTCGCGCTGATTGATCATGCAGCGCTTCGATTGATGCACGAACTCGATCGGGTCCTCGATGGTGAGGATGTGGCCGGCCTCGTTCTCGTTCTTGTGATTGAGCATCGCCGCCAGGGTGGTGGACTTGCCCGAGCCGGTGGGCCCGGTCACGAGGATCAGCCCGCGCGGCATTTCGGCCAGGGTCTTGAAAATCGGAGGACAGGCCAAGTCTTCCAGCGACTGGATCTTGCTCGGAATGGTGCGGAACACCGCGCCTGCGCCGCGCGCCTGCGTGAACGCGTTGACGCGAAAGCGCGCGAGACCCGGAATTTCGAACGAAAAATCCGTCTCCAGAAATTCGTCATAGGTCTTGCGCTGCTTGTCGTTCATGATGTCGTACACCATGCCGTGCACCTGCTTGTGATCCAGCGGCGGCAGGTTGATGCGCTTCATCTGGCCGTCGACGCGAATCATCGGTTCGACGCCCGCAGACAGGTGCAGGTCCGAGGCCCCGTTCTTGACGCCAAACGTCAGCAGTTGTGCGATGTCCATGTGACCTTCTACTTATCCCTTTGCGTCCGACACTAGCGGCATTGCCCCCCTCCAGCAACCGAGAAAAATGAGCGCTCTGGCCGAGTCACTTGCCCTGGTGCGCAAGCGCATCGAGCACGCGTGCGTGGCGGCCGGCAGGCCACTCGGTTCGGTGAGTTTGCTCGCCGTATCCAAGTCCTTCGGCGCGGAAGCCGTGCGGGCGGTGGCGGCGGCAGGCCAGACGGCTTTCGCAGAGAGCTACTTGCAGGAGGCTCTGCGCAAACGCGAACAGCTTTCCGATCTGCCGCTCGCGTGGCATTTCATCGGCCCGGTCCAGTCGAACAAGACGCGCGACATCGCGCTGCACTTCGATTGGGTGCATGGCGTGGACCGCCTGAAGATCGCCGCGCGCTTGTCGTCCGCACGCACCGCAATGGGCGAGCCGCTGAACGTTTGCGTGCAGGTCAACATCTCGAACGAGCCGAGCAAGTCAGGTTGCTCGGTCGCGGAAACACTACCGCTGTGCCGGGCGATCGGCGCGTTGCCCCATCTGCGACTGCGCGGACTGATGGCGATCCCCGCACCGATCCAGCCCGGCGCCGATCCGCGCAAACCGTTTCGCGGACTGCGCCTGCTGTACGAATCGATTCGCGCCGCAGGCATTCCGCTGGATACCATCTCGGCCGGCATGACGGACGACCTCGAAGCCGCCATTGCCGAAGGCTCGACGTTGGTGCGCGTCGGCACCGCCATTTTCGGAACCCGCAACACACCATGAATCAGGATGAAGCCAAGCGCGAAGCTGCACGAGCGGCGCTCAAATATCTGCGACCGGGAGAAATCCTGGGTGTGGGGACGGGGTCCACGGTCAATCACTTCATCGAGCTGCTGGCGCCGCGCCGGTCCGAAGTCACGGCCGCGGTTTCCAGCTCAGAAGCCTCGACGGTACGTCTCAAGGCGCTGGGTATAGAAGTGATCGACCTCAACCAGGCCGGCGGTCTTGCGCTTTACGTGGACGGAGCCGACGAAACCAATCGGCACCTTCAACTCATCAAGGGCGGCGGCGGCGCGCTGACGCGCGAGAAAATCATCGCGTCGGCGGCCAGGCAATTCATCTGCATCGTGGACGAGTCCAAGCTCGTGCCGGTGCTGGGCAAGTTTCCCCTGCCGGTGGAAGTGATTCCGATGGCGCGCAGTTTCGTCGCGCGCGAACTAGTCAGGCTGGGCGGTTCCCCGGAACTGCGGCACGGCTTCACCAGCGACAACGGCAACCCGATTCTCGATGTTCACGGCCTGAGCATCGAGAGCGCGGTGGAACTGGAGTCACGCATCAACCAGATTCCCGGCGTGGTCACGGTGGGGTTGTTTGCGCACCGGCCGGCCGATCTCTTGATCGTGGGCGGGACCTCAGGAATTCGAGAGCTGAAAAAGCCGGGTAATTCGTAGGCGCTTTCATACGCCAAGCTTGGCGGCGCACGAATGCACCCTGCAAGCATCTGCTTTCGCTCAATGCACCTTGCGCGACTTACCCGCGCGCCGAGCCGCATCTTTCTGCGGCCGGCCCGAGTCGTTACCGCCCCAGGTCTTGCGCGATTGCGGACCCTTGGCGCCCGCCGGTCCGACGCCGGGCGGCAGGCGCATGGCCGTGGGCTTCTCGGCCTTGGGCTTGGCGCCCGCTTCCGGCTTGGGCGGATCGGTTTTCGGATCCGGCTTGTTCATTCGCGACTCTGGGTATGAGCGTAGGGTTCAGATACAAGTTTAACGACCGCCACGGTCGCCGCGCCACGCGGCTATCATTTTCATCACAACCCGTCTTCTGAAGGAGCATTCCATGCTGCGTACGCTCGCGCTGTTGCTGACCCTCGCCGCCCTGCCCGCGCTCGCCGCCAACGATTCGATGTCCGCCATCAAGGACGCCGCAAAGAAACAGGCGCAAGGCAAGCTCGCGGAAAAGCTCAACCTGCCGACAACGGCACCGGCCGACGCCAAGGTGTACCTGATCGCACCAGCCAAGGACGCCAGCGTGAGCAGCCCGGTCAAAGTCGTGTTTGGCCTGTCCGGCATGGGCGTCGCGCCCGCCGGAACCCAGATGGAAAACACCGGGCACCATCATCTGCTCATCGACGATCCCGCCGTGGACCTGACCTTGCCGCTGCCCGTGTCCGAACAGATCGTGCACTTCGGCAAGGGGCAGACAGAGACCAGCATCGCGCTCAAGCCCGGCAAGCACACCTTGCAACTGGTGCTGGGCGACTGGAAGCACCAGGCTTTCAGTCCCAACCTCACGTCTGAGAAAATCACCATCACCGTGAAGTAACCGTTCCGTTCTCTCTTTCCATCACTCATGAAAATCGAAAAGCACGTATTTCTGGTAACGGGTGGCGCGTCCGGTCTGGGCGCCGCAACGGCTCGCATGCTGGTCAAGCACGGAGGTCGCGTGGTCATTGCCGATCTCAACGAGGTGGGTGGGCACGCCCTCATCGGCGAACTCGGCGACAACAGCCGCTTCGCCAAGGTCAACGTCACCAGCGAGGACGATGTGCGCGCGGCGGTCAGCCTCGCGGTGTCGGCCTTCGGCGGTCTGCACGGCGCGGTGAACTGCGCGGGCGTAGGCAACCCGGCCAAGGTGCTGGGCAAGGACGGGCCGCAGCCGCTGGACATCTTCCGCGGCATCATCAACGTCAACCTCGTCGGCAGCTTCAACGTCATCCGCCTTGCGGCCGAGGCCATGAACCAGCAGCCACCCAACGAGGAAGGCGAGCGCGGCGTGCTCATCAACACGGCGTCCATCGCCGCCTACGACGGCCAGATCGGGCAGGCCGCGTACTCCGCGTCGAAGGCCGGCGTGGTCGGCATGACCCTGCCGATCGCCCGTGAGTTCGCCCGCATTGGCGTGCGCGTGCTTACCATCGCGCCCGGATTATTCGAGACGCCCATGATGTCCAGCCTGCCCAAGGAAGCGCAGGAATCGCTGGGTCGCAGCGTGCCCTTCCCCGCCCGCCTGGGTCGGCCGTCCGAGTTCGCGCAACTGGTTCAGGCCATCATCGAAAACCCGATGTTGAACGGGGAAACCATCCGCCTCGACGGCGCGCTGCGCATGGCGCCGAAGTAGCAAAAAAAGCAGCTTCCGGAGCCAGCCATGAGCCAGCCAACAGAAAAGCCCGTCGTCGCGAGCCGCACGCCCTTCCCGCTCGATGTCGAGGCGGGCAAGGCGTATTGGTGGTGCGCCTGCGGACTGTCCAAGAGCCAGCCGCTCTGCGACGGGTCGCACAAGCCCACCGCTTTTGTGCCGACAAAGTTCGTCGCCGAGCAGACCGGGAAAGTCTGGTTCTGCGGCTGCAAGCAGACCGGCAAGCCGGTGATGTGCGACGGCACGCACAACAAGCTGGCGTAGAAGATGTAGGGCGGGCCGCGCCCGCCCGCGCCGGCGGCCACGGGCCGCCCTACTCGGGTGTCGCTGCGGCCGCTAGAGGGTCCCTTTCGCGCGACTAGAATGCCGCGCTGTTCATTAGCGCGGAGTCACTCCCATGAAGCAAACCCTCAAGCGCGTCGCCATTCTCGGCGGTGCCCGCATCCCATTCGCCCGCTCCAACACCGCGTACGCCGAAGCGACCAACAAGGACATGCTCACCGCCACGCTGCGCGGCGTGGTGGACAAGTTCCAGTTGCACGGCGAGCGCCTGGGTGAAGTGGCGGCCGGCGCGGTTCTCAAGCACTCGCGCGACTTCAACCTGTGTCGCGAGTCCGTACTGTCCGCTGGCCTGTCGCCCGAAACTCCGGCTTACGACGTGCAGATGGCTTGCGGCACCGGCTTGCAGGCGGCGGTGAACATCGCCAACAAGATCGCCGTCGGCCAGATCGAAGTCGGCATCGGCGGCGGCGTGGATACCACGTCCGATGCACCCATCGGCGTCAACGAAAAGCTGCGCAAGATTCTGCTCGAAGCCAATCGCGCCAAGACCAACGCGCAGAAGCTCAAGGCCCTGGCCAAGTTCCGGCCTTCGATGCTCGCGCCTGCGACACCTGCCGTGTCGGAGCCGCGCACCAAGATGAGCATGGGCCAGCACACCGAGGTCATGGCCAAGACCTGGGGCATCACGCGCGAAGATCAGGACCAGCTCGCGTTCGAGTCGCACATGAAGGCCGCGGCCGCGTACGACGCCGGCTTCTACAGCGATCTGGTCGTGCCTTTCCGCGGTCTGGAGCGCGACAACAACCTGCGCGCGGACACCAGCCTGGAAAAACTCGCCTCGCTCAAACCGGCGTACGACAGAGTCAACGGCACGCTCACCGCCGGCAACTCCACGCCGCTCACCGACGGCGCCTCCGCCGTGTTGCTGGCGAGCGAGGAATGGGCCAGCGCCCGCGGGCTTCAGCCGCAGGCCTATCTGGTTCACGCCGAAACTGCTGCGGTGGATTTTGCTACCGGGAAGGAAGGGCTGTTGATGGCGCCGGCCTACGCCGTGCCGCGCATGCTGGAGCGCGCCGGCATCAGCCTGCAGGACTTCGACTTCTACGAAATCCACGAGGCCTTCGCCGCGCAGGTGCTGTGCACGCTCAAGGCCTGGAACGATCCCCGATTCTGCAAGGAGCAGTTGGGCCTGTCAGAAGTGCTCGGCACCATCGACCGCTCGCGCATGAACATCCGCGGCGGTTCGGTGGCGCTAGGGCATCCTTTCGCCGCGACCGGCGGACGCATTCTCGCCACGCTGGCCAAGATCATCGACGAGAACCGCGGCGGCCGCGGGCTGATCTCGATCTGCGCCGCGGGTGGGCTGGGCATTACCGCCATCGTCGAGCGCTGAGAGTGGCCCCGTATACTGCTCGGCATGAGTGAAAAGAAAAAAGCAGAGTCCGAGAAGGAATCCGCGCCACGCCTCATCGCCCAGAACCGTCGCGCCCGACACGAGTACTTCATCGAAGAAACCTTCGAAGCCGGCCTGATGCTTATGGGCTGGGAGGTCAAGAGCCTGCGCGACGGCCGTGCGCAGATCACCGAGGCTTACGTGATTCTCAAGAATCGCGAGGCCTTCCTGATCGGCGCGCATTTCATCCCGCTGCGTCAGGCGTCCACCCACGTCAACCCCGACCCCACGCGCACGCGCAAGCTGTTGCTGCACGAGCGGCAGCTATCGCAACTCGTCGGCAAGGTCGAGCGCGCCGGCTACACCGTGGTGCCGCTGGACATGCACTGGACGCGTGGACTCGCCAAGGTGCAGATCGGCCTGGCCAAGGGCAAAAAGCAGCACGACAAGCGCGCCGACATCAAGGAAAAGGACTGGCAGCGCGAGAAAGGCCGCATTCTTCGCGCACGAAGCTGAAGGGAACGTAGTGACCGCGTGCTAGTCTTACTGTCCTGGGGCTGACCTGGGCTCGACGGTGATTGGAGACCCGACGTGCATGCCGAGTTGCATAGCCACTCGTTAAACGCCGTGCAAACAAGCTAGTTGCGAACGACGCTAACTACGCCCTCGCCGCTTAATCCCGGCGAGCGGTTGCCCAGGTGGTGTTGATGCCCCTGAAGCAGCCGTCGACTCTCATCAACTAAGCTCGAAGC
>JBQTHL010000095.1:0-3318 GCA_052389915.1 Panacagrimonas sp.
GGCCAAAGCCACTTCAATGGAATCGGCGTCCTGGTTCAGGACATCCAACCCCGTGTCCGGCATGTCGCCGGAGGTGGACTGCGAGACGGCGATCTTCTTGGCCATGAGCGTCAGGCACCCGATTTGGGTGGTGTCGCCGTAGCCGAGAAAATGCACGTCCACGGGCAGCTTCTGCCCGATGCGCCAGGAACGGCGCGACGCTTGCTGCAAGGTGTAGACGTTGTACCCCGTCTGCATGAACACGATGGTTGGAAAATCGAGCAGGTCGAGACCCGTCTTTACCAGCTCCGGGTTCGTCACCAGCACGTCCACGCCGCGATCTACCTGATCTGCAATCCAGGCTTCCCGCTGAGACGTGTCCACGCTCGCCTTAAGTACCGCCACCTTCAAGCCTTCGGCTTCGAGAATCGCCTTGAGCCTGGCCGTGGTGTCGCGCGTGCCCGTGTAGGTGGTGTAGGCCAGTACCTTGCGGTTCTTGGCTTTCTCCGCTTTCACGATGCGCAACAGCTCGTACTCCTTGGGCATCGGCTCCAGTGCGTTGAACAGCACCGGCGCCTCGGCGATCAGCGACCGCGAACGTGGATGCCGCACCACTTCCTCGCGGAAGCAGCAGTCCGGCCAGGCCAGCAACACGTTGAGCACCACGCCGAGCAGCGACTGATCGCCGCAGACAAGCGCACGCCGCATCTCGGCCACCAACGCTCCGCGCAAACGCGCGTAGTGAAACGCCTGGTCTTCGCTAGGCTTGACCTCGGTGAAATGCTCTCGATACGGCGGCAGCACATCCGCGCCGATGTCGCGGAGCTTGAGGAAGGCCGTGAAGGGCAGCACATACCGTGCGATCCCTTTCGGCCCGAAGCCCGGTGCCTTCACCGTGCGCACGGTCATTTGCTTGCCCCTTGCGGTGCGGTGAGCCTTGCCCTCGGACTGTTTGTAGATGTCCTTGAGCACGCCGTGCTTACGCATGAAGCCCATCGCCGCTGCGCCGATACTGCCGCGCTGATAGCGAAAGCCGTCCTCGATCATCCGTTCCGGCATGATCCGCCACAGCAGGTGAAACAGGTCGTCGGCATAGCCACCCATCAGGGTGCCCGTGAGCAACAGCACCTTGCGCGACTTGGCCGCCAGCACGCCCATCGCCTGTCCCTGGGCCGAACCTTCGTTCTTGAACTCGTGACCTTCATCCACGATGAGCAAGTCGAAGAAGCCGTCCGGCAGGTAACGCTTGATGAACTCCGTCGGTTGATAGCCGCCCTGACCAAAACCGAACTCGGTCGTGGCCAGTGCCCGCTCGATGCGCCGCGCCTGCTTGTCGTGAAACACCAACTCGCCGTCCTCGTCCATCAGATTGACGAACTCGTAGACGTTGTCTTCGATCATGCCGCTGAGCAGCTCCTCGCCGAACCGGCCGACGAGCTTCCCCGCCGTGACCTTGCCGATGGTCGGCAGGCCACACAGTGCATCCACCAGCACCTCGCGGCGCGACTTGGGCTGACCCGTAGGTCGCATCAGAGACCACAGCGGTGAGCCGCAGTCCCCGCACTTGAGGCGCTTGTCCAGCGGGAAGAACGATGGCTCATACGGATTCCCATCGCTGTCCTTCGCCGGGGCACCGCAGCAAGGGCATACCGCCACCTCACGCAGCTCCGAGTCCACGACCGCGCCGTCTTCGCCCTTCGTCTCAACCCGCAGACGCCGGACGTTGAAGGCAGACCGCCAGTGAAAGCCCATGCGCATCCGCACGCGGCCGAGCACGAAAAACTCTCGTGCCGTAGCCCCGCCTTCGCGCACCTTGAGCAGCTTGCGCAGGGTGTCGGGGCCGTTGAGCACCGTCACCTTTGCGTCCGGGATCGTCTCCAGGATTTCACGCCGCCACTTGTAGACCAGGTGCGGCGGTGAGATCACCAGCACACGCCCGTATTGCTCGGCCTGTTGAAGCACGGCCGCGGCGGAGATCGCCATCATGGTCTTGCCGGTGCCCATCTCCGCATTGATGACAGCGGCGGGTTCATCGGCTTCGACCAGCAGACGGCAAACGGCTTGCACGACGGCGCGCTGCGCGGCGAAGGGTTTGCGCTTGAGCGCATCCATCACCACATCACGCACCGCATCCGGCGTGCCATCGTAGATCGGCGGATTCTGCGTGGAGACCGCTTCCAACAGACCATCGCCGAACTCGGCGACGAACTGCTGCAAGGGAAACACACGCTCATCCGTCAGCGCCGTTTCCGGCGCGGTTTCAAACACTGGCAGGGCCGTGACCGGCACTGCGTCGTGAACAACAACATCGAGGTCTTCGCTCATGTGAATCTCCGGGTTGGTAGAAATAAAACCCGGCGGGCACACGGCCCCTGGCGGGAGCGTGTCCCGCCGGGGATAGGTGCAATGTGAAACGTCAGGCCGCCTTGCGGCGGGGTGCGGCGACAGCAGGTGAAGACTCAGACTCCAGGCGCAGTTGACCGGCGTGCATCAGTTGCGAGATCGCGGTCTCGAAGGCCGGATCACCCAACTCCACGCGCCAGGCTTGAACACCGGCTCCGTCGTCGAGACGACGCAGCCAATTCTTCGCGTCGAGCACTTCCAGCACCGGCTTGCGCCAGTGCGGGAGTAGCGGCAAATGCGAAACCTCGCGCACGAGCTGCCAGATGCGGCACAGCTCGTTCTCGGTCAGCGCATCGCTCGTATTGCTACCGCGCAGGAACAGCAGGCCCACGCGGTTGGCGCGATCCGGCTCGGTGGCCAGACGGTCGTAAATCCAGAGCTGCGCGACATCGCCGAACAGGTTCCGTGCAGGCAACCGTCCGGTGTGCTTCTCCATGCAGTTGATGCGGTCGAGATTGACCCGCGACTCCTGCGAACCCTGGGTGACGTGCAGCATCGTGACGCCGCCCTCGGACACCGGCAGCGACAACCGCGCCTGCAAGTCCTGCAAGGCGGTGTCGCGACCCCAGAGGGAGAGAAACAACAGACCGCCGCGCTCATCGCGCAGCAGGGCATCGGCGTAAACACCGGGAGCTTCCCGGACTTCCATCAGTGGAACAGACGACTTGGCAACAGCGTGAGGTGTAGGCATGACGTTCTCCGTGAGTTGAAGAAAACGCCGACGACGCAGCCGCCCGTGAGGGCGGATGTGCCCTCGGCGGGTGGTGAATCCGGCGGATGCCGGTGGTATGAAACGAGGATCGAAGGCCAGTAGGCCCACGCAGTGCTTCCCGATCCGGTACTGCTTTGCACGAGGCCCTCGTGCGGGGTGACAGCCTTGAGGCGACGCCTCTCTGCAAACGGCTCCGCGAACCGCTTCCAGAGAAGCGTCGCGCA
>JBQTHL010000096.1:0-16626 GCA_052389915.1 Panacagrimonas sp.
TGCAGATCCTGTTCCGGCCGCTGCGTCCGAAGAAAATCCTGGGCTGGACGTTCCAGGGCCAGTTCCTGGCGCGGCAGGACCAGGTCTCGAAGGACTACGCCACGCTGATGGCGTCCGAACTGCTGACGCCGGCGAACCTGATCGAGGAACTGCTGCGCGGGCCGGCACTGGACCGCATCGTCGATCTGGTGCACCGGCAGGTACGCGAAGCCATGGACCAGAGGCTCGGCACCGCGCTGCCGCTGGTGGTGTGCGGAGAACGAGATCATCATCGTTGTCGCCGGGGCCGTGCTGGGCGCTCTGGTCGGCGAGGCGCAGGTGTTCTTCATGCTGGGCGGGTACTGACAGCATAAGGCGCGCTGCGCGTAGATGCGCTCTACACTACGCACCGACGCGCATTCGTCGCGTCGATACTTCCTGGCGATGGAGCAGCGGTGCGGAAACAGCAAGGCGCAAGGGCAGCGCTCGCAGCGATGGGCTTGGTCTGCGCCTGTTCGCGGCCGGAGTTTGCGCCGCCGCCACCACGGCCGGTGCAGGTGGAATCCCCGGCGCCGGCACCGGCCTCCACGCTCGTGGTGTTTCCCGGCTCGGTGTCGGCTCGGACCGAGAGCGTGTTGTCGTTTCGCGTGGCCGGGAAGCTGGTCGAGCGCCCGGCGCGAATGGGTCAACAGGTCGCCGCGGGGGCGATGCTGGCGCGGCTCGAAACGCAGGATCTACGTCTGGAGCAGGACGCAGCCCTGGCGGTGGTTGGCGCCGCAGATTCCGAGTTGCTGCTTGCGCAGAGCGAACAGCGCCGGTACGAGACCCTGCAGCAGCGTGGTCATGCGGGCCAGTCGGCGGTGGACCAGCGACGCAATGCCGCGCGGGTCGCGCAGGCGCGAGCCGATCAGGCGCGCACGCGGCGGGAGCTGGCCCGGGCCGCCGAGGACCGTGCGCAACTTCGCAGCGATGCCGCTGGCGTGATCACGGCGGTGCTGGCGGAGCCGGGTAACGTGCTCGCGGCCGGCGAGCCGGTGGTGCGGCTTGCGGTCGACGGCGAGCGTGAGGTCCGCATCGAAGTCCCCGAGGGCCAGACCGCTGCGCTGGTGTCGGCGTCGCGGATCATGGTCGAACTGTTCGCGCGCCCCGGACACCTGTTTGCAGGGCGCTTGCGCGAGATCGCGCCGCAGGCCGATGCTCGGCGCCGGATGCACGAGGCGCGCATCACGCTGGTCGATCCCGACGAATCGGTGCATCTGGGTGCAACCGCCACGGTCATCGCCGTTCAGGATCTGCCGGACGGTCGCCCGCCCGCGTTTGTTCTGCCGGCAACGGCGCTCGGCAATCTGGAAGACGGCACGCCGGTGGTATGGGCGGTGCGGGCGTCCGCAGATGGCAGGCTGCTGGCGCAGCCGCAGGCCGTGAGCATCCTCCAGTACCTGCCCGACGGCGTGATTGTGGGCGCGGAGTTCCAGCCTACCGACCGCGTGGTTCGATCCGGCGTGCATCGTCTGCGCGCCGGCCAGGCGGTGCAGGTGATACCGGCGCCTGCGGCGGGTGGCTCTACCGGCTCGGCGTCGTGAGTCGGTTCAATCTCAGCCGCTGGGCGCTGGACAACACGCGCCTGGTTGGGTTTTTCCTCACCCTGATCGGCGTCATGGGCGTGTGGAGCTATTTCCAGCTCGGACGTTCGGAAGACCCGCCTTTCGTATTCCGGGTGATGGTGGTGCAGACCTACTGGCCGGGCGCCACCGCCGACGAGATGGACCGGCTGGTGACCGACCGCATCGAGGAAAAGCTGCAGGAACTCGATGCGCTCGACTACCTGAAGTCCTATTCGCGTCCGGGCGAATCGCAGGTGTTCATCGTCTTTCGCGACGACAAGCCGGCGCGGATCATGCCGGACAACCATTACCAGGCGCGCAAGAAGATCGAGGATATCCGCGCGAGCCTGCCCCTCGGCGTGCAGGGCCCGTTTTTCGACGACGAGTTCGGCGATACCTTCGGCAATATCCTTGCGCTGCAGGGTGAGGACTACAGTCACCAGGAACTGGAGGAATATGCCGACCGCATCCGCGACCGCCTGCTACGGGTCCGCGATGTGGCCAAGGTCCGTTTCCTCGGCCGACAGGAGCAGCGCATCTATGTCGATCTAGCGAACAGCCGCCGTGACCGGCTGGGTCTGCCGCTGTCGGCGATCTTCGAGGCGCTGGCAGCGCAGAACGAGATCGCCGTCGCCGGCGATTTCGACACCGCGACCGACAAGATCTACCTGCGGGTCAGCGGTGCGCTGCGCTCCGTCGAGCAGGTGCGCGAGTTGCCGCTGGTACTGGAGGGCCGTTCGTTCCGGCTGGGCGACATCGCAGAAGTCAGCCGCGGCTACCAGAATCCGCCGGCGCCGCAGATGGAGTTCGACGGCAAGCCGGCGCTGGGCATCGCGGTGTCGATGGAGCGCGGTGGCGACATCGTGCGCCTGGGCCGCGAGCTGGATGCGGAATTCGAACGCCTCGCGCAGGACCTGCCGCTGGGCATGACCCTGTCGCGTGCGGCCGACCAGCGCAGCGCGGTGCAGCGGGGCGTCAACGAGTTCATCCGCGTGCTCATCGAGGCGGTCGTGATCGTGCTGGCCGTGTGCTTCGTCGCGCTGGGCCTGCGCACGGGCCTGGTCGTCGCGATGTGTATTCCGCTGGTGCTGGCCATGACCTTCGCGGTGATGGACCTGCTCGACATCGACCTGCACAAGATTTCCCTGGGATCGCTGGTGATCGCACTTGGCCTGCTGGTGGATGACGCGATCATCGCGGTGGAGATGATGGCGGTGAAGCTGGAGGAAGGTTATGGGCGCGTGGCGGCAGCGGCGTTCACGTACACGAGCACTGCGTTCCCCATGCTCTCCGGCACCCTGGTCACGGCCGCGGGTTTCCTGCCCATCGCGACGGCCAACAGCGGGATCGGCGAATACACGCGCTCCATGTTCCAGGTGGTGACCATCGCCCTGATCCTGTCGTGGCTGGTGGCGGTGATCCTGGTGCCGCTGCTGGGCTACCGCCTGCTGCCGGAAAGGGGCCTGTCGAAAGATGGCCAGGCCCACGACGAGCACTCGGTCTATCACACGCCGTTCTACAACCGCTTCCGTCGTGTCGTCGAGTTCTGCGTCAACCGGCGCCACACGGTGATCGCCGCGACGCTGGCGATCTTCGCGGCCTGCCTGGCATTGCTGGTACTGGTCGTGCCACAGCAGTTCTTTCCGGTTTCCGACCGGCTGGAGCTGATGGTCGATCTGAAGCTGCCGGAAGGGGCCTCGATCCAGGCCACCGAAGAGGCGGTCGCGCGTTTCGACCGGCTGATCGCCGGACAGGACGGTATCGAAAGCTATGCCAGCTACATCGGCAGCGGCGCGCCGAGGTTTTTCCTCTCGCTGGACTTGCAACTCCCCGCGCCCAGCTTTGCCCAGATCGTTATCAATGCGCGCGACCTCGTCTCCCGCGATCGCCTGCGGTCCTACCTGTTCGAGACCCTGCCGCAGACCTTCCCCGATTTGCGCTGGCGGATCAGCCGGCTGGAAATGGGACCGCCGGTCGGCTACCCCTTGCAGTACCGCGTATCCGGGCCGGATGCATCGGTGGCGCGGCGTGAAGCCGAGAAAGTGGCCGACGTGCTGCGCGCAAGTCCGCACGCCCAGAGCACCCACCTCGATACCGCGGAGAAGTCCAAGGTCGTGACCATCGCCATCGACCAGGACCGGGCACGGGCACTGGGCGTGAGCAGCGCGGCGGTATCCCGGTTCATGGCGACGGCGCTGGATGGCACCACCCTGTCGTATCTGCGTGAGGACAACGATCTGATCGCGATCCAGTTGCGCGGGCGGGACGCCGAACGCGCCCGGATCGACCTGTTCGGCAGCCTGTCGATCCAGACCGAGTCGGGCACCAACGTACCGCTGTCGCAGATCGCGCGCATCGGCTATGGGCTGGAGGACGGCATCCTGTGGCGGCGCGACCGGGTCCCGACGGTCAGCGTGCGCGCCGATATCGCCAGCGGGCTGGAGCCGCCGCAGGTCGTGGAGATCCTGAAACCGCAGATCGACCGGATCGGCGGTGAGCTGCCACGGGGGTACCGGCTGGAACTCGCCGGCAGCGTGGAGGAATCGGATCACAGCCTGAGCAGCGTCAAGGCCGGACTGCCGTTGTTCGCGCTGGTGGTGGTGACCACGCTGATGATCCAGCTGCGCCGATTCTCGCTGGTGATGATGGTGGTCCTGACCGGGCCGCTGGGGCTGATCGGTGTCCCGCTTGCGCTGTTGGCCTTCGGCAAGCCTTTCGGCTTCATCGCCATCCTCGGCGTGATCGCCATGTTCGGCATGATCATGCGCAACACCGTGATCCTGGTGGACCAGATCGATCAGGACCTGCGTGCCGGGCACTCGCCCTACGATGCCGTCGTCGAGGCCACCGTGCGTCGTCTCCGGCCCATCGTGCTGACCGCCGCGGCCGCGGTACTGGCGATGATCCCGCTGTCGCGCAGCGTATTCTTCGGGCCGCAGGCGGTCGCCACCATGGGCGGCCTAATTGCGGCGACTGTCCTGACCCTGCTGTTCGTGCCGGCGCTATACGCCGCCTGGTACCGCGTGCCACGAAAATCGCCGATTTCGTCGCCTGTGCAGGGCCTGCCGGCAAGCTTGGAGTCCGACGGCTGAGGCATTCGATGCCGCAACCGCGTATGAAACGGGGAGGAGTCACGCATGCCGATCGCACTGCCGCCGCCGCCGGAACCTGTCGCGGCGCCGCTGACCGAAATTCGCGCCTTGGCCGGCGAACCAATGCGGCTGGTGGTCGGCGGCACGCGGGTATTGGTGCTGGGTTCTCCATTAAGGGATGCGGCAAAACTGCAGGAGGCGGCGGCCTCCGCGCAGACACTTTCCGATGTCGTGCGCCAGCTTCAGGCGGCCTTTTACGCCGAGGGTTATCCGGCGCTGGTCCTGTGCTACGCAGTAGACGGCAACGACCTTTATGTGGGCGTGCTCGAGAACAGGCTGACGGGTGTCGAGTCGCCTCCGCGCTATGCCAGCTACTGGAGCGGACTGGAAGGCGTGGCCGGACCGCGCGACAGCGAGCTGGAGCCGCGCCGCTTCCTCGCATCGCTGCATGCCGATCGTGCGGGCGAGGCGTTGCAGATGGCGTGGAAACAAGACGCGCACGGCCTGGACCTGTCGCTTGCGCCCTCGGGTGAAGGGCCTGACCAAACGAACGCAAGCCTGGCCTTCGGCAATCCCGGGAACCGTTTCACTGGCCGTTACTTCGCCGACGCCGCGCTACGCCACAGCTGGCGCAGCGGAGACGAAGCGAACCTGCGACTGCGGAGCGCTGTCGGGGGACTAAACAGCGCCGACACGAACGGAGAATTGCTGGAGGCGGCCGCGGGATTGAGTCGGGTGACCTCGCTGGGAGTCTTCGCTGCCAGCCTCGGCTACTCGCGCTACGACTTCACACTGGCACTGGCCGGTGCGGAGCAGACCATTGGCGCGGATGCCCGGCTGGATACGGCTGAAGTCTCCTGGTCGGGCTTGCTGTCCGCCGGATTCGCGCACCGCTGGGCACTAGGGATCAAGGCGGACTATGTCGGAAAGGAGCTGTCCGACCGCGACGGTGGGCAGGTTTATCAGCGCCAGGCGTACGGCTCGGGAGAAGTCTCCACCGAGGCGCTCGCCACCGTACGCATTCTTGACTGGCCACTGGAACTACGCACCGGGCTGGCGCTGCGCCGCGGTCTCGGAGATGACAGGACCGGCGACCCGATGAATGGCGCGGACCAGGGCTACTTGCTGCTGCGACCCCATGCCGAGATCCGGACCGCGGTGGTGGAGCGAGCCGAATTGAGCCTGCGTATGACCGGGCAATTCACGGACGACCGGCTGCCCGAACAACAGCAATGGGTGATGGGAGGGCCGGGTAACGTGGAGGCTTTCCTGCCGGGTCTGGCAGTCGGCGACAGCGGAGCCTTGCTATACCTGGGCCTGACCTTGCCTGAGGCGCAGGCGGGTCGGCTGCGCCTCAAGTCCCGCCTTTTTGCCGAGCAAGGCCAGACTCGCTTCGAAGCGCCCGAGGGTGCCCAAACGGACGCGCAGCAGGCGGTGACCGATGCCGGAGTGTCGTTGGAGGTCTTGTACCGCATGCCAGGACGAGCCCTGCTGCAGGCTTCCGTTTCGGTGGCCAAGGCCCTAAACACACGGGGCATCGATCGGCCGGTGAGGGCGGATGCCGACGCCGGTGTTTATTTCCAGCTGGCTTTGCGCTACTGACGGGAGCGTGGACAAGGTGGCCGGGAAGATCGTCGGCTGTCGCACATCGTCTAACAAACGTTTGACATATATCTGCGGGTCTGCTACACAAAACTCACCGGGGTAATTTCCAGGTGGCGGTGGCGGTGGGAGTGCCCACGGACGACGACTACATAACTGGAGGATGACCGAGTGAAAAAGACAGCCTTTCTGGCGGGAGCCGTGTGGCTCCTGGGATCTACGGCGGTTCCGGTGTCTGCGGCGCCCGCAGGCAACGGGGTTCGATTTCCGGCGCTTACCCAGCCCTTGCTGGGGGCCGTCAACGCTGGAGGGCTGGTGGTTCCCGTGGCCGGGCTCGAACTGCCCCTGGTTTCGACCAGCCTGTTGCAACCTTTGCTCGCGGGCCCTCTGGGGTCGAGTCCCAGCCTGCCGAACGCCCTGCTACAACCCGGTCTCGCGCTCGCCGCGCCGCTGCTCTTCGGCGTCGGCCTGCCGGCTCTGGATGGGCTCTCGGCACCGGTGTTGCGGCCAGTTGCGGCGCTAGTGGACCCGGTTCTGACCGACCAGGTGCTGGCCACCGGGATCGGCCTGGTGCAGGCGGTCAATGGCCCCGGCCCTGGCGCTCCTCCAGGTTCCGGCTCGGCTGCGCCCTAGCCGCTCGATCGGGTCATATTCAGCGATCCAGCAGGACATGTCAGCCCTGCTGGATCGCCGTCAGTCAGCGTTCGCGGGCAGGACCGCAGTGCTTGACGATGCGCTCGGATGACTGGCGAAAAAAGCTCGTCAGGCCGACGGTGCGCGAAGAACTTCCGCATTGTGTTCGCCCAGCCGCGGACTGGGCGAAAGCGCGGGTCGCGGCGCGCCGTCGAACTGGATCGGCATGCCGCAGGCGGGCTTGCCCTGGTTCCATTCGATCAGGCCGCGCGCCTTGACCTGTGGGTTGTGCACGACCTCCTGCATGTCGAGGATCGCCGAGGCGCAACTGTCTTCGTCGGCGAGCAGCGTTTCCCATTCGTCGCGCGTGCGCTGGCGGATCAGCTCCGCCACCGCCGTTCGCAGCGCTTCGCTCTTGCGACCCGGTGCGTACGGGAGTTCGAGCAGATCCTCGCGGCCCGCCAGCTTGCAGAAGTTGACGAAGAACTTGCGCTCCAGCGAACCCAGCGCGAGGTAGCGGCCGTCCGCGCAGGGGTACACGCCGTAATTCGGCATGGCGCCGGACAGCATGCCGGTGCCGCGCGGCGGCACGCGGCCGAGGGTGCGCAGGTCCGATAGTGTCGCCACTTGCAGTGCCAGGGTGCAGTCGAGCATGGCGACGTCGACGAAGCAGCCGCTGCCGCTGGCGCGCGCGCCGACCACGGCGGCGAGGATGCCGATGACGCAGCTCAGCGCGCCCGCGAGGTCCGCGACCTGGAAGTCGCCGACCTGCGGCGCACCGTCGCGCGGACCGTTCTGTGCAAGTTCGCCGGCGTAGCCGCGGTAATTCATGTCGTGGCCGGGACGGTTGCGATAGGGGCCGGTGTGGCCGTAGCCGGTGAGCGCGGCGAACACCAGGCGCGGATTGATCTGCTTGAGCACCTCGTAGCCACATCCCAGGCGTGGAAGCACCTCGGGCCGGAAGGTATCCACCACCACGTCGGCCTCCGCAACCATGCGCTTGAACTGCGCGACGTCCTCGGCCTTGCGCAGATCCAGAGTCACGGACTTCTTGCCGCGATTGACCTGTTCAAACAACTCAGGCGCCGCGCGCGCGTAGTCGCCGCCGTTCGGCTCCTCGATTTTGATGACTTCGGCGCCGAGCTGGGCCATGTACAGGGTGGCGAAGGGGCCGGGAAGCAAGCGGGAGAGGTCCAGCACGCGGATGCCGGCGAGCAGGGGATTGGGAGTCACGACATATCCTCAGAGGTGAACGGACGACGGATGAGCCGGGGAATCCAGACCCACGTTGCGATCCATGAATTTCTTCATCAGCCGCAGGTATCGGCCCTGCTGGAGGTGTAGCAGGTGATTGCCGGGAAACCAGTGCAACTGGCTGCCGGCCCAGTGCTGGTGCAGCAGACTGACGAAGCGCGGCGAGGTGAAGCGATCGCCCGCGCCGCCGATGACCAGCAGTCGGCCGGCATCCAGGCGCGGCCGATGGCTGAGCGGGCTGTGCAGGGCCATGCTCTGGCGCAGTTCGGAAAAGCGCCAGCCCTCGGTCAGCACCGAACGTCGCATCAGCGCGCCCAGCGGCTGCCATTCCATCGCCATGTCCGCCGCGGCGACCACCGGCGAGTTCGGAATCGCGAAGGCCAGGCGTGGCTCGACGTTGCTCAGCATGGCGGTCATGTAACCGCCCAGGCTCAGGCCGGAAATGCCAACCTGCGGCGCGCCGCGATCGAGCAGCGCCTGCACCCAGACACGCAGGTCGCTGACGCCTTGCAGCATGGACTCGTTGGTGCGCGCCAGGCCGCCGCGAAAGAATCCATAGCCGCTGAACGGGTGCAGGCGTTCCGCGCGCGGGCCATGGAAGGGCAGGCTCGGCAGCAGCACGTCGTAGCCGTTACGGAACAGCCAGGGCAGGCAGAACGCGCGGCTGTTCAGACGCGCATCGTCGAGCAGAAAGCCGTGTACGAAAATCAGGGTCGGCCGCGGCTTGCCCAGCGGCCGGCGGATGTACAGCGCGGTCGCGCGTCGGTTGCGGCGCTGGCTCGCATAGTCGGCCCGCAGTTCGGGGTTCAGCGTTTCGAAGGGGCTGTTGAAGCTCAGGCGCTCGCACACGGCATCCTCGAAGCCCAGGCCCCAGGTGGAGGCTGTGCGGGTGCGTACCGGCGTTGGTGGCGGCGCGACGAACACCTGGTCCGCGTCGGTGCCGGCGAGTGGAGCATAGAAGCGCAGCCGCTCGCGTTCCCGCGCCCGCGCGCGCGCCGTACCCAGGGTGGGTGTCAGGGCCAGCGCCATCACCGTGCCCAGCGCGCTTCGGCTGAGTTGGTCCAGCGCCGCCGAGGCCAGAACTTTCAGCGGATCGGTGCGATCCAGTTCGGTATCGAACGGTCGCCGGTAGTAGTCGTCGGGCAGCGCCTGCCACCAGGGCAGCGCTGCGGTGTTTGAGGACATGGGGCGGACAGGTCTCGTGGAGGGTTCAGGCGCGACGAACCGGACGGATCAGTCCGTCCTGCGCGGCCGACGCGACCAGCCGGCCGGCTCGGTCGTAGATCGTGCCCCGCACGAAGCCGCGTGCGTGACCCGCGCTGGGGGAGTCCATCACGTACAGCAGCCATTCGTCGGCGCGGAATGGGCGATGGAACCACAGCGAGTGGTCGATGGTGGACGGCTGCATGTCCGGGGCAAACCACGGCACGCCGTGCGGACGCAGCGAGGTGCCGAGAAAGGCCAGGTCGCTGGCAAACGCCAGCAGGGCATAGTGCAGGCGCGGATCGTCCGGCACCCGGCGGCACACCCGCACCCAGTGGACGTAGTGGGGCGGACGCACGGTGTCGCCGAACACGCCTTGCGGGTCCACCGGCCGCACCTCCAGGCCCATGCGCCGGGTCATGCTGGTTTCGAGCATCGCGTGCGGCGTCTCGCCGGTGCGCCGCACCCAGTCCGCCAGCAGCTCGCCGGTGCTGGCCAGGGATTCCGGCGCCGGCGCGTCCGGCATGGGCGACTGGTGTTCGAATCCCTGCTCGTTTCGATGGAACGAGGCGAGCAGGGTGAGGATCACGCGGCCATCCTGCAGCGCCTGCACGCGCCGCGACGAGAATGCGCCGCCGTCGCGCGTGCGCTCCACCTCGAAGCGCACGGGATGGTCCGGCGAGCCCGGCAGCAGGAAACAGGCGTGCAGGGAATGCGGCGCGCGCGCGGCGTCCACGCTCAGCTGCGCCGCCATCATGGTCTGCGCGAACACCTGCCCGCCGTACAGCCGGCGGCGGCCGAACTCGCGCGGCTGGGCGCGGAAGGCGTCTGGGCCGTCGAGGCGCAAGTCGAGCGCGCCGAGCACGTCGGCGACGGCGTCGTCGTCGGGAAGATCGGGGGTCGTGTTCATACGCTCAGGCATTGCGCAGCAGGCTGTCCACCGCGCGTTCGAGCTGCATCAGGGTGCCGCATTCGCGCAGGCTGTGGCAGCAGGGCGCGTAGCGCGGCATCTCCGAATCGCCCAGGCCCCAGAAGCTGCGCGGCTCGGGGTTGAGCCAGACCACGCGGCGGGCGCGCTTGTGGATTGCGCGCATCACGTCCACCTCCGGGTCGGCGCGGTTGTTGCGGCCGTCGCCCAGGATGATGACCGCGGTGCGCCGGTCGAGCCCGGGCAGTTCGCTGCGCGCGAAGTCGCGTAGCATCGTGCCGTAGTTGGTTCCGGTGCCGCCCACTTGGTCGAGCACGCGCTCGATGGCCACGTGCGGCGGGTCGCGCTCGAAGTGCTCCGACACCTCCACCAGGCGGTGCGTGAAGGCGAAGCTGCGCACTTCGGGCAGCACGTCGCGCAGGCCGTAGAGCAGCATCAGCAGGAAGCGCGCGTGCGCGGCCACCGAGCGCGACACGTCGCAGATGGCGACGACCCGCGGCTTGGTGATGGGCCGGCTCTTCCAGCGGGTCTCGAACAGCACGCCGCCATACGCCGCGTTGCGCGCCAGCGTGCGGCGCACGTCGAGCCGCCCCCGGCGCTGGCGGCGCTGGCGCAGGGCATGGCGCGTGGCCAGGCGGCGGGCGAGGCGGTGGATCAGCCCGCGCATGCGCTCGAAGTCGCGCCGCTCGATGGCCGAGAGTTTCTGCGCGCTCAGCGACTCGTCGCGCAGTTTCTCCGTGGCCGCCTTGCCGTACAGCACCAAGCGGCGTGCGACGTGGTCGCGCACCTCCTCGAACAGCCGCTCGCGCGCGGCACGCAGGCGCTGGCTGCGCGCCGCCGCACCGGCCTCGGACATGCCGGTGGCGGCGAGCGCATGTTCCGCCGCGATCAGGTGTTCCTGGCCCATGGCATCGAGCATGCGCCGCGTGTACAGGCCGCGTTGCGTGGGCAGCCAAGCGCCTACGATCCCCACCTGCTGCTCGGCCTGGCGCAGGCGGCGCGCCAGTGCCGCGCGGTCGTTCGCTTCGACCATGCGCAGCAAGGCGTCGGCCTCGGCGCCTTCGGAGACCCGGGTCCCGGACGGCTGCGGTGACGGCCGGGCCGGATCGTCGGCCTCCGTTGCGGCGGGGGCCTGCGGCGCACTGAAGATTTCGAACGTGAAATAACGCTCGAACACGTCGTCGAAGACATCGCGCGCCGCCTCGGACTTTGCCAAGCAGGCCCCGAGCGCCTCGCGCAGCGCGCCGCGATCACCCACCCCTACGATGCGCACCGCCGTGTAGGCGTCGATGCACTCGGAGAGGCCGGGCTGCAGGCCGCCGCCCCTCAGGGCGAGCAGGAATTCCTCAAGTGCGCGCTGCATGCTCCGCCGAGGCCTCCCGCGCGTCCTGCATCACCTTGGGCAGCGCGGCGAGCGCGGTGGCCACGTCCTCCTCGTGCTTGAGCAGGGTGGTGAGGGTCTGGCGTACCAGGTCCTCGCCCAGCTCGGCGGCGTTGAGCAGCAACAGCGTGCGCGCCCAGTCCAGCGTCTCGCTGATCGCCGGCAGCTTCTTGAGGTCGAGCGCACGCAGGCCATGAACGAAGGCGACCAGCGTGCGCGCAAGGTAGTCCGACAGTTCAGGGACGCGGGTCTGCACGATGCTGCGCTCCAGCGCCGCGTCCGGGTAGCCGATGTGCAGGTGCAGGCAGCGGCGGCGCAGCGCGTCCGACAGCTCGCGCGAGCCATTGCTGGTGAGCAGTACCAGGGGGCGGACCTGCGCGGTTATGGTTCCGAGCTCTGGCACCGAGATCTGGTAGTCGGACAGCAATTCGAGCAGGAAGGCTTCGAACTCCGGGTCGGCCTTGTCGATCTCGTCCACCAGCAGCACGCAGCCGCGAGGCTCGCGCAGCGCGCGTAGCAGCGGGCGCGGCTCGAGGAAATCCTCGGAGTAGAACAGGTCATCATGCTGATGCAGGCGATGTAACGCCTCGGCCAGGTTCTGCGTGCCCTGCATCAGCTCCCCGAGCTTGTCACGCAGGATCTGCGTGTAGAGCAGCTGCTTGCCGTACTTCCACTCGTAGAGCGCCTTGGACTCGTCCAGGCCCTCGTAGCACTGCAGGCGCACCAGCGGTACATCGAGCAGCAGGGCGAGCGACTTGGCGAGGTCGGTCTTGCCGACGCCGGCCGGGCCTTCCACCAGCAGCGGCTTCTCCAGGTGCAGGCCCAAGTACACGGCCGTGCCGATGCGCGCGCTGGCGATGTAGTCCCGGGTGCGCAGCGCAGCCACGAAGGCGTCCGCGCTGGCGTAGCGCGGGGCGTGCAGGGCCTTCAAGAGGTGCCTCCCTTGCGGGCACGGAACACGCGCAGGATGCCGTGCGCACGGCAGGCCACGGTGCCGTCGTCGGCGTACAGCCGGCCGTCGACGAAGGCCAGGCTGCCGCCGCGGCGCACCACCTCGGCCACGCCCACCACGCGCTCGGCCACCATCATCGGCGCGAGGTATTCCACGTCCAGGCTCAGGGTGACCTGGCCCACCGTGTCGGTAGGATTGCTGGAATGCACCGCCACGCCGACGACGGCATCGAGCATGTAGGCGAGCACGCCGCCGTTGACCGCCACCGTGCCGCCGCCGCCGCGGTGGTGGTCCTTCACGTCCAGCACCACGCGGCCGGTGCCGTTGGCGGCATCCTCCACGCGCAGGCCCATCCAGCTGAAGAAGGGGGTGTGGCTCCAGTCCCGGAAATCGGGCATCAAGGGGCGAGGTTCGAAGCGTGGGGCGCTGGACATGGAAGGCAGATCGATTCAGGTGATCGGGAACCCGGAGCGGATGTCCCACGTGCAGGCTTGCCCCGACCCATCATGGCAACCTAACATCTGTTAGATACGCGCCGCAAGAACGTCCGCAGCAGATGCTTCGCGCGAGTCGTGGATACCCACCCAGACCGATCCATCAACCGAGGAGAGCCGCATGTACATCACCCAAACGCTTCGGCGCGCGGTGCAGATCAACGCCAACAAGCTGGCAACGGTGTACGGCCCGCGCCGCCAGACCTGGGCGCAGTTCCAGGACCGTATCGCGCGGCTCGGCGGCGCCCTGCGGGGCCTGGGTGTGGGCAGCGAGGATCGCGTGGCGATCTTGGCGCTCAACAGCGACCGCTACATCGAATATTTCTACGCGGTGGCCTGGATCGGCGCGGCGTCCAATCCAGTCAACATCCGCCTGGCACCGCCGGAAATCGCCTACACCCTCAACGACTCGGGCAGCGAGGTGCTGCTGATCGACGACGCCTTCGCGCCCATGCTCCCGGCCCTGCGCTCGCTGGCCAAGGCACTCAAGCAAGTCGTGTTCATCGGAGAGGGTGCGCGGCCCGAGGGCTGCCTGGGCTACGAGGATCTGATCGCCGCCACCTCGCCGGCGGAGGACGTCAATGCCGGGGGCGGTACGCTGGCGGGACTGTTCTATACCGGCGGCACCACGGGCAAGTCCAAGGGCGTGATGCTCACGCACGACAACGTGGTCTACAACGCGCTCAACGTGATTCCGGCGCTGCACTACGACGACAGCGCGGTGTACCTGCACGCGGCGCCGATGTTTCACCTGGCCGACATGGCCAACACCTTCGCTCTGACGGCGGTGGGCGGCACGCACGTGGCGATTCCGCGCTTCGACGTGGACGATCTGCTCAAGGCCATCGCCGCGGAGAAGGTCACCCACACGGTGCTGGTGCCCACTATGATCAACCTGCTGGTGAGTTCCGGAAAGATCGCGCAGCACGACGTGTCGAGCCTGCGGCGCATGCTCTACGGCGCATCGCCCATGCCGGAGGCCGTGCTGCTGCGCGCCATGGAGGCCTTGCCGGGCGTGGGCTTCACCCAGGGCTATGGCCAGACCGAGGCCGCGCCGGTGGTCAGCTTCCTCGAGCCGCGCTTCCATGTCCGCGGCGGCAAGAAGCTCACCAGCGCCGGTCGTCCGGCCTACGGTGTCGAGGTGTGCGTGATGGACGACGACGACCGCGAGTGCCCGCGCGGCACCGTCGGCGAGATCTGCGCGCGCGGCATGAACGTGATGCGCGGCTACTGGGGGCTGGAGGAGCAGAGCAAGCAGGCGCTGCGCAACGGCTGGCTGCACACCGGCGATCTGGGCTACATGGACGAGGAGGGCTTCATCTTCCTGGTGGACCGCGCCAAGGACATGATCATCAGCGGCGGCGAAAACATCTTCAGCGTCGAGGTCGAGGGCGCCATCTACGAGCACCCGGCGGTGCAAGAATGCGCGGTAGTGGGCATCCCCAGCGAGCAGTGGGGCGAGGCGGTGCTTGCCATCGTGGTGCCCAAGCCCGGTGCCAGCGTGACCGGCGAGGAGATCATCGCCCACTGCCGCAGCCTGATCGCCGGCTACAAGCTGCCGCGACAGGTGGAGATCCGCAAGGAGCCGCTGCCGGTCAGCGGCGCGGGCAAGATCCTCAAGGTAGAGCTGCGCAAGCCCTATTGGGACGGCAAGACCCGGATGGTGAATTGAGCGTCATGCCTGGTTCGCTAATGGATCCGGATCGCGTGTTCGAGGATGCCTGCCGCGCCGCGGTCGACCGCGCGATCGTCTCGCGGCGCTCGGTGCGAGCGTTTCGCGACACGCCGGTGCCGCGGCCAGTGGTGGACGACATCCTGAGGGTGGCGGCGCGCGCGCCTTCGGGTACCAACACTCAGCCGTGGAAGGTGTACGTGCTCGTGGGCGCTCCTCTGTGCGAGCTCAGTCAGGCGCTGGCGGACGCCTTCGACCAGCCGGACTGTGAGCAGCAGCACTGCGAGGAATACGACTACTACCCCACGCAGTGGAAGTCGCCCTTCATCGACCGCCGTCGCAAGGTGGGATGGGACCTCTATACGCTGCTCGGGATCGGTCGCGCCGACAAGGCGGCGATGCACGCGCAGCACCGCCGCAATTACGGATTCTTCGGCGCGCCGGTCGGACTGATGTTCACCATCGACCGCAGCCTAGGCCGCGGAAGCTGGCTCGACTACGGCATGTTCCTGCAGAACATCATGGTCGCCGCGCGTGCGCGCGGGCTTGATACCTGCCCGCAGGCGGCGTTCACGCCGTTCCACCGCCTGATCGGCGAGCGACTCGCGCTACCGGCCGACGAGATGCTGGTCTGCGGAATGGCGCTTGGATATGCTGATGAATCGGACATCAGCGCGCGGCTGGTGACTGAGCGCGAGCCAGTGAAGCACTTTGCCCGATTCATTGGCTGAAGCGGTGAGCTTTGTCGCCTGCTGCTGTCGTGGCTCAGTCGCCTGCCACTCAGGTGCAGCGGACCGGCAGACGATGGGGGTCGTCCTTAAGTTGCCGCAGGCGATCAGGGATGCGGAGCGTGGCGGGCGATGCCGGAAAGGCCCGGGCAAACCCGGTGAGCTCCTCCACCACCGATCGCTGGTCGGCGCAGGCGCAGGTCCCCAGCCCCACGGTGTCCTCAACGTCGGCGATTTCCTGCGCCGCCTGCGCGTCGTAGCGCTTGTCGAACGCGCCGCGGAACGACAGCCAGCCGGCGTAATACGGCGCAATCCGCCCCTCGCCGTAACGCACGCACACGCCGCGGCCCTGCGGCGTCAGGTAGTCGGGGAAAAAGTCGATGCCACGGGAACGCTGAAGCAGGGAGAAGAAGGCCACATCGGCACGCTCTCCATGCTTGCGGGCCAGGTCGAGAAAGAACGCCGGATCCGGCTCCGCGAACACCTCGACTCCGCGGCTGATGCGAAACCCGCTCAGGCGCTGTTGCAGTTGTGCGAAGTCGGTTTCCGACAGGCCTTCTATCCTGGCGTAGTCGTTGGTGAGGGCCATGAGGTCCTCCTGCACCGTGAGCGCCAGCGCGTAGACCGGCTCCAGGCTCGTCGGCCCGGCTTCATTGTTCAGCTCGCCGAGCTTGGTGAGATAGGCAGCGGCCGAGGCCGGTACGGTGGCGGCGGCGGGACTGTGATCGGCCGCGGCTGCGCCGCTCACAAACAGCATCAGGGCAGCCAGCATTCGCATGGACATCTCGTGTCTCCTCGGGGTAATCAGGGGTGGTGACTTGCGTTGAAGTCAGCCTTTTCTCTGGTCGAAGGCGCGACCGTAGACCATGGCGGCGATGGTGTTGCGCAGGATTTCGGTGGTGCCGCCGCCCAGGGCGAAGCCGCGCGAGTCGCGCACCATGCGTTCGAGCGGGAACTCGCGGGTAAAGCCGTAGTGGCCGTGGATCTGCAGCGCCTCGTTGGTGACGCGCTGGACCATCTCGTTGGCGTAGAGCTTGGCGTAGGCGGCTTCGAGCGGGTCGGGGAAGCCGTCGACCAGGTGGGTCGCCGCGCGGTAGATCATCA
>JBQTHL010000097.1:0-9752 GCA_052389915.1 Panacagrimonas sp.
CAGCGGCAATCAGCTTGTCCAGCGGCATCAGCACCCCCGCTCCCAAACCGTACGCCACGCTCTCCATCATCTTCCGGCGACCATAGTTGAAGTCGTATTTCCTGATTCGCATTTCGATATCTCCTCCAGCGTTGTGCTGCTATAGATGCCGCCCGCATTCACCGGCGGGGCGAAACCGGTGTTGCGTGCAGGGCTATTTGCTGAGGGCAGCTTCGCGCACGACCTCTGCGTTGCGGTCGGCGTCCCGGCGCATGAAGGCATCCAGATCGATGCCCTCGCCCACCATGAGGTCGGTTCGGGTCACGAACTTCGGCTTGATCAGCCACACCAGCAGCGGCAGCACGATCAAGGCGAGCACCATGTTGATGAGCATCACCGCGGCCAGCAGAAGTCCCATGTCCGCCATGAACTTGAGGTCGGACAGGAAGTACCACGGAAGAATGCCGATCAACATGATCGTGGCCGTGAACATGATGGCCTTGCCCGTAGTCGTCATGGACTCGGTGATGGCGCGAGCCCAGTCCTGGTCCTGGATGTGGTACTCCTCGCAGATGCGCGACAGCAGGTAGATGCCGTAGTCGATGCCGACGCCGACGCCGAGAATGGTCACCATCACGGAGTTGATGTCGAGGCCGATGCCCATCAGATGCATCACCGCGAGCAGATAGAAGTTGGACAGCAAGGTCGGGATCAGCAGGATCACGGCCGCCATCCAGTGCCGGTATGCGTAGGTCGAGATGATGAAGATCGCTGCGCAGCACAGGCCGATGAGAATCCAGTGGTAGCGCTCCACCACCTTGTTCATCGCTTCCTGCAGCGCGATGGTGCCGGACGCTAGCCGGATACGGACGTCGGTGTGCTCCAGACCCACGGCCGCCACCGCCGCGCGAGCGGTGGCGATAGCCTGGTCGACGGTCTCCTGCTTGTTGTCGCGATAGAAGAGCGTGACGGCCGTGTTCTGGAACTGGAAGTCGGAAACGTCGGCGAAGTTGTACGGGTTCTGTCCGAACGCCACCGCCGTACCGGCCGCGCCAACGGCGCGATCCGAAAGATCCAAGGGCAACCAGGCAGGATGGCCACCCGAGTAAAGGCGAGCGCCCTCCTCTGCGAAGTCGGAGAAGGATCGCGTACCGCCCGCCGGAAACTCGGCGCCCTCGACGGCACGCTGTATGGTCTTCGACAACTGGTAGACCTCGGCCGTGCGCGCAGCCCTGCGCGCCACGTTTTCGGGATTCTTTGCCTCGAAAATGATCTCGAGCGAGTTGATGCCCGGGAAATGGTTGTTGATGTCGCGGACGCCGCTGTTGAACTCGGAGTCCTTCCACAGGAGGTTGCTGCCTTCCACCGGGTTGCCGACTGCAATCTGGAAAGAGACCACAATCGCCGCCACCGACGCCACGCCGAGCACGACAGCCGTGGCGTTCGCCTTCTTGCCGTGGACCAGGGTCGACATTCGCTGCAGCAGATTCTTCTGAAACTTGTGGATGCCGCGCTCCTGTTCGCCACCGACGATGGCGTCGATGTTCTTCGGCGCCGGCAGGTAGGTGAGCAGGATGGCGATCATCATCACGCCGGTCGGGATGAGCCAGACCGCCCACATGCCGCAGAACAGCGCGAACCGCTGCATCGCAGGAATCGGAGCGATGCCAATGACGAAGATCGCGATGATGTCCGTCATGATCCCGAGCACGCTGGGCGCCATCATCACGCCGAGCGTGGCCTCCGAAGCTTTGACCCTGTCGCGCAGGTGTCCGTAAATCTCGTAGTAGCGCTCGGTGTACTGGATGCAGTGCGAGAACGAACGCGCCACCAACAGCAGCGGCACCACCATCAGCAGCGGCTCGATCGGCGAGTTGATCCAGCCGACGAGACCGAAGCCCCAGATCGCGGCGACGAAACTGCAGATGACCGGCACGGCAACGCCCGTGACGTTGCGCATGTAAAAGATCAGCGCGCCAACCAGCAGCGCCAGGGTCACGGCGAAGATCGTGTAGGTCTGCGCCTGCAGGTTGTACACCCACCCCGTGAGGATCGGCTGACCAACGACGCGGATCCGGTGATTCTCGTCCGCCGCGGCCTCCGTGAGTTTCCGGACCGCATCGAACACCTCGCCATAATCCAGCCCGTCCTCGTAGAAAGCGGCTCGGATCAAGGTCGCGGTCTCGTCACCCGACACCATGAAGGTGCGTGCCAACGGCGAGCGCTCCACCTTGCGCTGCAGATCGGCCAGCTCCTCGGGATCCGTGGGCACAGTCTCGCCCATCACCGGGTTCATCTCGAGGCCATACGGAGTCGCCTCGGCGTAGACCGCCTTCTCCGTGGTGATCGAGACGAGGCGATTGTGGTCGACGCCGTTGATCAGATCCACGTCGCGCGTCAGGTCAAAGACCTTCTGCAGCGTGTCGTGGTTGTAAATCTTTTTCCCGTCGGTTCGCTTGACCATGATGATCACGGTCAGCGGATTGCCGAAATTGGGGTGATCCAGGAAGGTCTGGACGAACGGATCGTCCGCCGGCAGCAAGTCCGCGAAGATCGTCCGGATATCCACGCGCGGCAGGCCCGCAGCGAAGAACAGGGTCACGGCGATGAAGAACAGCGCCGACTTGCCTCGGTGAGCAATCAGCCAGCGGGCCACCCTGAAGCGGAAGTTATCCATGACTGAAGAACCCCAGGAAGTGAGCCCCGCAATGGATAGACCGGCTTGATGTAGTGCCGGGGTTTGCATGCCGCAGGTGCAGTAACTGCCGGCCGTGTTGTCTGCTGGCAATCACACTGCGCTCCCGCCTTTTTCCGATGAATCTGCGACGCAGATCCACATTGAATCCGAACGATGCGCCATATCGGTTCTCCTCCGACGACTTCTCTTGTGGAGCGACGTTACCTCGTTCATCGGGGATACAAAGAGGGGCAATCGATATAAACAACTTCACGAGGGTGAATGGTGCGCCGCAGCACATCGCAAGCGCAGAACCGTCGTTTAGCGCTCGCGCCGAAGGAATGCCAAAGGTGATCATTCAGAGCGCCTCGAAACATTTAGCTGGGTGATGTGCTTCATTCGATTGAGTCGGCTAAATGAGTCGACGCGAACGACAAAATCACGCTGCGCTGCCGGTGGCGTCCATGAGGCACTGGGACCCTGCTGGTGGCATCTGTAACGCTAGGGCTCGACCGATCACCTTTCACTGACATGGGACCTGTTTGCGAGACCAGCGTGTTATCCCAGTTTTGCAAGCCCGAGGATTGCTTCGTGTCTCTCCAGAGCACCGTAAGTGTCGCCCTTCGAAATCCGTCCGAGGATGCGGAGAGCACCCGTGGCCTTGATGAGCTGAAGGTGCACCGGGTCACCGTAAAGGGATCCGACATCTCATTTCCCTGCCGCGAGGACGACACGATTCTTCGCGCGGCGCTCCGCTCGGGACTCGGCCATCCCTACGAATGCAACTCCGGCGGATGCGGCTCCTGCCTGTTTGATCTCGTGCATGGCGAAGTCGTCGATCACTGGCCCACGGCGCCCGGGCTTTCGGAACGCTCGCGTGCGAAGGGCCGCCGGCTGGCGTGTCAGTCGTCGCCGCGCGGCGACTGCACGATCGCCGCGCGGATGCGCTCGCATTGCGTCCCGCCGGTTACGCCCGTCCTGCGGTCCGCTTCGCTCGAGGCGGTCCGCCCGCTGACGCGCGACATGGCGCAATTCACATTTCGCGCTGACGGTCCTGCAGATTTCCTGCCGGGCCAGTACGTCCTCCTGCACCTGCCGGGCGTCAACGGGCCACGCGCCTATTCGATGTCGAATCTCCCGAACGCAGCCGGCCACTGGGAATTCATCATCAAGCGCACGCGCGACGGCCAGGCGACCGACGCTCTCTTCACCAGAACCCGCCTGGGCGATCCGTGTCAGCTCGACGGTCCGTATGGAATGGCGCACCTGCGCACCGATTCCCCCCGGGCTGTCGTGTGCGTCGGCGGCGGCTCCGGGTTGTCGCCGCTCATGTCGATTCTCTCGGGCGTGGTCAGCCGCCCGAGCTTCGCCGGCCGCTCTGTGCACCTGTTCTACGGCGGGCGGACGCCACAGGACCTGTGCGTCGAAGAGCTGATCGCGCGCGACCCGCTCCTCGCCGACCGTGTCATGTGTGTGACCGCGATCTCCGAAGCCGTAGACGCCGACGCCTGGACCGGGGAACGCGGCTTCATCCACGAAGTGCTCGGACGCTGGATCGACCGCGGGCACAACCCGATCGCGCACGACTTCTACTTCTGCGGTCCGCCGCCGATGACCGGCGAGGTGCAGCGGCTGCTGCTCGATGCGAAGGTGCCCCTCACGCAACTGCACTTTGATCGTTTCCTGTAGTCGGTGGGATGAAAGCTCGGACGCGGGTAGTGTCGCGTCGGCTTGAGGAGCGATTTTCCTCAGTAGCGTCCCGCACGCTCGACGGCAGGTGCAATTCGCTACGCAGCGGGTGCAAAAAGGGCTAGCCCGCATTTCTCACAGGTCGCCAGAGAATCCCATGCTACTTCCCACCCATACCGAGTTTGTCGATATTCCGCCCGGAACAGAATGTCGAAGGATTCTCTGGCTGGATCGGCGCTGGCCTGTCTGCGGCGCGCAGCACTTGGGCTTCACTCACCCCATAGAACCACTATGGGGTTCGCTCCAGCCCGGCGTGCTGCACGTCCTCGACGTACGGCCATCGCTCGATCCCCCTGTGAGAAATGCGGGCTAGGCACGAGGTGCACGCGACTTGAGCCGATATTCGCTCGGGGTGAGTCCGAACTGAATCTTGAACAGACGGCTGAACGTGGCGTAATCGCCGAAGCCGTGATCGAACGCGATGTCGGTGATCTTGCGATGCTGCTGACGCGCATCGCCGAGCGAGGCGCGGCTCTGCTCCAGCCGGATGTCGTGAATCATCTTCGCCGGTGTCAGACGGTATTCCTTGAACAGCATGTACAGCGAGCGCCGCGACATGCACAGCGCCGTGGCCAGGCCGTCGGCATCGAGGCCCGGATCGCCGATGTGCTCGATGATGTGACGCTGGGCGCGATTCAGCCGAGGATTCCGGAAAGCGCTGACGCCCAGATCGCTGGCCGCTTTGTGCAAGGAGGCCGACAACATCCACTGCACGGCCTGCAGCACGGTGTCGTTGCCGCTGCTGTCGCCACTTTGCGGCAGACCGGTCAAGGCCATCAGCGCGCCAAGGGCCGCGCGCACCGTGGGGCCCTCAGCGAGCGGCGCACCGCAGATTTTCTGGCTGATCTGTTCCCAACCCGGACAGGCCGCGTGAGGCAACATCAGCACCGCGAAGTGGGCGCCTTCCGAGAGGCGGATTCGATACGGCCGGGCGGTGTCGCACACCGTGGCCTGCCCCGGTTCGATCAGGCACTGCCGCCGATCCTGCTCGACCTGGATCCTGCCCGACATCTGCCACAGCAGCTTGATGAAGCCTTTCTCGGACGCCTCAGCGAGATGGCGCGTGCGGATCACCTCGCTCGCACCCGCCCTGATCGTGGTCAGCGCGCCGTTACCGATGCGATAAGCGCTGACTTCGGCGTGAAACGCGCCACCGCTGTGATCCCGGTGTTCGAGCCAGGGAAAGTTATCGTGAACGAAATCCTTCCAGGCGCCGAAGCCGTGCACCTGTTCCGAACGCAGCGGTTGCGACGAGAGCGGCGCCGACGCGCCAAGTCCCGAAGCGGCCGCCGCATAGGCGAGCACCATGTTTATTCCTCCATTCTTGACTCTTCGGCCGCCTCGCTTCCCGTGTTGGAAGCGGGCGACTCTGATTGCAACAAACCGTAGGTCGGGCTTCAGCCCGACGGGTCGTCGGGCTAAAGTCCGACCTACTTGGCCGATACCATCTTGAGCGCCTGGCGTCCGATGACGAACAGCGCGCCCAGCGCGAGCACGCCGAACAGATAGGCGCCGCCCAGCGCGAGCGTGCTGAAGATGTCGGCCTCGCCGTACTTGTTGTCGCCGAAGCTCAGGCCGCGATTCGGCGTGAAATTGCCGAAGAAGTAGAACGCGGTATTGGCCCAGCCGTCTGCCACTATGATGAAGCCCAGGCGGCCGGCGGTCTTGGCTTGGAAGTTGAGCATGGGCAGCACGAACGCCACCGCAATCACCATCATCCCGTTCATGGCCGGCCCGCTATGCGCCTTCCTCCAACCCTCGGCGGTTCCCGGCAGATCGAAGTGGATGATGTAGGTCGGAACAATTTCGAAACCGCCAACGAGGAACATCCAATATCCGACGCCGAACAGCAGCGTGCAGAAGATCATGAGAACGCCGTGACCGGACATCTTTATCTGTAAAGAGTTATTCATGTGTCTCCCTGGAATTTGTAGTTTGTGTGATTGAAAAACGCTGCTCGCGCTGACTCAGGCCGGCATCGCCGGGCGATGGTAACGGCTGCCGAAAAACATCAGCGGGTTGCCGTCGTTGCTGCCGCAGGAGGTGACGTACGCGACGAACAACGTGTGGTCGTGGATCTGTACCCGCTCGACGATCTCGCACTCGAACCAGGCCAGACACTGGCGCAAGGTCGGCACGCGGTTTCTCACAACGAAATCCGGCGACAAGGATTCCTGCGGGCGTCCGCTGAAATGCGCAGACACCTGCTGCTGCGCGTCATCGAGGATGCTCGCGCCGTACCGCCCGCGACGCGAGATCAGGCGGTTCGCCTTGCCCGGCTTCAGCGAGACCAGCACGGTCGGCGGTTGCAGGCTGACCGAGGTGAAGCTGTTGACCGTCATGCCGTGAATCTTGCCCTCGCCGTCCTCGCAACTGAGCACAACGATGCCGGTCGCGAACATCGACACGGACTTGCGAAAGCGCAACTGCTCCAAGGTCGGCTCGCCCGAGATTTCGCTCGGCGAGCAATCCAGCCAGTCCTGCTCCAGCCAATCCTGTTCCTGCCTAGTGTTCTGCATGATCGGGCGGCGCGAGGTCGCTGCGCTCATGCCGCCTGGGCCATCGGTTCGTCGCGGAACATCGGGCGCTTGGCCTTCGCCGGCTGGCTCAGTCGGCTAGATAGCCAGGCCTGCATGCGCTCGACGCTGGCGAAGCAATCCCACTGCCGCTCGGGATAGTTGAAGTTGTCGGTGAACTCGTCGGCGAGCGCGCGGTTCTGGCTCAGCGCACCGATGAACTGCTGCAACTCCACCGGCATCGCCTTCAGGCCGGTCATCATGAAGTTTGTCCAGCGCGTCGCGCCGAGCACACGATCGTTGCGCCGCATGTTGACGTGCTCGATGAAGCGCTCGTCGTACACATCCTGCTTGACGATCTCTTCGCCGAGAATCCACGCGGCGTACGACGCCATGTTCGCGCCTTGCCCCAGTACCGGATCGACCGTGGCCTGCACGTCGCCCAGCGCGATGGCCAGCTTGCCGCCTTCGAGGATGACGTGGGACTTGCGCACGGTGGGCGTCACACCGCCCTGGAGAATATCCAGCGGGCCGTTGGCCAGATCGAATTCCTGCGCGTCGATACGATCGGCGCAATCGGGATAATGCTGGCGCAACTTGCCGAGCAGCAGCTCCATGAAGGCCTTGGGATTGTCGTCGTACTTTGTCTTGGCCAGCACTTCGAGATCGCCACCGGGAATGTTCTCGATCACCAGCGCGTTCTGCATGCCGTTGAACGTGGTGGTCGGGATTTCGATCATCTCGCCGGCGCCGGGCGAGAAGTGCATGGTCACGGCACGCGTCGGGCGCTGCTTGATGCCCTTGAAGATGCCCACGCACAGCGCGCGCTGCGGACGGTCGAACGGCGAGTGCGCCGGATCGTACTGGAACATCTGGCCGAACGGACCCTTTCCGGTGCAGACCACCATCACGTCGAACCTGGCGCTGAGCGAGGAGACCTCATCGCCCTTGATCTCGCGATACTCGATGTTGCCGCCGCGATTCATGAAATCTTCCATGAGGCTGGGCTGGTACATGCGGTAGTCGACCGCGCGGCTCGGCGCGTGCAGATCGCCGTAGAACTTCAGCGGCTGCGGCTGGAGGCCGATGTAATAGTGGTGGCCGAAGTAGCTGAACTCCGCATCCGGCCAGTGATTCACGCCGAGGTCGTTCTCGCGCTTCACGGTGACGGCGTGATGCGCCACGGTGTTGAGCAGGCGCATGCCCTTGTACTCCTCGGGTTTGCGGTCAGTGAAGATGGTCACATCGACGTCGTGCTGCCTCAGGTACAGACCCAGATGAAGTCCTGCAGTGCCTGCGCCGACGATTCCGATTTTCTTGCGCATCGCGTGTTACTCCTCGTTTTTTGGTTAATACACCGACTTTGTGTATCGGATCATGCTCCGTCCCCAGCATGATCTGAAACCACCGATATAGACTAAGACCTATTCCATTCTGGAAAAGATCAAGTGGACGCTCTCCAGGCCTACACGGCGTTCGTCAGAACCTTCGAGGCCGGCAGTTTTTCCGCCGTGGCCCGCGAATTGGGGACTTCGCAGTCCGGCGTCAGCAAGCAGATCGCCGCGCTGGAACTGAGCCTTGGCGTGCAGCTTTTCGCGCGTACCACGCGACGCCTGCAGCCGACGGCCGAAGCGCTCAAGCTGTACGAGCATGTGCGCCAGTTGCTCGATGCGGTCGAGTCGCTCAAGTCGGCGACCGGGCGTGCGGCGACGGCGAGCGGCACCCTGAAAGTCACCATGCCGAGCTCTTACGCGCGGCGCCGCATCTGCCCAAAGCTGCCGCAGTTCCTGGAAAAATTTCCACAGGTGAATCTCGACGTCCGACTGACCGACCAGGTCGTGGACTTGGTCGAGGAAGGTCTGGAGCTTGGCGTGCGCATCGGCGACCTGAGTCCGAGCACGTTGATTGCGCGTCCTATCGGCATCATCGACCAACTGGTCGTCGCCACGCCGAAATACCTGGCCAAGCGCGGCGTGCCCGAGTCTCCTCAGGACCTCGCCGCACATTCCTGCGTGCTCTACAGCGGCGCGGCGCGCTGGACACGCTGGGAGTTCGAGTCGGAAACCGGACGACACGCGGTGGAGGTGTCGGGCCCGGTACGAGTCAACGATCCGGACGCGATGTTCGAGTTCGTGCTCGCGCACCAGGGCATCGCGCTGATCCCGGACTGGGTGGTCGGCGACGAGGTCGAGTCGGGCAAGGTGCGCTGGCTGCTGCAGGATTACTACCCGATCCCGATGCCGGTGAACATCGTGTACCCGCAAACACGCTTTCTGTCGCATCGCGCGCGCAGCTTCATCGACTTCTTCGTCGCCGAGCATCGCGAGAAGAAGAGCTGAGGTTTCTCTCGGCCCATCGACTGGGTGATGTTCTTCTATTCGGTGCTCGTCCATGTGTGGATCGTCTGCGATGCGCAGGCCTTCCTCGTTCAGTGTCGAACGGAACGGTGGTCGTGACCGGTCCAGAGATTCCATCCTGCGCGATGCTCCGGGAAACCATTCCGCGTCGGACGCCGAAGCGTGCACGGTGCGCTTCGGTCGTGAGCCCATCAGCTCCCGGTCTGTCGACGCGCTGTCTAGAACCTATTCGAGAAAAGTGCGGTTCGCCGATTAATAAATTCTAAATCGGACTGAATCTATTCCTATATGCGATACGTAAATCCTCGCGACGGCCATATTCGATGGTCGCGAACCCGGACTCAAACGGAGGAGATATCGAAATGCGAATCAGGAAATACGACTTCAACTATGGTCGCCGGAAGATGATGGAGAGCGTGGCGTACGGTTTGGGAGCGGGGGTGCTGATGCCGCTGGACAAGCTGATTGCCGCTG
>JBQTHL010000098.1:0-4723 GCA_052389915.1 Panacagrimonas sp.
AGTTTGCCTGGCGGCATTAGCGAGTTGGAACCACCCGTTCCCATCCCGAACACGGAAGTGAAACGACTCAGCGCCGATGATAGTGTGGCAGCTGCCATGCGAGAGTAGGTCACTGCCAGGCTCTTAAGTACGAAACCCCGCCGAATATTCGGCGGGGTTTTTTGTCGTCCTATCGCTAGGACGTCAAGAGTTTCTACGTGCTCGAAAAAAATAGATCGAAATTATGTGACCTAGATCACAGTTTTAGGCCCAAAGCTCTTCGCTGGGCGCCTCGGACGGCGCATTATGCTAGAACCCCAGTTAGGGGGTGTACAACAATCTGGAGGAGTCGACCATGCGTAAATTGCTCGCTGTCCTGATATTTGCTCTGTGCCCGATGTTTGCGATTGCCGGCCCAGTCAACGTCAATACGGCTGATGAGAAAGCTTTGGAGAAGGAGCTCGAAGGGGTGGGCCCTAAGACCGCCGCCGAAATCGTGAAGGAAAGGACGAACGGCCAATTCAAAGACTCGGCCGACCTGAAGAAGCGCGTCAAGGGAATAGGCGACAAGACAATCGAGAAGAACGTGGATAATCTCAAGTTCTGAATCCTACGTCTTCCCCTCTTCAACAGAGACGGCCTTCGGGCCGTCTTTATTTTGCGCAGCGTGTGCTTCGTGCATTGACGACTCCATCCAGCATCGCGATCCTTGTAGTGGTCCGATGGATTTGTCACATGTTTCGCCTAGTCTCGATTCGGCTCATCGCGGCCGTTCCCACCTTGCTGCTCTTGATCGCGCTCGCGTTCTTCATGATGCGCGCGGCGCCCGGCGGGCCGTTCGATACCGAGCGGGTGCTACCGCCCGAAGTCCAGGCTCAACTCGAACAGGCCTATCACCTGGACGAGCCGCTGTGGCGGCAGTTCGTCCGTTACCTTGAAGGGGTAGTGCACGGCGATCTGGGGCCCTCGTTCCAGTACAGCGACTTCAGCGTGAACGAGCTGATCGCGCAAGGACTGCCGGTGTCGCTGCGAATCGGCGTTGCCGCTATGGTGCTCGCGTTGCTGCTCGGTTGCATCGCGGGAATCATGGCGGCCCTGCGACAGAACAGCCTGACCGATCATCTGGTCATGAGCTTGGCCATGACCGGCATGTCGATTCCGGTCTTCGTCATCGCGCCGCTGCTGATCCTGCTGTTCGCGGTGTCGATGGGCTGGCTGCCCGCGGGAGGCTGGTCCGGCGGCTGGCGCGATATGGTGCTGCCGGTGACGGCACTGGCCTTGCCGCAGATCGCGATCGTCTCGCGACTGACGCGCGGCTCCATGATCGAAGTGCTGCACTCGAACTTCATCCGCACCGCACGCGCCAAGGGCCTGACGATGCGCACGGTGATTCTGCGACATGCGCTGCGACCGGCCCTGATGCCGGTGCTCTCGTATCTCGGTCCCGCCGCCGCAGGTGTGATCACGGGCTCGGTGGTGATCGAGCAGATCTTCGGCATCCCGGGCATCGGCCGGTATTTCGTGCAGGCCGCGCTTAATCGCGATTACACGCTGGTCATGGGCGTGGTGGTGTTCTACGGAACGCTCATCATCCTGTTCAATCTCGTCGTCGATCTGTTGTACGGCGTGCTCGACCCCAGGGTGCGGACGACGTGAATCGGCTGGTGTCTGCAAGCGCTCCAGCCGGCCGTAGCCTTTGGGCGGACGCCCGTCGTCGCCTGTTCACCAACCGGGCGGCGATGGCCTCGCTGATTCTGCTGATCCTGATGGTTGCGCTCATTCTGCTCGGTCCTTTTTTCAGCCCCTGGTCCTACGACTACATCGACTTCGACGGCGACTGGCGCGCGCCGCCGCAGACCGAGGGCATGCATCTGTTCGGCACCGATCAGCTCGGCCGCGACCTGTTCGTGCGCACGCTCGTCGGCGGACGAATTTCCTTGATGGTGGGCATCGTGGCGACCCTGGTCTCGCTGCTGATCGGCGTGAGTTACGGCGCCGTCGCGGGTTACTTCGGCGGTCGCATCGATGCGGTGATGATGCGCGCGGTAGACATTCTCTACGCGTTGCCTTTCATGTTTCTCGTGATTCTGCTGATGGTCGTATTCGGTCGACACCTGGTGCTGATCTTCGTCGCCATCGGGGCCATCAACTGGCTGGACATGGCGCGCATCGTTCGCGGCCAGACCCTGGCCCTGCGCAACCGCGAGTTCGTGATGGCGGCGCGTGCATCCGGCGTGGCCAACTCCGTCATCATCCGGCGTCACATCGTGCCCAACCTGCTGGGCGTGGTCGCGGTGTACGTCACGCTGACAATTCCGCAGGTGATTCTGGTCGAATCCTTCCTGAGTTTCCTCGGCCTCGGCGTGCAGGAGCCTGCGACGAGCTGGGGTGCGCTGGTCAACGAAGGCGCACGCGACATGGAAGCCGCGCCCTGGGCGCTCGCATTCCCGGCGGTTTTTCTCGCCCTGACCCTGTTCTGTTTCAACTTCATCGGCGACGGGCTGCGCGACGCGCTCGATCCCAAGGATCGCTAAAGGACATGGCTCTTCTGGAAGTCCGCGATCTGAGCGTGCGATTCGCCACGCAAGAAGGCGTGGTGATGGCGGTGGATGGCCTCAGCTTCGATCTCGCCGCCGGCGGTACGCTGGGCATCGTCGGCGAATCCGGCGCGGGCAAATCGCAGACCGCGCTCGCGGTGCTCGGCCTGCTGGCGCGGAACGCGAAGGTTTCCGGCTCGATCCGTTTCGAGAATCAGGAATTGCTGGGCCGCTCCGAGGCGCAGTGGTCGAGCATCCGCGGCAACCGCATCGCCATGGTCTTTCAGGATTCCATGACCAGTCTCAATCCCTATCTGCGCGTCGAGACGCAGATTGGCGAGACCCTGGAACGGCATCGCGGCCTGTCCCGCAGCGCAGCGCGCGCGGAGAGCCTGCGGCTCCTGCAGGCGGTGCGCATCCCCGACGCGGCTCAGCGCCTGCGCAGCTATCCGCATGAACTTTCCGGCGGGCAGCGGCAGCGCGTGATGATTGCGATGGCCCTGGCCTGTCGGCCCGCCGTGCTGCTGGCGGACGAACCCACCACAGCGCTGGATGTGACCGTTCAGGCGCAGATTCTCCGGCTGTTCGACGAACTGCGCCGCGAGTTCGGCGTGGCCATGATTCTCATCACCCACGATCTCGGCGTGGTCGCGGAAGTCTGCGAACGCACCTTGGTGATGTACGCGGGCCGCATCGTCGAATCCGGTGCTACCGTTGATTTGCTCGGCGCGCCTGCGCATCCGTACACGCGCGCGCTGCTGGAAGCGCGACCGCGCCTGGATACGCCGGTGGGCAAGAGGCTGCTGGCTCTTCCCGGGCAGCCACCGGATTTGACGCGCCTGCCGCCAGGATGCGCTTTCGCGCCGCGTTGTCCGATTGTCGAAACCGCTTGCGAGGCGGCCGTTCCGCCGCTGCGGAGTATCGAGGCGGGACGCCTCGCGGCTTGTCGCCGCGTGTAGGTAATTCCGAATGTCGGCCGCGCCGACTGTGAGGCGGCGTTGCACAGACAATCTCAAGGCGATGCCGGCGTGGCAGGGTTCGCGTATCCCCGTTTTTTGATTGGAGCCGTTGATGATTCCCCGTACGCTGTTCACCCCCGAGCACGAAGACTTCCGCAAGACCGTCGCGCGTTTCTTCGCCGAGGAGATCGTGCCCAACCGCGAGGCCTGGGAAGACCAGCAGCACGTCGATCGCAAGGTCTGGAACAAGGCTGGCGAGATGGGCCTGCTGTGCGTGACCATGCCGGAAGAGTTCGGTGGCCTGGGCGTGGATCGCAGCTACAGCGTGATTCTGATGGAAGAGCAGTCCACCGCCGGCGATTCGGGCGCGGGCTTCTCTTTGCACTCCGACATCGTTGCCAACTACATCAACAATTTCGGCAACCGGGAGCAGAAGGCGCGGTGGTTGCCGAAAATGGCGACGGGCGAGCTGATCGGCGCCATCGCCATGACCGAGCCCGGCACCGGCTCCGACCTGCAGGGTGTGCGCACGAACGCGAAGAAATCCGGCAACGGCTATGTGCTGAACGGGTCGAAGACCTTCATCACCAACGGCCAGCATGCCGATCTCGTCGTCGTGGTGGCGAAGACCGACCCGACCGCGGGCGCCAAGGGCGTGTCGCTGTTCGTGGTCGAGACCGCCGACGCGCCGGGCTTTCGCCGCGGCCGCAAGCTGAAGAAGCTCGGTATGGACTCCGCCGACACCTCGGAACTGTTCTTCGAAGACGTGAAGCTGCCGGCGGAAAGCCTGCTCGGCAGCGAGGAGGGGCAGGGCTTCGTCCAGCTCATGCAGGAATTGCCGCAGGAGCGGCTGATCGTCGGCATCCATGCGGTGTCGATGATGGAGCGCGCGCTGCGGCTGACCATCGATTACGTGAAGGAGCGGCAGGCCTTCGGCAGGAAGATCATCGATTTCCAGAATACCCAGTTCACGCTCGCCGAATGCAAGACCGAGACGACGGCGGCCAAGGTGTTCCTCGACCATTGCATCGAGCGCCACGTCAAGGGCGAGCTCGACACCGTCACCGCGTCGATGATCAAGTACTGGACCACGGACGTGCAGGCAAAAGTGATCGACCGCTGCCTGCAATTGTTCGGCGGCTATGGCTATATGGACGTATACCCGATCTCGCGCATGTACCGGGACGCGCGGGTGCTCCGCATCTATGCCGGCACGAACGAGATCATGAAGCTTGTGATTGCGAGGAG
>JBQTHL010000099.1:0-22103 GCA_052389915.1 Panacagrimonas sp.
TGCTGACGCATCCCTTCGGCCCCTGGCTGTTCCCGGTGAACCTGGTGCTGCGCATCGTCGAAGACATCGCCAAGCCGGTATCCCTCGCCTTGCGATTGTTCGGAAATCTGTTTGCCGGCGAACTGATCTTCCTGCTCATTGCGCTGCTGATGGCCCAGGCCATGACCGGCATGGGTGGCGTCGCGCTGGCCGGCATGGGCGTGGTGCTGCACCTGCTCTGGGCCATCTTCCATATTCTCGTCATCACCTTGCAGGCTTTCGTGTTCATGGTGCTGACCGTCGTCTACCTCTCGGCCGCGGCCGAGAGCCATGCCGATCACTGAAGCCAATTACTGAAGTCTTTCCCTTTACCGTCGTCGTCAAAACCCCTCCAGGAGATTTGTAATGAGTGACATCCTTGCCTACACCGCTCTCGCCGTTGGTCTGATTCTGGGCCTGGGCGGCGCCGGCACCGCCATCGGCTTCGGCCTGCTGGGCGGCAAGCTGCTCGAAGGTGTCGCACGCCAGCCCGAAATGGCCGGCATGCTGACCGGTCGCATGTTCCTCGTCGCCGGTCTGCTCGACGCCGTGACCTTCGTCGGCATCGGCATCGGCATGTTCTTCGTGTTCGCCAACCCGTTCCTGGGTCAGCTGACCGCGGCAGCCGGCTGAAGAATCGCGCTGCGTGGGCGCAAGCGCCCGTGCAACCGTCGGTTTTTCTCCTGGCGCCAGTTACGGAAGAGTCACGATGAATCTGAATGCAACTCTGATCTTGCAGGCAGTAGCCTTCGGGCTATTCGTCTGGTTCACGATGCGCTACGTGTTCCCGCCCATCACCAAGGCGATGGACGAGCGCAAGGCGAAAATCACCGATGGCCTCGCCGCCGCCGAGCGCGGTGCGCGCTCGCTGCAGGACGCATCGCTGAAGAGCGATGAAGCCCTGAAGCAGGCCCGCGTGCAGGCGCAGGAAATTCTCGCCGGCGCCAACAAGCAGGCCACGGCCTTGGTCGAACAGGCCAAGACCCAGGCCAAGCTTGAGGCGGATCGCATCGTCGCCGCGGCCGGTGATGAGGTGACGCGCGAGACCAACAAGGCGCGCGAAGCGCTGCGCAAGCAGGTCGGTGAACTGGCCGTGCTCGGCGCCACCAAGATCCTCAAGCGCGAGATCAATGCCTCGGCCCACGCCGACGTGTTGAACGACCTCGCCGCCCGGGTCTGATTCGACATGGCAGAGCTTTCGACACTCGCCCGACCCTACGCCAAGGCTGCTTTCGAGTTGGCCCAGGACGCGCACAAGTTCCAGGAATGGGGCGAGGCGCTGGATGCCCTGGCCGCTGCGGTCAAGTCGCCTGAACTGGCGGGTCTGATCGGTCATCCGGCGCTGTTCAAGAACGATCTCGCGGACGTGCTCGCCAAGTCGCTGGGCGACAAGCTGGGTGCCGAGGGCGGCGCGCTGGTGAAGCTGCTGGTCGAGAACAAGCGGCTGACGGTCACGCCCTTCATCGCCGAGCAGTACGAGGCGCTGCGTGCCGAGGCCGAGTCGCGTGCCGATGTGGAAATCACCTCGGCCGTCGAAGTCTCCGAGGCTCAGCAGCAGCAGCTCGCCACCGCAGTTGGCAATCGATTGGAGCGCCGCGTGGTCGTGAGCTGGAAGACCGACGAAGCGCTGGTCGCCGGTGCAGTGATCCGCGCAGGCGATCTGGTGATTGACGGCTCCGTGAAAGGCGAACTGGAAAAGCTGCGCACCGCACTCGCAACGTAGGGCGCGCCATGCGCGCCGGACGACCGCAGTAACCGAATAGTGAACGGTGCGCATGGCGCACCCTACAAAGAGGCTGTATCGATGCAATTGAACCCTTCCGAAATCAGCGACCTCATCAAGTCCCGCATCAAGAATTTTGAAGCGGCGACCGAGTCGCGCAACACCGGCACCATCGTGTCGCTGCAGGACGGCATCGTCCGCATCCACGGGCTGTCCGACGCGCTTCAGGGCGAAATGCTCGAATTCGCCGGCAATACCTTTGGTCTGGCGCTGAACCTGGAGCGCGACTCCGTCGGCGCTGTCGTGCTCGGTCCGTACCAGCATCTCGCGGAAGGCCAGACGGTGAAGACCACCGGCCGCATTCTCGAAGTGCCGGTCGGCGAAGCGCTGTTGGGTCGAGTTGTGGACGCGCTCGGTCGGCCTATCGACGGCAAGGGCCCGATCCATGCTCAGGGCACCGCGCCGATCGAAAAGGTTGCCCCCGGCGTCATCACGCGCCAGTCGGTCAGCCAGCCGGTCCAGACCGGCTACAAGGCCGTCGATGCGATGGTGCCCATCGGCCGCGGCCAGCGCGAGCTGATCATCGGCGATCGTCAGACCGGCAAGACCGCGCTGGCCATCGACACGATCATCAATCAGAAAACCTCGGGCATTAAGTGCATCTACGTGGCCATCGGCCAGAAGGCGAGCTCCATCGCCAACGTGGTGCGCAAGCTCGAGCAGTACGGCGCGATGAGCTACACCACCGTCGTCGCCGCCTCCGCGTCCGAGTCCCCAGCGCTGCTGTTCATCGCGCCGTATTCCGGCTGCTCAATGGGCGAGTACTTCCGCGACAAGGGCGAAGATGCGCTGATCATCTACGACGATCTGTCCAAGCAGGCCGTCGCGTATCGCCAGGTGTCCCTGCTGCTGCGCCGCCCGCCGGGCCGCGAAGCCTTCCCCGGCGACGTGTTCTATTTACATTCCCGCCTGCTGGAACGTGCGGCGCGCGTGAACGCTGAGTACGTCGAGAAGTTCACCAACGGCGCGGTGAAGGGCAAGACCGGTTCGCTGACCGCGTTGCCGATCATCGAGACCCAGGCCGGCGACGTGTCCGCCTTCGTTCCGACCAACGTGATCTCGATCACCGACGGCCAGATCTTCCTGGAAACCGATCTGTTCAACGCCGGTATCCGTCCCGCCATGAACGCCGGTATCTCGGTGTCGCGTGTCGGTGGCGCGGCGCAGACCAAGGTGGTCAAGAAGCTCGGCGGCGGTGTGCGTCTGGCGCTGGCCCAGTACCGTGAACTCGCGGCCTTCGCGCAGTTTGCGTCCGACCTCGACGAAGCGACCCGCAAACAGTTGGAGCGCGGCCAGCGAGTCACCGAGCTGATGAAGCAGAAGCAGTACGCGCCACTGTCGGTGTCGCAGATGGCCGCGACTCTGTACGCGGTGGAAAAGGGCTACATCGACAAGATCGACAACGCCAAGGTCCTCGCCTGGGAAGAGGGCCTGCATCAGTACCTTGCCAGCAACAACAAGCCGCTGATGGACAAGCTCGACGAGAAGGGCGATTGGAACGACGCGCTCGAAGCCGAGCTGAAAGGCGCGATGGATATCTACGCCAAGCAGTCGGCGATCTGACGCGCACCGGAACCTGAGCGATGCCAGCGCCAAGAGAAATACGCACGAAGATCAAGAGCGTGAAAAACACGCAGAAGATCACGCGTGCGATGGAAAAAGTGGCGATGTCCAAGATGCGCCGCGCGCAGGAGCGCATGGCGCAGGCGCGTCCGTACGCCGAAAAAATTCGCGTCGTGCTCGGGCATCTGGCCGCTGCCAATCTCGAGTACAAGCACCCGTTTACGGTGGAGCGCGAGGTCAAGCGCGTCGCCTACCTGGTGGTGTCTAGCGACCGCGGTCTGGCCGGCGGCCTCAACATGAATGCGTTCCGCGCGACGGTGCGCGGCATCAAGGAGTGGAAGGACAAGGGCGTTGAAGTGGATGTCGCGCTGATCGGCAACAAGGCGATTGCGTTCTTCAAGAGAGTCGGCGGCACGGTGCTCGGCACTGCGGCTCAGCTCGGCGACAAGCCGCAGCTCGAACAACTGCTCGGCGTGATCAAGCTGTTGTCCGACGCCTACCGCGAGGGCAAGGTCGATCGCGTGTTCGTGGTCTCGACCGAGTTCGTCAACACCATGACGCAGAAGCCGGTCGCACGGCAGTTGCTGCCGGTGCTCAAGAACAAGGACGAGGGCCTGCTCTCGCACTGGGACTACATCTACGAGCCTTCGAGCGCGGAGTTGATGGATACCGTGCTTCAGCGTTACGTCGAATCGCAGGTCTACCAGGCCGTGATCGAGAACGCGGCGAGCGAGCAGGCGGCGCGCATGGTGGCGATGAAGTCTGCCACCGACAACGCCGGCAAGATCATCAGCGGCCTGCAGCTCTCCTACAACAAGGCGAGGCAGGCGAGCATCACCAAGGAACTGTCCGAGATCGTGGGCGGCGCCGCGGCGATCGGCGGTTAACCATTTTGTGTACGGGGCCGAAGGCCCCGCTTGAGAGTAATTAAATGTCTACTGGAAAGATTGTTCAGGTTATCGGTGCGGTTGTGGACGTGGAATTTCCGCGCGACTCGATCCCCAAGATTTACGACGCGCTCAAGATCGAAGGTTCGCCGCTGACCCTTGAGGTCCAGCAGCAGCTCGGCGACGGTACCGTGCGCACCATCGCGCTGGGTTCCTCGGAAGGTCTGAAGCGCGGCCTCGTGTGCCGCAACACCGGCGCGCCGATTTCGGTGCCGGTCGGTCAGGCGACGCTCGGCCGCATCATGGACGTGCTCGGTCAGCCCATCGACGAAGCCGGCGAAGTCAAAGCCGAGCAGCACTGGGCCATCCACCGCGCCGCACCTTCCTATGAAGACCAGGCCGGTTCTACCGAGCTGCTTGAAACCGGTATCAAGGTCATCGACCTGCTCTGCCCGTTCGCCAAGGGCGGCAAGGTCGGCCTGTTCGGCGGCGCCGGCGTGGGTAAGACCGTCAACATGATGGAACTCATCAACAACATCGCCAAGGAGCACTCGGGTCTGTCCGTGTTCGCCGGCGTGGGTGAGCGTACCCGTGAGGGCAACGACTTCTATCACGAGATGATGGAGTCCAAAGTCATCGACAAGGTCGCGATGGTTTACGGCCAGATGAACGAGCCGCCGGGCAACCGTCTGCGCGTGGCGCTGACCGGTCTGACCATGGCCGAGTATTTCCGCGACGAAGGCCGCGACATCCTGTTCTTCGTCGACAACATCTACCGCTATACCCTGGCCGGCACCGAAGTGTCCGCGCTGCTCGGCCGCATGCCATCGGCGGTGGGCTACCAGCCTACGCTGGCCGAGGAAATGGGCGTCTTGCAGGAGCGCATCACCTCCACCAAGACTGGTTCGATCACCTCGATCCAGGCCGTGTATGTGCCCGCGGATGACTTGACCGATCCCTCGCCCGCGACCACGTTCGCGCATCTTGATGCCACCGTCGTGCTGTCGCGCGACATCGCCTCGCTCGGCATCTACCCGGCCATCGATCCGCTCGACTCCACGTCGCGCCAGCTCGACCCGAACGTTATCGGCGCCGATCACTACAACACCGCCCGCGACGTGCAGGGCGTGCTGCAGCGCTACAAGGAACTGAAGGACATCATCGCGATCCTCGGCATGGACGAGCTGTCGGAAGACGACAAGCGCGCCGTGTCCCGCGCGCGCAAGATCCAGCGCTTCATGTCGCAGCCCTTCCACGTCGCCGAAGTGTTCACCGGCTCGCCCGGCAAGTACGTGCCGCTGAAGGAAACCATCCGCGGCTTCCGCGGCATCGTCGACGGCCAGTACGATCACCTGCCCGAGCAGGCGTTCTACATGGTCGGCGGCATCGACGAGGCGGTCGAGAAGGCCAAGAAGCTTTAATCCGGACACATTCGCGCCGGATTAAATCCGCGAGTAGAAGCCGACGCTTCGCGCGGCTTAACTCGCGGGTACAGGAGCAGATTCAATGGCAAATCTTCATATCGACATCGTCGCCGCCGAAGGGCACATCCATTCAGGTGAGGCTGCGATGGTGTTCGCGCCCGCGTCGATGGGCGAGGTCGGCATCGCACCGCGTCACGCGCCCTTGCTCACCACGCTCAAGCCCGGCGTTGTCCGGGTCAAGCTGGCCGATGGTTCGGAACTGCCGTTTTTCGTCGGCGGCGGCATTCTCGAAGTGCAGCCGCACCTCGTCACCGTGCTGGCCGATACCGCCCTGCGTGCCAAGGACGCCGACGAAGCCGGCGCGGCCAAGGCCAAGCTCGATGCGGAAACCCGGCTCGCCGGCGCAAGCTCGCAGATGGATCTGGCGAAGGCTCAGGCCGATCTGGTCGAGGCCGCGGCGAGGCTGGAATTCGTCAAGAAGTTCAAGCATCCGACGCACAGTTGAAGCCAGCGTTGCAGTATCGTTAAGGCCGCGCACTGCGCGGCCTTTTGCATTTGGGGGATGAGAAAAGAGAATGGCGATCAAGCCTAGAACCAAGCCGACGGCACCCCTGCACGTCGTGATTCTCGCAGCCGGTCGGGGCACGCGCATGAAGTCCGCGCTACCCAAGGTGCTGCATCCCATCGCGGGCCTTCCCATGCTCGGGCATGTGCTGCGAACCGCGCGCTCGCTCGGCGCCGAAGCCTGTCACGTTGTGGTCGGACACGGGGCCGAGACCATTCGCGCCTGGGTCGCCGGCGCACACGCGGGCGAGAGCCTGCACTTCGCCATGCAGGCAGAACAACTCGGCACCGCGCACGCCGTGCAACAGGCCATGCCGCAGATTCCCGACGCGGCGCGCGTGCTGATTCTTTACGGCGACGTGCCGCTGATCGAGGCCGCAACCCTATCCGACCTGCTCATCGCGGCACGCGCCGGGCTCGCGGTGCTCACGGCTGAGATTCCGGATCCCCACGGGTACGGCCGTATCGTACGCAACCGCACCGGTGCAATGCAGAGCATCGTCGAGGAGAAGGACGCGACTCCCGCGCAGCGCCGCATCAGGGAGATCAACACCGGCGTGATGGCCGCGCCCGCCAAGCTCCTGCGCCGCTGGCTCGGCAAGATCGGCAACGACAACCTCAAGCGTGAGTTCTATCTCACCGACGCGGTGCGTCTTGCGGTGAGCGATCGCGTGACGGTGAAGACCACGAGCGCCGCGTCGGTCGAAGAAGTGCTGGGCGTGAACGACCGCGTACAACTCGCGACGCAGGAACGCGCGTTCCAGCGGCGACAGGCCGAAGTGCTGATGCGCCAGGGCGTCGGCATCCGCGACGCCAATCGCTTCGACCTGCGCGGCTCGCTGCTCTGCGGGCAGGACGTGCATCTGGATGTCGGCGTGATCGTCGAAGGTGAAGTCGAACTGGGCGATCACGTGCACATCGGCCCGTACACCCTGCTCAAGAACGCGAAGATCGGCGCGGGCACGCATGTCGAAGGACACTGCGTGATCGACTCCGCCCTCGTCGGACGCGCCTGCCGCATCGGCCCGTTCGCGCGCCTGCGGCCCGAAGCGCAGCTCGCCGACCAGGTTCACATCGGCAACTTCGTCGAGATCAAGAAGAGCACGCTGGGCGAGGGTGCCAAGGCCAACCACCTGGCCTATGTCGGCGACGCCACCGTCGGCGCGCGTGTGAACATCGGCGCCGGTGTCATCACCTGCAATTACGACGGGGTGAACAAGCACCAGACCGTGATTGGCGACGATGCCTTCATCGGCACCGACACCCAGCTCATCGCGCCCGTGACCATCGGCGCGGGGGCTTATATCGCGGCGGGTTCTAGCATCTCGATGGACGCCCCTGCCGGCCAGCTCACCATCTGCCGCGCACGCGACCAGCGCTCCTTGCCGCGCTGGTCGCGGCCGACTAAGAAGTCGGATTGAGTCCGAAGCTGCTTTACGCGTAGGCCGCATTCATGCGGCAAGGGGCGCCCTGGCACGAGAACCGCCGCATGAATGGGCCTACGATTTGCGCGGTCCGCCGATCTCTAATCCTTCACCGATGAGATCGGCGGCACGCGCCAAATCCTGCGGCGTATCGACGTCAACCAAAGCATGCGGCATGGCCACCGTACGAACCCGATCCCGGTGTTCCTTCATTAGCGCTCTTGCGCCGCGGTCCCCGGTTAGCGCCGCGAGTGCGCCGAAATACGCAGCGGCAAACAGGCAGGGCGGACCCAGCACCTCACCGTGATCAGAAGCTATGATCGCGCTCGGATAGGTGGCGTGTTCATGCAGGATCGCCCGCAGATCGTCGGCACTGACCAGAGGCTGGTCAGCGAGCTGAATCAGCACTGCCGTAACGGGATCGCGTTCGCGCTCAAGCGCACGGACACCACAGGCGAGCGAGGTGCCCATGCCTCCTGCCCAATCGGCGTTGTGAATCAGCGTCACAGGCAGGTCGAGCAGTTCTGCGCGAACGTCCCCGGCTCCCGCACCGGTGACGACGAACAACTGCGTACCCGTGGTCAACGCAGTCAGCGCGGCGCGGCGCACCAGGCTGACTCCGTCGATTCGCTGCAATTGCTTGAGCGAGCCGAAGCGGCTCGCGGTGCCGGCGGCGAGCAGCAGGCTGCACACATCTTCTGGCGCGCTCATGCTCAGCGATGAATCGGCTCGCGCGTCGCGCTCAGCGCGCCGCCGCTGGTGTCGTTGGCGACGGCCAGCATCTCGGCGGCAATGGCGAGCGCGATTTCTTCGGGCGTTTCCGAGCCGATGTCGAGCCCGGCCGGCGCGCGCAGTTGCGGGGCGCGCAGGCCGGTGGCTTCGAACATGCTCGCGGCGCGTCGGCGTGCACCGATGGCGCCCAGGTAGGCGAGCGGCGCCGTACGCAGCGCGTGCACGTATTCGATATCGCGTTCGAGGTTGTGGGTCATCACCACGGCGAACGTGCGATGGTCGAATTGCAAAGCTGTGGCGACTTGCCCAGCCGGGCATTGCAACCATCGCACACCATCCGGCAGCGATTCATTGGGCGGACGCTCGGCGCGATGATCGATCAGCGTGACCGTCCATCCGAGTTGCGCCAGCGTTCGGGCCAGGGCGAGTGCGCTGGCGTTGACGCCGAACAGCAGCGCCGCGCAGACCGGCTGCAGGTGCTCGATCAGCGCCTCGACGCGACCGTGCTTCGTTACGAAGGAACGGGTCGTGGGCTTGTCGCGAGCGGTCAGGGACGCGGCGAGTTCACCGACTTGCTGTGAGAGTTCCGGGTCCTGTAACTCGTCAAACAGAAGTTCTTGCGACCCGATCCAGCGACGCGGCCGAGGCAGACAGGTGCCATCGAGACTGAATATGGTCGCCAGCACGCCACAGCGCCGCGCTTGCAGACAGGTATCGATGACCTCCGCGAAGCGACAGTCGGCCGCAGTTCGCAGCGGCTCGATCAGCACTTCGAGTTCGCCGCCGCAGCCCATTTCCAGCAGCGTGTCGAAGCCCTGCTCGCGGTCGTAACGGACGACGCGCGCGGCATCGGCGGCAATCGCTTCCCGTGCACGCGCCACGATGTCCTGTTCCGGACAGCCGGCGGAAAGTCCGCGCACCACCCGGCCATCGCCGTACACCAGCATGCGTGCACCGGCGCGGCGAAACGTGGAGCCGCTGGTGCGGGTCAGGGTCGCCAGCGCCGCGCCGGATGCCGAGGGGAGGGTGCGCAGTCCCGCGAGCAGAGGGGCGAATTCCTGTGGCGTGTTCATGCGCGTCGGGTGCGGACTTCTGCCTTGAAGCAGCACTTGTACGCGGATTGCGAGGATGAGCGCGGATCAGGCGATAGCTTTGAACGCAGGAAGTCCTTGATGAAATTCTTCTTCATCCGCGTCTGGAATTTTTTCCCTGTTTCAAATCTGCAACTGATTGGCCAGCGGCAGCTTGCGGATGCGCTTTCCGGTAGCCGCAAAAATCGCGTTCGCCAATGCGGGCGCCAGCGGCGGTACGCCGGGCTCGCCCACGCCGGTCGGCGGTTCCGCCGAAGGCACGATGTGCACTTCGACCTGCGGCATCTCGTTGATGCGCAGCGGCGCGTAGTTGTGAAAGTTGGTCTGCTGCACCACGCCCTTGTCGAGCGTGATCGCGCTGTGCAGCGCGGCGGTCAGCGCGAAGCCGATGCCGCCTTCCATCTGCGCGCGGATCACGTCCGGGTTAATGGCCAGGCCGCAGTCCACCGCGCAGACGACGCGATCCACGCGCAGCGTGCCGTCGGTGACGGTGACTTCCACGACCTGCGCCACGATGCTCTTGAACGACTCGTGCACGGCGATGCCGCGGCCCCGCTTTGCGCCGTCGGCGCCGGGTTTGACCGGCTGACTCCAGTTGGCTTTTTCGGCGGCCAGTTCCAGCACCGCGCGGTGGCGCGGATGCCCGGCCAGCAGCTTGCGCCGAAACTCCAGCGAGTCGTGACCGGCACTCAGCGCGAGTTCGTCCATCATCGATTCGGTCGCGAATGCGGTGTGGGTATGGCCTACCGAGCGCCACCACTGCGTCGGCACGCCGGTGACCGGCGAATGAAGGTCGATCTGCACGTTGGACGCGGCGTATTGCTCCAGGCAGCCCTCGACCGAGGCTGCATCCACGCCGTCCTTGATCATGAAGCGGGCGAAGGAGGTGCCGGCCATGATGGATTCGCCGACCACGCGATGCTGCCAGGCCAGCAGTTCGCCGTCCTTGCTGGCCGCAGCCCGCACGCGATGCAGAAACATGGGGCGGTAGTAGCCGCCGCGCATGTCTTCCTCGCGCAGCCAGACCATCTTCACCGGCACCTTGTGGCCTTGCGCGTGCGCTGCCCTCGCGATGCTCACGGCTTCGAGCAGGTAGTCGCTGTGCGGATTGGCGCGACGGCCGAAGCTGCCGCCGGCGTAAAGTTGATGGAGCGAAACCTTTTCCGGTGCGATGCCGAGCAGCTTCGCAACGTTGGCCTGGTCGATGGTCTGGAACTGCTCGCCGTTCCAGATTTCGCACTCGCCATCGCCCAGGCGCACAAGGCAATTCAGCGGTTCCATCGAGGCGTGGGCGAGGTAGGGAAATTCGTATTCGGCCTCGATGACCTTGGCGGCCTTGGCCAGCGCCGCCTTGGCGTCGCCCTCGCTTCTCGCGACGGCGCCCGGCTGTTCGGCCAGCTTGCGGAACTGCGCCATCAGTTCGGTGCTGTCCAGCTTCATCGCCTGGCTGTCGTCCCATTCCAGCACCAGCGCGTCGCGGCCCTGCTTGGCCACCCAGGTGTTTTTTGCGAGCACGGCGACACCGCCGAAATAGTTCGCTCCACCCTCGAAGCGCACCACGTCGACGACGCCAGAAACCGCCTTGGCCTTGGCCGCGTCGAACGATTTCAGGGTCGCACCAAACTGCGGCGGATGCGCGACGATCGCGACCAGCATGTCCGGCAGCTTCACGTCCTGCGTGAAGAGAGCGCTGCCATCGGTCTTGTCCGCGCTGTCCTTGCGCGACAGCTTCTGCCGGCCGATCAGCGTGAACTCGCTTGGAGTCTTCAGCCTGATCTGTTCGGGCACAGCCTGCTTGCCGGCGGCCTCGGCCAGTTCTCCGAAGCTGGCCTTGCGACCGGACGCGGCATGCTCCAGGACACCGGCCTTGACCGTGATGTCGGCGGGCGTAACCTTCCATTTTTCCGCCGCCGCCGACACCAGCATGGCGCGCGCGGCTGCACCGGCACGGCGCATCTGCTCGTGCGAGTTGGCCATGGCATTGCTGCCACCCGTGCCTTGTGACCCGCCCATCTGCGCATTGCCGTAGCGTTTGTTGTCTGCCGGCGCGCCTTCTACACGAACCTGATTCCAGTCGGCGTCGAGTTCCTCGGCCGCCAGGGTTGCGAGGCCGGTGTAAGTGCCCTGGCCCATTTCCAGATGCTTGGCGACGATGGTCACGCTGTTGTCACTGCCGATGCGCACGAAGGCATTGGGCTCGAACACCACCGGCGTTGCGCTCGTCGGTGCGGTTTCAGGCCCGCAGGCCGTCAGCGCAGGTCCGATGCATACGCCAACGGCCAGGCCACCGACGCCCTGCATGAAGCGTCTGCGACTGAGATTGATCGGCGGTGGCAGCTCACTCGCGAATTCCAACGAGGCCGTCGCGGCGAAACGATTGATGATGCCCATGGCGTTCGTCCTTTACGCTTTCAGCGACTGGCTGGCGTCATGTATGGCGGCGCGGATGCGCACGTAGGTTGCGCAGCGGCAGACGTTGCCGGTCATTGCGCCATCGATGTCGGCGTCGCTCGGCGTGGCGTTGCTCTTCAGAAGCGCCGTCGCAGACATGATCTGGCCGGACTGGCAATAGCCGCACTGCACCACGTCGAGCTTGCGCCACGAGGCCTGCACCGTCTTGCCGACCGGATCCTTGCCGAGCGCTTCGATGGTCGTGAGCTTCTTGCCGGCCGCAGCGGAAACCGGCGTCACGCAGGAGCGGGTCGGCTGTCCATCGAGATGCACCGTGCATGCACCACATAGCGCCATGCCGCAGCCGAACTTGGTGCCGGTGAGGCCGATCTCGTCACGCAGAAACCAGAGCAGCGGCATGGCCGGATCGCCGTCGAAAGCATGCCCGGCGCCGTTGACGTTCAATTGGATCATGGGAGTTCCAAAAATTCGATTGAAGCTTGGATGGTACCGACTTATGTCGGCAAAGCCGATGACGGTGAGGCACGCAAGGGACATACCGGACCCGGCATGGGCAGCGAGCCCGTAAAATCCTGTCACCTCTCGTTCGAGCTTCCAAAATCAATGTGCGGAATCGTCGGCGCCGTCGCGTCTCGTGACGTCACCCCCATCCTGGTCGAAGGTCTGCGCCGGCTCGAATACCGCGGCTACGACTCGGCTGGCGTCGCGCTGCTGACCGCCAGCGGCGCGCTCGAACGCCGGCGCGCCCAAGGCAAGGTGCAAGCCTTGGCCGAGGCCATCGCGAGCGAGCCGGTGCAAGGAACGCGCGGCATCGCCCACACCCGCTGGGCCACGCACGGCGTGCCGAGCGAGCGCAACGCGCATCCGCATTTCTCCGAAAACCAGGTCGCGCTGGTTCACAACGGCATCATCGAGAACCACGAAGAGCTGCGTGCAGAACTGCGCGGCAAGGGCTACGTCTTCACCTCCGAGACCGACACCGAGGTCGTCGCGCACCTGCTCAACGACTGTTTCAAGCAGACGCGCACGCTGCTCAAGGCCATGACCTCTGCGGTCAGGCGGCTGCACGGAGCGTTTGCCATCGTTGCACTGGACCGGCGCGATCCTGATCGGCTGGTCTGCGCGCGCGCGGGTTGTCCGGTGGTGCTGGGTGAGGGCGACGGCGAGTTCTACGTGGCATCCGACGTGCAGGCCCTGCTGCCGCAGACGCGAAGCTTCCGCTTCTTGGAAGAAGGCGACATCGCCGAAATCAGCCTGCGCGGCGTCGCGGTCTTCGATCGCAGCGGCCACCCGGTCGAGCGCGCGCTCAAGCAGTCCGAGTTGTCGGTCGACGCCGTCGAGCGCGGCGAATACGCGCACTACATGCTCAAGGAAATCTTCGAGCAGCCGCGCGCGCTCGGCGACACGCTGGCGGAGCGCATTGCCGGCAATCGCGTATTGGAAGCGGCACTCGGTCCGAAAGCGCGGAGCATTCTTCCCCTGGTCAAGGGCGTGCACATCGTCGCCTGCGGCACCAGCTATCACGCCGGCCTGATCGCGCGCTATTACGTCGAACAAGGTGCCCGGCTGCCGTGCACGGTCGAGGTCGCGAGCGAATTCCGTTACCGCCGGCCGGTCGTGCTGCCGGGTACCTTGCTCATCGCCATCTCGCAATCCGGCGAGACCGCCGACACGCTCGCGGCGCTGCGTTACTCACGCGAACTGGGCTACATCGCAACGGCCGCGATATGCAACGTGCCCGAATCCTCGCTGGTGCGCGAGGCCGACATGGTGCTGATGACGCGCGCCGGACCCGAGATTGGCGTGGCCTCCACCAAGGCGTTCACCACGCAGTTGGCTGCATTGTCCCTGCTCGGTATCGCGCTCGCGCGCCACAACGGCATGGACGCACGCACCGAGGCCATGTACGTGCGCCAGATCGCGCACGTGCCCGAGGTGGTCGAAAAGACGCTCGCGCTGGAGCCGCAGATCCGCGAATGGGCCAAGCATTTCGCGGACAAGCATCACGCCCTGTTTCTCGGCCGTGGCCCGACTTTCCCGGTCGCGATGGAAGGCGCGCTCAAGCTCAAGGAAATCTCCTACATCCACGCCGAGGCTTACGCCGCAGGCGAGCTGAAACACGGCCCGCTGGCGCTGGTGGACGAGGACATGCCCGTGATTGCGGTCGCGCCCAACAACATGCTGCTGGAGAAGCTCAAGTCCAACCTGGCCGAGGTTCGTGCGCGCGGCGGAAAGCTCTACGTGTTTGCCGATCCCAACACCGGCTTCGTGTCAGAGCCTGGCACGGAGGTGATGCTCATGCCCGAGCACATCGAGGCCATCCAGTCGCCGCTGGTCTACACCATTCCGCTGCAACTGCTGGCGTATCACGTCGCCGTCTTGCGCGGCACGGATGTCGATCAGCCGCGCAACCTGGCGAAGAGCGTGACGGTGGAGTAGTTGCAGGGCTCGACCCAGCCCCCCAGGTGCTGCTTTTTTGCAATGCCGAGTTACACCGCCTTGTCCGACGCGCCGTTATGCAGCGCCGCCACTTGCTGTTCCCAGCGATCCACTTCTTCCTGATAACCGTCGAGCACGCAGACCGCGCAGCCGCCGCCGCAGCAGTCGGGTCGTTCGGGTCTGGGCGGAAGCGGAACTTCGTCTTGCACAGGACGGGTTGAGGGTTCGGTCATGGCCTAGTCGAGATGGTTACAGGCGGGCAGCAAGTTCGGGTGTCTGTCGCGGCCCTCTTGTCGGCGATCTCTCCACGCCCGGCCCTTGGCGCAGGCATGACGCCGAATCGATCCTAGGATGGCGCCATCTTGAGCCCAGCGCCATGGTCACGATCCTCCGATTCGTCTTTCGATTTGTCGTACTGAGCTTCCTCACGCTCGCCGTTCTGGCGAGCGTCGGAGTGCGAGCGTCGGCGATTTCCCATCCGGCATCCGCTGCAACCGCAATCAGCGAAAACACGCACTGAGCGGCGCTTTTCCGCCAAACGCAGACAGAGGACTCGCGGGACGTCCACCCGGGCGTTGCAGTTCCAGGATCTTGAGCACGCCCTCGCCGGTGGCAACGCCGAGTCCCGTTTCATCGTTGGAGACCACGAGTCCAGGCTTACCCGCCGACGCCCCGCCCGCGTAAGCGGCGGCCCGCAACAGCTTGATGCGCTCGCCGTTCAATTCGCTCCAGGCTCCCGGCATCGGGTTGTAGCCGTGGACGCGGCGAACCAGTTCCGCGGCAGGTAACGACCACTTCAGTCGCGCCTCGATCTTGTCGAGTTTGCTCGCGTACGTCGCACCTTCGGGCGGTTGCACCGTCGCCGGCAGCGCATCGCGTTCCAGGCGATGCAGCGCCTCCACGATCAGCCTCGCGCCCAGTCCGGACAGGCGTTCCTGCAACTCCCCCGCCGTGACGTCGGGTGTGATCGGCAGCGATTCGCACAGCAGCATGGGCCCGGTGTCCAGCCCCGCGTCCATCCGCATGATGGTCACGCCGGTTTCGCTGTCGCCCGCAAGCACGGCTCGCTGGATGGGCGCCGCGCCGCGCCAGCGCGGCAGCAGCGAGGCGTGAATGTTGATGCAGCCGCGCTCCGGGATGTCGAGCACCGCCTGCGGAAGAATCAGGCCGTAGGCGACTACCACCATGCACTCGGGCGCGAGGGCGCGCAGCTCGTTCTGCGCGGCATCGACGCCACGCAGGCGCTCGGGCTTGAACACGGGGAGCCCGAGCGTCTGCGCGCGAACGGCAACAGCCGCCGGGGTGAGTTTCTGGCCGCGGCCCGCGGGACGATCGGGCTGGGTGTAGACGCCGACGATGTCGTGACCGGCGTCGAACAGCGCGTCCAGCGCGGGTACCGAAAATGCCGGCGTGCCGGCAAACACGAGTTTCAACGGGCCCGCCTCACGCGGCTTGCCGCTGTTTGCGCAGTTTCTTGTTGATGCGCTCGCGCTTGAGGCTGGACAGGTAGTCGATGTACAGCTTGCCGTCGAGATGGTCGATCTCGTGCTGTATCGCCTGCGCCATCAGGCCTTCGGCTTCGAGTTCGAATGGCTTGCCGCTGCCGTCGAGCGCGCGCAGCTTCAGACGATTGAAGCGCGGAACCTTCTCGTTGGTGTCGGGCAGGGACAGGCAGCCTTCTTCCATGTCCTGCTTGTCGGAGGCGGAGAGAATTTCGGGATTGACCAGCACCATCGGGTGCGGCGGCGCGTCTTTCAGCGCGCAGTCCATCACCGCCAGGCGCAGCATCACGCCGACCTGGTTCGCGGCCAGGCCCACGCCGGGTGCGTCGTACATGGTTTCGAACAGGTCTTCGATCAGCTTTTTCAGGCGCGCATCGAATTGCTCCACCGGCGCGGTGCGCTGGCGAAGACGAGGGTCGGGATGCTGGAGAATCGGAAGGACGGCCATGGCGGGGATTGCGAACGGTGGCTGCGCCTGTGTGGCAGGTGGGTGAGGCCGTTCGGCTTTATGCAAGAATCAGTCGGAAATTCGAGGGACAGGAAACATGGCGAATTATAGGCGCACCTGCAATGACTTGACTCGCCTGCGCTCGGCGCTGCTGCGTGGCGTCGCGGCTACGCTGCTCGCGGTCTGCGCGCCCTTGTTCGGCCAGTCTGTAGATGCGTCCGTCGGCGAAGAACTCAAGGTGCAGAAGCTCTCGCCGGAGATTCGCGAGCTGCCCCTGCAGATCTCGATTCCGACCATTCCCATCGACACCATCCGCAACTTCCTGCGCGGCCCGCGGCTGGTGTCCAGCGAGGAACTGGCAGCCGCGCCTTACGTGCTCGCGTTTGCGGACGACCATCTCGTCGGCGGCGCCGGCGGCGACGTCTATGTGCAGGACCTGGTGCGCGGGAACGCCATCAACTATGCGGTGGTCCGCCGCGGCGAGAGCTACAAGGATCCGGACAGCGGCGAATTGCTGGGCTACGAGGCCATCCCGGTCGGAGAAGCCGAGGTCAAGGACTACGGCTCTCCCGGCATCGTGGTGCTGTCGAAAACCTCGCGCGAGACCCTGGTGGGCGACCGCCTGATTGCCGCCGAACCGGAGGCCTTCAGCGAAAACTTCTTTCCGCGTGAGCCGGCGCAGTCCGTAGACGGAAAAATCATGACCGTGACGGACGGCTTTGCGCGCATCGGCCAGTACCACGTGGTGGCGATCAACCGCGGCAGCCAGCACGGGCTGGAGCCGGGGCATGTCCTCGACATCCTGCATGCCGGTCGCTCCACCAGCGATCTGCACAAGACCGGTCGCGTGGCGCTGCCGGAAGTGCATACCGGGCAGTTGATCGTGTTCAAGGTGTCGCCGCGTCTGAGTTATGGCCTGGTCATGTCCGCCACCCAGCCGATCTTCAGGCTCGACAAGGTGCGGACGCCGGCTCTCGGTCGGCCTTGATCGGTCCGCTCATGCCGCCGGAGGAATTGCGCGGCTGGCTGAGGCTGATCCGCACGCCAGGTCTGGGCGCGCGGCCCTTGCTTGACCTGATCGAGCGCTTCGGATCCGTAGCGGCGGCGCTGGAGTCCGGACCCTCTGCGTGGACCGCGCTAGGCATTTCGCGCTTGGTCTGGGATGCGCAGCAAGCGGTCGATGTAGGGTTGATCGAGACCGATTTCGCCTGGTGTTCGACCGAGCGTCGCGGCCTGTTGGTGCATGGCGATCCGCGCTATCCACAGCGTCTGCGTGAAATTACCCACGCTCCGCCCGCGCTGTTCTATCGCGGCGATATCGAACTGCTGGGTCTGCCGCAGATCGCCATCGTCGGCTCGCGCAACGCGACCCCGCAGGGTCTCGAAACCGCGGAAGGGTTTGCGGCCGAGCTTGCGCGGCGGGGTCTGGTCGTCACCAGCGGTCTCGCGTTGGGGATCGACGGTGCCGCGCATCGGGGTGCGCTGAGTGCTTCCGGTCACACCATCGCGGTCTGTGCGACCGGGCTGGATCGCGTTTACCCCGCACGGCATCGGACCTTGGCCGAGGAGATCGATCGCACGGGTTTGCTGGTGTCCGAGTTCGCGCCGGGCACCTCGCCGCGGCCCGAGCATTTTCCGCGCCGCAACCGGCTGATTTCGGGACTCGCGCTGGGTGTGCTGGTGGTAGAGGCCGCGCGCGAATCGGGCTCGCTGATCACCGCGCGACTGGCGGCGGAACAGGGTCGCGAGGTGTTCGCCATTCCCGGCTCGATACACAACCTGATGGCGCGCGGCTGCCACCAGCTCATCCGCCAGGGCGCCAAGCTGGCCGAGACCGTGGACGACATTCTTGAAGAGATCGGTAGCCAGGTGGGCGAGTGGTTGCGCGAGTCGTCCGTTCGCTCACCGGAACGCGCATCGGAGCCTCATCGCCACCAGCAGGTGCTCGACGCGCTGGGCGACGAACCGCAGTCGGTCGATCGGCTGGTGGAGAAGCTCGGGTTGAGCGTTGAAGTTCTCAGCACCTCGCTGCTGGAACTGGAGCTGGAGGGGCTCGTCGCCACCGCGCCGGGTGGGCGCGTCATGCGCCTGGGCTCCGCGGCGCGGAACTCCGGTGCGTAGCCGCATGCGGTAACACAAACGGCATGGACAGATCGAAGGGCGCCCGTTAATGTCACCATGAACGGGCGGTGTGTGGAACGAAGGCCGCCTGACCTCCCACGAGGCCGTCATGAAAGAGACCGTGCTGGACGTGCTGATGTACCTGCTGGAGAACTACCAGCACGGAGAATTCTCCGACACGGACAACCAGGAAACGCTGCGGGATGAACTGACCGCAGCGGGGTTTCCGGTCCAAGAAGTTAATCACGCCTTTGCCTGGCTCGACAGCCTGGCCAACCAGCGGCAGCAGCCGCTGATCTTCGGCCTGCGCGGTTCGCTGCGCGTGTATGCGCGCGAAGAGCAGGCTCGGTTGTCCACCGAATGCCGCGGTTTTCTGCTGTATCTGGAGCAGCTCGGCATTCTCGACGCCAGCGCGCGCGAGGTGGTGATCGACCGCCTGATGGCGATCGAAGACGAGATCGATCTGGATCGCGTGAAGTGGGTCTGCCTGCTGGTGTTGATCAATCATCCCGACGCGGAACAGGCCTTCGGGCACCTCGAAGACCTGGTCTATTCGCAGGGCCAACACCTGCACTGAAGTGGTGGTTCGGCGACCCGATCCGGTCGCTCAAACCACCCGATGTCCGCTGGACAGCGCCAGTCCCTGCCCTTATAAGCTCTGCCCCCGCAGGCCATCCGGCCTTGCGAGATGCGAGCCAAATGAGCAAAAACCTGGTCATCGTCGAGTCGCCTGCCAAGGCCAAGACGATCAAGAAATACCTGGGCCCCGACTTCGAAGTGCTGGCTTCGTACGGCCACGTGCGCGATCTCGTGCCCAAGGACGGCGCGGTCGATACTGCGAACGGTTTCGAGATGAAGTACCAGCCGATCGAGCGCAACGAGAAACACGTGCGCGCCATCACCAGCGCGCTGAAGCACGCCGACACGCTGTATCTCGCAACCGATCCCGATCGCGAGGGCGAGGCCATTTCCTGGCACCTGGTGGAGCTGCTCAAGGAAAAGGGCGCGCTCAAGAACAAGCCGGTCAAGCGCGTGGTGTTTCACGAGATCACCAAGGCCGCGGTCAACGAGGCCATTGCCAATCCGCGTGACGTGGCCACCGACCTGGTCAATGCGCAGCAGGCGCGCCGTGCGCTGGATTACCTGGTTGGGTTCAATCTCTCGCCGCTGCTGTGGCGCAAGGTCGCGCCGAAACTCTCCGCCGGTCGCGTGCAGAGTCCGGCGCTGCGACTCATCTGCGAGCGCGAACTGGAAATTCGGAAGTTCGTGCCGCAGGAATACTGGACCCTGGAGGCGCGCGCGCAGAAGGAGGTGCAGTCGTTTTCGGCGCGCCTGATCGAGCTCGACGGCAACAAGGTAGAGCAATTCACCTTGACCGATGCGGGCGGATCGGAAGCGGCCAGAGCGCGCATTCTCGACGCGGCGCGCGGCGAATTGCTGGTCAAGAGCATCGACAAGAAGCAGCGTCGCCGCTTCCCTGGCCCGCCCTTCACGACTTCAACCTTGCAGCAGGAAGGCAATCGCAAGCTCGGCTTCACGTCCAGCCGCACCATGCGCGCCGCGCAGCAGTTGTACGAGGGCGTGGACATTGGCGGCGAGACCGTGGGTCTGATCAGTTACATGCGAACCGACTCGGTGAGCCTGGCCAACGAGGCGATCAACGAGATTCGCATGGTGATCGAGCAGCAGTACGGCAGGAAGGGTTTGCCGGACGAGCCTCGCTTCTACAAGGCCAAGTCCAAGAACGCGCAGGAAGCGCACGAGGCGATTCGCCCGACTTCTGCGAGCCGCCTGCCGAAAGAGGTGGCGCGCTACGTCAGCCCCGACCAGGCCAAGCTGTACGAGCTGATCTGGCGCCGCGCCGTGGCTTGCCAGATGACGCCGGCGGTATCGGACACCGTGGCAGTCGAGCTGCGCGCCGGCACGCCGCACGCCTTCCGCGCCAACGGCTCGGTGTTGATCGAGCCGGGCTTTCTCGCGGCCTACAACATCAAGGTCGACGATCCCGCCGACAAGGACGAGGACGACGAGGACGACAAGCGTCTGCCGCCGCTGGTCGAAGGCGAGAAGATCAAGCTGATGGAGCTGATTCCGGATCAGCACTTCACGGAGCCGCCGCCGCGCTTCACCGAGGCCTCGCTCGTGAAGACGCTGGAGGAGTACGACATCGGTCGGCCTTCGACCTACGCCTCGATCATCTCCACCTTGCAGAGCCGCGAGTACGTGCTGCTGCAAGGCAAGATGTTCGTGCCCACCGACGTGGGCATGATCGTGTGCAAGTTCCTCACCGATCACTTCACGCAGTACGTGGACTACGGCTTCACCGCCAAGCTCGAGGACGAGCTGGACGAAATATCGCGCGGCGAGCTTGAATGGGTGCCGGTGCTGGAAAAATTCTGGGACAAGTTCAAGGACCAGATCGATCGCGGCAAAGACATCAAGCCGCCCACCTGGGAAGAGCGCGTAATCGGCGTCGATCCGGTCACGGGCAAGACGGTGCTCGTGCGCATGGGCAAGTACGGGCCGCTGGCTCAGATCGGCACCAAGGACGACGCCGACAAGCCGCGCTTCGCCAGCCTGCGCGCCAACCAGCGCATCGACACGATCACGCTCGATCAGGCAATGGACTTGTTCAAGCTGCCGCGCAAGCTCGGTGCTTTGTCGAGCGGCGAGGAGGTCGAGGTCAACGTCGGCCGCTTCGGGCCTTACGCGCGCTACGGCAGCAAGTTCGTGTCGCTGAAGAAGGACGACGACCCCTTCACCATCGAGCTGCCGCGCGCCATCGAGCTGATCGAGCAGAAGGCGGCGGCACTGGATGCGGCGACAATCAAGGATTTCCCCGGCACCGGGATGCGCATCATCAAGGGCCGCTTCGGCGCCTACATCACCGATGGCGAGCGTCGCGCGAACATTCCGCGGACGCGAGAGCCGGAATCCTTGTCGGCGCTGGACTGCGAATTCTTCCTCAACGAGGCAGCGCTGAAAGCCAAGCCGGCCGGCAAGGGCAAGGCTGCCAAGTCGGCAAAGACGGCGGCTCCCGAAAAAGCGCCTGCCAAAAAGACGGCGGTCGCCAAAAAGGCAGCGAAAAAAGCAGTAAAGAAAAGCGCGCCACGCAAGAAACCGGGCGCTTGACGCACAGGGAGCGCGTCCCGAGAATACGCGGCCGTTTTGCCGGGTACGGCGCGGAGGGGTACTCAAGCGGCCAACGAGGGCAGACTGTAAATCTGCTGACTTATGTCTACGAAGGTTCGAATCCTTCCCCCTCCACCACGGGTTTTTAGCGGCAACGCTGCGAAGCGAAGCGGGTGTAGTTCAATGGTAGAACTTCAGTTTTCCAAACTGATAGCGTGGGTTCGATTCCCATCACCCGCTCCAGTTTTTTGCACTGACGAGTTGTAGAACAAGCATCGCCGCCCACATAGCTCTAGTGGTAGAGCGCATCCTTGGTAAGGATGAGGTCATCGGTTCGAATCCGATTGTGGGCACCAACAAATAGATCGTAGGGCAGCCCGTAGCCGCCTTATCCAGGATTCAAGAGCAGCCGGCGGGCATGACCCGCCCTACACAAAGGTAGAAAGAAAATGGCCAAGGAAAAATTCGAGCGCATCAAGCCGCATGTGAATGTGGGGACGATTGGGCATGTGGATCATGGCAAGACCACCACGACGGCGGCCCTGACCAAGATTTCGGCTGAC
>JBQTHL010000100.1:0-23920 GCA_052389915.1 Panacagrimonas sp.
TGATGGAGCCGCTCGGCAACATCCCTCCGGCTGAAGCCGAGGAAGCCTACTATTCGCAGATCCCGAGTCTCGCCCTCGCGGCGTGACTCAAACCAACGAGCCTCCGGGAAAACCGGGGCGGTTCAGGCAGCAAGCATTGGCCGAATCTTTTTGGGTCGCAGGTGTTGATTAGTGCGAGGAAGAAGTAACGATCCCGCGGCAAAATCGGGGCTTTCATTCGGAAGCACCTCAAAGGCGCTGTAAATCATCAGCCGCCTCAAGGCAACTCGAGCCACTCCCCCTCCCCTTGCGGGAGAGGGCCGGGGAGAGGGGGAGGTCGGACGAAGCGCCCCTCTCGAAATCCAGGACTTCGAGATTGACGCGGCGTTCGACCTGGGGCTGCTGAAGGGCGAACGGCTTCGACGTTGGGCGCTTGGATTCGAGCGCTGGGTCATGGACCGGTGCGACCGCATATCAACAATCTCTTCGCGAATGGTCGATCGCGCGCTCAGCAAGGGTGTGCCGCTGTCGAAGCTGGTGTCGTTTCCGAATTGGGCAGACACCCAGGCGGTACGGCCGCTCACGACGGACAGCCCTTTTCGATTGCAGTTGGGCATCGATCCGGATGCAATTGTGGCGCTGTACTCCGGAAATATGGGAACCAAGCAAGGGCTCGAGGTTCTGGGCCAGGCAGCTCGGATTCTTTCCGGCAACCCCTCGGTACAGTTCGTATTCTGCGGCGGAGGAGCGGGTCGCCAGCGGTTGATGCAGGAGTGTGAAGGGCTGCCCAATGTACGGTTCATGGATCTGCAACCCATCGAGCGGCTGGGCGATCTGCTAGGCCTCGCGGATGTCCATCTGTTGCCGCAACGCGCCGATGCAGCGGATCTGGTGATGCCGTCGAAGCTGACCGGCATGCTCGCGAGCGGCCGAGCCGTGATTGCGACTGCATCGCCGGAAACGGAGATCGCCAATGTGCTGAAGGGATGCGGCATCGTCGTGACACCGGAGCGCGCAGACGTTCTGGCAGAAGCCTTGCTGGCTCTGGCCAGTCAGCCGGAACAGCGCATTGCGCTAGGCCGCGCGGCCCGCGCCTACGCGGAGCAGGAACTGAATCGTCACTCCATTCTGGCCGAGTTCGACCGGCATCTTCGCGGAATGCTTTTGACTCCGTCGCTAGACGGTTGAACAACTCAAAGCTTCGGCAACCAGTCGTCTATTCCTTGCCGAATTTGGGAGTGCACTTCTTCGAAAGCAGATCGCGGTTGCCGGTAGGGGTCGGGGACATCTTGGTCGCCCTGCCACTTCAGAAGCTTGTGCACCCGGCCGCGTAGTTGAGGGTATTGGCGGGTGATCCAGTTGCTGTGAGACTGGTCGAGGGTCAGAACCAGATCCATGGCGGCCAGCAACGGGAGTGTGACCTGCTGCGCGCGGTGGCCGCCGATATCGACGCCGCCCTCCATCGCAACCTCCACGGCCAGCGGGTCTGCGGGATAACCGATCAAGGCGCTGGTTCCAGCCGAAAGCACTCGCCTCTCGGTGCCTTGAAGTCGCGCACGGAGCAGCCCCTCAGCTATGGGGCTGCGGCAGATGTTGCCGGTACAAACAATCAGTATCCTGTTGATCACGAGCCGCGGTCGCCAACGAGAGAATGGCTCACCCTAGGTGTCGCCTGAGACTGCAAAGTTTATCGGGTCCAAATTCACCGCGACGACGAAATCATGGCTTCAACCGTCTCCCCCGAAGTTTCCCGAAGATCCGATCATGCTTGAGCGGCTACGCGAGCGCCGGTGCGACTCCTTGGAAACCCTTGTACGAGTTCATCCCTGCGGACCAGAAAGGATTTGACGATGAAGGTTCTTGTCGCTGGCGGCGCTGGATATATCGGTTCGCACATGTGCAAGCGACTCCATGAGGCCGGCCACCATCCAATCGTGCTCGACGACCTGTCGACCGGGCACCGGGAAGCGGTGCAATGGGGTGAGCTGATCGTGGGGTCGATTGCAGACGAGGGCCTGGTCTCGTCCATTCTCGGCGAGCGGGAAATCGATGTCGTGATGCATTTCGCGGCATGTTCGATTGTTGGAGAGTCGGTTTCCGACCCTTACTCCTATTACGCCAACAACGTTTCGGCCACTTTGAATCTGCTCCGCGCCATGCGCGCAAACGGCGTCTGCAGGTTCATCTTTTCTTCGACGGCTGCGGTTTTTGGCGAGCCCGAGGAGCCACGGATCTCGGAGACTCATCCGCGTCATCCGATCAATCCGTACGGGAAAACGAAGCTGGCCGTGGAGCACATGCTGGAAGACGCGGCCCTGGCGTATGGACTGAATGTCGTGGTCCTTCGGTACTTCAATGCTGCCGGCGCCGACCCCAGCACTTGCATCGGAGAGATGCACCAGCCCGAGACGCACCTGATCCCCCGCTTGTTACGGCGTGCGGCTGGAGAGGCTTCGGAGGTCCGGATTTTCGGAACAGACTACCTGACGCCGGATGGCACCTGTATCCGCGACTACATCCATGTGAACGATCTTGCGGAAGCTCATCTTCTTGCGATGGGATGGATGGAGCGGAAGGTCGGTTTCCATCAATTCAATCTGGGTAACGGCAACGGATACTCGGTGGCCGAAGTGGTCGCTGCGGTGGAAGATGTGCTTGGACGTTCGCTCGGCATTCCAAAATCCGATCGCAGGCCAGGGGACCCCGCCGTGCTGGTCGCCAGCGCAGAGAAAGCGACGACTCAGCTCGGATGGCAGCCTTTGCGACCCGGCATCAAGCAGATTATTTCCGACGCGTGGAACTGGCATCAGAGGCCTCGCTTCGGTTGATTTTGCAATGACGCAGTGGCGGAAGCGGCTGGGACTGGCAGGTGTCGTGGCGAGTCCGAGACTGCGGACGACCCTATTTTTTACACCAACTACACCGTCGTTTACGAACGGGGAGCATGAGGCATGAAAATTATGATGAGCCTGGCGTTTGTTGCGCTCGCCGTGTTGCTGCCGGTGCAGGCGGAGGACCGTCAGAAAGCTGCCGAATGCGGCCTTGGCGTTGGAACAGCGGCTTCCGTGATCGAAGCCAGGAGCCTGGACGATTGCGTCGCCATGCTTCGCGAGAAAGGCAGTTCTGCGGGGGCATCGAGCGCGAAGTTCGGGCGCTGGGGCGGATCAATGCTTGCGATTCGGGGGGCGGAATCCCTGATTTCAAACGACGGTGGACAGACCTGGTCGCGACTCGATGCCGCTGACGTGGCGACCTCTGCGCTGGACTCAAAAGAGAAAGTCGTATTTCAAAAAAGCGCGGGAGAGGAGGTCGCTTTGGCGCCCGAACCTGCGGCCACGAAACCTTCCGCACAGGCTCCGATTGCGCAAACGGCTCCGCCCCTGACCAGCGCACCATCCGCGCCTGCTCTGGTACCAAAGCCGAAAGAGAGAAAAATACCGGCGTCGACCCTTGCGAACGCTCCCGAGTCCAAGAAGGAGGTCGCACCTCAAAAGAGCGCCGCCGCGGAGATCGCTTCGGCACCCGCACCCGTTGCCACGAAACCTTCCGCACAGACTTCTGCTGCGGAAACGCCCCTGCCTCGGGCCGGCGCACCGTCCGCTCCTGCTCCAGAACCAAAGCCGAAAGAGGAAAAAATAGAGGCGTCGGCAACGGCGAGCGCGCCCGAATCCAAAGAGGCGGTCGCACCTCGAAAGGGCGCCACAGCAGAGATCGCTTCGACCCCCGAACCCGTCGCCCCGAAACCTTCGGCGCAGGCCCCGATTGCTGAAACGCCCCTGCCCCGGGCCAGCGCACCATCCATTCCTGCTCCAGAACCGAAGCCGACAGAAAAAGAATTAGAGGCACCGACAATGGCGAGCGCTCCCCCATCCAAAGCGGAGGTCGCGCCTCAAGAGAGCGCTGCGGTAGAGATCGCTTCGACACCCGAACCCGTGGCTACGAAACCTTCCGCACAGGCTCCGATCGTGGAAACGGTTCCGCCCCAGATCAGCGCACCGCCCGCTCCTGCTCCCGAGCCGAAGCCGACAGAAAAAGAATTGGAGGCGGCGAAAATGGCGAGCGCTCCCTGTCAGCTCGACGTGAAGGGTCGGCAGATTGGAGCGACGGTGAAGACGATAAAGGAGTGTGCATCGCTGCTCGATCAGACCGCTGAAACCTACGATGCAGACGGTCTCAAACACGCGCGGTGGGAAGGAACTCCGCTCAGGGCCTCGAAGACGGCTGTTGAAGCACAGGACCCGGACGGGACCTGGAACCGGATCATGAAGCGCTACCGCGACTGAGTTCGTCGTCGCGCGGAGTCAGCGTCAGCAGGATCAGATTCCCGCCGTGTTTCTCAGTCGAAGTACCACCTCAGACCTGTCTCGTAAGTGGTGAAATCCCAATCGGAATGGTCTTCGACGCGAAAGCTCCAGGCCAGCCGGCGCGTCAGAGCAAAGGCGGCGGATGCGATCAGTGTGATGTCGTCGACCACAAGGTCGAGATAGCCGACATTCAAACCTAGGCGAACACGATCGTGCGGCCGCCATCGCCCGCCGAGATGGAAACTGCTTCCGCCTTCGCGATCCTCGTCCAGTTTGACGGATTGATAGGCGCCTCCCGCGACGAGCGCCGCCGAGGCGTTCTTCCACAACGCGAATTCGGCGCCCACCGTCGTCCAGTCGTCGGCCGATCGGTATCTACCCAGCACGGGTCCGCTCGGCTGGAACTCCGTGAAGTTCGATCCACCAAAAATCGTGACCCGGGGATGGACATCCACGGACCCGAAGATGTGAACCCCGTACTCGTCTGGAAACGGCTTGAAGTCGATGTTGACGTTCGCGTACAGCAACTCGGCGTACGTATCGGCCCGGGCCGCTGTCAAACCGCAGCCGAGGTTTGCGCCCACGAGGAGCACGCAACAGGCGGGAGATAGAACCCGGCGCACAAATCAGTTCCCGATCCGCATGATCTTCTGCATGTCGAGGGTCAATTGCAGGCTCGCAACCGGCTCGGAGCCGAATAGCTCGCTGTCCTGAAATGCAGCCACGGCATCTATCGAACCGAACGGCAGGGGTGCGCTCAATTTGAGAATGCCGGCCGAGATCTTGTCGCGTGCGGGATAGGCAAGATTCACGTCCTGGGAGGTGTCGTTGACGAGCGTCCGCAGAAACTTTGCCTCGTAGCGAATGCCGCGTCGATCGATCGCCGAAACGGAGGAGAGGTAAAGCTCGCCGTCACCGCCGATGGGGTAGCCCAGCGAGAGCCCCTGCTGATAGTACCCACCGGGATAGGCACCGTTGCGGTAGGTGTATCTCGGTATGTCGTCGTCCTTGCCAGGATAGCTGTCTGCGGTCGTTTCGGTTCCTTCGACGCGCCAGGTCAGAGGGAGCTGTCCGATCGAGAATCGAACTTCCACGCCGACCGTTCCGAAAGTACGCGAGGGCCATCCGCCCGCCTCGTCTTCACCGATGACTTCGGCGAAAACGGCGAGCGGAACACCGTGACCGAACGGATTGATTCGAAGATCGACACCGGCAAGCTGATTGGCAGGATCTTCAGCCCGGTTGTCGGTGTTGCTGTCGCCCAGCAAACCGTCGAGGAAGGAATCGAAATCGTGGGGCCGTCCGTCCCCGCCCCACTGCATCGTCCGGCTCAGCCCGATCTCGATGACATCGAATGGTTTTGCGCTCAGGCGGATGCCGAAAAGCTTCGTGTCGGGCACCGACTCATAGTCCTCGAGTTGCCCGAAGAGAACATGGTAGTTCCAGGCGCCCACCCACTGGAGCCAGCTTGTTTCCGGGGCGCTCTGCGTTCCGCGCTGTAGCGACACCGCTGGAAATGGCCGGGCCGCAGACCCCAGGATCGCGCTGCCCTGGTCCGAGGGACCCCACCACCGGTCGATCTGGCTGATCGCCGCGATCTGCCCCAGAAAACGGATGCCGGCGTAGCTGCCATCTGCCGTCACATCCTGGTCTTCGTCCGCGTTGGTCAGCTTGTCGATGCTGTTGACGCCGAGCGAGAGGGCGGCTATTTCACCGGAGAAAGTCACGTTGGCTCCGAACTCGGTCTTGGCCCTTGCCTCGGTCTGAAACCCGCGCGGCAGCATGTACTCGTCATTGTTTGCGGAGGCGGTGAACGTCGCCGAGGTTCGACTGTATCGGGCCACCGTAGCGCTCAGACGCTGGTAGGCCGCCGCATCTGCTCCCGTCAATTTCTCCGCGCTGACGTTGGCAAGTGCGTCGGCGACGCCTTGCAAGGGAAGCGGCCAGGTGCTGGCGGAAATAGTCAGGACGCCCCGATCTGCCAGCCAGTTGAGATCGTCACGCAGTGTCTGATTGCCCGCAGGAAGGAGGATCGCGGAGGCAGCCACAGTTGTCGAGACCAGGATAGAAGCCAGCGCTCCGACAAACCAGACCGCAGCGCCAAGAGATGAACAATGCATTCGTATTTCCGGTGGGAACAAGGTTCGTCGATTCTGTTGTGACTACCTCCACGGTGAATGATGCCTGCTTGGAACCCTCACCGCTCCTGAACCAAAATCACGCAAGCCGTGCTTTCGTCTCGAGCGCTTACTGCCTGCCGGTCCTCCAACGCCGAGCCCCGACAAAACGATTGGGGCCGCCCGCCCGTCACTCCGTCGGCTTCACGATCTCAAAATCGCGAACGTTACGGCGGACCGACTCCGGCACCGGCACCGCCTTCTGCGCGGCGTAATCGAACCACACCACCACGCCTTCGGTGCGCGCGTGGCAACGCTCGCCAACGAACAGCGCACCTTCCGTCTGCATACTGGACCGACCGATGCGCGCGATGCGGATGGCGTAGTCCATCTGCGCCGGATGATGCAGTTGTTCGACGAAGTCGCAAGCGATGCGCGCCAGGATGATGCTGGAACCCTTGGGGTCCAGGCTGTGGCCGAAGGTCTGCCGGAAATACTCGATGCGCGCCTGCTCATCGTAGGTGAAGTACTTCGCGTTGTTGACGTGGCCGATGCGGTCCACGTCGCCCCAGCGCGTAGCCAGTGGACAGAAGAAACGAAACTGCTCGCGTCGCGGGAGATTCATTGCGGCTTGGCGGCAGGAGGATTCGGTAGGCGAACCTGCGCGGCGTCGCGAATCTGCCGTTGCCGCGTTTCGCCGGCGCGCGGCCATTCGACGATCTCGCTCATCAGGCGACCGCAGCCGATGCACATCGAGCTCGCATCGAGCTGGCAGATGCCGATGCAGGGCGAGACGACGGGTTCCTGGTGAGCGGGACGGTTCATCGGCGATTACAGGGCACGCACCTTGAACTCGACCCGCCGATTGGCGTTGCGGCCTTCCTCGGTCTGGTTGTCGGCGACCGGCGCGGTTTCTCCGAGGCCGGTCGCTTTCAGACGGCCGGACTTCACGCCCTGGCCGATCAGATACTGGCGCACGGACTGCGCGCGCTGCTGCGACAGAATCATGTTGTAACCGTCGTTGCCGACGTTGTCGGTGTGACCGACGATTTCTACGCGCAGATCGGGGTCGCCGGCCAGGCCTCGCGCCACTTCCTTGAGCGCGATCTTGGCATCCGCGGTGAGTCGTGCGGAACCGCTATCGAAATTGATCGAGCGGAGCGCGATGGATTGTTCGACCAGGCAGCCCTGGCCATCCACCGTCATGCCGCGCGTGGTTTCCGGACAGGCGTCCGCGGCGTCGGCCACTCCGTCCTGATCCGAATCGAGCGTGCCGTCTGCGGCGGCCTTGCCATCCGGGCAGGTTGCGCGGCCGCTGACCGGGTCCACCGTGCGGCCTTCGCAATCCTCCACGGGCCAGGGCAGGTATTTGACGAACCAGCCCAGCGGCACGTGCAGGCCGAGCTGGAAATGCAGGTCGAGCAGCACGTCTTCGCCGCGCACGCTGTCGTCGTTGAGCTGGCCTTGCGCGATGGCTTCGGCGCGGATTGCCCAGCCGCGGATCGGCAGCAGAATCAGCGTGCCCACGCCGCCGTCCAGCCCGAGATGAAGATGATCGTCGCCGTCCACGTCTTCCTGAATCACGCCGGAGCCGAGCAGGAAGAAAGGTTGCAAGCCAAAGGGAAGATTCGGTCCATCCAGCTCTTTCACCCAATGCCCCATCAGCGAGCGCTGGTCGTCGGAGCCGCCGCCCTGTTCGCGGTCGCGGGTGATGGATTTGAAATTGAATTCGACGGCCTCGGTGTCACGGCCGGGCAAGGGCAGGCCGAGGCCGAACTGGAAGCCACGACCGTCATCGGAGTCGCGCGCGGAGTCGGGAGACTCCAGCAGCCCGCCGAGCGTCGCGTAAGGCAGGTCGTTGCCGTCGGCGCTGACACCGAATGCGGGCGCAGAGGCTGCGATACCACTGGCCATGAACGCAGCAAGAAGGAGCCGCGTCGGTCTGTCGCGGGGGCTTCCGAGTTCGCGGCAACGAAGATTATTGACAATCACAGAACCAAGCCCCCTTGTTTACAAAGTGCGCGATCGCGTATCGGTAGCCAGTGCTCGTGCGCTTGCGCGAATAAGGTCTGGCCCACAATAAATGAACCCTGTGTAAATCTGCACCAGATCGGCGCCCGCCGCGCGCTTGGCCAGCGCGTCTTGAGCTGAACAGATGCCGCCGACACCGACCAGAACGAAATCATTCCCGATTTTTTTGCGCAATGCCGAGAGTGTGGCATCGGCAAGCGGCCGCAGCGGCGCTCCGGACAGCCCGCCGGTTTGTACGGCGTGAGGATGCTCTGCGACACCGGGCCGCGAAATCGTGGTGTTGGTGGCGATGAGACCGTCGACGCCGTGCGTCCGCGCTGCGAGGGCCACGGAATCGAGCTGTGCCTCGATCACGTCGGGCGCAATCTTGACCAGCATCGGCACACGCCGTCCCTGTTTCTGCGCCAGAAGCTCGCGCTCGGCCGCCAGCATAGCCAGCAGTTCGTTGAGCGGCCGGGTGTCCTGCAACTCACGCAGGTTCTTCGTGTTGGGCGAGGAGATGTTGACCGTCACATAGCTCGCGTGCGCGTGCACCTTGCGCAGGCAGGTCAGGTAATCCTCGGCCGCGCGTTCGATGGGCGTATCGGCGTTCTTGCCGATGTTGATGCCGAGCACGCCGCTGTAGTCGCTCTCGCGCACGCGCTCGATCAAGCGATCGACACCCTTGTTGTTGAAGCCGAGCCGGTTGATCAGCGCCTGGTGCTCCGGCAGCCGGAACATGCGCGGTCGCGGATTGCCGGGCTGCGGCCGCGGTGTGACCGTACCGATTTCGACGAAGCCGAAGCCCAGGCGATCCCAGGCGGCGAGGCACTCGCCGTTCTTGTCGAGTCCCGCGGCCAACCCCACGCGATTGCGAAATTTCAGGCCCAGCAGCGAGACCGGATCTTCGACGGCACAGCCAGTGAACGGCGCGGTCGCCAGCTTCGGCAGACGGCTGAAACTGGCGAGCGTCAGCTCGTGCGCGGTTTCGGCGTCGAGCCGGAACAGGGCAGCACGTGCGAGTCGATAGAGCACGAGCGCGGATCAAAGAACAACCTTCACGCGATGGAGCCGCGACTGAAGCGGCTCCATCGCGTGAAACGGCTTTGCTTCTTCTCGTCTGCCGATCACAGCCGCCCTCAACCCACACGCGCCGAAGGCGGCGGCATGATGATGGGTTGCGCCGGCGGCCGGCCGATGAACTTGGGTTTGAGCTTGGGCGGCGGCGTCAGGCGCTTGCGCAGGAAGCCCGGCAGCGGCAGCACGCGCAGCAGCCGCTTGCGCCAACTCGCCGTTTCCATGTGCAGCACGTCCTGCGTGGCGGTCAAGGGCAGGCGCATCAACGACATCGCCATGTCGCGCATCATCAGGCGCTTCGAGGTGTTCTCGTACAGCGAACCGAAACTTCCGGCGGCTGCGAACAGCGCGCGCGACAGGTGCAGGTAATCGCGCTTGAGCACGATGCCGGTCTGCTGCGTATTGGACATCAGGTGCAACACGGTCTGGCCGCGACGGTGGAGGCCTTCCATACCGCCGCGCCGCAATTCGCTCAGGAAGTTTCGCGCGGTCAGGGGCGTGACGCCCTTCTTCAGCAGGGTCTCGTCGAGCACGGCCTTGAGATCGGCCCGGCGACCGGCGTTGTCCTCGGGCTGCGTGGACATGGCCACCAGCGAGTCGGCAATCATCGACGTGTCGGCCAGTACCGCAGCGACAAGGTAATTCCAGACCGGCCCAAGCTTGCCGTCGAGCTGCACGACATTGCCCCAGTCGATCAGGTGCAGACCGCCGTCGGAGCCGATCATGACGTTGCCCGGATGCAGGTCGCCGTGAATCTCGTTGTAGATGAAGATGTGATGCAGCACCGCGTAGACCAGCCGCTCCAGCACCTGCGACTGGAAGCGCCGCCGCTCGCGCTTGCTCATGCGCGCCAGCGCGCGCGTGAGGCTCGCGGCATCGGACAAGTATTCCATTTCGAGAATCCGGTGCGAGTGGCCGTACAACTCGGGCACACGCCATTGCCGCGTGTTGAGGCTGCGCTCGTAAAACCGCATGTGGTTCTGTGCCTCGGCCTCGAAGTCCAGTTCCTCGACAAAGCCGGCGACGAACTCATCGACCTGCTCCTGCATTGCGCGCAAAAACGGCGTGAGCTTGGAATGCGGCGCCCAGTACTGGCTCGACATGATCGCGAGGCCCAGCACCATCTTGCCGATGGCGAACTCGCGGTCGATGTTGTGGCGACCCACCTTGATGACCACGGGCCGCAGCACTTCGCGGCCTTCCTCGATGAAGGGCTTCTTGGCAACGTAAACGCTGCCGATGGAGCCGGATTTCACCGGACGCTTTGCGTCGAATTCGAGGAAGAGTTGATTCGGCAGCTTGCCGTAGCACTCCATGAATGCGGACAGCACCTCGTCCTCACTCATGGCTGGCACGTCTTCGTGGAAGACGGCCAGTTCCTTGGCGATTTCGTCCGGCAGGAAGTCGGCGTTGGCGGCCGCGACCTGGGCCAGCTTGACGAAAAAGGGGCCGAACTCGCCGACCATCTGCGCGACAATTTTGGCCTGTCCCGAGAAGTCCTTGGGATCGGTCTGGAAGAACGGCCGGATGTAGCGCAGCGCCTTGATCTGGCGCCGCACGATGACCAGGTCATGCCGCACGGTGCCGGCGCGGCGCATGATTTCGCGCACCTGCCACTCGTTGAAACGCCGCCCGGCCTTGAGCACGTTGACGACCTCGACCAGGATCGGCTCGTAGGTGCGCAGCACCAGCCGCACCATGTCCACCGTCAGCTCGCCCAGGCCTTTCAGTTCAGGCGAGGCGAACAACTCGTCGAAGAAATCCCAGAACTCCTGCACCAGCGCTTCGGGCACCGGCACCGGGCTGCGCTTGAGAATCTGGTCGACGACGTAGCGGATCAGCTCCTCGGTGGATTCCTCGTTGGGAATCAGGCCGCGGCCGCGCAGGTAGGTAGTGAGCTTGCCCGTGCCCTTCATCAGCGGATGGCGGTAGAAGCCCTCCACCGCGCGATCGATGGCCAGCGCCAGTTCGTCGCGCGTGATGTCGCTCTCCGAGGCCACCAGTTTGAGCAGAGACCCGAAGCCGCGCGTGAGCTTGTAGGTGGAGACCGAGAAGCGGCTGATCTCGCGCAGCACGCCGCGCGGCTTGGCCGCGACCTTGCCGGTAGGTTCGCCGGGGCCTTGGTCGAGCATCGCCTCGCTGGAACTACGCTCCGCCCTCGCCTGCCCGGATCCGTCGACCCCCTCTTCCCGCTTCGCGGGGCGAGGGGAGTCGGCCAGAAGCCTGTCTCTTCTCATGGCAAGGTCAGCCAATGCCCGAGTTTGTCGGCCTTGGCGCGCAGATAAGCCTCGTTATGCGGATTGCGGCCGGACTCCAGCGCCACGCGCTCGACGATCTCGATGCCGTCGCGCCTCAGCGCATCGAACTTGCGCGGGTTGTTGCTCATGAGCCGGATGCGCGTCAGTCCGAGAATGCGCAACAACTCCACAGCCAGATCGTATTCGCGCGCATCGGCGGGAAAGCCGAGTTGGTGATTGGCTTCCACCGTGTCGCTACCCTGGTCCTGCAAGGCGTAAGCGCGAATCTTGTTGCCCAGCCCGATGCCGCGGCCTTCCTGTCTCAGGTACAGCACCGCGCCACGGCCGGCGTCGGCGATGGCGGACAACGCCGCGTTGAGCTGGAACCCGCAGTCGCAGCGCAGGGAAAACAGTGCGTCGCCGGTCAGGCACTCGGAGTGCACGCGCACCAGCGGAGGCTCGCCGCCCACCAGATCGCCCAGTGCGATCACCACGTGCTCCTTGCCGTCCGCGGAGGCGAACACCTGCACGGTGAATTCGGCGAACAGCGTGGGCAGCCGTGCCTCGGCGATGCGTTGCAGCTCGCTCATCGGGTCAGAAAAGAGAAATGGGAGGAGATCAAGCGGGGAAGTTTACCGTGGCGCACCCGCGGCCGGATGTGCGGTATCGCCTGTCCCGGTCCGCTATGCGTTCATGCGCCGACAAAGTTCTGACCGCAGACACGCAAGGTCTGCCCATTGATCCCCGCGGATGCCGGCGAGGCGAAGAACGTCACCGCTTCGGCAATATCGATCGGCAATCCGCCTTGCGACAAGGAGTTGAGGCGCCGGCCGACTTCGCGATTCACCAGCGGCATCGCCGCGGTCATCTGCGTTTCGATGAAGCCCGGCGCCACCGCGTTGATCGCGCCACCGCGTCGTGCCATTTCGGGCGCGAGCGCTTCGGCGTGCCCGATGATCCCGGCCTTGGTCGCGCCGTAATTGGTCTGGCCCGCGTTGCCGGCGATGCCTCCGATCGAGGAAATGCAGACGATGCGTGCGCCCGGCTGGAAGCCCGCATCCAGCAGGCGCTCGTTGATGCGCATGATGCTGCCGAGATTGATGTCCAGCACCGTGTCCCACAAGTGCGGCGCCATGTTGCGCAGCATCTTGTCGCGGGTCACGCCGGCGTTGTGGACGATGACGTCGAGCGGCCCGCACTCCGACAGGATGCGCTCGCCTGCGTCCTTCACCGCCACATCCAGGGCCAAGCCGCGTCCACCGATAAGGCTCATGGCTTCGCCCAGCGCGCCTTCTTCCTGCGGCCGATCCATGCCGATCACACGGGCGCCCTCGCGCGCCAGGGTCTGCGCGATGGCCGCACCGATGCCGCGCGCGGCGCCGGTCACCAGCGCCAGTTTTCCGGTGAGCGAGCCGCTGAACACTTCAGTCGCTGCGGCGCCCGGCCCCAACGCGAGAACCTGACCGGTGACGAAGGCGGAGTGCTCGCTCAGAAAGAACCGCATCGGGCCTTCGAGCCGGTCTTCCCCTCCCGGACGGACCTCGACCAGATTGGCAGTCGAACCCTTGCGCCCGATTTCCTTGCCGAGCGAGCGGATGAATCCGCGCAGCGCGGTCGAAACAGTGTGCGCACCGACCGAGCCATCGGCTTGCCGCGACCTCGATATCACCAGCACACGGCCGTGTGCCGCCAGTTTGCCGACGCGTGGTTGCAGGAAGTCGTACAGGCTGCGCAGACCGGCAATCGAATCGATGCCGCTGGCATCGAATATCAATGCACGCGCAGCAAAGCGTTCACCCGAGGGCTCGCCCCTAAGTGCGACTCCGGCCTGCGCCGCTGCGGACTTGATCGGCACCAGACCCGGGTGCTCCGGTGCAACGAAAATCTCGGCACCCATTCGCGCCAATCCGCTCATCAGCGATGGCGCCATCTCCGCGTTCGGCGTTGCACCCGCAATGACGGCCGAGTCCGACAGCGGTCGATCGGCCCAGGGACCGGAAGCACGCAGCAAGCGAGGCGGCGCCGGCAATCCGAGCAGGCCCGACAACTGCTTGCCGAACGCGGTCTGACTGAACTCAAGAAAGCGATCGCTCATCGAGAACCCGTTGTCCAGATTAAGGGGCGCGACACGACTGCAAGGGATCTGCAATCCGCGTGCGTGCAGCGGCGAGGATAGGAGCCACAGCCCGAAGCGACACTGACAAGAGCGCCGCACGTTGACGGCTGACCAGCCCCTGCCGGATAGTTCCGTACAGTTGTTGCGCGAACAGGCGAAGACCCGCGCGCCAGGGTAGCGCTTCAGAACACAAGCATTAACAGCAAACTAATTTCCGGATGGAGAGGGGTAAATGAATAAGGGCTTGGTCCTCACGGCCGCATCGGTCGGCGTGGCTGTCGTCACGCTTGTAGGCTTGAATCTGGTGGCACCGATCACTCTGGCCAACGAAGGCCATCCTGCCGGCACGACACCGGACCAGGTTTTCGCAGGCTCCATTGCGGAGCCCGGCAACACCGCTACCGAGGAAGCCGCGCCGGCGCCTGTCGAAGTCGCCGCGGCAGACCTGTCCGAGCCAACCATGGAAGTCGCCGCAGCCGAGCCGGCCAGCGCTCCCCCTCCGACCGACGCCGGCGTTGCGCAGGGCGGCGCCTGCGAAATCCCGGCTGCCGGTCCTGCAAAAGGAAAAGTCGTCGCGATGGTGAACGGCGAACCTTTTTCCAAGATTCCCGTCGGATCGACTGCCGCCGCTGCGGCTCCCGCGGCACAGGAAGTAGCGCTGGCCGAGACCGCTCCATCGCCGGTTGAAGAGCCGGCAGCCATGGAACCTGCGATCGAGGAGCCTGCGCCAGCTCCCGAGCCCGAGCCGGTCGCAGAAGCTGCACCACCTGCTTCCGAGCCGGAACCGGTTGCGCAGGCCGCAACCCAGCCGGTCAGCGCCGGAGGGTCGTGTTCGATCGGGCCTGCAGATCCTTCCGCAAAGCCGGTAACGGTGAAATCCGCTACTCGAACGTCGCCGACGGAGACGGCATCCGCTCCCGAACCGGCCTACGCCGCCGAAGCGACGACCGAAACCGAGACGCAACCCGCGCCGAAGCCCAGACCGTCCAAGCCCAAGATCTCGCCGGCGGAATTCAAGAAGGTCTGGTGGCCGCCCAAGGCAGACGGCAAGCTCAATCTGACCTACGCGGGCGAAGCATCCTTTACCAAGGCGATCGTGTTGCTGTTCGACGGCGAGTTCGACAACGCGGATAGCGCCAACAAGCACGTGAAAGTCACCGCGCGCGATGGCGCGCCGGTCAAAGGCCAATGGCTGGTGGCGACCAACAAGAAAATGCTGCTGTTCAATGCGCCCCCAGGCGTCTACAAGCTGAAGGTCGGGGAAAAAGTGACCGACAAGAGCGGGCGCACGCTGCCGACTTCTTCCAGCGGCCTGGTTCTGGTTCCGTAACGAATCACGAAGCGCTCGATTCGACGAAAGGGCCGTGTAGCAGACCTGGGTTTGCTACGCGGCCTTTTCGTTTCGATCGTTTGATTATCGAGGACATTCCGATACCGACCTCTCTCTTCGATCTTTCCGGTCGCGTGGCGCTGGTCACCGGAGCTTCTCGCGGCATTGGCGAAGCCATTGCGCGGCTGCTGGCCGAACAGGGCGCGCACGTCGTGCTGTCCAGTCGCAAGCAGGACAACCTGGACCGCCTGGCCGAAAGCATCGTCGCGGCCGGCGGCAAAGCCACGGCCATCGCTGCGAATCAGGGTGACTCGGCGGGCCTGAAGCATCTGGTCGGCCGCATTTCTTCGGAACTCGGTCACCTCGACATCCTGGTCAACAACGCGGCGACCAACCCTTACTTCGGCCACGTGGCCGACACCGATCCGGGGATGATCGACAAGACCCTGCAGGTCAACATCAAGGGCTACTTCGAATTGTCCGCTCTGGCAGCAAAAATGATGAAGACGCAGGGCGGCGGCGCCATCGTCAACATCGCCAGCATCAACGGGCTGCGCCCGGCCAACTTCCAGGGCATCTACTCGATCACCAAGGCTGCGGTGATCAACATGACGCAGTCGTTTGCCAAGGAGTGCGGTCCCTGGCGCGTAAGGGTCAATGCCGTGCTGCCTGGCCTCACGGACACCAAATTCGCTTCGGCCCTCATCGGCAACGATGCCATTCTCAGAAATTTTCTGGCGCAGGTCCCCTTGCAGCGGGTGGCGCAGCCGCAGGAAATTGCGCCAGCCGTGCTCTACCTGGTGAGCGACGCCGCCAGCTACGTGACCGGAACCACGCTGACCGTCGACGGCGGCTACATGGCTTGATCGCACAGGGCAGAGCACAAGAGCTTGAAACGCAACGGGTGGCGCTGAACCAATAATCCTCGTGCGACTCCAAGACGCGTAAACTTACGCAGTCCCTTGATCGATCCCGTTATGCGACGTTTGCCCGCCCTCGCGCTTGCCGCTGCCAGCCTTTTGGTTGGCACCTGGGTGGCTGTTTCGGCGCAAGAGGTCGCGCTTCCTTCCACTCCACTCGATTATTCGACCGGCGTTCCGCGCGAACTGAACCTGCCGCAGATCGGCGACCCTGCCGATGCCGCGCTGTCGCCGGCCGAGGAAGCGCGACTCGGCGCGCAAGTGGTCTCGCAGCTCTATGCGTACGAGTACCTGCTCGAAGACCCGCAACTCGTCGAATACCTCACCGCCACGGGCTGGCGGCTGGCGGCGGCCAGCGGAACGCGACCCGCGCACCTGGAGTTCTTCGTCGTCAAGGATCCGCGTATCAATGCGTTCGCCCTGCCCGGCGGCTTCATGGGCTTCAACGCCGGTCTGATAACGGCTAGCGGCAGCGAAAGCGAGCTTGCCGGTGTCATGGGGCACGAACTGGCGCACGTGACCCAGCGTCATATCGCCCGCGGCGCTGCCGACAGCGGCGGTCTTGCGACCATCGCAACCTGGGCGGCGGTGCTGGCCGCCATTCTGGTGGGGTCCGCAGACCCTGACGTCATTCTTGCGGCGCTCGCCGCCGGGCAGTCGGTGAGCTATCAGCGCCAGGTCAATTTCACCCGGGCCAACGAACAGGAAGCGGACCGAATCGGCATCCATACCCTGTCCGAAGCGGGCTTCGACCCGGAAGGCATGGCCGGTTTTTTCCAGAAGCTGGAACAGCAATCCCGCCTATACGGCAGCGGCGTCCCCGAGTTTCTTCGAACCCACCCTGTCAACACCTCGCGCATCGCCGAAGCGCGCGCGCGCGCCGCCTCGTTACCGCGCGAGCCAGTCGCCGATTCCATCGAGTACACCTTGATGCGCGCCCGCACGCAGGTCTTTGCCGCCGCCCGGCCGAGCGATGCGGTGGATTCGTTTTCTGCGCTCATCGCCGCCGGTCAGGACACCCCGGCCCAGCGTTACGGGCTGGCGCTGGCGCTGCACGAGATGGGGCAGAACGAGCGCGCCCTGAAGACGATACAACCCACGCTCGAACGGTTTCCGCGCCAGGCCAATCTCGGCTTGCTGCTGGCGGCGATCCAGAGCGGCGCCGGCCAGACCGAGAAGGGTCTCGCGACCTACCAGAAAACGCTGAGTCTGAACCCGCGCTGGACGCCCGCGATTCTGGAATATTCCGAGGCTCTGATTCGTGCCGGCAGGCCCGATCAGGCGCGCAAGATTCTGCTCGTGCACGAACAGGCGTTCGGCACCCGCATCGACACGTATCGGCTACTGTCGCAGTCGGCACGGGAAATGGATAACGACGTCGAAGCGAGCTACCAGATGGCCACGTTCCTGTTTGCGCGCGGCGATGCAGGCGGCGCGCTATCGCAGCTCGATGCCGGACTGCGTCTGGCCGGCCTCAACCAGCAGGACAAGGCCCGGCTTTCGGCGCGAAGAGCCGAAGTACGCGAGGCGCTGCCGCGCAATTACGATCCCGACCGGAAGCCCGAGCGGCGGCGGCGCTAAAAGCGCCCGCAGATCAAAAACCGTTCTCTGCGATCAGCGATGCAAGCTTGCGCGCCGACTCGGGCGCCAGGGTGATGCCCAGACGATGATGGCCGGTGTTGAGCATCAGGCCGCGACGCGATTCGGACCAGCCAATCATCGGTACTCTCCCACCCGGCGCGGGCCGCAGCCCGGCCCAGTGCGCCAGCACGACCCGATCGGCCAGCCAGGGAAAAAATTCGCTCAGTGTTTTCACAATCGATTCGCGAGCCTCGGTCGTCGGCGCGTCGTCGAAACCCGCTTCTTCGAGCGTGCTGCCAGCGACGATCACCCCGTCCTTGCGCGGAATGAGATACCGGTCGCCCGCAAGCATGATGTGGGGCAGTTCGCCCACCTTCGCCTGCAACAACAGCATCTGGCCTTTGACGGGACGGATTCCGGTGTCCGGGAGTAGCGCATCGGTCCACGCGCCGGTGGACAGCACGACGAACCCCGCGTTGCGAGCGGATTGAGGGCAAACCACGCCGGTCACCCGATCCGTGCCTTGCAAGCGCAGAACGTCCTCGCCTTCGATCACGGTGCCGCCCCTCGCGCGCACGGCCGCTGCGAGTACGCGCAGCAGCCGCGGGCTGCGGACCTGGGCGACCCCCGGCAACCAAGCCATCGCGGGTGCGAGAGAGTGCTGCGGCAGATCCTCGGGCACGTCCTGCACGTCGATACCGCAGACGCCACCTAATTCGCTCCAACGCGCACTCGATGCGGGCGCCAACACCTGCATGCCGCTGCGGATGAATTCCGGATCTATTTTCCCCTGATCGCGCAGTTCCTCGCACCAGTTCGAGTAGCCGGCGAGGCTTTCGCGCAACAGCTCGAAGAGTCCGGGATCGACGTCATCCGGCGAGAGCGGCGAGAGGATGCCGCCGCCCGCCCAGGACGCGCCGCCTGGTCCGACGTGAGCACGATCGATCACCGTCACGCGCAGACCCAGGCGCACCAGGGCCAGCGCCGTGGACAGACCGATCACGCCGGCGCCGACCACGATGGCGTCAGGCGAGCGGGTAATGGAACGCATGGGCGGAGTGCATTGGATTCAGAGATACGCAGGCCATTGGACGCGGGTTCAAGCAGGCTGCGATGGACGGTTCAGCAAATCGCCGATGGAGTCGGCCGCACGACTCGCCGCATCGCAGCGCAGTTGCGCGCGCACCGCGGCGAACTGATCGACTTGCCGCTGTCGGAGCACAGGGTCGAGCAACAGGCGTTCGACCTCGGCGGCCAGAGCGTCGGGCGTGGCCGCGTCCTGCAACAATTCGGGTACGCAAGGCTCGGCTGCCAGCAGATTCGGCAGGCTGACATACGGCGTCTTGAGCAACCCGAGGTCCAACAGCATCCACGCTGTCAGGACCGAGGTTCGGTAGGCCACGACCATCGGCCGGCCCAGTAGCAGACATTCGAGTGTGGCCGTGCCGGACGCCAGCAGCACGGTGTCGGCAGCGCGCATCGCCTCGCGCGATTGCCCCGACAACAGTATCCAGTTGCAGCGCGGCGCATGCTCGCGGATCGCCTCGCGCATCGGAGCTTCCAGGCTGGGTTTGGCTACTGGCGTGAGAAACCAGATGCCGGGAACCCGCTCGTGAAGCAGGGCAGCGGCTCGTGCGAACGGCTCCATCAGGTACTTCAGCTCGCCGCCCCGCGAACCGGGAAGAATGGCCACGCAAGGCGCATCGCGTCCCATCCCCAGAAAGGCGCGTGCCGCGAAGCTGTCTATCGAGTCATCCAGCTCGTCGGCCAGCGGATGGCCGATGAATCGCGCCGCCACGCCATGCCCGTCGTAATGCGCGGGCTCGAACGGCAGCAGGCACAGCATCAGCTCGACCGCGCGCGCAATGCCCTTGACGCGGCCCGGTCGCCAGGCCCAGATCGTGGGGCTGACCACGTGGACGGTGCGCAGCCCTTTGCAGCGCAGGCGCCGCTCCAGGCCGAGGTTGAAATCCGGGGCGTCGATGCCGATGAGCACGTCAGGCCGTTCGCTCGTGAATTGTGCGACCAGCCGCTTTCGCAAATGCCACAGGCGCGGAATGGCGGGCAGCACCTCGGCCAGTCCCATCACCGAAAGCTCGTCGATGGAGGCGATCGCCTCGCAGCCCGCGGCCAGCATTCTCGGGCCTGCCACACCGTAGATCCGGGCCTGCGGGAAACGCGTGCGCAAAGCACTCGTGAGCGCGGCGCCCAGGATGTCTCCCGAGATTTCTCCCGCGACCAATGCGATCGAACGCGGCCCGGGCGCATCTACAGCAACCATCGTCGGCACTCTGAAGTGTTTCGGCGGCGCGATGGTACAGGCGGCCTCCGGCGGTAGACAGGCCCGATGCGATAGCGAACCATGCGGCTGGACAACGATCTACTCATGCGTCCTACCCCTCCCGCCTCCGCAGTGACCAATCTCCACCCAACGTCCATCGCCTCCCGGCGAGTCGCTGCCTCCCTGGTGCCGGGCCTCGTGCTGCTGGTCGCATTACAGGCCTGTTCGAGCTCGGACGCAGAGACCCGGAAGCCCGCGGCACCACCGGCTGCGAGCGTGGAAGTCACGCCCGTGAAGATGGGCGAACTGGAGCGGGTCTGGGCTGCGGTGGGTTCCCTGCAAGCCAACGAGAGCGTGATCGTTCGCCCCGAGATCACGGGACGGATCGTGCGCATCGGGTTCGCCGAAGGGCAGAAAGTCAGCCGCAACACGGCTCTGTTCGAGCTCGACGATTCAGTGTTCGTCGCCCAGATCGCCCAGGCCAGGGCAAATCTGGCGCTGGCGACCCGCAACGCCAAGAGGGCAGAGGAGTTGTATGGGCGCGAGTTGATTGCGACTTCGGAACGCGACACCGCCACGGCCAGTCTAGACCTCGCCGCGGCCTCGCTCAGTCTGGCTCGCGCGCAGGCGGCCAAGACCGTGATTCGCGCGCCGTTCGCGGGACGGGTCGGGTTGCGCAGCGCCTCGGTGGGCGACTACGTCAATCCCGGCCAGGACCTGGTGGTCATCGAGGATCTGGAGCGGATCAAGCTGGAGTTCCGCCTGCCGGAACTGGCGCTGCCCGACGTGCGCGAAGGCCAGGACCTGCAGGTCGAGCTCGATGCCTATCCCGGCCAGAAATTTCCGGCCAAGCTCTACGCCATCGACTCGCGCGTAGCCGACGACACGCGCTCGATCGCGGCGCGAGCGCTGCTCGACAATGCCGACGGGCGGCTGAGGCCCGGCCTGTTCGCAAGAATCAATCTGGTGGTCGAGCGCAAGACCGATGCGCTACTGATTCCCGAACAGGCCATCGTGGCTCGCGGCAATCGCTCCTTCGTGTATGTGGTCGAAAGCGGCAAGGCGGTCGAGCGCGAGATCAGGGTCGGCCAGCGTCGCGACGGACAGGTGGAAATCCTCAGCGGCGTACAGGCAGGTGCGCCGGTCGTCACCAGCGGCCTGCAACGCATTGGCGACGGCGTGCCGGTGCAAGCCGCTGCAAGTCCGGCAAGTGCTCCCAACCCCGGATGATTCGAACGCTGCTGCTCGCGTGGACCTTGCTGTGCTGCGCCGGCGCGCAGGCCAAAACCACGCCCGAAAAGGCGGCCCAGCTAGGCCAGTCGCTGACGCCGATGGGCAGCGAAGCCGGGCCCAATGCCGATGGCTCTATTCCGGCGTGGCAGCCCCTGGCCGTCACTGCATTCAAGCGCGGCGACAATCCCTACTCCGCGGACAAGCCGCTCTACACCATCACCGCGGAAAACCTGTCGCAGCACGAACGTCTGCTGACAGAAGGGCACAAGGCGCTGTTCAAGGTCTTCCCCGAAACTTACGGGATTCCGGTATACCCCACTCGCCGCGGCGTGGCATACCCAGCCTGGTTCCTGGACGCTACCCGCCTGAACGGGGAGCGCGTCGAACTCACCAACTCCGGCCACGGGTTCTGCTGCGCCGCGCAGGGGTTTCCTTTCCCCATTCCGGGCAACGGCCTGGAGGCGATGTGGAACCACATCATGCGCTACAACACCCGTGGTTACCGCGGGTATGTCGCGGCGGCCGCGACCACCACCGCGGGCGATTACGCGATCGAGCGCGCCTACCTGGAGCTTAGCTACACCTACAACACGCCGGGCCTGCCTGCCGAGAAGCTGAACAACCAGAATCTGTACGTGATGACCAAGACCGTCTCGCCCGCGAGCAAGGCGGGCCTGGCGTATCTGTTGCACGTGCCGCTGGATCGCATCGCGCAGACCACCGGGGTGTGGGCGTTCAGCCCCGGCGAGAACCGCGCGCGCCGCATCGGCGAAGTGGGCTACGACAACCCGGCGTTCGACGGGCTGATGACGCAGGACCAGATCGACATGTTCAACGGCCCGCTCGATCGCTACACCATCAAGCTGCTCGGCAAGCGCGAACTGATCGTTCCGTACAACAGCTACGCGCTGTACGACGACAAGCTCAAGTACAAGGACATCATCACGCGCGGGCACATCAACCAGGCACTGACGCGTTACGAGAAGCACCGCGTCTGGGTGATCGAAGCCGAGGTGCGGGAGGACATTTCACACCGCTACAAAAAGCGCGTGTTTTATCTGGACGAGGACTCGTGGATCGTGATGGCGCAGGACATCTACGACGAGCGCGATCAGTTCTGGCGATTCGCCGAGTCTCACTCCATAAATTTTCCGCAGGTACCGGTGATGGTCAACGGCGTCCAGGTCCATTACGACCTGCAGTCACGGCGCTACGTGATCCTCAATCTGACCAACGAGGAGAAATCCCTGATCGCTTACGACTGGGTGCAGCAGGCCAATTACTTCACCCCTTCCAATTTGAAGCGCTTTGCGGCGAGCCGACAGTGAGTGTTGCTCGCAAGCGCCCTTGCGCTGACTTGCTTCAGGGTCAATTCAGATCGCACGCCTAATGTGTGCTCCACATGCAAACCGCACGATCGGCGGGTTGAGTTTACCGGCGAGGGAGAGTCCGGTTAGCTGAGCCCAGCACATAGGATCAGACTAAAATTTTGTGATGCGTTGCCTTCAGAACCTGCTTGTCGCGTTCGCCCTTGCGCTGGCACTGAGTCAGTCGGCCGAAGCGCGTTCGAGAGATCTGGGTGTTTCTCCTCCGGACGTCCGCTCTCCCGAATCGCTGCTGGATCGGCGATCAAGGATGGGGCCTGCACAAGCAGCTCGCGTAGCGCAGAAGCGCTACGGCGGCGGCAAGGTGCTCGGCGTCGAATCCGCGGACGACGGCTACCGCGTCAAGTTGCTGCGCAATGGCGATGTCCGCATCGTCTTCGTTCCCGACCGTTAACTCCTAGGAATCCCGAATCATGCGAGCCTTGGTTATTGAGGACGACCCCCATCTGCGCGGCCAGGTCACGCAGATGTTTGCCGACGAAGGATTTGCCGTCGACCAAGCCGCCGACGGCGAGAACGGCCTGTACATGGCCATCGAGTATCCGGTCGATATCGCGATCATCGATCTCGGGCTGCCGGGTACCAGCGGCATCGAAATCATCCGCAAGGCGCGCAAGGCCGGGCGAAGTTTTCCGATTCTGATTCTGACGGCCAGAGACGGCTGGCAGACCAAGGTCGAAGGGCTCGAGGCCGGCGCAGACGATTACCTGGTCAAACCCTTTCACCGCGAAGAGTTGCTGGCCCGTGCACGCGCGCTGCTGCGGCGAGCAGGCGGATGGGCTCAACCCCAGTTGACCTGCGGTCCGGTGATGGTGGACACCACGGCCAAGGCGGTCACCGTCCACGACAAACCGGTCGAGCTCACGGCCTACGAATTCAAGGTACTGGAATACCTGATTCTGCACGCGGGCGAGGTCGTGTCCAAATCGACCCTGACCGAGCACCTTTACGCGGAAGAAGACGAGCGCGACAGCAATGTGATCGAGGTCTTCATCCGCCGCTTGCGTTCCAAGCTCGATCCGGACGGAAGCCTGGCGCCCATCACGACCTTGCGCGGCAGCGGCTATCGCTGGGATCTTCCGCGGCAGTAAGCCCCAAGCAAGTCCCAGTCGTTTTGCGCTCTGATCCCGCCGCCAGGGCGGTGGCTCCACATAGTCCTATCGACCCGTGACATGACCCCGTGGTCGCCAAAGCTGTGCGCGGCAATTTTTCGCGCGGCAACCCATTAGAAGGCGTCCAACGAAAAAGCGGTGGGGGGGCCGGGGGGGCGGCCCCCCCTGACCGCACAAACGAAAATTTGGTGAAGAACGCAAACAAATCAGGCGCGTTGAACGGGGGGTGTGGGGACCC
>JBQTHL010000101.1:0-18188 GCA_052389915.1 Panacagrimonas sp.
CGTGGACACCAGCGGAATGAAGGCGTTGTTGCTCCACCACATGAGCAGGCACACGATCGACATCAGCAGGCCGGACAGCGTGACCATGCGGAACTGCGGCGAAAACAGTTCCGAAAGCTTGGGTGGAGCCGTCGTGGCGGCCACCGCTTTCCAGCGTTCCGGTTCCTTGATGAATATGCGCACCAGGAAGGCGACGAACGCCGGCAACAGACCGAACAGGAACACGTAACGCCAGGACATGGCCGGATCGTCCGGAAACCACTTTCCCGCGACTTGCAGGTTCACGAACGTGGCCAGGAACAGGCCCATCGGGGCAGCGGTGTAAAGCAGCGCGCCCGCTTCGACGCGCTTATTTTCCGGCACCACCTCAGCCACCATCGTGGCGCCCGCAGCCCACTCCCCGCCGATGCCCAGCGCCGTGATGATGCGGAACACCAGCAGCATCTCCATGCTGGTGGCAAAGGCGCAACTGAAGGTGCCGAGCGAGTACATCAGCATGGTCAGCATCAGGGTGCGCGTGCGACCGATGCGGTCGGACAGCCAGCCGAACGCGATGCCACCCGCCGCCCAGCCCAGCAACAGCACCGCGGTGAGCAGGCCGGTCCAGTAGACGGTGGCCTGCTTGGCTTCGGGCGAGCCGATTTCCAGGCCGAGCAGGGTGGGCACGCAGTTGGGCGCCACGTAGTTGAACAGCAGGCTGTCGAACACGTCGAAGCCCCAGCCCAGCCAGGCAGCGAACAGCACGGTCCATTGGTACCGCGAGAAACCTAGCATCCTTGTCCCCTTTTCCTGATCTTTTAAAGAATCACGCAAAGACGCAAAGAGAAGTGCAAAGGCGCAAAGAAGATTTTTCTAATTCTTCTTCCTGCGTCTCTGCGCTTCTCTTTGCCGTCGCTTTGCGTCGCAAAGCTCCCTTGCGTGATCCTTAAAGCTTTGCGCTTGAAGCTTTCCGCAGACCCCTAAACCTGCTGCGCCGTCGTCTGCGTCTGCCGCGCTCCACGATGCATGCGCTCCAGCCGCGCGTCCTTGCGCGACCAGATGCCGTTGACCCAGCCGCGGAAGTGCGCGCGGAACTCGGCATCGGAATCGAAATCGCCGCGCAGCAGGTCCTGCGGAATCGGCAAGCTGTCCACGTGGATGGCCATGCCGCTCTGCTCCCCGCACAGCCAGCTCCAGAGCAGCGACTTCGAACTGGGCTGGTAGGCCAGGGTCACATCGATGATGCCGCCGAACTGTTCGCCCATCGCGTTGAGCGTGAACGACATGCCGGCCGACTTCGGCCGCAGCAGGTGCCGGTAGGGCGAGCCGCTGGCGATGCGCTTGGCCTCGGTGAAGCGAGTGCCTTCCAGGAAATTGACGACCGTGATCGGATGGCGGCGATACTTCTCGCAGAAGCGTCGCGTGGTCGCGAGATCCTCGTTGCGCAGCGCCGGGTTGGCGATGAGCGCCGCGCGCGAGTGGCGCTTCATGAACGGCATGTCCAGCGCCCAGCAGATGATGCCGATCAGCGGCACCCAGATCAGTTCCTGCTTGAGGAAGAAGCGCAGGAAGGGCGTGCGGCCGAAAAACAGGTCGAACAGGATCAGGATGTCGGCCCAGGACTGGTGATTGGCCACGAGCAGGTAACTCTTGCGCGGGTCCAGTTGCGCGCGGTAGTCGAGCTGCCAGGCCGGCCCGTGCATGACGCGGAATACCAGTTGATTCGACGCGACCCACTGGCTCGCGATGGCGACCAACAGTTTGGACAGCGGTTCCTGCAGCAAGGGGATCGGCAGCAGGAACTTCAGTAGCATGACCGGCACAAAGATCAAGCCACCCCAGAAAAGCAGCACGACCAGCATGACCAGGAAGGTCGTGACGCCAACCACCCAGCCCGGCAGCAACATCGAGATCATGTGTGGTCCTCCTGCGCGATCAAGTGACGTGGTAGGCGGGTGACAACTCTCGCACGGCCTCGATCATGGCCGCGGCGTGCTCGGGTGACACCTGCGGAAGAATGCCGTGCCCGAGGTTGAACACGTGACCGGGTCCGTGACCGAAGTCCGACAATACGCGCGCCGTTTCCTTGCGGATTCGCTCGGGTCTGGCGAACAAGGTGATGGGGTCGAGATTGCCTTGCAGCGCCACGCGATGGCCGACGCGGCGGCGCGCATCGGCCAGCGACGTGGTCCAGTCCACGCCCAGTGCGGCGCAACCGGTGTCGGCCATCTTTTCCAGGTGCTGGCCGCCGTTCTTGGTGAACAGAATCACCGGCACGTCCGGCGCAAGACGTTTCAGCGAATCCACGATGCGCGCCATCGGCTTGAGCGAAAAGCGCTCGTACGCCTCGGGCGAGAGCACGCCGCCCCAGGTGTCGAACACCATCAGCGCGTCGGCGCCGGCGGCGTATTGCGCGGCCAGGTACCCGGTCACCGATTCGGCCAGCTTGTCGAGCAGCAGGTCGAAAGTTTCGGGCTCGTCGAACATCATTTTCTTCACGAGCGCGAAGTCGTGTCCGCCGCCGCCTTCGACCATGTAAGTCGCCAGGGTCCAGGGGCTGCCGGCAAAACCGATCAGCGGCAGGCGATCGCCCAGCGCGCCGCGGATGGTGCGTACCGCGTCCATCACGTAGCGCAGCTCGGTTTCCGGATCGGGTACGCCGAGATTACGGATGGACTCAACTGTGCGCAGCGGCCGGTCGAACTTCGGTCCCTCGCCCTCGACGAAGCGCAGGCCCAGGCCCATGGCATCGGGAATGGTCAGGATGTCCGAGAACAGGATCGCGGTATCCAGCGCGTAGCGATCGAGCGGCTGCAAGGTGACTTCGCAGCATAGCTCCGGGTTGCGGCACAGCGCCATGAAATCGCCGGCCTTGGCACGGCTGGCGCGGTACTCGGGCAGATAACGCCCGGCCTGCCGCATCATCCACACCGGCGTGCGGTCCACGGGCTGGCGCCTCAGCGCGCGCAGGAAGCGGTCGTTTTGCAGAACTCTCATGAGACGCGAAGGGAAGAGATTAGGACTGAAGTCTACCGGCACGAGCGCACGACAGGCTGACCCGCAGAGTTGCCCTAATGCAGCGAACGGCCGGTTTGATGTCAGAGTGCCGCCCCCCAACGCGGCACAAGACCGCCCGAGCATGAGCACCCCGATGCAAGCAAATGGAGCGAGAGTTACCCCGCGACGCGGACCCCTGTGCTTGGCCATCGCGCTGGGCATTGCATCCGGCGTGACAGCAGCCGAAGAGCCTGCTCCGGTCGAGACGGCGCTGGACACCGTGACCGTGACCGCCACGCGCGTGAAACAGCCCGCCTTCGAAGTGCCCGCGTCCATCGACGTGATCGGCGGCGAGTCCTTCAACGAGGACACGCTGGGCGTGAACCTGTCGGAAGGTCTTGCGGCTGTGCCCGGCATGCTCGCGCGTGATCGCCAGAACTACGCGCAGGACACGCAGATTTCGATCCGCGGGTTTGGGTCGCGCGCCACCTTTGGCATTCGCGGACTTCGACTCTACCTGGACGGCATTCCCGCCACGCAGCCGGACGGGCAGGGGCAGATCGCGCATTTCAATCTCGCCACCGCCGAGCGCGTCGAAGTGCTGCGCGGGCCGTTCTCCTCGCTGTACGGAAATTCGTCCGGCGGGGTCATCCAGATGTTCACGGCCGATGGAACCGAGAACCCGCGCATCAGCGGCGGCGTGGCGGCCGGCAGCTTCGGCACCTGGCGCGCCAATCTCGGGTCGCGCGGCAAGGCCGGTATCGCGGACTACAACTTCGACTACACGCGCTTCGAGACCGACGGTTTCCGAGATCACAGCTCGGCCGAACGCGAGTCCTTCAACGGCAAGCTGAATCTTGCGGTCGGTGCCAGCGGAAAACTGTCGCTGGTGCTGAACCACTTCGATTCGCCGGACACCGAAGATCCGCTCGGCCTGACGCGCGAGCAGTTCCGCGACGACCCCAGCCAGGCGCCGCAGCCTGCGCTCGATTTCAACACGCGCAAGAGCGCGCGCCAGACCCAGGCCGGCGCGGTGTACGCACATGAAATCGGTGGCGGACACGAGCTACGCGTGAGCGCGTACGGCGGCAATCGCGAAGTCGTGCAGTTCCTGTCGATTCCGATGATGTCGCAGGGTGGCCCGCTGGTCTCGGGCGGCGTGGTGGACCTGGACAGCGACTACACCGGCACCGACGCGCGCTGGAGTTGGCGCAGCACCGTCGCGGGCCGGCCCGTCACCCTGGTGGCGGGCGCGACTTACGACGAGCTGTCGCAGGATCGTCGTGGCTTTCTCAATTTCGTGGGCGACCAACTCGGCGTGAAAGGCGAGCTTCGCCGCGACGAGGTTAACGACATCGACAACTTCGACCAGTACGCGCAGTTGAGCATTGACCTGCATCCACGCTGGAACACGATGCTGGGTCTGCGCCACAGCAAGGTGCAGTTCGATTCGCAGGACCGCTACGTCGTGGGCCCCAATGAGGACGACAGCGGCCGCGCCGAATTCTCCGAGACCACACCGGTGGCGGGCGTGCTGTTCCGGCTCAATCCGCAGGTGCATCTGTACGGTGCCTACGGCCGCGGATTCGAGACTCCGACGTTCGCGGAGCTGGCCTATCGCCCGGACGGTGCGCCCGGACTGAACTTCGACCTCAAGGCCGCACGCACCGACAACACCGAGCTTGGCGCCAAGTTTCGTCTGAGTTCGAACACGCGCGCGCAGTTCGCCGTGTTTCACGCCGACACGGAAGACGAACTGGTGGTCGCGACCAACAGCGGCGGACGCTCCACGTTCCAGAATGCAGGTCGCACGCGCCGGCAGGGCGCGGAGTTATCGATCGAGACCGAGCTGGCGCAGCGGCTGAACCTGCAACTCGCCTGGACCTGGATCGAGGCCGAAGTGCGCGAGTTGTACTTCGCCTGCACTGGCGTGCCATGCACCACGCCGTCCACGCCGGTCGGACGAGGCAACCGGCTGCCTGGCCTGCCGGAATCCAACCTGTTCGCCGCGCTGCGCTGGGGCGGCGATAGCGGCTGGCATGCAGGTGTGGATGCGCGTTACGTCGATGCAGTGCCGGTCAACGATGTCAACGATCAGTCCGCGCCCTCGTACGGTTTGGTCGGTCTCGACGGCGGCTACGTGCTCACCCAGGCCTGGGGACGCCTGCGGACCTTCGTGCGCGTGGAAAACCTGTTCGACGAGGAGTACATCGGCTCGGTCATCGTCAACGACGGCAACGGCCGCTTCTTCGAACCCGGGCCCGAGCGCAGCGTGCTGGCCGGCTTGCGCTTCGATTGGGATTACTAGGGCCGCGTTCTTACGGCGCGGGCGGGCGGTCCGGTTGCGGCGGTATTTTTGCTTCCGGCGCACGCGGATCGAGTTGCGCAAGGGTCGGCGTGGTCTCCGCCGAGACGGTCACGTACGGCTGTTGATCGACGACGCGCGTATCGAACGCGCGGATGCGCCATGCGGCATAGGCCGCATAAGCGAGCATCGCCACCATCACGGTGAAGTAGAGGCCGGAGGGTCCGACCAGGCTCATCACGCCTGCTACCGTCACCGGCCCCACGCACTGGCCGATGCCGTGGCACAGCAGCAGGCTGGCGTTGGCGGCGACGTGCTGGCGCCCACCAGTGCGATCGTTCAATCGCGTCAGGCAGGCCGGGTACAGACAGGCTGTGGTCGCGGTGAACAGCATCGAGCCGGCGAATAGCAGGTTCATCGATAGAGGCCCGAAGATGCCGACCAGCGCCGACGATACCGCGATGGCCAGGGCGATGCCCAGAATCACGCGCCGTCGGTCGAAGCGATCCGCAAGCCGGCCCATCGGATACTGCAAGAGCATCGAGCCCAGCACGGCGCAGGCCATGAATACCGCCACCGTCTGCGTGCTGTTGCCGAGGTGCTGCACGTAGATGGGCGAGAACTGGTAGAACGAGGCCAGCGCAAAACCCGACATGCCGGCGCCGATCACGCTGATGCGCGAGGCGCGGAACAGTTCTCGAAACCCCAGCCGTTCCGAGTGCGCCACCGACGGCGCAGGTCGCGAGGTCAGGCACAGCGGAATCATCGCGGCGACGAGCAGGCCGGCGGCGAGCGAGAAGGCGCGGAAATCGGTGGGTTCGTTGAGCCCGACCAGCAATTGCCCCATTGCGCCGGCCACGTAGTAATTGATCATGTACAGGCCCATGAAGCGGCTGCGCGTTTCCGGCCGGGCGTGCGCGTTGATCCAGCTCTCCAGGGTCACCATGAGCAGTGCGCTGCAGAAACCCTGGGTGGCGCGCAAGGCGGACCACAGCGGCACGTTGAGGGCCGAGGCCTGGATCAAGGTCGCGCAGCACATCAGCGCGGCAAACGCGGAGAAGGCGCGGATGTGTCCCACGCGGCGGATCACGCGTGGCCCGAAATACGAGCCGAGCATGAAGCCGAAGGAGTTGTGAATCATCACCAGGCTGATGCTTCCCGCCGACAAGCCTTCGGCCGACATGCGCAGGCTGAGATTGGTGGACAGCAACATCTGGCCGGCAAGCAAGAATGCGGCGGCGAGAAAAACCGAGGCGGCGGAGGCGACGAGGCTGAGCATGGGGGCGCGATTCTGAGCCAGCGCCGCAGCGCGCGCTCAGTACCGCGAATCGAGCCGCACCGTCTCCAACTCCTTGCGCAACTCGCGCGCAAACCACGCCGGCCCGACCCAGGTGTAGATCGCGAACGCGATCCAGGTCCACGACACGACCCGCATCGCGATCGGGTAGCCGAGATCGCCGAGCAGCAGTTGGGCGAACTGCACCGCGAGGAACAGGCCGATCAATACCGCCAGCAAGCGGCCCTCGCCCATCGCACCGAGCCAGACGTTCCAGCGCCACCACAGGCCCAGAGCCAGGCTGCGCCGCGCCTTGACGCCGGCGAGCAGGCTCAGCGCACCGACGTTGGCGGGATCGACACGCAGCGCCCACAGCGCGTGTTCGCGCGCCTCGTCCATCTGTCCGCGCGCGAGCAGCACGAAGCCCATGCAGCTCAGGGCATCGGCATGCTCCGCGTGGACTTCCAGCGCGCGGCGCGCATGGTCTTCTGCGACCGCCAGGTCGCCGGTGTCGAGATTCCATTCCGCAAGCGCGGCCCAGGTGTCCGGATCGTCTGGCGACGCCGCGACCGCACGTTGCAGCCAGATGTGCGCGGCGGCACGCTGCCCGCGCTGTACTTCCAGCGTCGAGTAGGCAAGCAAGGTCGGCGTGAACTCCTCGCCCTCGGCGAGCACGCGCTGGAACATGGCCTCGGCCTCCGGCAGCCGATGCTGAGCCAGTCGCACGAGGCCCATCGCGTGGCAGGCCAGATCCATCTCGGGTTCCAGGCGCAGCGCCATCGCGGCCTCGTAGTCCGCCGCGTGCAGGCGCTTCTTCCGGTACAGCACCAGCGCCAGCATCGCGTGCGAGGTCGCGTCGTCCGGGTCTTCGCCGAGCCCTCGGCACAGCGAATCCAGCGCCCCGTCGAGCTGGCCGAGCTGGTATTGCTGCACGGCCAGCTCGCGCCATTGCGTGCCGGTCGTCATGTCAGCCCAGGCTCCGCACGTAGACCGAAACGGGACCGGGCAGGGACTTCAGGAGCGCGACCACCCAGGGGTCCAGCAGTACGGCCGGAATCAGCAGGAGGTAGGCGCGCGCGGCAAGCTGCCCGCCGAAATGCTGGTACAGCGCCACCACGCGCGACTGCATGAAGTAGATGCGGAACGCGACGCCGAGCTTTATCGCCGGCAGCAGCAGGAAGGCGTACTTGATCCGCTCCTGGCCGATCAGCCCGTGGTCCCGCGCAACGAGCACAAGCACGACCGTGAGTGCGCAGCCCGCGATCCCGAGCAGAACCAGGCCCAGCTCGCGCTTCCGCGTCGGGCTGCCGACTGCGCAGGCGTTGAACACGAACCAGGGCCAGGCGAGCCAGGCTCCGATCAGCATCATGGCGAACAGCGGCAACAGCGGCGGCGTGACGTAGCGCGACCAGGCACTGGGCCGCGGCTCGTCGGGCAGGCGATACGTCGTGCTGCTGCTCATTTGCCGGCGTGCTTGTCGATGAATGCGAGTACGTCGTCGTACTGGCCGCCCTCGTTGGCATAGCGCGCGTAGTTGCGCGCGGTGGTCAGCCATTCGAGCGTGGTGGCCTTCACCTCGCCGAACGAGCGCAGCAGGTGCGCCTGCGTGATCGGAGCTTCGGCGCCGCTGTCGATCGACTCCTCGATGGCGGCATCGACGGCGGTCTCGATCAGGTTCTTCAGATCGGCGCCGGAGAAACCGGCGGTCTTCGCGGCAAGCCCCTCGCAATCCAGCTTCCCGGCGGTGGGCCGGCCTTCGAGCAGTTGCGCGAGGATGGAGGCGCGCGCCGTGCGATCCGGCGGCGGCACGAACAGTACGCGATCGAATCGCCCCGGCCGGCGGAACGCGGCGTCCACGGCCCAGGGGATGTTGGTCGCGGCCAGCACCAGCACGCCCTGTTTGTTCTGCGCAAAGCCGTCCAGCTCGGACAGGAACTGGCTGACCAGCTTGGACGAGGTGCCCTCGCGCGAAAACTGCCGTTTGCCGCCGAGCGCCTCGACCTCGTCGAAGAACACCACGGCTGGCGCACTGCGCCGCGCGTCCTCGAACAGCGCGTGCAGCTTGCGCTCGGACTCGCCGATGTACATGTCGAGCACGTCGCTGATGGCGACGTTGTAGAACCTGGCGCCGCACTCGCCCGCGGTCGCGCGCGCCAGCAGCGTCTTGCCGCAGCCCGGCGGGCCATACATGAGAATTCCGCCGCCGATGCGGCGCTTGAACCGCTCGAACAGCGAGGGCTTCTGGAACGGCGTGATGATGCGGCGGCGGATCTGCGTTTTGAGCTGCTCAAGCCCGCCTACCGCAGCGAAGTCGATGCGCTCCTCCGGCGGTTGCAGCCACCGCTGCAACTCGGTGGCGGCAGTGTCGTCGTTGGCGATGCTGCGGACGCGCTGCTCGCTGCGCGCAAAGGCTATGTTCACCACCTTGCCCTCGAGTTCGGATTCGAGCGCCCGATCCTGCAAGGCGCTGTTGGACCCGATCGCCGCACGGTAGTCGTCGCGCGCCGCGGATCGGGCGCCGAGCGCGAGCTGCACGCGGCAGCGCAACAGGCGCGATTCTGCGCTGTCGTCGTCGAGATAGGGCAGGGCGGACGGCGCCTCGCCGCCCTTCAAGAGCAGTTGCGCGACCAGTCTTGCATCGGCCGGGTTCAGCTCGCCCGGCGCCGGGCGCGGGATCAGCAATTCGTGCGCAGCGCTGTCGTTCTCGCAGGCGATCAGCGCGCGCACCAGGGTCATGCGCAGCACGATGTTGGAAGGCGTGAGCCTGAGCGCCTCGCGCAGGGCATCGAGTATCACCGCGTCCATGTACGCCCCTTCAGCAACCCTTTCTGGCTTCAGGTTGCGAGCCTAGCAGGCAGCACGCGATTTGCGCCGTGCCCCCGCCGTCAGTCGTTTGCCGATTCCCACGCGGTCTGATCCGGCGAGCTTCAGTCGCTCGTCGCTTGCTTGCGCTTGCCCGGCAACGTTCCCATCAGCTTGGCAATGATGCCCAGCATCACTTCATCCGCGCCGCCACCAATCGAAACCAGCCGCGTGTCGCGGTAAGCGCGCGCCACGTGGGTGTCCCACATGAAGCCCTGGCCGCCCCAGAATTGCAGACAACCGTCGGTGACTTCGCGCGCCACGCGCCCGGCCTTTAGCTTGGCCATCGAGGCCAGCATCAGCGCGTCGCGGCCGGCCACGTATTCCTCGGTGGCCTGGTAGGTCAGCGCCTTGAGCGATTCGACCTCGGTGCGCAACTCGGCGAGACGAAAGTACACGTACTGGTTGTCCAGCACGCTTTGACCGAAGGCCTGACGGCTGCGCGCATATTCCACGGTCTCGTCGATGAGATTGAACAGCCCGTCGAGGCCGCTGGCCGCGGCGAAGAGGCGCTCCTCCTGGAACTGCATCATCTGGTAGCTGAAGCCCATGCCCTCCTTGCCGATGAGGTTGCGCTGCGGAATGCGCACCTCGTCGAGAAAGATCATCGCAGTGTCCGACGAGCGCATGCCGAGCTTGTCGAGCCTGGTCCTTCTGTCGATACCCCTCGCGTCCAGGGGCACCACGATCAGGCTCTTGTTCTCGTGCGACCGGCCTTCGCCGGTGTTCACGAGCATGCAGGCCCAGTCCGCCTGCGTGCCGTTGGTGATCCACATCTTCGAGCCGTTGATGACCCAGTCGCCGCCGTCCTTGCGCGCATGCGTCCGGATGCTTGCAACGTCGGAACCCGCACCGGCTTCCGAGACTGCAATCGAGCAGCACATCTCGCCGGCTATCACGGGCGCGAGATACTCCTGTTGCAGTTGCGGCGAACCGAAGCGCGCCAGCGCAGGCGTCGCCATGTCGGTGACCACACCCAGCCCCATCGGTACGCCGCCAGCTACACAGTTTCCCAGCGCCTGCGCGAACATCAGTTGGTAGCTGTAATCCAGGCCCAGGCCGCCGCAGTCTTGCGGCTTGTTGATGCCGAGCAGGCCGAGCGCGCCCATTTTTTTTAGGACCGCGTGTGCCGGCCAGATGCCGTCCTTTTCCCACTCCGCGACGTGCGGATTGAGTTCGTCTTGGACGAACTTCTTGACCGTCCGGTACAGCTCGTTGTGCTCATGGGAAAGAATCATTACGTATCTCTTGTGCTCTTCTAGTTGAATAATATAAAGGTTTTATTGGGCGAAAGAACACACAGTATGGAATGCGAGAAGGCGTCTTTCGGAACGAATAATTACCGAACGGAAAACACCTTGCCGCAGTCGCCGGTTTCCACTTCGAACAATTTCGGCCAAAGCTTGCCGGTCACCAGCAGCCGACCCGAGCGTTCGTCGTAAGCCAGCCCGTTCAGATCGGTCTCGACAGGCTGCTGCCCTGGGGGCCAGGACAGGCGCTTTCGAAGCGCCGAAAAGTCGAAGCTGCTGCGTACCTTGCCGTCCGCGGGATCGATTGCCACGACGCGATCCGAGTGCCAGACGTTGGCCAGGACCTCGCCGCGCACGAACTCCAGTTCGTTGAGCAAGGGCAGGGGACGACCGCGATCCCGTACCTCGATCCGATTCGTCTCGACGAGCGTCTCCGCGTTCAGTACGCGCAGCCACGCCGATCCGTCGCTCAGAATCAGCCGCTCGCCCGTATCGTCGCGCCAGGTCGTCAGGCCCCATCCCTCGCCCTGGTACACGCGTGTGCCCAGCAGCTTTAGATCCAGGTCGAACACCAGCGCAATCTGTTCGCGCCAGGTCAGTTGCACCAGGCGATTGCCAGTTCGCGCAAGGCCTTCGCCAAACGCCGCATCCGGGAGCGCATATGAGCGCAGGACGCGCAGGCCCGGCCACGCCAGTTCGTGAATGGACGAGCGCCCATACAAGCCGACGCTCTCGAACATCCGTCCTTCCGTCAGAAGCAGTCCCTGCGTGAAGTGCGTGGCGTCGTGCGGATGTTCGTGCACCACGCGCCACGGACGCACGCAAGCTGCGGGCGTTTCGCGGGCGATCGAGGGCGTCTGTAGACCGAGTACGAAAAAGATCACGAACGAAAAGATCGTGAACCTCGGGCGAAACATTCGTGAGCGCCGATTGACTTTTCTTTGCAAGTGCCTAAAGTCCAAGCGGCGCGTTGATGTGATGCACATCGACGAAATTCATGGGGCTGTCTCGAACGTATTTCAGTGGAGGATAGAGAAATGGCAGTGAAGAAGAAGGTAGCGAAGAAAGCGGCGGCCAAGAAGGCATCCGCGAAGAAGGTTGTGAAGAAGGTTGCGAAGAAAGTGCCTGCCAAGAAAGCGGCAGCAGGTGCGGCCAAGGCCAAGGCCGTCGTCAAGAAGACAGTGGGCAAGGCCAAGAAATCGGTCGCCGGCGCGAAGAAGAGCGCAAAGAAGTCCGTCGCCAGTGCCAAGAAGAGCGCCACGAAGACGGTTGCCAGTGCGAAGAAGGCGGTGAAGAAGGCGAAGGTCACCGCAACCGCCAAGGTCAAGAGTCTGGTGAAGAAGGCCAAGAAGGCGGCCAAGAAAGTGGTGGACGCCATTCCGATGCCTGCTGCTGCGGCACCCGCTGAACCGGCGCCCGCTCCGGCTCCTCCGGCTCCGGTCTGAGCTTCAAGCTACACGGTCGGCTTCTGCCGATCTTGCCGGGCTCCGGGTCCGGTATGACATTTCTTCGGGCGGCCTCGTGCCGCCCGAAGCGTTTCTACTGGTGGTTTGTCGAATAATGAAACCATGATCCGAAGCATGACGGGTTACGCCCGCGTCGAGTCCCAGGGTGTATGGGGTCGCCTGAGCTGGGAACTGCGCTCGGTCAATCACCGCTATTTCGATCTCAGCTTCAAATCGCCCGAGGATTTCCGCGGTCTGGAAGGCGAACTTCGGCAACTCGCCGCATCGAAAATCTCGCGCGGCAAGATCGAAGCGGCGCTGCGCTACGTGCGCGAGGGCGGAGCGTCCGGCCGCGTCGATCCCGACCTCGATCGCGTGCGCAATCTGCGCGACGCCGTGGATCGCATCGAGGTTCAATGGGGGCCCTTCGCCCCGACCGATGCGCTGCGTCTGCTCTCGTTCCCCGGCGTGCTGCGCGAACAGACCACCGATTCCAGCGAACTGCTGGAAGCCGCACGTGCACTGTTCGATCGCGTGGTGCGCGAGTTCAACGAGAGCCGCTCACGCGAAGGCGGACGCCTGGAACCCTTCCTGCTCGACCGCTGCGACGCCGTCGAACAACTGGTTGCCGCCGTGCGCGCTCGCTACGCAGAAGTGCGCGGGCAAAGCATCGAGCGGCTACGCACGCGCGCACGCGAACTCGGAGTGGAACTGGACCCTGGGCGACTCGAACAGGAGATGGTGATTTCCCTGCAACGGCTCGACGTGGAGGAAGAGATGTCGCGCCTGCTTTCGCATCTGGTCGAGGTGCGCAGCGCCATCAAGCGCGACGAAGCCGTGGGTCGGCGCCTGGATTTCCTGATGCAGGAACTCAACCGCGAGGCCAACACGCTCTCATCCAAGTCGCAGGACGCCGAGCTGACCCGCCACTCGGTCGAGATGAAAGTGGTGATCGAGCAGATGCGCGAGCAGGTGCAGAATATTGAATAGAGAATCACGACGGTTCACACCGTCTCATTGATGCCACGAAAGCCCCGCACGACGGGGCTTTATTGCGTCTGGACGTTGCACATCGGTTCACTGCATCGCACAATCCGTGTGTACCCGCTGTGTGTACCTGCTGCCTCCGCAGGCTCCTTTTCCGGGTACACGGAGCAGATATGAGAACACTCTCAGACGTGGCGATCCGAAACTGGATCAAGGCCGGCGAGCGGTTCGAGGGCAAGGGCGATGGTGATGGCCTGTGGCTGATCTATCGCAAGGACTACGCGGTGCCGATGTGGCGCTTCCGCTACCGTTTCGCCGGCAAGGCTCGCGTGATGAACCTGGGCAGCTACCGCGATCTGTCCCTGGCGGATGCCCGCAAGACCGCGAAGGATCTTCGTGCTCGCGTGGCGATGGGTCACGACGTGGCCGGCGAGAAGAAGGAACGCAAGCGCACCGCGGTGGCGAAGATCGAGGCCGACAAGCTGGCCATGACGGTGGGCGAGCTGGCCGACGAATACTTTGCCCGAAACATCCTGGGCCGCTGGAAGCACCCCAACATCGTGCGCGCCCGGATCGAGAAGGACATCAAGCCCAACATCGGCAAGCTGCTGGTGGAGGACGTGAAGCCCGCGCATGTCGATGCGATGCTTCAGGCCATCGTCAAGCGTGGTGCGCCGACGATGGCGAATGACGTGCTGCGCTGGACGCGTCGAGTGTTCGACTACGCAGTGAAGCGGCACATGGTCACGTACAACCCGGCTTCAGCCTTCAGCCTGGCAGATGCGGGCGGCAAGGAGGACGCACGCGAGCGCGCCTTGTCGCGTGACGAGCTGGTGAACCTGTTCGACGCGATGCGCAAGGCGAAGGGTTTCACCATCGAGAACCACTTGAGCATGCGCCTGCTGCTGTTGCTGGCGGTGCGCAAGTCCGAGCTGATCGGCGCGCGCGTCGAGGAATTCGACCTGGACGGCGGCGTGTGGCACCTGCCCGCGGAGCGCACCAAGACCAGCGCGGCCATCGACATTCCCCTGGCGCCGACAGCGGTCGATTCGCTGCACGAGCTGGTGCGTCTGGGTGGCGGGTCGGAATACCTGCTGCCCGCACGCAAGCGGCAGGAACGGATGCTGCCGCACATTCACGAGAACACGCTCAACGTGGCGCTGTCGCGGGTCAAGCCGCTGATGGTGGGCTGCGACAACTTCACCATTCACGACTTCCGCCGCACCGCGCGCACGCACCTGGCCGCGCTGGGTGTGGACCCGCACATTGCCGAGCGCTGCCTGAACCACAAGATCAAGGGCGTCGAGGGCATCTACAACCGGCACGACTACTTTCCCGAGCGCAAGGACGCGCTGGCGCGGTGGTCGCGATTCCTGGAGACGTGCGAGGCGGGCGAGGCTTCCAAGGTAGTTCCGCTGAAGCGCGCCGCGAAGGTTTGATTTACCGCGAAGCCTGGTGGCGGATCACAGCGGGCAATGAGGCGGGCCGGTGGCGTGGTAGAGACACGCTGCCGGCCCTGACTCGCAACATGGAGAAGAGCCATGCAGCAAGCTGCTTTGAAGCGTAGCACCGCGTGCAGAAAGGAAGGGCGCGCGAAGGTCGCGGCTGTGCCCAACGAGTCGCAGGTCCGGGAGGATCGCGTCATCTATCGGGCCGTCGGCATTCTTGAGAAGCGATTGCGTAAGCCGGGCTATGCCTTCAGCGACCCCGCTTCGACACGGGCCTATCTGCACCTGACTCTTAGCGGCAAAGAGGTCGAGCACTTCGTCGGCCTGTTTCTCGATTCGCAGCACCGGCTGATTGCGGTCGAGACACTAAGCACCGGCACGCTGGACGCTGCGTCGGTCTACCCAAGGGAGGTGGCGAAGCACGCCATTCGGCTGCACGCGGCCGCCGTGATCTTCGCGCACAACCATCCAAGCGGTGTCGCAGATCCTTCCGAGGCCGACCGTCTGCTGACCGACCGGTTACGTTACGCCTTGGCGCTCATCGATGTACGCGTGGTCGATCATTTCGTGATCGGAAGCGGCGCGCCGACATCGTTTGCGGAACGCGGTTGGCTGTAAGCCGGCGCAATCCACAAGAGTATCAATCCGCAGTATCATTCCGCATGAACAACAAGCACCGAAAGACCCTGCTTGCCGTGTTCGAGAAGCCGCCGCGGGCGGATATCCGCTGGACCGACATCGAGGCCCTGTTCCGGGGCCTGGGCGCCGAGCTGAGCGAGGGTGACGGCTCGCGGGTGCGGGTGGCGTTGAACGGCGTGCGCGCCGTTTTTCACCGCCCGCACCCCGAGCGGATCACGGACAAGGGCGCGGTGGGTTCGGTGCGGCGCTTTTTGGAATCTGCGGAGGTACAACCATGATGGAACACAAGGGCTATGTCGGCGTTGCTGAGGTGGATTCCGACGCCGGAGTCATTCACGGCGAAGTCATCAACACCCGCGACGTGATCACCTTTCAGGCCACCAACATGCGCGAATTGGAGAAGGCGTTCCGCGATTCCGTCGAGGACTATCTGGCGTTCTGTGCCGCGCGTGGCGAGCCGCCGGAGAAACCCTTCTCCGGCAAGTTCGTGCTGCGTCTCACGCCCGAGCAGCACCGCAAGGCGTTCATCGCCGCGCGCCATGCGCGCAAGAGTCTGAACACCTGGGCCGCGGAGGTTTTGGAGAAGGCGACGGCGGCTTCGTGAAGGTATGTGGGTGCCGAGAATGGATTGGAAACGAGTTCGATCGGGCGTCGAGGAAAGGACCGTAGGGCGAGGGTTCACAAAACGCTTAGAGCGCCGGGTGAATCTCGGCGGCATCGTTTTTCATTCTTCCGCCAGCTTGTTCAAGTTGGATGGCAATTCTGGGCGTGCTCAATGGACCTTCGCGGATGTCCGGTCGGAGCTGGCGGCCGTGGCCGCTGGTGTTCTGAGCAAGGCGGGCCTCCCCGGTAAGGCCAAGGTCTACTACAACCGGGAAGACCCCACCAAGTGGACTTGCGATCAGCCTGCGCATCTGGCTGAACTACTCAATACGCCTCCCGCAGAATTGGACGCCAAGGCGTGGAAGAAGAAGGCACGAGCGAGCCCTTATAACCAAGCGGGAGTTATCACGCATTTCGTCATTGAAGTGCGGAAGTTCGGACACGACTCAGACGAAGGGCTTGCAGCACACATCATTGAGGCTGCGGCTGAGGCTGAGGCTGAGCAGTTGGAGCTACAGCGAGCAATGCTCGGAGCTTTCGAACTCGGCCGAGCAGCGGCTGTGTTGCTCGCCTACAGGTTCCCCGTTTACACAGGGAAGACCCGCAGGGATCCTCAGCCCCATCCGGGAAAAGTAAAGGCAACAAGCATCCTGCGGGAGATTCTGAAGAACGACCGATCCCTAACTGAGGACAGCGCGTGGAAGGCTATGCGCGATGAGGGGGAAGAGTCGGGCGTGTATTGCGCGGATGAAGGCGCAGTCGAAGCAATCAAGGTCGAATCATCGGGGAAGCCGCTTCCCTGGCGGTGTACGCGAAGTAGTTTTCGCAAGCAACTCTTGAAGCCTGTTCGCGACGCCATTCGGACGGCAGGGCCTGAAATCCGAAGCCCCTGATTAGGTTTCAACCTCCCATCCGAACAGGATTCAAGGAGGTGCAACGATGATTCACGACGAACCTAGGTTGATCCGGCTCCCGGAGGTTTCGCGGAGGACCGGTCTTTCCAAGAGCAGCATCTACAGGCGCGAAGCCGAGGGCACCTTCTGCAAGCGGGTGAAGCTCGGGGAGAGAGTTACCTGCTATCGCGAGGATGAAGTCTCCGCTTGGGTCGAGGCGCGCACCGCTGAAGCGCGGGGCGCGCAGTGAAGCCCGCCGACGATGTGCGGCGCTGCGATCTGTGCCGATCTTTCGCCCCTGGCGAGTCAACGGAAGAGATGGGCGAGTGCAGGCTGTCAGCACCTGTGCGAGCACCTGGAAGCGGTAGCGAAGTGCGCGCTCGCTGGCCGAAGGTCCGTCCCTGTGACTGGTGTCGGCGTTTCATCGCTGCTGACCTGGACGGCGTGCTGTGAGGGGCCGTCAGCAGGGAATCATGCCGGGTGGAGTGGTGCCCGGATATGTTGCCGCAAGGGGTGCACGAGGATCGCGGCCGCCACCCAGCACGCCGCGCTCGCCGTACCTTGCGCCGGGGATGCGCGGGTGCCGCAATTGCGAGAACGGTCGAAATCTTGAACGAAGAGATCGCGACGATCCGAAGTACGTTTGCCGGCTAGACGAATTGTCCGGGCAGTTCGGATTACCCGGCATGTCGGCGTTGCCAGAACGCGACGCCAACTACTGCTGCGAAAAGTGGGAACGGGCTACCGATGATTGATCGGCCGCTTTCACTGGGCGAGGTTCTCAACCAATTCTTCGGCGCGATGGCCGATGCTGGCGTGGCGCCGTCTGATCGTGCTGTGATCGTGGCCGACGGCGCGCTGCATCGGTTCCCAGTCGAGGGAGACAAGCGCGGCTCGCGTAACGGCTGGCTGGTCCTTCACGGAGATGGTTTGCCCGCGGGGGAATTCGGCTGCTGGAAGCGCGGCATCGTCGAGAGCTGGCGCGCCGACCTGGGCCGAAGTCTGAGCGCGGCCGAGGAAGCGGCGCATCGCCAGCGCGTCGAGGCGATGCGGGCGCAGCGAGCAGCGGAAACCGAGACGGCGCGTGCGGAGGCCGCGGCCCGCGCGGCGGACCTTTGGAAGCGTGCATCCGAGCGGGGCACGGACGCACATCACCCGTATCTCGTCGCGAAGGGCATCAAGGCGCACGGCGTCGGGCAATTGCGCAGCAAGTGGCGCGACCAGTTGGTGATCCCTGTGCGTGCGGGCAAGGCTCTGGTCGGGCTTCAGTTCATAGGATGGGATGCTGAGTCGCAATCGTTCAAGAAAACTTTTTTGACGGGAACACCAAAGCGTGGTGCGTACTTTCGGATTGGTGGTGCGCCTGGCGCAGATGGCGTGCTCGGCATCGCGGAGGGCTACGCCACCGGCGCCACGGTGCACGAGCTGACGGGCTGGCCTGTCGCTGTCAGTTTCGATTGCGGCAATCTGCAGAATGTGGCCGAGGCGCTACGCGCGAAGCTGC
>JBQTHL010000102.1:0-10084 GCA_052389915.1 Panacagrimonas sp.
CGTACTTGCCCGAATCGCAGTTCGCAGACACCGCCGCAGTGCTGGCCGCCATCGCAGCCAGCGACCCGGAAGCCATGAACGCATTGGTCGCCGCCGCCGATTCTGCGCGGCGCTCTCGCGCATGGGATGACCACAAGATCACCGCGCACCACGCCATCATTCCCACAGCGGCCCGCGTGAAGCCGTGGGACATGAACGAGCACGACTGGCAGGTTTACGACCTGATCCGGCGACGCTACGTGGCGCAGCTCTATCCCGCTTATGAGTTCGACCGGACGCGCATCGAGCTGCTCATCGAGGGCGAGCGTCTGCACACAACCGGGCGCGTTCCCGTGGTCGTCGGCTGGCGTGCCGTCATCGGCGACAGCATGGACGACGAACCCGAAGACGACCGCGCCGACCTGCCACCGCTGAAACAGGGCGATGCTGTTCTGTGTTCCAGAGCTGAAGTGGAACACAAGCAGACCCGGCCCCCGGCCCGATACACCGAGGGCACGCTGATCCAGGCCATGAAGTCCGTCGGACGCCAGGTGCAGGACGCGAAGCTGCGGCAGGTGCTGAAGGAAAACTCCGGCATAGGAACCGAAGCCACCCGCGCCGCCATCATCGAAACCCTGCTGACCCGCAACTACATCGAGCGGCAGGGCAAGAAGAAGCAGCTCAACAGTACGCCCAAAGGCCAGACGTTGATCGCCGCCGTGCCCGAATCTGTGAAAGACGCCGGGACCACTGCCGTGTGGGAACAGGCGCTGGATGACATCGCACAGGGCAAGGCGGGGCTGGATGAATTCCTCTCGCGGCAGAACGCTTTGCTCAAGACGCTGATGGCCGAAATCAAGGCGCGGGCTCCGACGCCCCCGAGGGTTGTCTCGATCACGGCGCGAAGGTTTGCTGCTGCAACCCATGATAATCCTGCGTCAGCCGACTACGCTGGCGAGCCAAATTGTCCGAAATGCAAAAACGGAACCCTGGTGCAGAAAACTTCGCGCAAGGGTTCTCGGGCGGGGCAGCAGTTCTGGGCTTGCGACAGTTGGCCGACTTGTGACTTCTCCAAGAACTGATAGGGCATAGACAACGCTGCCCTCGACTACAAAGGCACATCAGATGTGGTAGTGCGCGCGGCTCAATCGCTTGGTCTTCGGAGTTGGAGCTCCAAACAGTGCGAGATCAGGTCGTTCGTGCCGTCGACATAGCGAGCTTGAATCAGCTCACTTCAGCAGTGCCCATCGAGAAGGATCCGGCTCATGTGGTTGATCGTGCAATCGCGCTTTTCCGATTGCAATCGCTTGGGCGGATGACGTCCCTAGACTGGCCTCCATCGCATTGCGCTACCCGACCTGAGCGCTCGGTGAAGGGCGTTAGGGTGGGATGTAGCACGCCGACCCATCGACAGGTGCAACAGGTGGATAAGCAGTTCGTGAAGGAAATGATCGGGCAGCGGGCGGTGTACGAGGTCTACCACTAGCTACGCGAGATTGATGCGCATAGCTTCACTTCGAGGAAAAAAGAGATGATGAAGGCATCGGCATTTATTCAGTGGGGCATCAAGGCGGCAGCAGTCCTGTGTTGTGCTTGTTCACTTCAGGGCTGTCTCCTACTCTTGCCAGCGGTGACCGCCGCACCGCTCGCAGGCGGCCTGTTGCCGAGCAACAACAAGGTCATCGTCGATGAGACGACGGTGACGCCGGAGCTGAAGACGGCCCTCTCCAAAGCGAAGAAGCTGATCTTTCTGAGTGCCGAGGAAGGGGATCGCTATACCGCCGAATACCTTGAACAGCACGCCGACTACACCGTCACGCTAGAGGAACCGCCAAAAGCAGCGTCGCCGTCGCAACGGCGGGAACTGATGGAGTCAATCTGCCGCAAAGCAGGCAAGTCAGACGTGGTGCTTTCGTTCTCCTCTACCGAATCCGACGCAGGCATGATGACCTCCCTTAAGGGCGGACTCCTGGGTCGATCGCAGTGGAACTTGACCATGACCACGGACGTGCTCTCGTGCGGCAATAAGGTGCGCAGCGATTTCCTCGTCCGTGCAGAAATGAGCCAAGGCATCTTTAACGCCGACCAGACGGCCATCGATCAGATTCTCGGCGTGGAGTACGCGAAGGCCATCATGCAGATCGCTGGTCGGCTGCCGCCGGACACGGCGCAAGCAGCGAAGTAGCGAGACCAGATACCGAAAGTTCAGCCCTCGCTGAAGCATGCCTATCGAACTCATCGTCGAACAATTGTTCGACGCAAGTGCCTTGACGCCGCGACACAAGCAGCGCCGCCACTCTTCTCAGTCATAGACCCTCGGAGGAATACGATGAACCGTTCTATTGCCGCAGTGATACTCGCCACCGTCCTTACCGCCTGCGGCGGCGGGGGTGGTGGAGGCGGGGGTGGTGGGTCGTCCAATAACCCGCTGCCTTCGGGCGGGAGCAAGTCCGTTGCATACACGGTGGGAGTAGATGGTCAGTTCAACGAGATTGATCTTGATCGTCAGCAGACCCGCCTTATTGCGAGTGCGTTCACGACGCCGATTGGTGTCGCGGTAACGGACGACTCGTCGCTGGCGTACGTCCTTGATGGTGACGTATTCGAAGACAGCCGCATCTCGGAGGTGGATTTGGGTGACTCCTCAATCCGCCGCCTGGGCAGGCTCGCGGACGTGAGCGGCATCGCCGTCGGGGCTTCGGGCACGGTCTATCTGGCGGTGGCCGCATTCAACAGGGCGTCCGGCGGACGTCTACGCAGACTCGATCCCACGACCAACGTCATCAGTTCGATCACGAGTGCCCTCAACACGACTAAGAACGTGGTCGTCGATGCGGCCGAGACCACGGCCTACGTCCTGAACACCTCGAACGCCGGCGACCAACTCGTGCGCGTCGATCTGGATGCCGGGGCAACTGAAGTGGTCGCGCAGATTCCGCTCCTCGCCGAGTTCTCCCCGAACGGACTGGCGCTCTCGCCCGATGAGACCTTCGTGGTGACGCACGGCTACAGTGATCCCGACATTTACGTCGTGGATCTGGCGACGGGGCAGGTGACGTCCGTTCCCGTGAACCACACCTGTTCCGCCAACGCGCTCAACGGCCCCATCGCGTTCGATTCCAATTCCTCGATCATCGTTACCGACAGCGTGGACTGCCTTACGCGCGTCGATCTGGACGACAACACGAGCGAGACCTTGGGCGATGGCTCGGGCTATGGCTCGCCGGGCGTGTTCGGGGCGCTCTACGCAATTGTTACGCAATAGCCGATGGGGCGGACATGCGCTTCGCGCTGCAAGCTCATCACATCGCCGTTTCTAGGCCGAAGGCTCGTATAAACTGGACTGGGAGCTAGAACCGACAGCCACGAGATCGCGTGAGCACAACCACCAGCTTAAATCGGACGATCATCGCGACATCTAATCATGCTTCGAATACTTGCTACCGATCTTCTGAACCATCGCTCCGATGGCATTGTTCTAACGGTTGACGGGGCTATGCGCGGCATGGAAGGGCGAACCGCGCGAGAGTTTGCCGAGCGGTGGCCGGAGGCATTTGCCGAAGCGGAGCCGATGATCGAGTACCCGCTGTCTCTAGGAGAATCGCAGGCAATAAAATTGTCTGCGGAGTGCCCCTTTGGCGCCGTGATTATCGCGTCCACGCTCCATCATTTGGATGTACTGGACGACGCTGGGAAAGGGGGCCTTATACGCGCGGCCTTCGAGACCTGTCTTCACGAAGCCAAGAGAATTCGCTGCACTCGAATCGCGACCGGCCTACTTACAGGCGGCTGGCGCCTAACCCCAGATCAGGCGTTAATAGAAATGGTCGGAGCGATGCGATCAGTGCGCGCTGGCGTTGACGTAGACATCTGCGTACCCACAGAAGGCATGGCTGGCACGATGCGCGAGAAGATCAGAGAATGGAGCGCAAACTGATGATCGAATCGCGACAGGTTCGCGAGGTTTTGGCAGCCGCCTACGTCGAATGCGGTACGACCCATCTGGTTCGGTGGAATATTAAAACCTAAATGGACCTGAGTCCGAATGATATCGAGGTCCGATTGCGCAACATTTTATGCTGGGTCACTGATCTTCCGGCAGGTGTTGCAGTGGACGTACTTGCAGCGGCTGAGGAGGATTTTGAGCGGTCTGTTCCTGGGCACTGGAAATACCTGTGGGGGCAACTAGATGAATATCTTTCTAATAGACTAGTTGCAAAATTCAAGAACGAAGGGTGGTCTGTTGGGCCGATCCCGGAAGAGTATTTGAACAACGTTTTGGTGAGCAAGAAGAAGTCGCATTTTACCTTGGCCCAGAAGGTCGCCATCCTGAAGCAGGCGGACGCCGGAATGCTGGTGGACGACATCATCCGCGAGGCCGGGATCACCGAGGCGACCTTCAATAATTGGAAGTCGACGTACGGCAGTAGGGACGCGTCCCTTCTCAAGAGCGATCTGGAGCTGGAGGCCCAGGTTGCGACACTTCAGCAGAAGTACGCGGACTTCCGCAAGATAATACGGGCGAGGAAGGATCTGAACACGGAAAACTGAATGGCCGGACGCAAAGCGGGCAGCAGTTGGTCATCTGGTCAGGACTCACAAGGTTCCGATCATTTGTTAGCGCGCGCAATGATCGACCAGAACAGATGCACTATTGTCCCGAAGCAGCAAACAGTTTCCGATCCCGCTCTTTGACATTCTCCAGCCGGTAGTAGGCAGCGAACCACGGATTGTCGTTCGGAGTGGCGGGCGGCTTGGCGAGTGTTATTCGCTCCACGTTCGTCTCACCCTCTTTCAGCCGCACGCGAAAGTGAAAATGGTCGAACAAGCGCAGGGCCTCGATCGCGTAGGCGATAGCGACCTTGCGGTCTTCGATCATCACTACATGATCACCGTTTTCACGCTCGCCGCCAGCGGCGAGGTTCGATGAGCCGGTGAAGACCTTCGGCCGCGCGCCATTGAAGTCCGTGACCACGAACTTGTGATGCACCATATTGCCGTCGCCGCCTGACCACTCTCGCTTGAACGGCTCTGGCGCGTTCGCGCCGATGTAAGCGAAGGGCAGCAAGCCGCGCGAGCCGTCTGGCTTGTTCACGGTGAGCGAGCCGGTGCGCTGAGCCACGCCATAGGAAAACAGGGAGCGGCTGGTGAGGGCTTCGAGCGCATCGCGCACCGATCCTGTGAGCTGCGGCAGGAAAACCACGGCATAGAGCACCGAGCTTTCGGCTTCCTTGATGGCCTTTGCCACGGGGTCGAGCGACAGCGATTCTTCCTGGTGCGGCGAGAAACAGAACGAGAAGCGCGAGTCGGGCGCATCACGCCCGACATGCCAGCGTTGCGACAGTAGATGGTCGTCGAACTTATTGGGTTCGCTCCAATAGGCATCGAACACGTCGGCGTAAAGCTTGGCGATGCCTTCGTCTTCGAACACCAGCACGTTGTTGGCCTGGATGTAGAGGCCGCGCAGCGAGAAGTTGGTAGATCCGGCGAGCACTCGCACCGGCACGCCGTTGCGTTTCACGATCAGCACCTTGTTGTGCTGCTGGCGCTTGAAGTGAGTGCGCGCAACGGTTGCGCCGGCAGCAATGAGCCGCTGCACCGATTCGCTTTCCGGGCTGGTCTCCTCGCCATGTTCGCCGTGGTCATCCACCAGCGCGCGCAGACGCGGGCCGAGTTTCTCTAACCATTCGAGCACCGCCGGTTCGCGACACTCGTAGATCATCGCGTCCACGGTCAGCTCTTCGTCCACGTAGCAAGCTTCGAGCAGATTGAACAACAGCCGCCGTGCCTCGAAGCCGAGCCATTCGTAGTGCGGCTGAAAGTCGGCCACCGGGTGCCTCAGCTCGGCGATGCCCTTGAGTTCCGGCGGCGGCAGGATGTCTTCCTTGTTCGGCCAATCCTTCTCCGAGTAAGCCTGCGACGAAGCGAAGGCGCGGGTGAACCCGACATTCACGAAGCCGCTGATGGTGACGGGATCGAGCGAGATCGCACCCATGACGCTGGCGCCTGACAGCAGGCTACCGTCGGGTCGCATGTAGCGCGCGGTCACGCGGTAGGCGTAATCGCCGCGCAGGACTCGCGTCGGTACATGAATCCAGCGGAATTTCTGGAACGGAGCGTCCAGCGAGGAGTAGCGGTGATTGGGATGATCCGGAGCGCCGTCGAAGCGCAGTCGGTTGCGCAGCGGCGACCAGTCGGATTCGCGCGGCGACTTGACCTCGATGGCGAAGCCCACGAAATCCGGCGTTGCCCGGCTCGCGTCGAGGTCGAAGGCCAGCAAGGCCATGCCCTCGCCGCGGTAGAGCTTGAGGGTCAGGCCGTCGCGCTGGAACACACGCTCGAAATCAATGGTGGTAGGCATACGTCTCCAATGTCTGGACCACACGACCGGGTTGTGAGCGACGTTCCGCCCGGGGCTTCACGGCATCGTCACCGAGATGGAGACAAATCCGTCAAGAAAACCGCCACACATCAGTGCGCGGTTTTCGTTGGCCTTGAATTCAGAGTTGGACTAGCGTCCGCGTAGTTTCCCCCGCATGAGGTTTTCATGTCAGTTCCCCCGCTGGTTCGTGGGATGGCGGCCACCGCACCGGGTAGCGGCCGCGCGAAGGCGTCAGCCTTCGCGGTGCTCGTGGATCGCCATAAATACATGGCCTGATTCCCCCTTTTTGCCCCGGCTTTGCCGGGTGTGTTTCAACCTCTTTCCGAACCGCAAGGTTCGTCCACCCGCCGGGGAACGCACCCCTGTCGGGGTTCGCGTGCTCCGGCTTTTTTGTAATCGTACTACCGGAGAAATTCCATGTCACAGACTCAACGCAACACCGATGCACTCCCCAACGAAGGCCCGCGTTACTTCGATCTCCACACCACCGGCGTCGGCTATCTCAGCCGCGTCCGTGAAGTGAAGGTGAAGAAGGGCGGTGCCTTCGTCTGTGTGGATATTTCCGCCCTGCGTGGCACCAGCGATTCCGTGGAATACACGCGCTTCGACTGCCGCGTGAGCGGTGAAGAGGTGCTCAAGGTGATCAACCAACTGCGTGCAGACATCGAGGCGAAGAAAAAGGTGCTGGTCGGCTTCAAGGTCGGCGACCTCTACGCGGAAACCTTCGTCTACGAGAAGGGCGATAAGGCGGGCCAGACCGGGATTTCCCTCAAGGCCCACCTGCTGCGCCTGACGTTCGCGAAGGTCGATGGCGTGATGGTCTATCAGCCGCCGCGCGAGGCCGTAACGATGCAGAAAGCAGCCTGAAGTCGCATCGGCCGCGTCCGCAAGAACGCGGTCCCGTTGTTCCGATTCACCGCTTCGCAAGAAGCGCTTTTCTCACCCGGCCGGTGCCAATCCCGTCCGGGATGGCCCTGGCTGTGTGTTTCTTTCCACACCACCGGAGTCATCCCATGTTGAAACTCAGCGGCACACTGGCGATTCGTTCCATCAAAGGCTCACGCGGCGACTTCAACGTCGGCCGTCTGCTCACCGAGATCGGCGAGTTCGCTGTCAAAGACCCTCTCATCGAGGAGTACGAGGAGGGGCGCTACGAAGGCGAGTTCGGTATCAGCGGCATCTTTCCTTCGACTTACTTCACCAACGGACGCACCGTCGTCGAGATCCGCGCACGGCTCGGCAGCATCGCCCTCAAGGGCATCGAGCAGCTCACCGACGAAGACGCACTGCCGACGGTCGAGCACGATCCGATTGAGGACGCGGTTGCGCCCATCATCGAAAAGTCGCCCGAAGTCATCGCCGCCACACCGGCGCCGACGACCGAGGACGATGCCTTCCCACCCACGGATGCGCCGATCCCGGTCATGTCCATCGAGGAAGAAATCAGCTTCCGCAATGAGCAGGAGTACCGGAAGTTGTTCGGCACCCTGTGGCCGCTCCAGAGCAAGGTGAAGCTCGATCCCACCGTAGACCGTCAGGCGTTCCGCGCACAGCGTGATGCCCTGAAGGACTTGGGGTTCAAGTTCCAGCCTTTGGGTCAGTTGTGGGTGAAGGAGTAGTCCTTCCAGCCGGTGGCGCATCCGCCACCGGCTTTCTTGGAGGGCCTGAGAGAGCGTGTTTCTCTGGGGCCTTGCAAGAAGGCCGGTGGCCTTCTCACACGCACCGGCTGCCTGGCGTCGGCACCCGACCAGGCCCCTTTGTGCGGGTAACTCCGTGCGCTGTTGGTCATCGGCTCAACGCCCCGCCGCACTGGGCCGGGAACGAGATCAGGACGCATCCCACCGCAGATCGTTCGTGTTCGTCCCCAGGGGTTGTCCGCTTCAAAGGCTCTTATCCCGCACGGCTTCCGCTCCACGGTTGCATGGAAGCCCGCGCCGTTTGTATCGCTGTGATTCTCAAGTCCGCCTTTTGTCGCGCTGTTCTCGGCAGAGGGTTTTCTCCACGGCTCGGGCCTTGAGTCGTTGGGAAAGCTCATCGGTGTTTTCGCTCTGGCCACGAGAGTTTCGTGGCAAGCCGCTTTCGCATCGGGAAGGTGCGGCGGGGATTCGCAAGAGTCCCTCGGTGTTCGTTCCAGCCGCCGGCATTCGCCGGTTTTTTCCAACCCGCCGGGGCAACGACCCCTGCGGGGCGCGTGCGCTCCGGCTTACTCAAGGAGTTGCACGATGAACGACAACAACGGCTCGCAAGAGCCAGAGGACGACAACCCGTTTGGTCCGGTGATCTACAGCTACACCCGCGCTCAGGCTCTGGCCGATGGCGTGCTGGTGGACGTGTCGAACGCCGCTGCTGAAGCGGGCTTCAAGGTGCCGGTAGCGCTCACCAGAGCGGCCTGGTCCGATTTCGTGGAATGGAGCGAGGAAGATTCTCGCCGCCAGACCCCGCAGAACGAATCGGGACGGCTTTGGGACGTGCTGTGGATGGGCTATTGCGCCATCGCCAGCCGTCTACGCGCACCGGAATCGGGCCGCTCTCAGGAGCGGTTTCCGGCCTTGCACTACCAGCTCTATCGGGTACCCCGCGGTGGCCGTGCCACGGTGCCGCGCAAAGTCACCTTGAAGATGCTGAGTGGCCCCGGCGACGACGGGGAACACGTCATCACGATCCTGCTGCCGCACGAGGATTGAGGCACCGATTCATCCAGCGTTTCACCCACCCACGCCGGGGCATGTCCCCGTTCGCGGGGGCCTGTCTCCGGCATTTACTGCATCGGAGACTTTCATGAAGCTGAATTTCAAAAGTTGTATCTGCACGACCGAATGGTCGTTCTACGAGAACCACGCCCTATGTCTGGCGCTCGCGTGCTGTTCGGCGCGACCGTCGGCGAATGGACGGTTCATTGCGGCTGCCACCACGTCCAGTGAGCTGCGGCTTGAGGCCGACGAAATCATGGTCAAAACCCAAGGCGAACACGTCGGCCTCGTTGCCGCCTTGATCGAAGGAAAAGTCGTGCTGCCGTACTGGACGCCGGTGTACCTCGGAGCCACTGCCGACTGTCACGCGCGTTGCCGTCTCACCGACGCGGCGCGCGACGACGCCTCCAACCTCACTTAACCACTGCTGTTACATCCGTCCGGGGACTCGTCCCCGACAGGGGTGACGTGTCTCCGGACCTCATCAGGAGATTCGTCATGGGATGGTTATTCACCTGCGGTCAGAGCCGTTCTGACCTGATTCAGCGCCTCACCAAGCCGGAAGAAAACGATAAGTCCCGCTACCGCACGCTGGCGCATTGCGCGAAAGGCAATGTGCTGTGGGCGGTGCAGGAAGTCGTGTTCAAGGAAGGCAACCCGCGCTTTGATGCGGGCGTTCCACACCGCTTCATCGGCTGCTACCTGATCGCACCGCAGAAGGGCTTCGGCTGGGGCTACAAGGACATGGAGGAATCCATGCACCCGTACCACTACCACTGCCCGCCGGCCTATCTGGACATGGCTCCAGAAGCCTGTTCGGGCTGGCGCGAGAAGGTTCGCGAGTGGCACACACGCAACAGCCGCCCGGTCGCGATTGGCGACATCTGGACGCTGCTCGGCTGCAAGGTCGATGTGGTGTTCATCCAGAGCGTCCGGCCTCTACGGGGCCGTGATCGCAACGGATACCTGTACCGCATTCCCCGCCGTCTGCTGGGGGAAAAGCTCGAAGCCGATCCCGGCGCTCGCGCGATTC
>JBQTHL010000103.1:0-49489 GCA_052389915.1 Panacagrimonas sp.
GCGCCCCGGCCCCTCCCGGGGGCCGTGTTCTCCACTCACCCCGCGTGGGGCCCCCCGGGACCGCCCCCCCCCTCGCGGGGGCCAACCCTCCGGGGCGGGGCCGTTTTCGCGCATCGCTGCGTCAGTCGCTCCTCATGTTTTTCAACCCACTTCGTCACTCCATTCCTTGCGCTGCGCGAAAACGACCCACGCCGCGGCGACCAAATGACTGTCAGCAGACCCTAACCGCGAGACCACTCGGAAATCGATCATGAACGTTCGACATTTCGTCCTCACCCCCCAAGGTGGAATCCACGAATTCACCGCGGAGCAGGCTGCGCTGATTGCCGCCGGTTCCGACCTCATGCCCGAGTTTGCCGACAGCCGTGTGCGTTACCTGCAAGTTTCCGTGGATGACGAAAGCGGTACCGAGCTGAAAATCCAGACCGCCGCCGCCAGCATCCAGTTCGACCACGCCGGCAAGATGACCCAGGCCACGCCGCCTTCGCCCGAGGAACAGGTCAGCCGCTTCGAGCACGACGCGGTCGTGCAGTGGGCCATCAAGAACATTCCCAGCGTCGCGCCGGTTTTTCACTGACCTCCGCCGCGCAGCCGGGTGGGACAGGTTCGTCACATATCCCGGCTGACGCAGGTTGACGCGGCGGCTTGGGACGCTCTGTTCGATTCTGGTTATCCGTTTACCAGACACGCCTGGTTATCGCGACTGGAATCGCACGGCTGCGTCTCCGAAAAAACCGGTTGGGAGCCGTTTCACGTTCTGATGGAAAGCGAAGCCGGCGCTCTTGTTGGCGCCGCGCCGCTGTATCTCAAGCATCATTCTTACGGCGAATTCGTTTTCGACTTCGCCTGGGCCGATGCCAGCCGCCGCATCGGCAAGCCCTACTACCCCAAGCTGCTCAACGCGATTCCTTTCGTCCCATCCACCGGGCCGCGGCTCGGTGCGAGTGACGATGCGGTGCGCACGAAGCTCGCCCAGCACCTGGTGCAGTTGCCCGAAGCGCAAAGGCTCTCGTCGCTGCACACCTTGTTCGCAGACTCGGTGGACTCCGCCGCCCTGCGCGCGCAAGGTCTGATCGAACGCCACGACATCCAGTTTCGATGGACCGATCAGAACTTCGGCGACATGGCCAGCTTCATCGCCAGCCTCACCAGCGAGAAGCGCAAGAAGCTGCTGCGCGAACGCCGCCGCGTCGCCGAAGCCGGAATCGGATTTGAAGTCGTCCGCGGCGCGGAGCTTGTCGATTCCGACTGGGACGGGGTTTATCGCCTCTACGCCAACACCTATCTCGAACGCGGCCAGTCGCCCTACTTCACGCGCGACTTCCTCGCCGACGTGGGCCGGTGTCCCGACCTCGACGTTCGACTGATTTTCGCCGTGCACGAGAAGCGCAAGGTTGCGCTGGCCATCACGCTTGTCGGCGGCGACACGCTCTACGGCCGCCACTGGGGCTCGGAGGCGCACTACCACTCGCTGCACTTCGAATGCTGCTACTACCAGGGCATTGAACTGTGCCTGCGCGAAGGACTCGCGCATTTCGACGCTGGCACCCAGGGCGCGCACAAGCACGGCCGCGGATTCCTGCCGGTGCAGACGCGCTCGTTTCATCATCTGCGCGATCCCAGACTGCGACGCGCGGTCCAGGATTATCTGGCGCACGAGCGTTCAGCCGTATCGGCGCAGCAGACCGAATTCATGCACCATACGGCGTATCGATCCGAGCCCTCGGAACCGGCAGGAAATTCGGGCTAGCAATGGACAATCCGATCCGCTTGCACTGGCTGGACCCACGCGATCCGCAGCAGCCGTTCCCGCCCGCTCACCTGGCCATGCGCGACCCCAACGGATTGCTCGCCATCGGCGGAGACTTATCCTTGTCGCGGCTGATTCGCGCGTACTCCCAAGGCATCTTCCCCTGGTACAACCCCGACGAACCCATCCTCTGGTGGAGTCCCGATCCGCGTGCGGTACTGATGCCCGAAGGCATGCACGTGTCGCGCTCGCTCGGCAAATCGATACGCCGCAACGATTACGGCGTGAGCCTGGACCTGGCTTTCGCCGATGTGCTCACCCATTGCAGCGGCCCACGCACACGCAGCCGTGGAACCTGGCTTGGCAGCGAGATGCGCGAGGCGTATGGGCAGTTGCACCAGCGCGGCTATGCGCACTCCGTGGAAGTCTGGCGCGGCGGGAGTCTGATTGGCGGCCTCTACGGCGTTGCACTCGGCCGCGTATTCTTCGGCGAGTCCATGTTCAGCCTCCAGGCCGACGCCTCCAAATTCGCTCTCCACTGGCTTTGCCAGCAACTTCGCGCCTGGGGCTTTGGTTTGATCGACTGCCAGGTGGGCTCCGCACACCTGAAGAGCCTGGGCGCGATCGACGTTTCGCGCGAACGTTTCCAAACCCTGCTACGCACGGCCCTCGGCCAGCCACCGCGAACCGGTTGCTGGTGTTTCGACATCGCTGCTCCGGCCGCGCGCGAGCACTTGCCGCCATGAGCAACCAGCGCGTGCGGCTGTTCCTTTCGACCGAGCACCCTTGCGGCTATCTGCCCAAGCGCGCGGCGCGCAGCCTGTTCGTCGATCCCGACTACGTGCTCAGCCCCGCGCGCTACGAAAGCCTGCTCGAACAGGGATTTCGTCGCGGCGGAAACCACGTCTACCGGCCGCGCTGCGAATCGTGTCGACTGTGCATTCCCGCGCGCGTTCGCGTGGACGCATTCGCGCCCTCACGTGCGCAGAAGCGCTGCGAGAAACGCAACGCCGATCTCGAACTGCGCATTCGTCGCGACATCACCGACGACCAATTCACGCTCTACCAACGCTACCTGCGCGCGCGCCACGACGGCGGCGGCATGAACCCGGAAGACAAGTCGAGCTTCTACAGTTTTCTGAATTGCGGCTGGGGCGCCACCGAGTTCTGGGAATTCAGCCTCGAAGGTCGCCTGCTCGCCTGCGCCGTGGTGGACCGCGTACCGCAAGGCCTCTCAGCCGTCTACACCTTCTTCGACCCGGACGAATCCAACCGCGGTCTCGGCACATTCGCCGTGCTGAGCCAGATCAAGCAGGCGCAGTCACTGCAACTGCAATACGTGTACCTCGGCTATTGGGTGCCGGACAGCCCGAAGATGGATTACAAGTCGCGCTTCCAGCCGCTGGAAATTCTCGGCAACCAGGGCTGGCACTTGCGCACAGTCGAGTAACGATCCCTCAGCAAAACCCAGGGGCATTCGGAAGCGCCTCGAGGGCGCCGTAAAGCATGAGCCGCCTGAAGGGGAGCCCAAATCACTCCCTCTCCCCTCGCGGGAGAGGGCTGGGGAGAGGGGGCGGTCGGACAAAGCGCCCTCTCGAAACACGCGCCAAACTCTCTTTCCTCCAGACTGCCAGACCGCTCTCCTGAGTGATACCGCGCAAACTCCCCCATTCAGGTGACCCGCGACAGGCGTACTCGCTCTAGCATTGGCGCTCGGCTCAAGCAGCACGGGGAAACATGTTTACTCAGGCCCTGATCGTTGAAGACCACGCAGACGCCAGGAACTGGCTGGTCGCCTGCCTGCACACGGCGTTCCCCGGTATCGTCATCGCCACCGCAGCGACCTGCGCCGAAGGCGAGGCCATGCTGGATCGCCGTCCCCAGATCGCCCTGATCGACCTCAACCTGCCCGATGGCTTCGGCATCGACCTGGTGGCCAAGGCCAGTCGAATGCGCCCGCCGGTGCGCAGCATCGTGACCACGATCTACGACGACGACGCGCACATCTTTCCCGCGCTGCGCGCCGGCGCCAGCGGCTATCTGCTCAAGGACGAGCCGCGCGAGGAACTCGTGCGGCAACTCCTGCAACTGGCGCGCGACGAGCCGCCCCTGTCGCCCACCATCATGCGTTCCGTGCTCAAGTATTTCGCCGACCAGAATCCGATGGCGACGGAACCGGAAGAGCGCCTCACCGCCAAGGAGCGCGACGTGCTCGTCTCCATCGCCAACGGCTACACGCTGGAAGAAATCGCCAAATCGCATGGCGTCACCCGCAACACCGTGGCCACGCACGTCAAGCGCATCTACGCCAAGCTGAAGATCACCAATCGCGCCGAGGCGGTGCAGGCTGCTCAACGGATCGGGTTGCTGGCCAGGTCGTAGTCAGCGCGAGAAGCCGAGACGATAGCGCGCAACTGAAGCGCCAGCGTCTCGCGGCTCTCGTCCTTGAACAGGTATCCGCAGGCACCGGCGCGCATCGCCGGAAGGATATGCGCGTCATCGTCGAGAATCGTGGTGACGACCACCGGCACCGGCGGCTGCATGCTGCGGCAGTACGCAATCAGCTCCAGGCCCGAACCATCCGGCAGGCCAAGATCGATCAGCGCGAAATCCGGGCGGCAGCCTTGCAGGCACCGCCGCCCTTCCGCCAGCGTGGCGACCCACGTGACGGCAATTCCCGGAAACGCCTCGAGCACCGAATCGCGGAGCCACCGAGCCGCGTCGGCGAAGTCTTCGACGATCAGCGCAAGGCGCGGTGTTTCGGGTGTTCGGAAACTCTCCATGGCCACGCGATGCTGCGGAATAGCTGCAAGCTCCGAATCACCCGTTCAGGGGGCGAGCGCAGTGGGCGTTCGGGCTTAGGGTGCGGATACTTGCTGGAACGGAGGTCCGAAGCCAGTCCGAAAAACGGGTATCCGGCTTGGAGGCGTAGCGAGGCACCACCAGCGCCAGCGGGTCAAGCCTTTGTCGGTGCGGAATGCCCGCGCGCCCATCGTTTGCCGATTACAAGTGCAGCGATACAGGTTCCTGTATATTTATACGGAATTTTGTATACACTTCCGCGCGACAACGAAAACGACACCGCCGACGGTGAAGCCGCTGAAGTTCGTGGGCAGCAGTCACGCCGATCTGTGCGCGCTGCCGCAGCCGGTACGTCACGCCCTTGGCGTGGAATTGATGATCGTGCAGTTCGGTGGCGAACCGAGCGACTTCAAGCCCATGAAGACCATCGGTGCGGGCGCTTACGAGCTGCGTGTCCGCGACGCCAGCGGCGCGTTCCGCGCGATCTACGTCGCCAAGTTCACCGATGCCGTGTACGTCCTTCACGCCTTCCAGAAGAAGACGCAGAAAACCAGCAAGGCCGATCTCGACCTTGCCGCCGCGCGCTATAAGCTGATGTCCAAACTGATTGGAGCCTAAAGCCATGCCGAAGAAAAAGACGGACCCCCGTTTCGCCGATACCCGCATCATCGAGAGCAGCGGGAATGTGTTTGTCGATCTCGGTTTTGACCCCGCCGAGGCGCGCGTCATGGCGCTGCGCGCGGAGACGCTCATCCGCCTGGGCCTTCACATCAAGGCGCAGGGCTGGACGCAAACAGAAACGGCCAAGCGTCTGAACATCACGCAGCCGCGCGTATCGGCCCTCCTCAAGGGCAAGTGGCAGGATTTCAGCCTCGATATGGTGCTGACGCTGGCGGCACGCGCGGGCCTGTATCCGGAACTGCGGCTGGCCGCCTGAACGATGGGATGTCGCCTACGATTTTCGCTGGCCTTGAGTTATACACGGCAACCGGCCGCTGGCGTTGCACAGACGTTGGCAGCCGCGTCGTCGTGGCGATCAGTCTGGAACCGCACGAAATCGTCGCGCTAGGCGAAGGACGCTGGCGGCTACGTCACGCAGCCTGCTCGATCACCGATGATCCCGCGTTGCGTCGCGGGCGAGGCGACGGAACGAAACCGGCCGACTCACCGCCCGATGCGGGCCAGCGCCGCAGTCTTCACGTCAGCCCATGCAAGAACGTCGTGCGGGTCTGCCGCGTGGTCGCCAAAGCGGCTATCCAGCTCGGTTTTCTGTACGTCCGTAACCGGAACCGCGTCGTTCCCGGCAATGTCCCGCCAAATTGCGTCCACCAAATCAAGCTGGTCTTCCATGCTCAGTTGACGTGCCTGGGACAGAAGCTGCGAGTTCATGGCCGGAATATAGCCCCCGTCGCAAACAACTTGACTGAGAAATTCGCAGGTCTTGGGTTACACTCGAACCGCGACCAAAAAGGGGAGACTACGAAATGTCCGAATGGAAAGAAGCGCTCGGCTGCGTCATTTTCGCTACGGAGGACGGCAAGAGCGGCCGCATCTCGCTGATCGTCGAGCAAAGGCGTGGGGACAGTCAGACATTCGAGGTAATCGAGGTAATCGAGAAAGGAATCGACTTCCAGCAATCTGATCTAGACGATCCGGCTCTCGACGAACTGGCTGCCGGAAACTTCGTCGAACTGGGCTTCGATGGAACAGGGATTCAGGGCATCAAACCGCTGCCCGACGAGGCGACCGACGCCGAGACCGAAACGAAGGCCCGGAGAGTACCAAAACGGCTCATGCGGTTCGGTCAACGTAATGAGCGCTTCGGCGAGGACGTCAATCAGTGCTACCTGCACCCCGATGTCGAAGACAAGTCTGGCGCATGGTGCAACAGGGTCACACCGCGACCGGACACTGAACCCGAGACTCATACCTGCGACGATCGGCCCCTTTTCGTCCCGGACGCGCCCTTCTCCAACTCTAACTTCCGGTACAGACCCCGGCTGGACCTCCTTATGCCCGGGGACCTCGTCTTGTTCGAAGCCTGGGACGTCGAACAATCCAAGAAAAATCTGACGCAGTGGGTGCAGATGGCGCAGCACTACGGTGAGCATCGCGGAGACAAGATCGGCGACTGGGTGCACGCGCGCTGGAACCACGCGGGCGTCTATCTCGGCGATGTGGCGTGTGAACGACCCGGGGAGCAAGGGCAATTCCCGAATAACGATCGGCTGTGCGAAGCCAATTTCGCGACCAAAGAAGTCAAGATTACCGAGCTTTGGCGTTACAACGAATTCGACAGAGACAGCAAAAGCGGCCAACTCAAGAAAAACCAGAAAGGGGAATATCTTAAAAAGACCAACCGCTTGCGCGTCCGGCGTCCAAAAATTTCGGACGAGAAGATTCGGCGGAAGATTGCCGAGGAGGCCTGTAAGTTGATAGGGGCCGCGTACGATATGTGGGTGATACGGAGGCAAGGAGCTAGATCAATTTTCAACCTCATTGGCGACGCACTCGTGCACCCTATTGAGGCGCTTAAATTCGCAGCAAACCTAAAGGGGCCGAGCGGGGAACTACTTATCACCGACCGGCGCTTCACCTGCGCCGCTGTCTACGCCGAGGCGTTTCGCCGGGCGACCGGAACGCATTTGGAAGGCTGCGAAAACCTTGGAACGATCACCCCCTCGAAACTGAGCGCATCGGACGAGTTCGAGGACATCCCGATGCAATGGGAACCGGCGCCCTAGACTTGTCTGGATTCGCGCCCGAGAGCTGAGTTCCGCGCAAGAACGCCGCTCCTGTATGCCGCTGTCCACCGAATCGGGGAGCGACAATCCGCCGCCGGCGGCGCCCCGAGAACCGGGGCGTCTCTTCGTCTGTGTCGCGGTGAGCGAGTACAAATACACGGAAGGGGAAAAAGGGCTCGGGCTGTTGCATGGCGTCAAGGATGAAGTGCGGACAATGGCCCGCCTGATGCAGCGGCTCGGATACACGCCGGATCTAGAGCTGAGCAACAGCCCGACCTTTTCCGAAGTTGATACGTACATCCACGAATTATTTTTCAAGCGCAGAGAGTCGCCGATACATGGGGACGACATCGTCGTCGTCTACCTGACAGGTCACGGATTCGTGGATAGCGGAAAGGCGCTCTCCCTGTTGGTGAAGGACACGGATCCCCACCGCGGCAATCACCCCGCAACCGGCATCACAGCGCTCTCGAAACACATTCTTGGCGCTAGAGCAGACAAGAAAACAGGCAACCCAGCTCAAGCCCAAGTGCTGATCATCCTGGATACCTGTCTGTCCGGCGCCGGCGTGTTCGAACTAAGCCGACTCGTCGACGCTCTTAGAGAAAACAACGCACTCAAAAAAATGGCGGTCTATGTCGTGGCCGCCAGTGGGCCATACGAAGCAGCCACGACCGGGTATTTCGCCTCGGCGCTCAACCATGTTCTTACGCTCCGTACCGGCGAGCTACGCCGCTCGAACAGGGAGCATGACGTGCCCTCAGACGTTTTGTCCGAAGCCCGGAAACGGATCGACGCGCGGACGACGAATCAGAAAGCGTCTGGCCGCTCAGTGACGGACGACCCGGACGCTTGGCACTTCTTTCCCAATCCCTGTTACGGGTCCCGCCCGCCCCCGAATCCGCATCACTTTGTGGGACGCTCGGAGTCGCTGAAGAATCTTCGGGAATGGCTCAGGGTAAGCGATGCAGAGGACCGCATCAGGATCGTCACCGGCGTTTCCGGCAGTGGCAAATCCACTCTGCTGGCGCGCTTCTAGAACGAACCGGAACAGTCCTCCCCCAACAAAACCCTGGTCTGGATCAGTGCGCGCCACAAGAGCAAGCAGGACATGGTCGAGGCGCTGGGGCTGGGCGTGGAACTGGGGATGGGACTGAAGCTGCAGCCGGATCTAAAGCGGCAATTGCAACTGGGCAAGTGCACCGACCAAGGGGATTTGTTCAAAAGGATCGAGTCAATCCCGAACCGCCTGCCGCTGGTTCTGTTCGTGGATACCCTGGATGAGACTGGCTCGCCAACGGACTGTGTCAATTTCTTTTCGGAATTTCTCGCTGAATTTCCGGAAGCCCTCCTTGTTGTCGGCAGTCAGAGCCTGGAGGGTGCCGACAAGCTCGCGGTTCGCGAACTTTCCAGAGACTCCAAGCAGTACATCAACCTGGATACTGCTCGCGATCTCACGGACAGTGACATCGCCGAATATGTGGAGCACCGCGTTCCCAAGAAATCATGGGGCGAGGAGCTGTTTCGGAAAGCGCAAAGCTTCGTTGTGTCCCGGTCGCGCACGAGTTTTTTCGTTGCCGGCATCCTCTGCGACTGGCTCAACGAACTGGAGGACGAACAAAGAAAAACGAGCATCACGTCGCTCCCAGAGGAGCTTCCAAAGGACCCGCTGACCGAAGCGTTCGACCTGCTGTTCGCCCGATTCGAGAATTCGGGATTTGGAGCGAAGACGGCCAGGCAGTTCCTGATGCCTCTGGCCTACGCCGAAGGCGAGGGCCTGCCCCTTTCGCTGTGGAAGGACTTGGCCGATGCGATTTCACCACTTGATTTGGAGCCCGCATCCAAGGACAAAAGGTTGAACTTGGCCGTGCAGTACGTCGGCGGATACATCACCGCTTCGCCTGTTGACGGTACGAACGAATCCGGCGAACCCAGGATGGTGTATCGCCTTTTCCATCAGGAGCTCGTGCGCTACGTGCGGAGCGGCGGGCTGTCGGAGAACGAGATCCAGCTGCGTATCGTCGAACGGTTGAAGGCGTTGACTCCCAAAGTGAACAACTACGAGCATCTGGCGTACTGGAAGCCGAGCCATGATGACGAGTGCCGCTCGTACATCCTGAAACATCTGGCAGACCATGCGTCGAAGTCGAAAGCGCCTGAAATGTTTGACGCGCTGGTGAACGATCCCGGATTCCTGATAGCCGCAGATGGTCGCCTGACCGAGGTGCTGGGCCATGTGAGTCAGGCCGCCAGGGAGGCGGCGTACGTTTTCCGCTACTCGTTGTCGCGACGAGCCGGCGCCAAGACTCCCGAGGAACGGCTGGCCTATCTGGAGATGATTGCGCTTCAGGAAGGAGCTACGGCTTTGGCCGCCCGCTGCCGCGACATTCCCCTTTCATGGAAGAAGTGGCGCGCGCTTTGGGCCACAACCGAACCGCTCGCGCACCACACCTGCCTCGTCGAGACGGGTGGCATCGTGACGGGCATCACCGCCCTTGAACTCAACGGGCGCTGGTGCGTTGTTTCTGTCCACGAAGAACGTTATCGCCGTGCGTTAGTCCACGACGTGAGGTCAGGCTTGACTGTGCAGACTATGGAAGCTCCGGCGCGCCCTGGTGCAGTCGCTATCGCTCAAAACGGAATGGGTGTACCGCAGATCGTCTGCAGCCACTGGTGCTTCGATGAGACGATGTGTCTGAAAGCCTGGTACACGGTCGGGCCTTTTGTTAACGGCGTGCCGGTTTTTAAGTGCACGCATATTCCCTATGAGTCCATCCCCGAAGAGGGTGTTGAAGGTAAAGACGAACTGCTCGCGACCAATGCATATGCCATGGGCGATTTCGGCAGGGGGCAGCTTCTCGCCTCGGCACACACGGTCAAAGGCGAGTGGCCCACGGGCGGAGTGATCAACGTTTGGAACATGGCCGACGGCAGTTGGTACTGCGGCCCATGGAAAGTCGCTGGGGTTGTCACCGCGTTGGCGATCATCCTCGTTGACAAAACGCCTGCCGTGCTGGCGGCAGTGGACACGGGCGGCGAAGGGTCGGTACAAATCTGGAAGATCGCCATACGCAGGGAAGACTGCGAGCCTGAGGAAACCGAAGACCACGAGCCTGACGAATTCATCGTTGGAGAAGGCTACCGGGCATCGGAGGCGATACTGGTGACGGCTCGGTCCACGTACCTGGTCAGTGACGCGGACACACCCGGAGACTATGGATTCTGCGTTTGGGAGCTGGATTGCGATCAGAAGCTGCGTAATAAGGGACATGTAACGTACGACGAGGGAGTCAACCGAACCAGCATCATCGCGTTCGAACGGAAGAATTCCGGCGAGAGTGAAATATTCGTCGTGGCTGGCCATCGTCACGGCGAGATTTTCGCCTGGCGGTGGCAGACGCCGGCATTACCTCCCCTCCTGATCGGGATCAATCGCACTGGGGCAGTGACCTGCCTGACCGCTTGGACGGAAGACTCCGGACGTAGTTTCGTGGCGTCTGGAGCGTACAAAGGAGCGGTGATCGTCTGGGAAGATCTGGACATGGTGAGACCTACGTCCCGGGATTCACCCGCACGCCATCAAGGGGACTTTGGCGAATCGAACTGGCGCGTTCCAACTGAATGTCGGCGCCGTCGGATCGCCGCTTTCATGCGCAGTAGGGACGGCCAATCGGAGAAATTTGTTATGAGCGCGGGCTGGGGGAATATCGTGGTGACAAGCACCACAACCGGCGAGTCGCAGGTATTTCGACCATGGACCGATCCTGCGCCGGACCGTCTGTCTAGCGAGCAAGGAGCCGCCAAGCACTCGATCTGCATAGCCTCCGGTGAATTCGCAAGTGGTTGGGTCGTCACCGTCGGCGGGCGGTACTCGGAGGCACTTCATTATGACTGTCGAATCGATCAATTCGGCGCCTTTGAACAAGTGATGTTTGAACAACCGCTGTATGAAAGACTGCGGGATACACATGCGTGCGACTTTCGCGCCGCCGCAGTGGGTGGACCTGAGGACTCACCGGTCATCGTTTTCGGCGACGAGAAGGGCTGGCTGTTTATCGTCGATTGGAACAGCAAGACCTTACGAAAAGCCTTTATGACGGTTGAGGGTGCGGTCGAGTACCTCGGCATCCACCAGATCGGCGAGGACTTCTTCATCCTGTCGAACACCGTTCGGCGCTACGACGGCACGCTTAACCACGCCACGATGCAGTCGTGGACCCTCGCCGGGGAAAAGGCCTCATGGGCAATCGAGGAAAGCGGCGTACAGATGGCCAGCGCCACCCGGCGTTCGGGAACCCCGTTCATCGTCAGCGCGGACGGTGACGGGAATGCATCGTCCGTCCAGATGTTTGAAGCGAGGGGGACAGGACTTCAGTCTCTTCGTCAGCGCCCTCGACAGCTGGATAAAGACATCGTCACTGCGCTGGCCATCGGCGGCACGGAGAACCCCGGAGCTTGGGCCGCAGGGACCCGCGACGGCGAGGTGTCGGTTAGTCGGATATGGGACATGTGCCAGGAGATCACCCGCATCCGACTCGGCGAGAAGATCGAAGACATGCTGTTCGACGAGTCTCTCCTCATCGTGGCCACCGCTCGCGGACTCACGGCGTTCTCCATCCAGCCTTGAACGTGCACAGGCTTTCCCCGTACCGGACCGGCTAGCCCATGCACGCCGCCCCACACACCGTCTTCACGTGGGCACTGGCGATCTTCATTTTCTGCGCTGTCGTCGGCGGCTGGTTCGTGAGGAACATGCCGTGGGCTGGGTTCGGGCTGGTTGTCGACCCCGCCGGAAATCTTCAGGTGACGGATGTTGCTCGCGTCGGGTCGGCGTCCGAACGGCTCCAGGCTGGCGATATCGTTGTGGCGATTCGTGGCGATGGCGGTCCGTCAGTTCGTCTCAGCGCGTCGACCGTGCAGCGCGATCCCGACCGATTCGGCTCCTATTCGGAACTCGACCGATTTCTGTCGGACCAGAGCACGACCCACGCGCTGCTACTCAAGGGCGATTTTTCGGTCGAGCTTTCCAGCGGCGCCGTCGTCGACCTTCGATCCGAACCGCGCACCCCGCTTTCGGCACTGCCCGCCGCGTTCTGGTACCAGGTGTTCTGGGCGGGCGTGAGTTTTCTGCTGGTGGCCAGCGTGTGGTCGTTCCGGCCGGATAGTCCCACCACGCGGTACTTCACTGCGGCGGGGTGCGCGCTCGCTTTTGCCACGCTTTGTTCTGCGGTGTACAGCTCGCACGGGCTGGGCATGGATGGAAGGCTCGTCGCCGGCTTTCTGAGCCTGTCGCATCTTTCGCTCTACTTGAGCCTGGCCTCGCTGCTGGGTCTGTGCTGGGTGCATCCCAGACCGCTGCCGGGTGTTGCACCGGCGTCGATTGCCTTCTTTGTTCTTGCCGGTCTGTGGTGGATGGTCGATTTCCTGCGCGTTCTGCCCTCGCCCAGCTTGGGTCCTGTCATCGCGCAGTTCGGCGCGGGTGGCGGCGCGCTGCTGCTCATCCTGTTCCGCGGCCTGAGCCTGCCGCCCGACGAACACGCAAGCCGCAAGATCATTTGGCGCGGGGTGGCAGCCCTGGTCGTCGTATATCTCATTGCCTACCCGGCCAGCCTGCTGGTGCTCGGCGGTCCGCTCCTGGAACGGCATCTGGCGATGACGCTGCTGCACCTGGTGTTTCTCGGCGCGGGCGTGGGCATCTACCTGCGTGCGCTGTTCCAGATCGACCGCTGGGTGTGGAGCGCGTGGCTGTTCATTGGCGTCAGCGCGGCGATGCTGGTGCTGGACATGCTGGCGGTCTACGTGCTGGGGCTGGGGTCGAAACGGGTGTTCGCGGTGTCGGTCATCCTCCTGGCCTGGCTCTACTTTCCGCTGCGCCAGTTGCTGTGGGTGCGCTGGTCGGGCCGTCTGCGCCGTGGCGATTACCGCGATGTGGTTCCGGGCATCGTGGAGGAACTGCTTGTGATCCGCGAGGAAGGCCGGCAGGAGCGGGCGTGGCTCGACATCCTGGAACGGCTGTGGGCGCCGCTCGGCGTGGAAGCGGTGTCCGGTTCGCTGGCGGCTGCGGAATTGAAGGAGGGTGGCCTCGCGCTTCAGGTTCCGCCGGTCCCGGGCGCTTGCGCCACCGTGATGCGTCATGCAGACCGTGGCAGCCGTCTGTTCACGGCCGACGACGTGCGCTTTGCGGATACGCTGGTATTGCTGGCGCACAAGATTGCGCCGCTGAAAGACGCAGCGCGTTCGGGCGCGGCGGCGGAGCGGCGGCGGGTGGCGTCGGATCTTCACGATCACGTGGTGCCCTCGCTGCTGTCATTCGTGTACCGCGCCGACCAGACGCGTGCGGCTGGTGCCGGACGGGCTGCCATCAAGGAACTCAGGCAGGTCATCACCTCGCTCGAAGCCGCGGCGCGGAGTGCCGAAGCCACCTCTTTCGAGGGAGGTTCGTGAGGCTTCTGGCCTGCGGGGTCTTGCTGTGGGCGGGGTTCGCTGTCACCTGTCTGTGGATCGCATCGAGCCAGCTCTGGCTGGGGCTCGAGTTTGAGGCGGTGCCGGAAACGGCCGGGCTTCGCGTCTCGAAAGTGTTTTCGGGTGGGCCGGCAGACGGCAAGCTGAACCCCGGCGATCAGATCACGCAAATTCGATCCAGAGATGGCGCCTCGGTCGTGCTGACGTCACGCGATCTCATCGCCACACCGAACTATCTTCGGCTGTACAAGCAGCAGTCGGAGTTCATGGTTCAACAGCAGGCCATCGTCGACATCGTGCGGAGCAGGGCCGTGCGGGTCCTGCTGTCGGATGGCAGAGAGATCGGGCTTGCGGTTGCACCGCGTCGTCCGCTGCACGCAATCCCGATCCCGGCCCTGCTCCAATTCACCGTGCTGCCCGGCCTGGTCATACTGATTTCGTTCGCCGTGTTGCACAGGTGGCCCTCCGATTACGCGGCACGCTATCTGGTCGGCTGTGCACTTGGATATATGTGCCTGATCTCCACCGGGCTGTACACGGAACGCGAACTGGCGCTCCCGGTCGCGTTGTTCCGGGTGCTTCTAGCGATCGACAACCTGGGCGGCCTGATTCTGCTGGGAGGCTCGGCCGTGGCTCTGCTGTGGAATCACCCGGTGCCGCTGACGCGTCGTCCGGCGGCACCGTGGATTTACGCAGTGGCGATCACAGGCGCGGCGGTTCATCACTTTCGTGTGTTCGACAACGTGACCCTTGGCTTCTTTCTCTGGTGCATGCTGAGCGTTGCGGCCCAGGGCGTAGTGGCGGGGTTGCAGTGGCGCAAGGCTCGGGGGCGGCCCGCGCATCGAGCGATGCTGAAGTGGCTGCTGGTGCCGTGGCTTGCCTTGGCCGGGATGTATACGGTGCTGTTCTATATTCCGGCGGCGGCGGGCCTGGGGCCGCAGGCGCCACCGATCATGGGCTGGGTGCTATTCCTGCTGATCTTCGTAGGCCTGGCCCTGGGGATGACCCGGTTCAGGCTCTACTACGTGAACCCGGCGAATCTTCTGGTCTGGTTCGTGGACGGTGTGTTGATCGTCGCTCTCCTCGGCCTGGGGCTGTATGCCCTCGATCTGCCGTACTTCTTTGCCGGCTGCCTAGCGCTGGCGGCGACCGGTGTGTCGCATACCTTCGTACGCGATGCCGTCTGGTCGGCACAGGCGCTGCAACACGCGGACTTCGGGCGCGTGCTGAAAATGGTGCTGGAAACCCTGAGCCAGTGTCGCTCTTCCAGCGAAGTCAGGGCTTCCTGGTCGCGCACGCTGGAGCATCTGTTCGAGCCGCGCGCGATTACGAGCGCCGAAGCCTTGATCGATCAGGTAGAGATTCTCGATGACGGCGAGCGCATGCGGATTCCGGCGCCGTCCGCCGGCGGCGCGTTGCTGCTGGAAATGCCGTTTCGCGGTCGTGGTTTGTTCATGCCGCGAGATGCACGCGTCGTCAAAGACCTTTACAAGATCTTCGATGCCGTGGTGCGGTACTGGGACTCGCATCGCGATGGCGAATCCGGCGAGCGCCTGCGCCTTTCGCGAGCGCTCGACGCCGGCCTGGATCGTTCGCTCGCCAATCTGGCGGAGATTGCGCCGACGGCCGAATCGAAACAGTTCGCAGAGAACGCGCGCCTGGAACTGCAACGGATTTCACGCTCCCTTGCCGAGCCTCCGCGACCTTTGACCGAGGTGCTCGCGACGCTGCGCGAGGAGACCGAAGAACGCTGCACCGCAGCGGGCATTCGCCCGGCGTGGCGGGAACACTCGATTCCCTTGTCCATCGAGCTTTCCGGCCAAATCGCTTTCGATCTACAGAGCATCGTGCGCGAGGCGGTGACGAACGCCATACGGCACGGCGGGGGAGCAAACCTTCAAGTCGAAATGGCTTGGGCGGAGTCCGATGGCCTAGGAATCACCATCGAAGACGATGGTGTCGGAAGCCCGGATACGGTCGTGCGCGGACTGGGCATGGGCAACATCCAACGCCGTGCCGAATCCCGCGGCGGCAAACTGCAAATTAACGCCAGCGATCTGGGCGGACTGCGCTTGAGTATCCTTCTGCCGCTTGCCTGATCGAGTGACGAATCGACAATCAGTCGCCACACGCTATAACGAAAAGAGCGCGGCATTGCTGCCGCGCTCCAGGATCGAGAAGGCGGGGCCGCCGACGGCTCGGCGGCCACGCAAGTTCAGAGCACCTTGATTCCAAGGATCTGAACGATGGGACCACGAGCCGAGATGGGCGGCAGGGTCGAATCGCCCGCAAAGCTGGCGACGTAGCCCAGACGCAGCACCGAAGCAATCAGTCGCCGCAGCGTCAGCTTGCAGGTGGCCACGCCCTTGGCGTTGGTGGTACCCGTGCAGGTCTGCCCCCCTGCCGTGAACACGATCGGCTTGCCCGGCACGCCGTTGTTGCCGTCCGCCAGCCGAGCTTCGAACTTGAGCTGGATCTGGAGCAGCGAACCCACCAGCGCAGACAGGACCACGGGCTTCGGGGTGAGCGTCACGCGCTTGCCGACGGCGACGGACACGCTGGACGAGGAATTGCCCGGATTGGGATCGGGTTCGTTGCCGCTCACGCTGGCGGTGTTCACCACCGTCCCGTCCTGCTGGGTGAGCACATTTAAGGTAATGAACGCGACGCCGCCGTTGGCCAGGGTGCCGAGGTTGCAGGTGACGGTGGGTGCCGCGAACGCGCATCCGCCCTGAGTCGCGGCAGCGGAGACGAACCCGGTATTGGGCGGCAGATTGTCCGTGACCACGACGCCTGTGGCCGCACCCGGACCCTGGTTGAGCACCCCGATGGTGTAGGTGATGGTCTCCCCCGTCGCAACCGAAGGCTTGGTGGCCGTCTTGCTGATGAACAGGTCGGCGTCGCTGGTGCCGGTTCCGGCATTGATCTGGATATCGGCGGTCGCTGTGGTGCCGTCGTTGGCGAAGGTCTTGGCGAAGATCTGATGCACGCCGGCGCTGAGATTCACGCTGGCGGCGAAGTTGCCCAAGGCGTCGAGCGAGGTCGGTACCGCAGGCCCGCCGTCTACCGAAACTTCCACCTTGGCGATGCCGTTGGGCGTGGTACCGGTCAGCATGCTCGTGAGCGCAGCGGGGTTGATAACCTCGGTGCAGGTGCCGCCGGTGACGTCCGCGATGGTGCGTAATCCTGCACCGACGCCGCATCCAGTTGCACCCGGTCCGACCGAGTACGTGAATATCCGTGTACCTGCGGCTGCAGCGGCGGCGAGTGGCGTACCCGTCCCGCTGGTTCTCAGCGAACCCACACCGTCCGACAGGAAAAAGGCCACGTGCTGCTCCCCCGCGGGACGAGTTGCGAACGCGGCATTCATCGCGGTCAGTGCAACGTCGAAGTCGGTGCCCCCGCTGGGAGCCAGCAGCTTGCCCGCCTGAGGAATATCGCGCACACCGTTGCCGTCGGCGTCTGCCGCCGGGGTGGTGAACTGCTGAGTACCGGCAGCAAGCGGATCGACATCGCGAACCGAAGCGCTGTCGTCAAACGCCACCAGGCCGACGCTGATACCGGGGACCGCGGCCAGGCTGTTGTTCAGCGCTGCGACGCCGATCAACTCGCAATCGAGCACCGATCCGTTGGCGCTACTGGAGTCCACGTCGTCAAGCTCGTTGACGACGCCATCGCCGTTGCAGTCGCCGACTGATGTGCCCGTGCTTCCCGAGAAATCGACGATGTACGTCACCGCGATATTCCCGACGGCGATGGGCAGGCCTGTACGACCCACAACGTTGACCGGGCCTGCCGGAACGGTGGCGCCGTCCAGCGGCGCATCGATCTGAACCTCCAGCGTCTCGCCGAGGGTGGTGGTACTGGAAGCCGGATTGACGGCCCAGGCCGATGAAGCCGCCAGGACGCTCAAGGCACCCGCAAGCGGCACGAGATATTTGCTGCGCAAATTAGAGAACATGGAAATCTCCCTGTAACGACGACTTGATGTGAGGATGGAAAGCGCATGCGGGTCACGCGCCGTGGTTGACTCGGTCAAAACAATCCATTTGTCCCGGGCTGTGGCTTGTGTCGCTCACCCGATCCAAGTCCCGCTGGTCAAGACTTCAAGCGCAGATCACAAGCTCAGCAAACTGCCCACGCCGAGAACGCCCAGCAGGACAATCAGCAGCGGTGCTCCGACCATCGTCATGAGCAATAACGTGACGCCCTGCGCGGTACCGCCACGCACCAGCACGACGATGCTCAGAACCATGCTGGCGAACAGCAGCGGCCCCGCCGCTATCCAGCCGAGCACCGGAACGACGGCGGCAGCACAGGCGATGAAGATGACGACCCAGGCCGCCTTGGCGGCGCCGTGATAACTCTTCGCCGGCGCCGGGATGGAGCTTTGAGAAACGCTGGTGTTCATGGTGTGTCCCCTTTCCGCGGAGGCGGTTTTGTTGAGAATGAAAGACGGTCGTTCGTGCGCCCGAGCCTGCTGTCCTCGTTCTCGAAAAACCGGGATCGGGTTTTCCAGGCTGCGATCAAATTCTGTCGGCGCCACATGGGTCTTCGCGTCCCCTGATCGGGTGACGAGAGGTGGGCGGTGGAGAAGCGATCAATAGGGCACGTCGGCGGGCCGGACGAAGTCCAGCGCCATTTCGAGGAACCAAGGATGGGCAAGCTTCAGTAGCCCGGACAAAGTCCGGGGGCCTTGGCACGTCGGGCCTCGACCCGGATTTCATCCGGGCTTGCGCTAGCTACTGGATAGTGCGCCCGTCGTTGCGGTCGATTCGAAGGTAGCAGCCAGTTGAAGAACCGTAGAACCGTAGGGCGGGTTAGCCGCGCTGTTTGCGGCGTAACCCGCCGGTACCGCGAGCCGGGCTGTCATTCGCGAAAGGCGGGTTACGCGATGAAGCCGCTAACCCGCCCTACTGCACTGCCGGGCAGATTCCACTGGGGCAGAACGTAAGAGTGATCGGACCTGCGGTGGTTGCGCATACCACGTCAAAGTCGTGGCCAACTTCCTCCACAACGATACTGTTCTGCGAACGCACGACCCGAAGTAGTTGGCCGTTCGTAAAGTTGTATCGGTCACCGCTGCCTCCCCAAAGGCCGTATGCGGTAGATGGATCGGCGTCGGGACAAACCTCCTCTTTGAGCCGAACTTCGTTGCGATGGCCTGCAATCGAGCCCGTCTGCCAAGTGCCGGAGAGAGCACTTGTCGAGTTGCCGCACCGGCCTGCTGTCGACGATAGACTCCAATTGGTACGGCCGCCGTTTCCGGCACTCGGGCCGCTAACTGTGTACTCACAGTCGTTCGGCACATCCTTGTACTTCCCCGCCACAAACCCCACCCCCAACGCCGTCGCCTTCGTCTCACTGACAATCTTCACTGAGTTGATCTTCCCATCCGACAGCTTTGCGCCGAGCTGGATGGTCACGTCGCGCAAGACCGTCTTGTTGAGCGCATTGCCGAACGTCACTGGCACGCGCTTGAGCACGATGCGGTCGTCCAGAATGATGACGGTGCTGTCCTCGGCATCGATCTTGGCTTTGGGTGTGGCCTGCGCACGGGCGGGATTGTGAACGGCGAACGCCGCGGCAAACAGGACGGCGGAAACAGCGAGAGCAAACGGCTTGTGCTTCATGATCTTCTCCTGGGTTGAATGACGCTCGGTCTGATGGATGAGCGGGGAAACGCGGTTACTGAAGGGTTCTCGAAGCGGGCGTCGATCCACCTTGCACGCCGATCCTGCCGCCGGTGCCCAGGCCGCCGTCCACGGTCTGCGCCTTGTAGCCGCGCAGGCTCCTGACCATGTTGTTGTAGGAATCCATGAACGCTGCGGTGATGACCTTGCCCTGGGGCGTGTTGGAGTAGCCCCCGGCACCGGCGAATATGCCGGCGAAGCCGCCGCCGAAACCGGCGAAGTCGAAGTTCTTGGCGCTGCCTTCGGACGCGGACAACTGCACGCCGGAGCGGTTGTCGATCAGCAGCAGGGTGGTGGACGCCTCGTTGGACTTCATGCCCGCCACCAGGCCGCCGGCCACGGAACCGAGCACGCCGGCCACGGCGCCACCCATGCCGCCGGTGTTCTTGGCCGAGAAATTGATGGTGGGGCTCATGGTGTAGTCCGCACCCACCATCTCGCCCTTCTGCACCCTGCCTTGCTCGCGGATTTCTCCGGACGCGGCCAGGTCGCGTTCGCGCATCATGTTGTTGAAGGACTTGCCGCGCTCCACGATCACGAAGCAGTTGGACTGCTGCACGATCAGCCGCAGCAGCGGCGTGGTGGAACCGAGCTGGCCGTAATTGGCGCTGTAGTAGCGGTACCAGTCGGTGCTCTGGTCTTCGTCGATGCCCAGGGTACCGAGGGTGCTGGTGCAGGTTTCCAGCTTGGAGCTGGCGTTGGCCGAAGCCTCGCCGGAAGCAGCGCCGGTGGCTTCGGTACTGCCGCCTCCGAGCTTCATGCCGCCGATCTGGGGCAGGTTCTGGCAGGCGGTCAATCCCGACGCCAGGCAACAGAACAGCAACCGCTTGCCGAGTATTCGATTCCCCTTGTTCATGTGACGACACTCCCTGAGTTGGGCCGCGCGACGTTCGTCGCGGCGCCTCGTGGATGAAACCACTGGTCTTGCGTCTACCCGCTCAGGGCGAACCCGAGACGGTTTGAAGACGCGTCGAAATGCTGCCGATTTCGACTGGCTCCGGCGTCACCCGATCAGGTGAGGGAACGATGGCGCGACGAAGCTCGGGATTGCCGAGACGGATGTCGCGAAGCCCCAGGTTCCAGGGCAAGCGGAACCACGTTGCGCTAGCGAGCGAGTGACCCCAGCCGCACGGACGCTCCAATCCGCATCGGTTTCACGAGACAGACGTGATCGTCGATGGGTTTCGAGCGTGCCCCTGCCCCCGTTTCTTCGACCGCAATCAGTCGCCGAGCCCAGGCTCCAACCGCTACCCGGTCGGCTTGCTGCCGGCCCGGTCTGCGACCAGACGCGGACTCACGCGCTCGCGCTCCCGCGGCGTGGACGCCAGGTCTATCCATTCCGCCGCCCACATGAAGGCAGCCAGCAGGCCGAGACCGGACGCATACAACAGGGCGCTCTCGTCCACGAACAAGGCCGTGAACACCGGCGCCAGAACCGTCAGGCTGATCCACCGCAAGAACGAGCGACCCGTGTTCTTTCCGTGGAGATTCCGCGACTCGCCCTGCTGCTCGTTACTTCGGAACTGCCGGGTTCCGGAACCGGCCACGAGAATGTTCAGCGTGGCAACGGGTTTTCGGGCGATGCTTTGCATGGCGTTCACGACAGGCTCCTCGAGGCTGGAAAACTGGGCGGCATAAAGTGGCGATGACGCGATGTTGCGCTCGCCGGCAGCGCCCGGACGTGATGCAGATCACGTTCGCAAACGCGGTGTGAGGTGGTTCGCATAACGACATGGCGCCCGGGAGCGGCACCGTCAACCAGCGTGGCCTGTCCCGAACCCCCGACAGAGGGAGGTTGTACGGTGCCCGGCGAGCCCGGATAATGCCGCCCCCGCAACGAACCCCCATCGCATGGCCAAAGAAGATCACATCGAGATGCCGGGCATCGTCGCCGAGACGCTGCCCAACACGACGTTCCGCGTAAAACTGGAGAACGGCCATATCGTCACGGCCCATATCTCCGGGCGCATGCGCAAGAACTACATCCGGATCCTGACCGGCGACAAGGTCACGGTGCAGTTAACGCCCTACGACCTTTCGAAGGGCCGCATCACTTTCAGAGACAAGTGATCGGTTGGCTTCAAGCCCGACCGCATCCGCTGCGCCTGAGCGCACGGCCAGTTTCCTCGCGAGCACCTTGAAACGGCCTAACCCGGCCTGAGGGGGGATTGCGTCTCCGCATTGGGCCCGAAGCGGCCGATCCGCAACGGATCGAGGAGACCTCCCCGCCGCTGTCACAAAAACATCATTTGGCCTCCGTACGCTGTCGGCTTCTCGATCGACGACGCCATGCACCCGGAATCGTCGATCGCTGCCGACCTTCCCTGCCGTGCGCGATTTCTTCACCTCGATCTGGCTGCCCGCCGCTTGCCTCGCGGCCGTGTGCGTGTCGGTTCATGCGGCGGTGCCCTCGGCGGGTCAGGTACTGGTTCTGGTCACGCAGGGCGGGGCGGGCATCCGCGGGCTGTCGGTCGTGCTGGACGGCGCCGACATCGCAAGCACGAATTCTTCCGGCGCCGCAACCCTGACCGTCGGATCGGGCGAGCATCTCCTGGAAGTGCGTCGCGGCGCGCTGAGCCTGACGCGGACTCCTCTCGCACTGGGTGCCGGGGATGCGGCAGAACTCCTGCTGCGCCTGCCCGATGGAGCCGGTCCGCCGGCAACCGAGTTGGACGTGTTCGCGTCCGCGAGCGCCGGAACCGGGGTACTCGAGGGCTACGTCACCGATGAGACCGGCGAGCCCGTGGCAGGCGCCCAGATTCGAGCGGCCGACGCGCGCACCAGCGCCAATGCCGACGGTTATTTCGAGCTGAAACTCCCGCGAGGAACCTGGGATGTGACCGTCAGCCACCCGCAGAAGAAGCTCGTGCGCGTGTTCGAGGCGCAGCGCGTTTCTCCCAACCTCGACGCCGGCGTGAACCTGTCCCTGAGCGAGCGCCGGGCGGCACCCACCGGCGCCGGGATCGAGGAAGTGGTGGCCACGGCGCGCTACACGCCGGACACCTCGACCGCGCTGGAAAGATCCTCGGACACCGTGCTCGACGCCATCTCCGAACAGGAGATCGCGATTGCCGGCGATTCCGACGCCGCCGCGGCGCTGACCCGGGTCACGGGCGTGACCATCGTCAACGACCTGGTGTTCGTGCGCGGTCTGGGCGACCGGTATTCCGCCACCTACGTCAACCGCGGCGAAGTACCCAGCCCCGATCCTTCGCGCCGCGCCATCGGCCTGAACATTTTTCCGACCGACATTCTCGGCGGCATCAGTGTGCAGAAAACCTATTCGCCCGATCTGCCGGGCGACTTTTCGGGAGGAGCCGTGCTGTTGAGCACGCGCGGCATTCCGGAGGATTTCAACGTGTCGCTCGGCGTCACATCCGGCGGCAACACGCGCTCCACCTCGAAGGACGGCCTGAGCTATTCCGGAGGCGACTCCGACTGGCTCGGGCGTGATGACGGCTTTCGCGCCATCCCGGACATCGCGCGCGGACTCACAGACAACGGCCGCACGCCGCTGTCGCGGTTGGCGCCGGACGATCCGCAACTCAACGCGCAGCTCGTCGAACAGGTCGGCGATTCGCTGCGCCCCGTGTTCGACGTGAAGGTGGAAAAAATGCGCCCGGATCTGGGCCTGGAACTGGCCTTCGGCGATCGCTACGACGGCTGGAATTTCGCCCGGCTCGGCTACCAGGTGACCCTGCTGTACGACGCCAAGACGCGCTTTCGCGAGGAAGCGCGCATCAGCCTGAGCCCCCAGGACCGGAAGGTACCGCTGCGCTTCGAGGACCGCGAGCGCACCGAGCAGGGCGTCGACACCGGCGGCATCGTCACCCTGGCCGCCGAGTTCGACGACGAAAACCGTCTGGGATACACCGGCATCCTGTCGCGCCAGACCACGCAGGGCACGTTCTTTTCCAACCTGGTGACGACGGCTGCGGCGAGCAACAACGACATCAACGATCACGCCTTCACCCTGGACTGGGTCGAAAATCAGCTCGCCTCGCACCAGCTCACCGGCACACACCTGCTGGATTTTCTGGGCAATCTGAGTATCGAGTGGCAGGCCACCAAGGCGAGTGCCGAGAGCGATACGCTGGATCGGCGCGAATACCGCTACCGGCGCAGCGTCGGCACCGAGGATCCTTTCCAGCTCGTGCTGGCTGGCGCCAACCCCCGGCGCTCCTGGGAGTTTCTCGAAGACGACACCGACGACCTCGGGCTGGGCGCCAGCCTGCCGCTGCAACTGCCCTGGGGCATCGATGCCGAAGTGGAGGCCGGCGTGCGCCGCACCGACCGCGCGCGAACCTTCGACAAGGTGAGCTGGGCCTACCAGATTCTGGGCGTACCCAACGACGTGCAGATTTCCCTGCTCGCACCCTCGCTGGAGTTCGTGCTGGACCCGCGCTACATCCGCCCCGACGCGTGGCGGCTGATCAACGGCGTGACCCAGATTCCCGGGGCGAGCAATGCCGACAGCTACATCGCCTCGCAGGATCTGTCGGCTTTCTACCTGTCGAGCAAGTTCAATTTCGGGTCGGCCGTCGAGCTCGAATTCGGCGCGCGCAAGGAAGATTCGAACATTACCGTGGGCCTGGCCAACGTCGATGAGGACGCCGAGCCGCTCGGCTCGGAGCTGGACGACTCCGACTGGCTGCCCGCGCTGAACCTAAGCTGGTTTCTCGACGACCGCCACACGATTCGCGCCGGCTACAGCCGCACCGTCAACCGCCCGCAGTTCCGCGAGATTGCGCCGATCACCTACCGCGATCCGGATACCCGCGACCAGTCCTTCGGCAACCCGGATCTGCAACAGGCCGAGCTGAAGAATTACGACCTGCGCTACGAGTTTTCCTGGAACGCGGCCGAGGGTGTCACCGTCGCGGCCTTCCTCAAGGACATCGTCAAGCCCATCGAAGTCGTCGTCGGCTCGGACAGCGTCGGCGAAGCCTTCGTGACGTTCAGCAACGCGCGCAGCGCCGAGATTTACGGCATCGAACTCGACGGCCGCTGGGAGCTGGACGAGTTCGACGGAGTCTCCGAGCACATTGGCTACAGCTACATCTCCGGCAACGTGTCGCTGATCGAGTCGAACGTCGAGCTGGAACAAGCGCCCGACATGTGCGACCCGCCGGTGTCGGTCTCGGAGCGCCCGCTGCAAGGGCAGTCGCCGTGGATCGCCAATCTCACCCTGGGCTACAGCAACCCCATCCTCGAAACCGACGCGGCACTGCTGTTCAACATGTTCGGCAAGCGCAGCGTGAGAGTCGGCCAGTTGCTCGGCTGCGCCGGCCTACCGGACGAAGAAGAGCAGCCGGCGGCGCAAGTCGATCTCAACCTGCGTCAGCGCCTGTTCGATAGCTGGAAGCTCGGCTTCAAGGTGCGCAACCTGCTCGATCCGAAGGTCGAGGTGGAGCAGGGCTCGTTCGTCACCCGCAGCTACCGGACCGGGCGATCCATCACGTTGTCGGTCGAGTACGAGTTCTGACATGGATCGCGCCTCCAGCCTGTCTGCCCGAATCGGCGTCATCGCGGCCCTGGCTTGCCTGGGCGCCTGCTCGGGCGGCGGCACGTCACGCGGCGCCGGCGACGAAGGCGTGGACGGCACGCCCATCCCCACCCTGCCCACCAACCTGGGTCCGATCCTGCGCGGCACCATCGGCGGCGGTACGGGTAGCACGCGCGACGAAGCCGTCGAGTCCGATCCCTTCTCGATTGCGGCCCTGTTCGAAGCGGCCGGCCTCGTGCCCGCCGCCGGCAATTCGCAGTCGCTGGCCGGCGCCATCGACGATCGCGGCCTGCCCACGGCGAGCGTGTCGGCCATCGCAGGACGCAGCTTCACCCGGCCATCGGCATGGCCTCCCGAAACCGCCGGCGACAGCACCTCGCTGCCCTTGCCGGCCAGCGTGATCGACACCGATTACGTTGGCGCTTTCGACCCTGCCCTTCCGGCCGGCGAGGCCTGGACCGCGGGCTGGACCGTGGCGCTGGACGGCACGCAGTCGCGCTGGAATTTCTTCGGCGGCCCGTTGGCGCCGGGCACGTCCTTGTTCCTGACCCTGCGAGCAACGGCCAACGGCCAGTGTCCAGCCGGCACCACGCCGGCCGGGCGTTTCTCCGAGCGCTTCGGGGCGCTGGCCGGCGACGAGACCGGATTGTTCTTCAACAATTCCGGCGACTACGACGTCTGCCGCCTTCCCGAGCGCTTCGCCGGTACCGGCGCCACCGGCGGATCGCAACCGCGACTGACCAACAACAAGGTCTACGAACTGGCCGACGCCGTCGCCACCTTCGTCGGCCGCGGCGACGCCGGGAGCGCCACGCTGCCTACTCCTCCTGCGGTCGTGCTCACGGTGGAGGCGGGCACGCTGATATTCGGCAAGCCGGAGCAGTCGCTGGTCGTCACGCGAGGCGCGCGGATCGAGGCCGTGGGCTTTCCCACGGCGCCGATCACCTTCACCTCCGAGCAGCAATTGCAGGCGCGCTTCGACGGCGATTTCGACACCGCGGCCGGTGGCGAAGACGGCGGCTGGGGCGGGCTGGCGCTGATGGGCCGGGCGCCCAACTCCGGCTGCGGCCCACGCACCTGCGATATCGAGCGCATTCCCTTCGGCCGTCACGGCGGGAAGCTACCCGCGGACCGCTCCGGCAGGTTGAGCTACGTGGTGATCCGCAACGGCGGCGGCCTGCCCGGCACCTTCGGCGTGCCCTCCTTTCCATCCCTGAGCCTGCTGTCCACCGGACGCAACACGCTGATAGACCGCGTGCAGGTTCATCGCGGGCGCGACCTGGGCGTAGTCGTCGACGGCGGCAACAGTTTCCTGACCCACACCGCGATCACCGAGCACGGATTCCTGACGAGCCTTTCCGCAGGCGGCGGCTGGACCGGCGGACTCCAGCACCTGCTGGTGATTCCGCGGCCGGACGCCAGCGCCGGCATTGCATTCGACGCGTTCGGATCGCTTGATCGAGACGAGACCATACCGGTGACCTTTCCGCTGCTCGCCAACCTGAGCGTGCTCGGCGCCAACGAGGGTCTGGAATTCGACCGCGCGCTGAGCCTGGAGGGCGGCGCGCGCGCCCAGGTCTGGAACTCGATCTTCACCGGCAACTATCCCGGCGGCTGCGTGGACGTGGACGACGACGCGACCTTCGAGCGCGCCGACGAAGCCGGCGGCGCGCCGCCGGACGCACCCGGACCGCACCTGATTTTTCGCAACACGGTCGTGGATTGCACGGCCGTCAACTTCAACGAGAACGGCTGATGCATAGATTTTTTCGACGGGGCATGTCCCTGGCTGCACTCTCGCTCGCACCGGTGCTGGCCACGGCCCAGGACGCGGCGCCCGCCGCCAAGCTCGACCAGGCCATCGGCAAGGGCGAACTGCGCGCGCAGCAGGCGGCGCAATCGCAGGCGCGAGTGGACGGTGTGTACGAGCAGATTCGCTCGGCCACGGACGAATACAAGGGCGTGCAGAAACAGATCGACGGCTTGAAGGTTTACCTGGAGCAGTTGCGCGCACAGACCGCCAACCAGGACGCAGAGCTGGGGCAGATCCAGACGTCCATCGACAACGTGACCGTGCTGGACCGCCAGATCGTGCCGCTGCTGCTGCGCATGATCGATGCGATGGACCAGCTTGTCGCCCTGGATGCGCCGTTCCTGAAGAAGGAGCGCGTCGAGCGGGTGCAGCGCCTGCGCGCGACTATGCCGCGCTCCGACGTGAGCGTGGCGGAAAAATTCCGCAACGTGATGGCGGCGTATTCCATCGAGGTGAATTACGGCAACACCATCGAGGCCTACCGCGGCGCACTCGACGACAAGCGCGAAGTGGACATGCTGCGCATCGGCCGGGTGGCGCTGCTGTACCGCACGCTCGATGGCAAGGAGCGCGCGCACTGGGACAAGAGCAGTGGGAAATGGACGCAGCTCGAAACCTCGGAAGACAGCTACGTGCTCAAGGCGATTCGCATCGCGCGCGAGCAAACGGCGCCGGATCTGATTCATCTGCCGGTGGCCACGGCGGAGGTGGCAAAGTGAATTTCAGAACCCCGTTTTTCGTCGCCGTTTTCGGCGTCCTCGCATCCTCGGCCGGCTTCGCACAGACGCCGCCACCCGCCTCGCAATCCATCGACGATCTGCTCAAGCGCGTCGAACAAGGCATCGCGCGCGACCAGGGCGAACAGCGTGAACGGCTGGCGGCGTTCGAGCGCGATGCGTCCAACCAGCAGGCCTTGCTGGAGCAGTCGCGCGCGCAGCTCAAGCGGCTGGAAACCGAGAGCGCCACGCTGGAAGCCCGCTACGCGAACAACGAGCAGAAACTTACCTCGGAAGAGACGCGACTGAACGAGCGCCTGGGTTCCCTGCGCGAACTGTTCGGCGCGCTGCAACAGACCACCGGCGAGTTCAAGGGCGTGGTGCTGGCCTCCGCGGTCAGCTCGCAATATCCGGGTCGCGAGGAATTCCTCACGCAACTGATCGCCAAGGCCGGCGCGTCGAGCACGTTTCCGTCGATCGAGGAAATCGAGCGCCTGTGGTTCGAGATGCAGCGCGAGATCACCGCCGCGGGCAAGGTACAGAAATATTCCGCGAGCATCGTCAACGCCGCCGGCCAGCCGGTCGAAGCCGAGGTCACGCGCGTCGGCACGTTCAACGTGATTTCCGGCGGCAGCTTCCTGACCACGGATACCGAGACCGGCAAGCTCGTGGAGCTGGCCAGCCAGCCGCATGGCGATCCGCTGGATTCCGCCGCGCGCTTCGAGAGCGCGGCGCCCGGCGGCCACGAGTGGCTGTGGCTGGATCCTTCGCGCGGCGTGTTGCTGGCGCTGCACGGTTCGCGGCCCGGCACGGTGGAGCGGCTGCAACAGGGCGGCGCGGTGGGCTACGTCATCATGGCCGTGGGCGTGATGGGCGCGATCGCGGCGGTCTACCAGTTCTTCTTCCTGACGGTGGTCGGCAGCCGCGTGCGGCGGCAGCTCGCGCATCTCGACAAGCCCAGCACGGACAACCCGCTGGGCCGCGTGCTCGCGACGTTCCGCGGCGATATGGCGAAAGTGGACCAGGACCCCGAGGTGGTGGAGCTGCGACTGTCCGAGGCGGTGATGAAGGAAATTCCGCCGCTGGAACGCTTCCAGTCGCTGCTGAAACTGGTGGTGGCGGCCGGCCCGCTGCTGGGTCTGGTGGGCACAGTGATCGGCATGATCATCACCTTCCAGGCGATCCAGGAAGCCGGTTCCAGCGACCCAAAGCTGATGGCTTCCGGCATCTCGCACGCCATGGTCGCCACCGGCCTGGGCCTGGGCATCGCCATCCCCCTGCTGTTCATGAACGCCGTGCTGGTGTCGCGTTCCAAGCGCATCGTGCAGGCGCTGGACGAACAGAGCGCGGGCCTTCTGGCCGAGCGGCTGGAACGCATGAACCGCGGCGCGGCGCCGGCCGCTGCGTGATCGCATGAGCGAGCTTTACACCCTGATTGCCGTCACCTTGCGCGACATCGTCGATGCGGGCGGGCCGGTGGTGTACGCCATCCTGCTCGCGTGCTTCGTGCTGTGGGTGCTGATCTTCGAGCGGATGATCTACTTCCGCTTCGTGCTGCCGCGCCAGGCGCGCGATCTGCTCTCGCAGTGGCAGCAGCGGCCGGACAAGCACATCTGGCGCAGCCGCAAGATTCGAGACGCAATGATCTCGCGCCTCAATGCGGAGATGAACGCCAACATGCCGATGCTGCGCGTGCTGGTGCCGATGTCGCCGCTGCTGGGCCTGCTCGGCACCATCGTCGGCATGTTGGAGGTGTTCGACTCCATGGCCGCGCGCGGTTCCACCGACGCCCGGACGCTCGCCAGCGGCGTGTCGCAGGCCATGGTCTGCACCATGGCCGGGTTGATGGTCAGCATCACCGGCCTGTTCCCGGTCTATTACTTCAAGGCCCGCACGCGCTCGGAAACCGAGCTGCTGGCGGACCGGTTCACTTACTGAAATCCACGCCATGCGCTACCGCCGTCATTCCGTCGAATCCGACGAATCGGGCATCGACCTCGCGCCGATGCTCGACTTCGTCATGAACCTGCTGATCTTCTTCATCATCACCGCCGCGGTGGTGAAGGAATCGGGCGTCGAGGTCACCCGCCCAGACGCCGCGACCGCGAGCAAACAGGACAAGGCCAACATCATGGTGGCCATCGATTCCAACGGCGATATCTGGATCAACCGCCGTCGCGTCGATCCGGATTCCGTGCGCGCCAACATCGAGCGCCTGCGGGCCGAAAATCCCAAGGGAACACTCGTGATTCAGGCCGATGAAGTGGCGCAGGCCAAGCAGATCATGGCGGTGATGGACGGCGCGCGAGCCGCGGGCGTGTACGAGATCGCGCTGGCCGCAAGGCTGCGCTGACCGATCGATCCGATGCTGCTCGAACGCGCCCGCTTTCCCATCGCCCTGATCGCCTCGGTCGCGTTCACGGCCGCCCTGTTCGTGCTGATGCAGGGCCTCATCGTCACCGGCAAGAGCACCATCGAGGACCAGCTCGGCAGCTTTGCGCCGCGCTTCATCCGCATCAAGCGAGGCGAGGATGTGAAGACGGTGGAACGCAAGGCCGAACGTCCGCCCGCGCCGGATCGTCCGCCCGCCCCGCCCTCCGCGCCGCAGGCGCAGACCGCGCAGGCCGTCACGCAGGCACTATCCATCGGCGATGTCGCGGTGGACGTGGACCTCGCGGTCAGCTCCGGGCTGGACGGCGGCACCGGTACCGACGGCGAATACCTGCCCATCGTGAAAGTCGCGCCCATCTACCCGCCGCGCGCCATGCAGCGCGGCTTGCAGGGCTGGGTGCTGGTGGAATTCACCGTGACCGCTTCCGGCACCGTGCGTGACGCGGTCGCGGTGGATGCCGATCCCAAGAACGTGTTCGAGGAAGCGGCCATCGATGCCGCGCAGAAGTTCCGCTACAAGCCCCGCGTGGTCGCCGGCAAGGCGGTGGATGTTTCGGGCGTGCAGAACGTGATCCGGTTCGAGCTGGAGAAATGACCATGAGAGCAATACCCGCGTTTCGAGTCCTGCCGCTGGTGCTCGCGGCAAGCTGTTTCGCGCTGCCCTGCGCGGCCGCCGAACCGCCGCCGGAAACGGTTGCGGAAAAGAAGGCCGACCGGCCACCGGTGCTGCGCGACCTCGCGTTCAGGAAGATCGCCAAGGCGCGCGAACTGGCCGAGCAAAAGAACTTCGAGGACGCACTCAAACTCCTGGAGCGCCTGCGCGAGGATCGCCGCTCGAACGGCTACGAGCAGGCCATCGCCTGGAGCATCAGCGCGTTCTGCCTGCACGAACTCAAGCGCACCGACGAGGCCCAGGCCGCGTACCGCGAGGTGCTGGCGCGCAACGAGGTGCCCGAGAGCCTGCGCATCGGCACGCTGTACTCGCTGGCGCAGACCTACATGCTCGCCGACGACTGGAAGAACGCGACGCAGACGCTGGAGCAATGGTTCACGCTGCAAGCCGAGCCTTCGGCCGGCGCCTACACCCTGCTCGGCCAGGCCTACTACCAGCTCAAGGACTACGCCAGCGCGCGCGTGCCGATGGAGAAGGCCATCGACATCGGACGCGCCAGGGGCGAGCCCGTCCGCGAGAACAATTACCTGCTGCTGCGCGCCATCTACTTCGGCGACAAGGACTACGCGCGCCTGTCCGAGGTGCTCAAGAACCTGGTGGTCGATTACCCGCGCAAGGACTACTGGCTGCAACTTGCCGCGGTCTACGCCGAACTCGACCAGCCGGTGAAGCAGCTCGCAACCATGCAGCACGCCTACGAGCAGGGTTTTCTGACCACGGCAGCGGAATACACCACGCTGGCGCAACTGCTGCTGGCCAACGAGGTGCCGCTGAACGCCGCCGCCGTGGTGCAGGCCGGCATTGACGCCAGGATTTTGGAGCCGGAAGCGCGCACCTATCGCCTGATGGCGGACGCCTATGTGATGGCCAAGGAATATCCCAAGGCCGTCGCCGCGCTGGAAAAGGCCGTGGAGAAAACCCAGGACCCGGAGATGTACCTGCGCCTGGCCCAGCTCTACATGGAAAACGCGCAGTACCAGCAAGCCGCCGCGTCCGCCCGCACCGCGCTGGCCAAGGGCGAACTGAGCCGTCCGGACATCGCCCACATTGTCAACGGCCTGTCGCTGTACGAACTCAGGCAACTTCCCGAGGCGCGGGCCGCCTTCGAGAGTGCGGCCGGCGATGAGCGCTCGCGCGCGATGGCGCAGCAGTGGCAGCAGTTCATCGACCGCGAGCAGGCCAGACTCAGCGCGATGCAGGCGCTGACCGCGGGATAGCCAGGCTGCGGCCTGGGTTGAATCGGCGACTGTCTGGGGGCCAGCGAAAGTAACGATCCCCCGGCAAAGCCGGGAGCTTTCATTCGGAAGCACCTCAAAGGCGCCGTAAAGCATGAGCCGCCCGAAGGCGGCTCGAACCACTCCCTCTCCCCTCGCGGGAGAGGGCCGGGGAAAGAGGGAGGTCGGACAAAGCGTCCTCTTGGAGAGCGCGTTGATGAACTCCCGGTCGGCGGCACTGACATCGTCTTGCAGCCGAGCCTTGATCACGCGAAAGAATTCAACCACGCGCTTTGGCCCGCGCAACTAATCGAACCGCGCGCCGCAAAACGGCGATCAAACTCATTCCCGCTGCTGACGGGAATTACAGAACTCCTTGCCCGGCGGTCGCCTGGCTGGCAATTTCCGCCAGACCGCGCAAAGGAACGACCAACCAGTCCGGTCGATTGGCTGCCTCGTATGCGATCTCGTGCGCGGCGCGTTCGATGACGAACAGGTCGAGCACGGCTGCCTCGTCCGATTCGTCCTGCCAGCCGTGCGCAAGTCCGCCCGCCGCTGCGCGGTAGCCCGCGAGGAAGCAGCGACGCATCGAGGTGCGAAACTCCCGAAGCATCTGCTGGCGACGCTGTGCTGCCGCAGTGTCGCCCGCATCGAGCGGTGTCCGCATCGCCATTTCGGCGGCGTACTCGAACGAGCGCAGGATGCCGGCGACATCCTTCAGCGGGCTGGACAATGCCCGGCGCTCATCGAGCGGTCGCGTCGGCTCGCCTTCGAAATCGACGAAGAACGCGTCGCCCTGCGCCACCAGCACCTGGCCCAGGTGCAGGTCGCCATGCACTCGCGTCAACAGGCTGCCCTGCGCGCGCAACGCCAGGCTTGCGACAAGCGGTTCGAGCGCCTTGCGCTGCGACAGGATTTCCTGTGCCAGCGTGGAGATTTCAGACGCCGTGCCGACAGCGAGCGACTCGACTCTTCTGCAGGCGTCGTCGAGTCTCGCTGCAACCGCGGCGCCGATGTTCGCGCATTGCTCCGGCCCCGCCGCCACTGTTGCGAACGCAGGATCGTCGCCAGCCATTGCGAGCGCGACATGCATCTCGCCGAGCCGCCGCCCGAGCGCAGCCGCGAACGTATCCAGCTCCTTCATCGGATCGACCGGCCCTATACCGACTCCCGGACCGGCTCCTGGTGCGGCAGCCAGTGCGAGGTCGCTCGCCGCGCGTTGCAACACGCGCTGAACCCAGGCCCAGGCATCGCCCTGGCTGTGGATGAAAGTCTGCACGACACCGAACGTGCACGGTCCGCCAGCGTCGTCCACGCGAACGATTTCTCCCAGCAGGGTCGCGATGTTGCGATACCCGCGCTCGGTCAGAACGCGGCCCATCTCGGCTTCCGGATGCACGCCATCGGTGAGTCGCCGGAACAGCTTGATGATGATCTGGTCGCCGAGTACCAGCGAGGTGTTCGACTGCTCCACCACCAGCCGGCGGACTTCGGTCAGCGGCGGCAGGCTGGTCGAAGGAACCATGGCCCGGAACGGTTCGGTGGAGACGAAGCGCAACTCGCCACCGGCCGACGCCAGGCGCGCCTGTTGTTGCAGCAGGCTGTGCAGCGTGTGCGCCAGCGCATCGATGGCAACCGCATCGGTCAGCAGGCTGACACTGCGCGAACGCCGCACCCTCGCCAGCGCCAACTGGTTCGGCAGCGCCGACACCACTTTCTCTTCGGGAAGAAGACCCAGCGGCAGCAGATAGCGATCGCGCGCCTCGCCCAGCACTTCGATTTCCAGGAGCAACAGCGAACTGCGCGCATGCGGCAAGGTCGTTGCCCGCGCGATGTGGATTTCGCGCGCCGCTTCGTTCTTCGCAGCGAACCAGCGCCGGCGCGGCAGGTACACCGGCAGCACTTCGCGTTCCAGCCGCAGCTTGGTCTGCTCTTCCATCACGTCGGCCAGGCCGCCGCGCAGAACCAAGGTGATGAACTCAGGCATCGGCTCGGGCGGTGCCGAGTGCCATCCCGGCATGCGCGCGGTGTCCGCAAGCATGAACCAGTAGAAGCCGTGCGGCGGCAGCGTGAGCTGGTAGGGCAGTTTTCCGATGGGCGGAAACGCGGAACCTCCGAGCATTTCCACTGGCACTCTGCCGGCCCACGCCGACAGGTCCAGCTCCACCGCCTGCGCCGCGCGCGACATGTTGGCCACGCACAGGATGGTCTGCGTCTCGCCGGAGTTGTCCGCGCCGTCCGCGTGCTGGCGCACGTACACCAGGATGCGGCGATTGGTGGGGTACAGCAGCTTGATGGTGCCGCGCCCGAAGGCCTGGAAGCGCTTGCGTATGGCCAGCATCCGCCGCATCCAGTTGAGCAGCGAATGCGGATCGCCGGTCTGCGTCTCGACGTTGTTGGCCAGGAACCCGTACAGCGGATCCTGGATCGGCGGCAACACCAGCCTAGCCGGATCGGCGCGCGAAAAACCGCCGTTGCGATCGGGCGACCATTGCATCGGCGTGCGCACGCCGTCGCGGTCGCCCAGATAAATGTTGTCGCCCATGCCGATCTCGTCGCCGTAGTAAATCACCGGCGTGCCCGGCATCGACAGCAGCAGGGAATTGAGCAGCTCGATGCGATCGCGATCGCGCTCGACCAGCGGCGCCAGGCGACGGCGGATGCCGACGTTCAGACGCGCACGCTGATCCGACGCGTAGGTGCGCCACAGGTAATCGCGCTCGTCGTCGGTGACCATCTCCAGGGTCAGCTCGTCGTGGTTGCGCAGGAACACGGCCCACTGGCAGTTGGCCGGGATGTCCGGCGTCTGGCGCAGGATGTCGGTGATGGGGAAGCGATCCTCCTGCGCGATCGCCATGTACATGCGCGGCATCAGCGGAAAGTGAAACGCCATGTGGCACTCGTCGCCCTGCCCGTCCGCGCCGCGGCCGAAATAATGCTGCACGTCCTCGGGCCACTGGTTGGCTTCCGCCAGCAACATGCGGCCGGGGAAGCTGGCGTCCACTTCGGCGCGCAGCCGCTTCAGCACGCTGTGCGTTTCGGGAAGGTTCTCGTTGTTGGTGCCTTCGCGTTCGACCAGGTAAGGCACCGCGTCCAGACGCAGCCCGTCCACGCCGAGCTTCAGCCAGAAATGCATGGCTCCCACCACCGCGCGATACACCTGTGGGTTGTCGAAATTCAGATCCGGCTGATGCGAGTAGAAGCGGTGCCAGTAGTAGGACTGCGCTACCGGATCCCAGGCCCAGTTGGACTTCTCCGTATCCGTGAAGATGATCCGCGTTTCCTTGTAGCGCTCCGGATCGTCCGACCACACATAGAAGTTTCGTGCGGCCGAGCCGGGCTTCGCGCGTCGCGCGCGCTGGAACCAGGGGTGCTGGTCCGAGGTGTGATTGATGACCAGCTCGGTGATGACGCGCAGGCTGCGCTTGTGCGCTTCTTCGATGAAGCGGCGCACGTCGGACATCAATCCGAAGTCCGGATGCACCGCGCAGTAATCGGAAACGTCGTAGCCGTCGTCGCGCCGCGGCGAGGGATAGAACGGCAGCAGCCAGAGCGTGTTCACGCCCAGCCCGGCGATGTAGTCGAGCTTGCCGATCAGGCCGGCAAAGTCGCCGATGCCGTCGTCGTTGCCGTCGAAGAAGGACTTGACGTGCAACTGGTAGATCACCGCGTCCTTGTACCAGAGCGGATCGACGATGACGGTCGCCGTGGACTGCACTTCCTTGCGTGTACGGGCCTTGGTCATTTCAGTTCAGGATTTTCTGCACACGCCAGATAGCGAACGGCATTTCGGCCGGGTTGAAGTACCAGTGCTGGCGGCTGCCACGCCAGGTGAAGCGCTGCCCGGACATCAGTTCCTCGACGGCGAGAACGTCATCTTCGTCTGCATCCAGCTCCTTCAGCGGCAGGTAGAAATGAGTGGCCTGCGCTTGGTGCGGGTCCAGGCTCACGGCGACGAACAGAGTCACGTCCTGCGCTTGTGAGCGCTTGCCGTAAAACAGCACTTGTTCGTTATCGGCCGTATAGAACTTCAGTCCGAGATGCGAGTGAAACGCAGCGTTGTCGCGGCGAATGGCATTGAGCTTCGCGATCTCGCCGATGATGTTTCCGGGAGCGGTCCAGTCGCGTGGGCGCAACTGATATTTCTCGGAATCCAGGTATTCCTCGCGACCCGGCAGCGGCGCCGATTCGCACAACTCGAAACCGCTATACATCCCCCACAGTCCGGACAGGGTGGTGGCGAGCGCCGCGCGGATCAGAAAGCCGGGACGGCCGGACTCCTGAAGAAACGGCGGATTGATGTCCGGCGTGTTGACGAAGAAATGCGGTCGGAAAAAATCCCTCGGCGCCTCTTCGGTCAGCTCGGTCAGGTACTCGGTCAGCTCTTCCTTGTCGTCGCGCCAGGTGAAGTAGGTATAGCTCTGGGCGAATCCGATCTTGGCGAGCCGGTACATCATCGCCGGACGCGTGAAAGCTTCGGCCAGGAAGATCGTGTCCGGATGACGCGAACGGATATCGGCGATGAGCCATTCCCAGAACGGCAGCGGCTTGGTGTGCGGATTGTCGACGCGGAAAATCTTCACGCCCTCGCCAATCCAGTACTCGACCACGTCGCGCAAGGCCAGCCACAGTTGCGGCTGCGGCGGCTGGGCGTAGAACGCGACGTTAACGATGTCCTCGTATTTCTTCGGCGGGTTTTCGGCGCAGCGCAAGCTGCCGTCGGCGCGCCAGTCGAACCAGTCCGGGTGCTCGCGCAACCAGGGATGATCGGGCGAGCACTGGATCGCGAAGTCCAGCGCCAGCTCCATACCGTGCGCGGCCGCCGCGTCACGCAGCCGGCGAAAGCTCTCGATGCCGCCGAGCTGCGGATGAATGGCTTCATGACCGCCTTCGACACTGCCGATGGCGTAAGGACTGCCCGGATCGTCCGGTCCCGCTTTCAGGCTGTTGTTGCGACCCTTGCGGGCGGTCATGCCGATGGGATGGATCGGCGGCAGATAGAGCACATCGAAACCCATTGCGGCGATGGCGGGTAGTCGGGGAATCACATCGTCGAAGGTGCCGTGTTCGCCGCCGGTCGATTGCGAACGCGGGAACAGCTCGTACCAGCTCGCGAATCCCGCAGCGGTGCGCTCCACATCGACCCGTACCTCGGGCGTGTAACGCACCACGAACGGACGCGGATCCGCAGACGCCATCCATTCGGCCGTAGCGCCGCCCAGCAGCAGGTCGAGCGCAGTCTCGTCGTCCAGATCGCGCAGGTGCTCCAGCACCTCCGGGGGTTCCAGATTCTGCGTCGCCGCCGAGAGGGTCGAAAGAACCAGCGCAATGGCCTCGTCGATGTCGCGCCGCAACACCACTCCGGCGGTGCGCAGCTTGCCGAGGTCGCGCCGCACCGTGGCCCATCGATTGGCCCAGGCCTCGATGCTGTAGCCACACAGGCCGCGAGTCTGCGGCATGAAAAACGTCTGCCAGCGATCGTTGCCCTGATGCTCCAGCGGCTGTCTCAGCATCTCGCCCTGCGGATTCTTCCAGATCAGTTCCGCGTGCAACACGTCATGGCCGTCGATGAAGATGTCGGCCTCGATGTCGAGCCACTGGCCGACGACTGCCTTGGCCGGAAACAGGCCACCGTCCACGCACGGCGACACCCGGTCGATCACGATGCGCGGTGCACTGAGGGCCAGTTCTACCGCATCGACGCCTGTCTCCGGCTCCTGCGCACGCGGGCTTCGAACATTGACCGGACGCCGGCGTCGCGCCTTTTCGGCGGCATTCGGACCATGCCCGTCCGCGTTCCGCTTCGGGCGTACCGTGCCGGGAGGCGACGGCGCCATTTGTGCGTCCGCGGAATCCGCGGCCGGCGTCACTGAAAACGTCGCTGTAACTTTAGGATGAAAGGGTTCGAGCACAACGGACTCCAGCGATCTGCCTCAAGGGCGATCCCCGTAAGACGCTCAAGACCCGTGCCCATCGGTACCAGGCTTCCGGCCGTTGGCATCCGCATGCGCGCGAACGCCGTGATTTGCTTGCGCGGCACGAATACGGCGCTCTCTGTAGCGGCCGATATGCCAACCGGTTTTCGCAATGCCGCCTTGGGTGCAATGCACGATTGACCCTGGCCCGCTTCGCACGATGCAATGGCGTGGCGAACTGCATCGATCGGTCGCGTACGATGCGCGCCGCCCCCCGGAACAACACGGATCGCCGAGAGACTTGAACCCGTTCACCTATACCGTCGCCGTGCGCGAGCTATGCGAATTCACCGCCAAGTGCGGCGACCTGGATCTGCGCTTCACGCCCGCGCCGACGGCACAGGAAGGCATCGCCGGACACGCCACCGTCGCGTCGCGTCGCGGCGAGTCGTACGAAAAAGAGATTGCGCTGTCCGGCGACTTCCAGGGGCTCACCGTCCGAGGCCGCGCCGATGGCCTCGACGCCGGGCGCAATCGACTCGACGAGGTCAAGACTTTTCGCGGCGATCTTGCCCTGATGCCGGACAACCATCGTCAACTGCATTGGGCGCAACTGAAGATCTACGGTTGGCTGATGTGCCGGACCCGCGAGTTGCCGGAGATCCAACTGCGCCTGGTGTACTTCGACATCGAGAGCGGGGAAGAAACGACTCTTGATGAGAGCCATTCGGCGAGTGCCCTAAAACTGTTTTTCGAGGATCACTGCGGCCGGTTTCTGCTGTGGGCGCAGCAGGAGTTTGCGCACCGCGCGGCGCGCAACGAGTCTCTGGCCGATGCACGCTTTCCGCATCCGGATTTTCATGCCGGCCAGCGCCAACTCGCCGAAGCCGTGTACCGGGCCGCGCTCGCGCAGAAGTGCCTGATGGCGCAGGCTCCGACCGGCATCGGCAAGACCATCGGCACCTTGTTTCCGCTGCTAAAGGCCTGCAGCCGCCAGGAGATCGACAAGGTTTTTTTCCTGACCGCGAAAACCTCGGGACGAAAGCTGGCGCTCGATGCCCTGAGCACTATGCGCGAAACCGGGTCCGCCACGCCGCCGCGGGTGCTCGAACTGGTGGCGCGGGACAAGGCCTGCGAATATCCAGACCGCGCCTGCCACGGCGATTCCTGTCCGCTCGCCAAGGGGTTCTACGATCGACTCGCCGGTGCCCGTGCGGCGGCGCTCTCGGAAACGGTTCTGGATCAGGTCGCGGTGCGGCAGATCGCCTTGCAACACCAGGTCTGCCCGTATTACCTGAGCCAGGATCTGGCGCGCTGGTGCGACGTGATCGTCGGCGATTACAACTACTGGTTCGACCTGCACGCCCTGCTGTTCGATCTCACGCAGGTGAACCAGTGGCGAGTCGGCGTGCTGGTGGACGAGGCGCATAACCTGATCGACCGCGGCCGCGGGATGTATTCGGCCGAGCTCGACCAGCGCGGCTTCGACGCGGCTCGAAAAGCGGCGCCGGCCTCGCTCAAGACGGCTCTCGACCGGCTCAACCTTGCGTGGAACCGGATTCATCGCGAGCAGACGAGTGCTTACTGCGTACAACCGCTCGTGCCCGCGCCGCTGCTCGACACGCTGCGCGAGGCGATTGCCGCCATGGGCGCCTGGTTCAACCAGTCACCCATCGGGATCGACGCCAACTTGCAGCGCTTCTACTTCGACGCCATGCACTTCGCCCGCATGGCCGAGCTGTTCGACGAGCACTCGCTGTTCGACGTGAGCCTGCCGGAGACTCAAGCAAGACAGCGGCCGAGATCGGTGCTGTGCATCCGGAACGTGATTCCGGCCCCGTTCCTGGCGCGTCGATTTGCAGCGGCTCAAAGCGCCGTGCTGTTTTCCGCCACGCTGAACCCACCGGCGTTCTATCGCGACATGCTGGGCCTGCCGCCGGCGACGCCGTGGATCGACGTTGCTTCGCCTTTCGGCAGCGAGCAACTGACGGTGCGGGTGATGAAGCGGATTTCCACGCGTTACGCGGATCGCGCAGCCTCGCTGTCGCCCATTGCCGAGCTGATGGCCGAGCAATACCGCAAGCAACCGGGCAACTATCTGGCGTTCTTCAGCAGCTTCGATTACCTGCACCAGGCGGCCGCGCTGCTGCAATCGGACCGTCCCGATATCCCGCTGTGGAAGCAGGACCGGCGCATGACGGAAGCGGATCGCAGGGATTTTCTCGACCGCTTTACCGCCGCAGGTCGCGGGATTGGTTTTGCCGTTCTGGGTGGCGTTTTCGGCGAAGGCGTCGATCTGCCCGGCACCCGCCTGATCGGCGCGTTCGTGGCCACGCTCGGGCTGCCGCAACTGAACCCGGTCAACGAGGAAATGAAGCGCCGCATGAGCGCCGTGTTCGGAGCGGGTTACGAGTACACGTATCTCTACCCGGGCCTTCGAAAGGTCGTGCAGGCGGCGGGCCGGGTCATCCGCACGCAGCACGATCGCGGCGTGGTGTTCCTGATCGACGATCGTTTTGCGCGGCCGGAAATCCGGCGTCTTCTGCCCGCGTGGTGGAGAGTCGATTCGTTCGAGCCGGGAACGAGTCCTGCGACGCTGGCTTGCCCCGGCTAGCCCCAGTATTTGGGAGCGACAACGGAGGCTGGACCCGATACGACGGGTACCCACCACCGTTATCGAAGGAGCAAGCCCCATGCTGAAACCCATTGCACGCAAGCTGGACCCCGAGCCGGACGCGATCAACCTGATCGAGGCCGACCATCGAACCGTCGAAGAACTGTTTGCGAAATTTCAGACGGCCGACAGGCACGGCAAGCTGCACATCGCTAACCAGATCTGCGCCGACGTGGAAAGCGAACTGAACCTGAAATACCTGAGTAAAAGACTTGCCTGGATCCGTCAGCGCCTCCAGTCCGCGCCGACGGCAGAGGCCGCATGAACGCCGACTCCAGAGTTTCTCAGGGCACGAGTGCGCAGCCCGAACCCCGCACCCCGGAAGATCGCAGCGAAGGCAAGACCGCTGGCCGCCCGGTGCTGTCGCTGAGCTGGGAGCAGCGCGTCAAGCGCGCATCGCGCACGTCGTGGAGCCGGGTGGAGCAGGCTCGCGCCGCGTCGCGTTGAAGAGCTGTAGGCCGGTGTAAGTCGGGCCCTAAGCCCGACTTGCCGGCCGGGTTGTCGGGCTGAAGCCCGACCTGCACCAACCTACATCCCGACCTGCGCCGCAGCTTTCGCCGTTGCCGCGGGCTTCTCGCGCTCGATCTCTTTCGAGACTGCGGTTAGCACTTCGCCTTCCACCCGCGGGAGATACAGCTCCCGATAAGCCAGGCACATCACGGCGAACAGCGGCGGCGCAATCAGCACGCCGAGCAATCCTGCCCAGGTGCCCATCAAGAGCATGAACACCAGCAGCGGTGCTGCAGGCATCTGCACACGGCCACGCATGACCAACGGCAGAATGACGTTGCCTTCCAGTTGCTGCGTCGCGATGAAAACGGCCAGCACCCAGGGCAGGCGGCCGGCGTCCGAAGCCAGGGTGACGAGCGCCGCGAAGACGATGACGATCGCGTTTCCGACATAAGGGATGATGCCTAGCAAGCCGGTGAGAACGCCGAGCAGCAACCAGTAGTCGGCGCCGACGATCCAGAGTCCGACCGAGGTGAGACTGCCGACGATCAGCATGTCGATCAGTTGCGCGCGAAACCAGATGCGGACGGTGACGGCCGCCTGACCCAGGAACTGGGCCGCTGCCTTTCTGCGCGGCTCGGGAAACGCCTGCACGACGCCGCGGTAGTAATCGTCGGCCTCGACGGAGACGTACATGCCGATGATGGCGGCGAAGATCAGCGCGGAGAACACGCCGATCCCCGACCAGGCTCCCTTGAACACGGCCGTCCCCACGCTGCTGGCGCTCGACGCCAGGTCCATGGCTGCAAGGTTCTTCTGCACCCAGGGAAACCGCGAAAACAAACCCTGCACCTGTTCCTGCAACCGCCGGATCAGTTCAGGCGCACGCTCCGCCAGAAGCGCGACCTGCGACTCGATCACCGAGGAGATGCTCCACACCACCAGCGAGACGAACGCGATTCCCAGCACCGCAACCAGCGCCGCCGCCAGACCGCGGGGGATGCGCAGCCGGCGATGCATCGTCTCCAGGCATGGCGCCAGAATCACGCCGATGCCGACGCCCACCAGCACCGCCACCACGATGAGTTGCGCGGTCACCAGCAGGACCGCGACCAGGGTCAGCAGCGCGACGTAGTTCACCACGCGGATGGCTTGCCTGGACGAGCCGTGCGGATCCGATACGTCTGCTTTCTTAGAAAAAATGGACATGGGCGGGCGCAGAGTTCGCAGCGGCGAGGTCGATTCCTCGCCACCGATGCTGCACGGTCTATGCCGATCCGAAAACTTCCGGGAACGAACGTTGCAGCACGGCGCATACGTTCGTCGCCGTGCCGGTCGCTTTCGTCGAATCGCGGCCGCGGGCGGTCCACGCACGATGCAAGGGTTTTTCGGTGGCGCTTTGAATAATGCAAGCGTCACACGACCAGCCCATCGTACGGCGCTGCGAGCGGCGCGGTGGGGCTGCGCCGGCCATCGTCGAACGAATCGAAACATCGCTACAGCTAATGAGGGAGTGCCGATGATCTTGAGATCCCATGTGCGCCCGGTTTGGGCTGCACTGTTCTTTCCGGGCCTCGTCTTTCTGGGACTCACGGCCTGCGGCGGCGGAGCGGGTTCCGGAGGAGGAACCGATGTCGCACCTTCGCCGCTGCCCGAACCGGACGGCCAGGCCCGCTCCAGCCCGGCGCCCGGCAGTTCGCGCGCGGGCCTCAGCTACGACGCGGCCATCGCCGATGCCAGCGGCGGCCCTATCGTCTTTACCGTGCACGAGCCGCTGCAACTGGTCGGCGGCCAGAAGTATCCGCTGCTGCTGCAAGGCCACGGTTTCGGCGCCTCGCGCGTGAACGCCAGCCAGCGCAACCTCGTGGCGCCCGCCGGCACGCCATTGCAGGACACCTTCACCACAAAGCAATACACCGATGCCGGCTATGGCGTGGTGTCGTTCGATCAGCGTGGATTCGGCCAGACCGGCGGCGATATTTCGCTGATGGACCCGGACCGGGACGGCGACAACCTGGTCCGGATTCTGGACTGGGCCGAGTCCAACCTCGACTGGCTGGCGGTGCGCGACGGCAATCTCGTGGTTGGAGCCTACGGCGCCTCCTATGGTGGCGCCTACCAACTGCTGCTAAATAACGTCGATCCGCGCCGACGCCTCGACGCCATCGTTCCCAGCATCACCTGGAACGATTTCTCGTACAGCCTCAATTCGGGCGAGGTGCCCGAATCCTCGTTCGCGGCGAACTTCATTATTGCGTCGCCCGGCAGGCTGTCGCAGGAAGCCGGCGAGGTGCTCGTGAGCGGCATCACCAACAACCGCTTCAGCGACACCGACAAGGCATACCTGCGCTATCGCGGCAATCGTTATTTCTGCGACGGCCCCAGCCTGCCCGGCAAGCGCGCGGCAAACCCGCCGCCGAGAGTGGACGCGCTGATCTTCCAGGGCATGGCGGACGTGCTGTTCAATCTGAACGAGGCCAAGGCCAACCAGGAATGCCTTGCCGCAGCGGGCGGCGACGTCCGTCTCTTCACCTACGCCGCCGGACATACGCTGTCGGCGGGCGCCGGTGTGCCGGGCGGCGCAGCGGCAGCGATCGACGAGTACCGATGCGGCCCCTACGTGGCCGATGCGCTGGCCCGGCTCTGGTTCGACGCCAAGCTCAAGCGGGAGCCCGTTTCGATCGCGACGCTCGCGCAAGTCCCCGGTACCTGCATCAATCTGGACTCCCGCGGCGAAGGCGTGGTGGTCGGCGCCGTGCCGGTCGGCGGCAGCACCGTCGCCGTGCCCCTCACCGGCGTGCCGCAGCTTGCCGACACGAGGATGACGCTGCCTTTGCTGACCGCCAGCGGCCCCATGGTCGTCGCCGGTATTCCGACGGCAACCCTGAACCTGGCCGACCCGGCTCCCGCATCCGGCGCCAGCAGCGAGGACGCCATCGTGTTCGTCTCCATTGGCGTTCGAAGGGCTCGCATGCCCTTCGCCGGCCTGCAAATCCTGGGCGACCAGATCCGCCCGGTACGCGGTTTCGGCACTCAGACCGTGCAGCTCAACGGCATCGGCGTGAAGCTCGCCGCCGGCGACCAGCTTCAACTCGTCCTTGCCGGGCAGGAGCCGCAGCAGTACCCCGTTATGCGAGCCCGCAGCCCGCTGCTGCCGACCGTCGCCGTGTCCGGCAGCATCCAGATCCCGGTGCTGGGGAACGTGGCTACCGTCCAATAGGCTCAAGACAGGTGCGAGGCGCGGACGCCAGCGCGCATCATGGTCAGGCTCGCTGCTTGCGTGCCCCTGGCTGACCCTGCCCCGACACCTATCTATCCCGAAGCCCGTGAATTCCTCGCCCGACTCGCGCTTTCCGGTCGTGCTGCTATGGCACATGCATCAACCCGAGTATCGCGTCGAAGGACGCTCCCAGCTTCCCTGGGTTTACCTGCATGCCATCGGCGCCTACAGCGATATGGCTTCTCACCTCGAAGCGGTGGAAGCCGCCCGCGCAGTGGTCAACTTCGCGCCGGTGCTGCTCGACCAATTGCTGGACTACACGCGGCGGCTGCGCGCGGACCCGGCTTATGGTTCCGACCTCGGCGACGCGCTGCTCGACTCCCTGCGCGAACTGCCGCCGCCGGGGGAGGCACGCGCCCAGATCGTGCGGCGCTGCCTGCCGGTGCACCACAATCGCCGCACGGATCGCCACGCGGAGTTCCTGCGGCGGGTCGAGCAGGCGTCCGCAGGTCCGGCCGAAACGGTCTCCGACGAAGTCCTTAGCGATCTCGTGGTCTGGTTCCATCTGGGCTGGCTGGGCGACAGCCTGCACCAAGACCCGCGCGCGCAGGCGCTGTTCGTAAAGCGCAGCGGGTTCGAAAAGACGGATCGCATCGCCTTGATCGATGTGATCGCCGACGCGCTCGACCGCGTGCTGCCGCGCTATCGCGCGCTTTCTGACGCGGGCCGCATCGAGCTGTCGATGACGCCGTACTACCACCCGCTGCTGCCGCTGCTGCTCGACTTCAATTCCGCCGCGGACAACGCGCCGGGAGTCAGTGTGCCTTCGACGCCCTACCCCGGCGGCGCCGACCGCGCGCTCTGGCATCTGCTCGAAGGCCGGCGTCGCTTTGCGGAAATCTTCGGTCGCGAACCGCAGGGCTGCTGGCCGTCGGAGGCCGCGCTTTCGGACGAGACACTGAAGCTGCTCGACGAGCTCGGCTTCACCTGGGCCGCCAGCAGCCAGTCCGTGCTCGCCTCGACGCAGGCTCACGGCGGTCGCAGCGATGACGCGGAACCCTCCCACCCCTGGCGCCGTGACGGCCAGAAGCTCCTCAGCTATTTCCGCGACGACGGCGTGTCCGATCGCATCGGTTTTGCCTACAGCAACTGGCATGCGGACGACGCTGTCGCGGACATGGGGCGAACGCTGGAGAACATCGCCAACAGCGGAACGCGCGAACTCATCTTCATCGCGCTCGACGGCGAGAACGCCTGGGAATATTTCATCGACAACGGCCTGCACTTCGTGCGCGGCATGTACCGGCACCTGTCCAGCCATCCGCGCTTGCGCCTGTCCACGCTCGGCCAGTGCAGCGCCGAAAGCGCCGGGCAGGCACATGCCTTGGCGCCGCTGCGTGCGGGTAGCTGGGTGCACGGACAGTTGCTGACCTGGGTCGGACATTCGGAAAAGAACCGCGCCTGGTCCTTGTTGATGGACGCGCGCAGACGCTATCTCGCCCATCCGAATCCCTCGCCCGAAGCGCTCACCGCGATGGGCGCCTGCGAGGGTTCCGACTGGTTCTGGTGGCCGGGTGCCACCAACCCTTCGACCTCGGTCTCCGATTTCGACTCCCTGTTCCGCGCCCACATATCCGCCCTCTACCGCACCCTGGGCGAGGTTCCGCCGGAAATTCTTTCCCGACCTTTCGCCGAGGGCGTCGAAGGCCCTGTGGCCGCAGGTGGAACCATGCAGGCGACCGCACCGGTCGTCGCGCCCTGGATGGCGCGCGGTGCCGGTGTGTTGCTGGACGTGCGGGCGCTGCCATCCGCACGCCTGGGCGAGGACGCATTGCGCTTCGCAAGTCTTGCGGCCGAAGCCGGATTGCGCGTGTGGCAACTTCTGCCGATAGGACCACGCGATGCGTACGACAACCCATTCCAGCCGGCATCGGCCATTGCCGGCGATGTCTCGCTGCTCGATCCGGAAAACACCGGCGACGACAGTGCATTCGCAGACTTCCTCGCGAGCGAGAAAGACTGGCTCGACGACTGGGCGCTGTTCCTCGCCCTGAAGAAGGAATCGCCCGCGCTGTCCTGGTGGCAGTGGCCCGCACCGCTGCGCGACCGAGAGCCGCAAGCCATGACCGACGCGCGCCGGCGATTGGCCACGGCAATCCAACACGAGCAGCGCCTGCAATGCCAATTCGACCGCCAGTGGTCGGACTTCAAACGCGCCGCCAACGAACTCGGTCTGCTGCTGTTCGGCGATGTGCCGCTGTTCGTCGCGCACGACTCGGCCGATGTATGGGCGCACCGCGACCTGTTCGAACTCGACGACCAGGGCGAGCTGGCGGCCGAGGTAGGCGTACCGCCGGACGCGTTCGCGGCCGACGGCCAGTCCTGGGGCTCTCCGCCGTATCGCTGGGATGCGATGGCCGCCGAAAACTTCCGCTGGTGGAAGCGCCGCTTCGAGGTGCAGGCGAAGCGTTTCGATCTCGTGCGCCTGGATCACTTCCGTGGCCTGGCGGAATGGTGGCGCATTCCCGCTGGCGCGCGAAGCGCAGCCGAAGGCGCCTGGATGCCAGGCCCCGGCGCCTCGGCCATCGATGCCCTGCGGCCCGTGTTGAACGGTGCGCGCCTGGTTGCCGAAGACCTGGGCATCATCACCGATGATGTGGTCGCGCTCAGAAAGACCCAGGGCATGCCCGGCATGCGCGTCTTGCAGTTCGCCTTCGACAGCGATCAAGCCAATCCGCATCTGCCGCAAAACCACTCGCCGGACTCGGTGTGCTACACCGGCACGCACGATAACGACACGAGTTTGGGTTGGTGGACGACACTGACCGAGCCGCAGAAAGAATCGGTGCGAAGCCGGCTTGGCAGCGCCGAACCGGCCATGCCCGAAGCGCTGCTGAACCTGGCCTGGACCTCCCCCGCCCCGCTCTCCATCGCGCCCATGCAGGACCTGCTCGGTCTCGGCTCCGAGGCGCGCACCAATGTTCCCGGCGTCGCGGCCGGCAATTGGCGCTGGAGATTTTCCTGGAGCGACATCCCCGCGGACTTTGCTCCGCGCCTGCGTGAAACCCTTCGGCGTCAGGGCCGCGCACACACCTCGTCTACCGGAACCCCACCATGAACCTTCGTCGCCTGCGAGCCGTCGCACCACCCCCAGCGCCCATCGGTGCGTTCGATCTCCAGGTCTTCGGCGAAGGTCATCACTGGCATGCGTACCGTTTTCTGGGCGCCCATCTGCACGACGTCGGAGGTGCGCGCGGCGTGGCGTTTTCCACCTGGGCGCCGAACGCACAAGCGATCCACGTGGTCGGCGATTTCAATGCCTGGAACGGATCGCAGCATGCGATGGAGATGCGCCCGGGTGGCATCTGGGAATGCTTCGTTCCCGGCGTTGCAGCGGGCGCCCTGTACAAGTTCGAGATCCGCGGCGCCGACGGACAGACCGTGCTCAAGGCCGATCCCTACGCGCGCCGATTCCAGTTGCGGCCCGAAACCGCATCCGTGGTCGAAGCTGAAAGTGCCTACGAATGGCGCGATGCCGAATGGCTCGCGGCCCGTCGCGAAAGCGACTGGCTGCACGCGCCGATGTCGGTGTACGAGGTCCACGCGGGCTCCTGGAAGCGGCACCTCGACGGTCGCGCGTACACCTATCGCGAGCTGGCCGACGCACTGGTGCCGTACGTGCTCGAAATGGGCTTCACCCACATCGAGCTGATGCCCATCACCGAGCATCCCTACGATCCGTCCTGGGGGTATCAGAGCATCGGCAACTTTGCGCCGACCAGCCGTTTCGGCAGCCCCGACGACTTCCGGTACTTCGTCGATCACTGCCATGTCAGCGGCATCGGCGTGATTCTCGACTGGGTGCCCGCGCACTTCCCGCGCGACGCGCACGGACTGCGTCAATACGACGGCAGCGCGCTGTACGAGCACGCCGATCCGCGACGCGGCGAGCACCCGGACTGGAACACACTGATCTACGACTACGGCCGGCCCGAGGTGCGCAACTATCTCCTGTCGAGCGCGCTGTTCTGGCTGGAGGAGTGCCACATCGACGGCCTGCGCGTGGATGCTGTGGCCTCCATGCTCTACCTCGACTACTCGCGCAAGCCGGGCGAATGGCTGCCCAACCGCCACGGTGGGCGCGAGAACCTGGAAGCCATCGAGTTCCTGCGCGAGCTCAACCACGTCGTGCACGAGCGCTATCCGGGCGCACTGATGATTGCCGAGGAATCCACGTCCTGGCCGCAGGTCACGCGCCCGACCTACGTCGGCGGACTCGGCTTCTCCATGAAGTGGAACATGGGCTGGATGCACGACACCCTCGACTACCTGCGCGCCGATCCGGTGTTCCGCAGATACCGGCACGACCGTCTGAGCTTCGGCCAGCTCTACGCCTATAGCGAGAACTTCGTGCTGGCGCTGTCGCACGACGAGGTGGTACACGGCAAGGGATCCATGCGGCGCAAGATGCACGGCGACGACTGGCAGCGCATGGCCAACCTGCGCCTGCTCTACACCTACCAGTGGAGCTACCCCGGCAAGAAGCTGCTGTTCATGGGCCAGGAATTCGCGCAGGACCGCGAGTGGAGCCAGGACCGCGAACTCGACTGGGGCCTGCTCAGTCAGGCGCCTCACCTCGGGATGCAACATCTGGTGCGCGAGCTCAACGCGCTGGTGCTGAAAACCCCCGCCCTGTTCCGCAACGACTTCGACGGCGCCGGCTTCGAGTGGATCGACTGTCACGACAACGAGCAATCGGTGCTGAGCTTCCTGCGCCGCGACGGCGACTCTGTCGCGCTGGTGGTGCTCAACTTCACCCCGGTGGTTCGCCACGGCTACCGAATCGGCGTACCCCTGCCCGGCCGCTATGTCGAAGCGCTCAACTCCGACTCCGCACATTTCGGCGGCAGCAATGTCGGCAATCTCGGCGGCGTGCTGGCCGAGGCCAAACCCTGGATGCAGCGCGAGCACTCGGTGTGCCTGAGCTTGCCGCCGCTGGGTGGATTGATTCTGGTGCCAGAGGAGTCGAGCGCTGCATAAGGCGGTAACTCGAGCTTGGCCTCCTTGATTCTCCTCAAGGACCATCAGCGGGCCTAGCGCCGCCATTTGCGGCGGATTTCCGGTTGCCGCGAAAAACAATGGAGCGTCTAATCCAGTTCACATACGAGACCTCAGTGCGAAGACTGGAATGCTTGGTGCGCAACCGCAGCCGGACCTGACCCAACAAGCGGAGCCCCTGCTCCTTGGCCGGGTTTGCTCCCATGCTGATATCCGCAGATCCGCAAAGCGCTACGGAAACAAAGCACTGCACTTCCGTCCACAAGATTATGCGAAATGGCCGCCGAATTATGCCGCGCGCGGCGTTCCATTTAATTGGTGTTGGAGTTTCTTGGGCTGCGGTGCAATCCGAATTTATTGCACATGGCGCTGGCCTGTATGAAGTCTTGCGTTACGTGCTAGAACCGA
>JBQTHL010000104.1:0-7111 GCA_052389915.1 Panacagrimonas sp.
GGTGGAAGCCGGAGACCGAACGTGGGCTCGGCAAGCTGTCGGGTGCGATGCAGTACGCCGATGCGCAGCTGTGTCCCGACGACGGCGATTACCTTGATCGCGAGCAGGGCATCCCGCACCTCAAGGGTCTGCCGTGCCGCATCCTCAAGCGCGTGGGAGCGGTAGCGTGAAGCCGTACTTCGTGCGCGCAGCGATGGCCAAGGTCGGCTTCGCGCTGGCGAAGAAGGCGTCGCGCAACCAGACCTGGTTCGACCGGCTCGCGCGTCGCATCCTGGAGCGCGTGCTGCATTTCAATTTCGATCTGGACGAGATGGTGCTCACTGATCAGGGTTACGACCCCGACGAGCTGGAGCGGTACCAGAATCGCCGCTGAGCACGGCAAGAAGCGTCCATTGAGATGAGATTGCGAGAGTCCGCATTCGGGCTCTGATTTGTGAAGATGACACGACTGCTCGGGGCTGACGGCTGACGCTGACTTGTTCTCCGGTCACGCAGTGATTAGTCCTGCCCCGAACGTTCGCTTTTCACCATAGTCATCTCACCGTGAGCCTTCAGTCGGTCGGCTATGCGGCGAATCCGTTGCAGATTCCCAACCCCCGGACGCAGGAACTCCCCCAGCAACTCCTCTTCTCGCTGACGACGCCCTCCTTCAACGACCGTCAACGTCAACGATTCAGGACTGCGCGTCTTTTCGTGATCCGCCATCGTCTGTCTCCTCATCCTTCTCGTCGCCAAGAATCGCCTTGCGCCGCCCGCGCATCCTGAACCAGTTCCACTTGCGTTGAGCGTCGATTACCAACGATCGGAAGAACGACCACGATTCTTCGATGGCGGGCGCGCTCTGCCACTGGCCGTACTCGCACCAGAGCACCAGAACCTCGGGCTCTCCCGCCTTCTGACGAAGCCGGGAATTGAACGGCGTGAAGAACCAGCACTCGGGACAGAAGCACAGCCCCACGTACTCCGCCAACCAGGGAAAAGGCTGCGTCCGTGTCCCGGATAGAAGAGTGCTGGGCAGCTCGCATCCCGCGCATCTCAACAACACTTTCTCGATGCGGGCACCGCCCTCGAGCTGCAGCGGCGCCAGACTATTAATGTCCGTTCCTTTGGCGAAGTCCTTCAGGATCTGGTCACCCAGCTCCTCCAAGGACATGAGCTGCACAGGCTCGGCCTGTTCCGGCGGTTCCGGCTGTTCAGGCTGTGTTGGCTCACCGAACGGCGCCTTCATTTCGGCTCGCGGCGTCTTCAGGTACACCGTGATGTCCTGCTTCGGTTTCATAACCGACGCTCCCCGCGAAGAAGGAAGGAGAGGGCGACGAGCAGACACCCGATCCCCATCAGTGCCAGCTCGGGCCTCCACGCCACCCACTCCAGGTAGACGAGATTGCAGAACCGGCTGTAGTCCATGCACACCGTCACCGGCAGCCGTAGCAGCACCATCACCAGCAGCACGATGGCGCCGATGCCCATCGCCGCGATCAGCGACCACGACACCGTGGAGCTCAGGGCGAGATCTCGCCCGGCCGGCAACGGCGAATAGCCATCGCCCTTGCGCCCCCAGCGCTCATCGATGACCTCGTACTCCGCATCACGGACCTTCCGCTCGACCCACTCCCATTCCATGAAGGGAGGGTCATCCGGTGCTTCGAGCCAGTGAGCGCGCTCGAATCCCTTCTCATACTCCGCCGGTCGCGTCAGCTCGTAGACGTAGCGATGATGCGGGACCATCGGTATCCCGAAGACGTACTCGTACCGCAGGAACTGCAGCCCCGCGCAGCCCAGCAGGTAGAGCGCCGACACGATCACTTGCACGTGCTCGGGATTCAGCCCCAGTCCTCCCTCGACGGCATACGCCAACCCGAGGTGCGCCACGGCGATGGCGCCGGCCACGCACAGCCATGCGGTGCACCGATTCATCCACACGATCAGGCCGGAATGGAGCGCCACCAACAACGATGTCCAAATCGCCGTATTGAAGGGCGTCATCTCGATCGCCCCTGAGGGTCCCCAGTCCCACAGGCTCGGGAGCACCCACGGCGTCGCCATCAGGACCAGGGCATAGCCCACGGGCCAGTACCGGGTCTCCGAGGTCGGTGATCGCAGCGTCGGCGGCCGACGCGGCGGAACCGTCAGCTCAGAACCCACCCGACCGGGCGCATCCATCGGCGGAGTGAAGGGGGCGGGCTCAGACCATTTGCCTGATGGCGGCGGCGGCGACGGCCCACCGCCATCCTCCTGCTCGATCAGCCGCGCAATCGCCTTCACCACCGCCTCGGTATCCGACGCCCCCTGCTGCCGACGGACCGACTGCACGTGCGCTACCAACTGGCCCAGCCCCAGCACCGCGACATCCTGATGCGTCATCGGCTGGAACTCCGCCTCCTGGTGCGACAGCACCGCCGAGCCCGTCACCCACTGCTTGATTCCCTGCGACTTCAGGTACCGGGCCAGCGCGTCGACCTGGCCACGCACCTGCTTGATCGGGTTGCGCATCTTCGATTCGTAGCTGCCGCCCTTGCGCCCGGTCTTGAACACCGTCCATTCCTGGCTCTCCGGCCGGATCTGGATTTCGCCCTTGTTGTGCTTGACCTCGATGACATGGACCACGCCCGGTCCCACCACGATCAGGTCGGCCTCGATCGGATTCCGGTCCGCACGGGGAATGCGCACCTGATTGAACGGCGTGTACCCCGCCGGCAGCTGCTGGATCACCTGCACCGCCAGGTCTTCTCCCTCGGCGCCGGCTGCCAGGATGCTCCCTCGACTCAGCATCGAGACCCCGATCGCCGCCGCTGCCAGCCCGGCCAGCAAGCCTGCGACCAGGCCCAGCGACACCCCGACGATGACCGCCAGCAGCGCGCCGCCGAGCAGGCTTCCGCCCAGGCCGACGCCCGTCTCCCGGCTCGCCTCCTGCCACAGCCGGTTGCGGCGCAGGTAGCGCGTATCCGCCATACCCAATAACGGATTGGAAACGGCCCGCTTCTCCAGCGCCCGGGCCGCGCTCGCCACCTTGAAGCGGGACACCCGTCCCCTCCACCAGTAGCGGGCCATCCCCAACCACAGCGTGACGCCAGCCAACCAGATGAACAGCGATACCTGCATGAGCTGTCCCACCACCGGCGCATACCAGGCGACCAGTCGGCCGTCGTCCATCCAGCGGGGAACCTGCAGGCCCGTCACGACCAGCACCAGGAGCATCACGAGCAGGGTAACGAAGTACATCATCGGGATTCTCCCGGAGAATACAGTTTGTTTTGGACTATTCGATTACCAACTATAGCTTTCGAGGCCGAAACCGGATCATGTTTTGGCCCAGACCTCGCGCAGCATCCACGACAGCCTGTACCGCGCCCTCGTCGAGGGACTGCGCGCGGCGCGGCAGCGGTCAGGCCTTCGCCAGGAAGACATCGCCGAAACCATCGGCATGACCCAGAGCATGTATTCGAAGATCGAGCGCTCCGAGCGCCGGGTCGACCTGCTGGAATTCGTGCTGATCGCCAGAGCAATGGCCGCCGACCCCGCCAAGCTGCTGAAGGGGATGCTGTCGGAAGCCGAAGACGCGCAGGCCGTGGCTGCGCCCAGGACCAAGACGAAGCGGCGCAAGTAGACGTCGCCGTCGCGACGGGACTGTCCGGCGTCCGATCATTCGCCATGGGAAACCTCCCGGGCCGATATCACGGCCGCCATCACGCGCTCGCGCTCGACTGCCAGTGCCTGCGCGGTATCCCGATCCCGGACCGCGGCATCGAGCTTGGATTGCAGCGAGTGCGTCCGACTGATCAGCTCCCGCTGGACCTTCTGCAGATCGAGAATCTGTGAGCGCAGGGATTCGTTCTCCTGCTCGACTTCCCGCGCAGCTGAAGCGGCCTGATCGAGCTGAGCATCCGCCTGTGCTTGTAGATGGGCATGCCGATCCGACAGCTGCTGAGCTGCCAGACCCATCCATCGCGCCATCAGGGCTCGCAGCTCCGCGTCGATCGCCGGTGGCAGGACCAGCAGCGCGTGGACCGCCTGCTCGGCACGCTTGGCTCGAAGGGTCTGGATGGCGCGCAGCGCCCGTTGCTTCTGGCAGCCGCCCGCGGCTTCGATTAGCTCGGCACAGGTCGGCAGCCTCCCGAACCGATCTGCGAGCGTCCGGGCCAGGGCATCAAGCGCCTCGTCGGTCATGCCATTCGCGTGACCACGCTTGGCTGGCGCCTCGACCGCCGCCATCGAACGCACCAAGGCCGCGAGGTCCGGAACCCTGGGAACCCCGGAACCTTCGGGAACCCGGGAACCGTTCGGAACCGTTCCGGGTTCCGGGGCGGGAGTCGGATCAGACATGGGACAGACCCAGCATCCGGCCCTGGAAATTCGAATCGTTGGCGGATTCGCGATCCCGCTGGGTGCTGATGCCGTCCAGGTAGGTCACGGTCTGGGCGCCGATGAATCCGCCCAGCTTGCGATCGCGCGCAGGCGTGGCACAGCGATCGAAGATCTCTCGCAGCAGCAGCGCCGAGCGGGGATCGGTTTCCGCAAGGCGATGCACGTGGGCGCGCAAGATCCGGATCGTGTGGATCTCATGGCGGACGGCGCGAGCCTCGGACGTAGCACCCGGGATCATCGTCCGCACCTTTCCGAGGTCGTGGAACAGGTAGCCGATCTGCGTGATCTCCACGTCGTCGTGGTTTGCGTCGCAGATCGGCTTCAACAGGCCGGCGATGGATTCGAGCATGTCGGTGGAGTGCACCAGCAGTCCGCCGGCATAGCCGTGGTGATATCCGCTTTCGCTGGCCGGCAGGGTGCAGAACGGGATCGAGACCCTCGGATCGGCCAGCACCTCGGAGACCAGGCGCTTGAGATGCGGGTTGCGCAGTCGCGCGGCGAATCGGACCAGCGTCCGGAATGCGATCAGAGCTTCAGTCGGGACGATGTCCGCGGGCAGCAACTCGAGACCCGGTTCCATTTCCCAATCCGCGGCGCGGTAGACGTCGATCAGGGAGAAGGAGCGGCCTTCGGGGCGATCCCAGCGCTGCAACTCGACGCACACCGGAATCGGCAGGCGCAGGCCCACCACCGTCGTGCTGACCTCCCACTCGTCGCGCACAGTGACGGCGCCGGTCCAGTCCGCCAAGTGCAGCCGGTGCAGGACTCGCTCACCGTATTGAGCGCGCTCAACAGCAGTGAGCAGGAACAGGCCCTTCGGGTTGCGGGTGGCGAGGTCGGGGGAAAGCAGCTGTTCGATATTCATGTGAGGTTCCTCTGGATGGAGTTGAGCTTCAGGATGAGCAGGCGGCGAAGGGTGTCGGCCGACCGGAGTACCGATTCGTCATCGGCCTCCATCAGCTGATCGCCCAACCAAATGCGCACGGCCTGCTCGTTGTCGTGCACGTGGGGTTGCGTGGTGAAGTGCGATACCAAGTCGCGGCTCAGCGGGATCTCGAGCTCGGCGCAGAGGTCGTGCGCGAGACGGTGCAGCTGCACGCCCCGACGCTTGGCGATGATCTGCGCGAGGACGCGATCGAGCACTTCGTCCAGACGGGTCTCAGCGGCCATGGCTCGCCCCCCTCCGCTTGCGGACAGGGCCGTTGTCATTGGCGGCATCGGGCGCATCCTTCACGCCGCCCAGCACCGCCGCCGACACCAGCCCGTCGAAGGCGCTGCCATCATTGCGAGTGAGATTGGGCACGTAGCGGCTGTACGTCCGGAACAGCATCTCCGTCGTCGTGTGCCCGAGCTGCCGGGCAATCCACTCCGGGTTCTCGCCGGCCGCCAGCCACAGCGTCGCGCAGGTGTGACGCATCTGGTACGGACGACGCACCTTCATGCCGAGCAACCTCAGGAGCGGATCCCACACCCGCCTCTGGAAGTTCTTGTTGTCGATCGGCGTCCCGGCCTTGTTCCGGAACACGTAGCTTTCCGGATCGCACTTCTTCGGCCGGCAGGCCTGGAGGGCATCGAACACGGGCTGCGCCATGGCAACTTCGCGCTGGGATCCGTCAGTCTTGGTGTACTCGGTGCGGGTACCGGTCCACGTTTCCCGAACCAGGATCTCGCGACGGTCCATGTCGATGTGCTTCCACTTCAGGCCGTGGATCTCTCCAGACCGCAGCCCCGTGAAGAAGCGGACAGTCAGGTATCCCCGGTAGTCGGGCCGCACCGTGTCCAGGATGAGCTTCACCTCGTCCATGGAGAACGGCTCGACGTCGATCCGCTTGTTCTTGAGCCGCTTGATGCTCACGAATGGATTGGCGAAGCCATGACGCAGCCCCGCCTCTTCCAGGATCATGCGAGCGATGCCCATCACCTTGTTGATGGTCGAACTCGTGAGTGCGCGCGGACTCTTCATTGACGAGCCGATCCGCTTCTCGCCCAGCGTCGCTCGAAACTGCAGCGCCGCAGCACGGTCGATGGCGCCCACCGGCACATCCCCGAAGGCCGGCAGCAGGTGGCAGTCGAGAATGCACTGGACCGAGTCGCGATAGCTCTGGCGCCACTCGATCTCCTTCTCCCGCTGCCACGTCTCCACGAAGTCGCGGAAGGCCGGCGTAACAATCATCGGAGCTTCCTTGTGGAGAACCGTGAAGGACTGGCCACCGGCCACCGACCCATCGCCGCGCACGGGAACGTCAGATCCCGGAAAGAAGCGGGCGTAGTCGAACGTTCCGAGCGTGATCTCGGCCTCGATCTTCTGCATCACCGCTTCCATCTTCTTGCGATTGGCCGGAGTGTCGTCGAGCGCGGTGATCTCGCGGCAACGCTTCCCCTGATGGCGGAAGTCGAAGAACAATTTGCCGTTGGGACGGGTTCGGATGCTGGACATGGCGGATACTCGATATCGATGGGCGTAGGCGCTGCGATGTGAAGGGGTCTCAGCCCTTGCACACCGCGCCGCTCGCCATCGGGATCGCCAGGAAATCGCCGGACCCCTTGCGCATGTCTGCCTCGATCACCTCCCAGATGAAGAGGATCCGGCGACCACCCATGGGCCGGAAGTAATGCCGACCCTCGATCAGCCGCGTGTCCATCCACTGGTCGCGGATGGTCCGGACGTTGTACTTGATGCGCTGCGCCAGTTCGGCGGCCGTCAGATAGGTGTTGCTCATGGTCTTACCTCGGTTGCGTTGATGTG
>JBQTHL010000105.1:0-4878 GCA_052389915.1 Panacagrimonas sp.
TCACCGATGACCGGGTGCAGGCGGATTTTCCGCAGGACATTGCGGCCCAGAACGGCAAGACGGTGAAGCTCGTCGGGTTCATGATGCCGCTGGAGCCCGAGCAAAAACAGAAGCACTTCCTGCTCACTTCCAACCCGCCGAGTTGCTTCTTCCATATTCCCGGCGGCCCGGCCGGTGCTGTCGAAGTGCTCGCAGACAAGGGCATCGAGGCCTCCTGGGACCCTCTCGTGCTTGAGGGCCGCTTCGAGACCGTCACGCACAGCGAGATGGGAGTAATTTATCGCCTGCACAAGGCGCGGATGGTGCCGAAATGATGCCCTACGCGACCTGTGCCGATGGGCTTTGCGCGAGTATGCTTCGCCTATGACCGTCCGAAAAACCCCTGTCCGTTCCAAGCGATCCGCGACTTTGTCCGCGGCCATTCTGCATCGTGCCGAGCAACTTTGCGCCGACGCTGGTGAACGATTGACGACGGCACGCATCAACGCCTATGCCGAGCTGCTATCGCAGCCGCGTCCGATCTCGGCCTACGAACTGCTCGACCTGCTGGAGCGGCGCGAAGGCCGCAAGCTGGCCCCGCTGACCGTCTACCGCCAGCTCGACTTCCTCGTGCGTGTAGGGCTGGTTCACAAGCTTGCTTCCACGCAGGTTTATATGGCCTGCGAGCATCCGGAGCATCCGCATGATGGCCTTTACCTGGTGTGTTCGTTCTGTGGGAAGGCTGATGAACTTGAATCTGACAACTTGAATCAACTGTTGGGTAGGGCAGCGAAAAGTCGCGGATTCAAGTCCCAAAAACGGATCGTCGAAGTTCAGGGGATGTGTCACGACTGCGGTGGCAAAGCATGAGTCCACAGCCTCTCCCTTACCGAAAGCACGCCATCCGGTGACGCTACGCTTACGCGATTGTCCGACTTCATAGCCGGTTGGGCAGATATCTTTGGCCGGCGTGACAATCGAGTCCTAAGCTCCCGAGAGGGAGTCGCTGCTGTCGGTATTGGCCAGTTCTATCTTTGAGGCCTCCAGCCAAGCGTTATGTCGTCTAGGCGAGCTTATTCGGCGCTCAACGTTTCCGCCAAGGCGATCGGATCGCGTTAAGCGATCTACAGGTTCACGCAAGCAAACAGCGTATGCAACTGTGCTGTGTTCCTTTCCGCCCGCGATAGGTGCTGAAGATTGTTGCTGACTGTTTGGGTGATAAGGAAGTGTTCTGCAAATGACCAGGACCATGCGCTGTTATTTAACCGGCAGCGGGAGGCGGTCGAAGGGGCGACAAGCGCGCTGATTGATATCGGCCGTTCGGATCGGCCGAGCTAAAAGAAGAAGAAATGGAGGCCGCATGGAATTCAGATTGCTGCGCTACTTCGTCGCGGTGGCGGAGGAATTGCACTTCGCACGCGCTGCCGAGCGCTTGGGCATCGAGCAGTCGCCCGTATCGCGCGCCATACGCGACCTCGAAGAACTGCTGGGCGTGCAACTGCTCGATCGCAGCTCACGCCAGACACGGCTGACTTGGGCGGGTCAGGTGTTCCTCGGCGAATGCCGGCGCGTACTGGCGACCGTAGAGCAGGCGGTCAAGAGCGCGAAGGCTGCGGCGCAGGGCTACCAGGGGTATCTACGCATCGGTATCTGCGACAGCCTCGCCCAACCCCGCATTGCCACCTTGCTAGCTCAAAGCCGCGAGGACGAACCCGAGCTGGAGATTCGTGTCTTCGAGATGCCGTTCGCGCAGCAGCTCAAGGGTCTGCACAACGATCTGCTGGATATTGGTTTTGCACTGTCGGATGCGGTGCAGGATGGTCTTGTCGCCGAGCCGGTCTGGACCGATCCGCTATCGGTGATCGTGCCTGCACGTCATCCCTTGCTGATGCATGTGCAGGTGCCGTTGAATGAAACCTTGAAGTACCCGCTGGTGTTGTGCCGCCCCGAGTCGGGATCGGGTTGCCGGCTTCAGATTCAGGCATTGCTGAAAGACGCGGGCACGCCGCTCAAGCTGGTCGATGAAGTGACGAGCCTGGGCGTGATGCTGACCCTGGTCGGCGCCGGCTACGGCATTGGCTTCGCCATCGCTTCGCAGGTGCAGACGCTACAGCGCCCTGACATTTCGATTCGTCCCCTCGCTGGCACCCCGCCGATGCTCTCCACCTATCTGCTGCGCCGCCAAGGCGAACCGTCGGAGCCGATGAAGCGGTTCATGCAGCGGGTGAAAAGCATGAGCGCGCCGCCGGATGGTGAGCCTGCTGCCTGAACCCAGAAGGCGTGGCTGTAGATGGCTTTCAAAAGACGGCAATGGAAGATTCTTGATTGTCGAGCATGTACCGGTGGTACATAATCTGGCCTAATTCCGTCGTGCTAACGGAATGAATCCATTATCAATCTATGAGTTGGATGCTGGGAATAGTTCCCATCACCCGCTCCAAGCCCTCAAAAAGAAAACGCCGGCTCCCGAATACGGGAGCCGGCGTTATTTCGAGTGCTCTTGAGACGCGCGTATCAGCGAACCTGCAAATTCTCGCCGACGACCCGCACGCGGGTGCCAGCGCTGATTCCGGCAGGATCGACCACGGTAACGGACCGGTAGCTGCCATTTTCCATGTTCACGCCGATGACGTAATTGGTCTTGGCGCGGATGGCGCGCTCGGCCTGGTGTCCGCCGTAGCCACCGGCGATGGCGCCGGCGACGGTCGCCACGTCCTTGCCCTTGCCGCCGCCGAACTGGTGGCCAGCGACGCCGCCGGCGATGGCGCCGAGCACAGCACCTGCACCGCTACCCGCGGCCTTCGTTTTGACCGCTTCCACCGATGCGACGACGCCGCAATCCTCGCAAACCGGCGGCGGAGCCGGAGGCGCGGGCTGTTCGACGGGCTTGGGTTGCGGTCGGGGCTTCGGCTTGGATGCTGGGGCCGACGTCGGAGCAGTAGCGGTTTCAGCGGGTGTTAGTGCCGCGTCGGCTGGCGGTTCGACGGCGGTCTCCGAAACGTCCTCGGCCTTGGGTTCGTCGGACGGAGGGGCACAGCCTGCGAGGCCGAAGGCCAAGCTGAAGCCGATGGCGGCAAAGGTATTGCGGAACATGATGAACTCCCGAGTAATGAGGGCGCGGATGCGGAACGATCCGCTGGAAAGGCCCTTGTGTAGCCGGATATTGAGGCAGCCGACTGAACCCCGACTGACCCGCAAAACTGCCTCAGACATGACGCTCGATGAACTCCAGCAATGCCGTGGCGACGGCCGCAGGCGCTTCCACCTGCGGGTAGTGGCCGATGCCGGGCAGCGACACCACGTCGGCATTCGGCACCAGTTCGCGATAACGCGCCACCATGTGTGCGCCCGAAATCGGATCTTCCGGACCATTGACCAAACGCAAAGGCACCGGGGTGTTCTGCAAGGCGCCGACCCAGCGGTCGCGGTTGCGTCGCCGGTCGAGGATGTAGCGGATCAGGCGATGCGCTATCCGCGCGCCGCCGTTCTCGGCCATGAGCTGCCAGAACGCGGCGAACTGTTCCGGGCTGGGCTGTGTATTCGGACCGAAAACGGCCGAGAGACTGCGGCGGAGACGCGCTTCGTTGTTCAACCTGGAGATCAGCGGCCCCAGCGGACCCAGCAACAGCTTCTGCACTCTCAGCGCCCGATGCGTTTCCGGAAACAACCCGCCGTTCAACAGGGTGACCGAGCGCAGTTCCAGCGCGGGGGCGGTGCGTTCGAGACGACGCGCCAGCAATTCCTGCGCGACACTCACGCCGTAATCGTGCGCCAGCACATGAACTTCGCGAACGCCGAGTTGCGCCAGCAATCGCTCGTGCAGTTCCGCCTGATCGACCAAGTCGTAAGGGTAGCCGGGAGGTTTGGCGGAGAACCCAAAACCGATCATGTCCGGCGCGATCAGGCGGCCGAACCGGGGGGCAATCAGCGGCCAGAGATCGGAAAAGTCCCAGCTCGCGGTCGGAAAGCCGTGGATGAAGAGCAGGGCCGGACCCTCCCCGCGCTGTTCGTCGATATAAAAAATGGAGTGGCCGCGATGCTCGAAGCGCATGCCGCGACGGCGCCATTCATCTAGCGAAGTCATCATCGTTACGCTCCTCCCCTTCCGTTGCCCGCATGTTCTCCGATTTTCAGTGTGGGTAATCTCACGATGTATCCACCCAGGAACTGTCGCCATGGCCCTGACCCCCTCCCGCATGCTGCCGCTGGGCACCACCGCGCCCGACTTCGTTCTTGTCGACACGATCGGCGGGCGTTCTTGCGCGCTGCCGGAGTTGCGCGGCGAGAAGGGCACGCTGGTGATGTTCATCTGCAATCACTGCCCTTACGTGAAGCACGTGAATCCCGAGTTGGTGCGGCTGGCAAAGGATTACTCCGGTGCCGGCATCGGCGTGGTGGCAATCTCGTCCAACGATGCGGACGCCTATCCGGGCGATGCGCCGGCGACGATGGCCGAACTGGCGCGCGAGCTGGGCTATCCGTTTCCGTATCTGCACGACGCAACGCAGGACGTGGCGCGAGCCTATCAGGCAGCCTGCACGCCAGATTTCTTTCTGTTCGACAAAGCGATGCGTCTCGTTTATCGCGGCCGGCTCGACGACTCCACTCCAGGCAATGGACGCTCCCTGACGGGGGCAGACCTGCGCGCGGCCCTGGATGCTCTGCTTGCAGGAGTCGGCATGCTTGCGGATCAGCAACCCAGCATGGGCTGCAATATCAAGTGGAAGAAAGCCTGAAAACGCGTGACCACGACCGCTGGCACGCTTCTCGCTCCGCTTAGTCAGCTCCTTTCCAATCTTCTGCGTTTCCATGATCGACCGAACCTACCTGCGCATCGCCCGCGCTGTGCTCATCACTTCGCTGGTGCTTGCTGCCATGATCGTGCTGTTGCCGGAAGAA
>JBQTHL010000106.1:0-1746 GCA_052389915.1 Panacagrimonas sp.
GGTTGGCGAACAGCACCGCTTCGGGGTTGATGAGAAAGCCCAGCTCGTCGTCATCCCAGAGCGGATCGAGTTCGGTGACGTAGGCAAGATCGAAGGTTTCCTCCACCTCGCAGACGGTGGAGGTGAATGCCGCGCCGATCCACGACAGTAGCGGATAGGTGAACCAGTGAACGTGATAGAAGGCGTGTCGCTCGTCGTCGCCGTGCCCGGCGTGCGTGCCTCTCGGAGCTTCGTAATAGGCGAACACCGTGCCGTCGAGCGTCGGCGAGCACCAGGGCGTTCGCACCACTTCGGCGACGCGCGCCGGCTCCCAATAGCCGATGCCAATGCCGAAGCGAACGAACAGCGGCGGCGGTGCGGGACAGGTGCAGACAAGTGGCGGGTCGTCGCCCGCATCTTGCTGATCGAGCGTGATCTTGGCCGGGCCAATCGAGATCGGGAACACGCACTTCCAGCAGATGTCGGCTATGGGATTCGGGAAACGCCCCGGGCAAGGCCCGGACAGGGAAGTCTCGTCCTGTGCCGTCGCTGACATCGACAGCATAAATCCCAGCAAGGCGATGCAAAGCTTCATGGTTGTTCCTCCCGCACACGCAGTTGGCGTCCGTCCTGCGTGACGACGGCAGGTACCGCGCGAATCCCAAAGGTCTTCACCAGCGAGCCGTCCTGATCGAACCACGCCGGCCGATGCAGATGTTTCGAGAGCGCTTCCGGCGAGCCGCCGGTGAGCACCAGCTTCACCGCGCCGGGTGCGGCCAGATGCTTGCGCAGCCAATCGAGCTGCGCGGCATCGGCGGCGTCCACGAACACGATGCGCTTGGTGAGCGTCATGTGATCCAGCGGGTTCACGCTCGTCCCTGCCTTCTGGAAGACGCGGCCTTCGGCATCGCGCAAGTCGTAGGGAACGGTGATGCTGGGATCGAAGCGGAAGCTGCGCGTTTGCAGCGCACGCGGCAGACCGAGCGAGCGTGGCGCGTGTGCGTAGTCCTTCGCGCGTTCACGCATTCCCTCATGCAGCTTCGCCAGCTCGCCGCTGCGCTCTTTCTCACGCAGGCGCGCGATTAGCGACTCGGCCATGTCGTGCTCGGCCACGGGCCAGCTACGACCGACTTGGCCGAGGTCTTCTGCCTGCGCGCTACAGCAGACGGTAAGCACGGCCCAGCACACGATCCGGCGCAATCCAGCCGACATCGGCATACCTCGAATCAAAGGAGTCCGGGTGCGGCGTCCACACCCAAAAATAACCGTCGGGCAGCACGCCCTCCGGGCCAGGCTGCAAGGGCTGCCCCTTGAGTGATCGGGCTTTGGCGGTTGCCAAGTGCTGCCCATTGACGAAGAACGCAGCGTCGCGCCGCTCAATGCGGTCGCCGCCCACACCCTTCACCTGCTTCACGAAGAACATGCCTTCGCGATAGAAGCGATTGCGCGGCGGGTAGAACGCGACGAGTTGATCGCGCTGAGGCAGCTCGCCGACACGAATGACATAGAGGAAACCCGGCAAGCTGTCGGAGCCGTTGAAGGCAAGCCGCCCCCAGGGTCGCGCACCAAGCAGGAGTAGGCTGGCAGCGACTGCCCAGGCCACCAACCCGACGATGAAGCGCCGATTCTTGGCGATACGGATCGCGCGCAGGGCAGACTCATCCATGCCGGGCAGCGCAGTGGCGTTGCCGGCGTTCATGGCGCTTGCTCTGCCGGCACCGTCAGCCGAGCCTCCAGGCGGCGGCGTACCGTGACGGTGAGATCGGT
>JBQTHL010000107.1:0-4557 GCA_052389915.1 Panacagrimonas sp.
GCTCGAAGGCTTCTCCGAGCGCGACGGCATCGGTGAGGACGATCTCGCCGACGCGGGCGGAGTCCACTTCGATGATGGGATACAGCTCGTTGGCGCGCTCGATGTAGAAGTCCGCGACTTTTTCGAGTGCGTTGGAGACGCCGGTCGCGAGGCCCACCTGGGCAACGTCGGACGGATCCACCGACTGCACGGTGCCGAGCGGACTGGTCGCAACCTGCGCGTAGGACTGCGCGATGGAACTGCCCAGTCCGCTGGCGATTCCGGCGAACAAAGCTCGCGCGATCAGTTGACCCTGCTTGCTGACCACCTTGCCGCGAAAGCCATTCTTGCCGTCCTCGCCGGTGACATAGCCCTTCACGGCGAGGTCGAGCACCTCGCCGGTTTTCAGCACGCAAGAAAGCTTTTCCAGACGCATGTAAGCGCGCTCGGCGGACAGATCGCCGTATGCGGCAGCAGTGACGAAGCACTCCTTGATGCGACTGCGGTAGCGGTTGGGAAGCTGCGCCAGTTCCATCACGCGCAGCAGCACCGGATGCGGGTTGGTGCGAGCCAGGCCACCCGTGGGCGCGTCCACACCGGAGAGTAGGACGGCACGGGCGAACGAGCCGGTTGGCAGCGTGTTGTGGACGGTGGACGTAGGCGTGGCGGACTTGGCTGCGGAAGTCTTGGCTTTGTCGTCCGCCGCCCCAATACGCACGCTCAGGATGGCGGGTGCGAGCGGAACGGCGTTCGCGCCTGCCGGCGTGCGGGCTGAGGGTGGCGCCAGCGGCTGTGCCGGAAAGCCACTGGCCGCGTTGCGAGCGCCCAGGGGTGGCGGAGGAGGAGGCGGCAACGCAGGACGGCGAAAGCTGGGTTCACCGGCGCGTCTGGAACTCTCATCGGCTCGTCCGGCGGACTCGTCGGGCTGGGCAAAGCTGTGGAACGCAGGCGAGCTTTGAGCGTCGCGGCCCGGTGGCGGCGGGATCGCGCTGCCACCACGCTGCAACTGATCGCGCATCGCCTTGATCTCGCGCTCCAACTCTTTGTTGCGCTCGTCTAAACCACGCAGGCGGGTTTCGGAGCGCTCGATCCAGACTTCGTTGGGATCGAGATTCGCGCCTGGCGTGCGGTAGCTGCGCACTACGTCCTGCTTGGGATCGGCTTTCCCTGCTTCGGTGATCTTGCGTTTGGGGTCGGTCAACCACAGGCCGAATACGACGACGCCCACCAGCACGGCCAGCGCGGACAAGAGCAGCACCATCTGCTTGCGCTTGATGGGCATGCCGCCTTCCAGCTTGGGCAGCGAATCGCTCACGGCTTGGCGTCCCGCAGCAGGAGGAGCGGCGTGGCACCCTGCGGTGCGAGCACCTGCCAGGGAATCGCGACCGCGCGCACGTCGGGATACAGCGCCTCGAACTCGTGCTCGTCCAGGCGCAGCTCGGCGGACGAGACGTTGCGCAGCAAGAGTTCTTCGCCGCTGAAGGCTTCGCAGTGCCAGCGGCGAACAATCTCTACATAGGTCTCGCGCCAAAGCGGAATGGCGCGGCCTACGGCTTCAACCGTGCAGCCTTCCGCAGTCTCAGGGTCGCCGTCGAGCATCGCGCGTATCTGCGCCTTGATCTGCTCGACGTGGGGAGCCGCCACACCCTGTGCCTTCGGCGTGGCCTTGCGGTGCCCCTGGGGCTTCAGCAATACGGTCTGCGCGGGAAGGTCCGAGACCGTGGCCGTGAGTGTGTAGGTCGCTCCCTCCGCATCGCGCACGAAGAGGCTGAAGGCATTGCCGATAGGTGTGCCCTCGACAGGTCGGATGAAGGCTTCGCCGGCCTCGTCGTCGGCCTGCACGGTGAACTGCCCATCCACGCCCCACACGCGGGCGAGCTTGCCGCCGTCAGCCAGCGCCAGTCGTGTCAGCTCACGCTGCGAGACCGTCACCGGCACGGTCGCACCGTCGCTCACGACGATTTCCTGGGCAGCGCCCGCCGGACTAGCGAGCGTCAGGAGCAGCAGCAGCGAAAGGATTCGCTTCATTGGCAGCCTCATTGAATTCTGCGACGAATAGCCGCCCGTTTCGGTAGGAAAGGCGCATGGCGAATACCGCGCGCCGTCGCCCCGTGACCTGCTCGCCGACCATCGTCACCAGATCGCCCGTGATGGCGATGCGATGCGCCTTGTCGCGGATGCGAACCTCCACCGGGTAGAACACCGAGGACAGGTTGTTGCGCTTGATCTTCTCGGCCTCCGCGGACAGCCGCGTGGCCAGTTCGCCGTGGGCCTCCGGGTCGGTGTAGCGCAGGAACAAGTCCACCTGACCGTCGATGTTGTCCTTGGTGTAGGACAGGGCCAGGCCGGTAAAGAAGGTCGCCATCATCTCCAGGTATTCAGGCGCGACCTTCTCGCCCTGTACCCAGAACGCTTTCTCGATCACCGGCGGCGTGACGATGGTTTTTTCGTGCGTGCTGCTGGTCAGCACCTTGCAGGACAGCAGCAAGTTAGCGAGCACCATCGCCAGCGCCACGGCCATCCACACATTCCGGCGATACACGACTTCGGCGAGGGCCGACACATAGCGCCTGCGTTCCATCGTCAGCCCCCGACGTACTCACGGATGTGCGAGGGCGCTCGGCTGGGCAGCCACCAATCGCTGGGCGTGGTCCAGTAGAGCGCCTTCATCAGCAAGCCGCGGCCACCCTGCGCCTTGAGTCGCGCGTAGGCGCGGGCCAGGACGTAACCCAGCACGGCGCCGGGTACGAGCTGGCCGAGAATCCCGAACAGGATGGCCAGCACGATCACGATGACCGCCTCGTCGAAGTTCCACATGAAGAACAGCGGCGGGTCGTCGAGCGTGCGCGGAATGACAAAGCGACCGTCCATGTGCGACTCAAACGATGGCCGAGCCGAACACGTTGTCGATGATCGTCGGCCCCAGCGCGCCGAAGATGGCGAGAATCACGCCGATGATCGCGGGCAGTGCCGAACCGCTGGCGGCACCCAGGCCCAGGCCAATGATGCCGCCGATAATCGCGATGCCGCGGCCCAGGTAGCCGGTCGCCGCGTCGTAGATGAATTGGTACGCCGGCTCGAACTCCGCGCCCGTGGTAGCTGCGTAACTTGCCACCGGCAAAAACAACAATGAGACGAGCCAGAGTTCGGCGCGCTCGGCCGCCAGCTTGGTGAATGTCCAGAGGTTCGACAGTTTCATGGTGATGCTCCGAGATGAGGTGAAGGGGTCGCGCGGTGAGCGTTGGCAGCGGTCGTCGGGCGCGCGCCAACGGCCTCCGGTTTTGTGAGGCGGTGGATTGCGGGCGGGGGTTCGACCGACACTGAGGCTGGCTCCGGCCAGTTCGTGACTTGGACGGAGACTTGGTGCGCTGGGGCGGCGCTGACTTCGACAATTCGCATGAATTGCGTAGGCGGGATGCCCGCTCGCATCAGCGCCGCTTGCACCTCTCGTGCGCGCGCCTCATTCAAACGCTGCGAAGCGGCGTCCTCCTCTGCATAGGCCGTGACGAGCAGCCGCGCGGCGGGGTTCGGTCCCCAGCTCGAAGCCCAGACTTTCAGGGCTTCTCTTTCGACCGTACTCAGCGCAGCCGAACTGAGGTCGAAGCGAAGCTCGGTGCGAGGCAATGCTTGAGGTCCGGACGGTACGGGCGACGTTGATGTCGCGCGCGCAGCGGCAGGAATCGGCTTCGATCGCGCGCTTGAAACGTCGATGCGTGTCTTCACGCTTGCTGCCGGGCAGACCGTGCAGCGCCGCCAGGTGACTTCCGGCGGCGCTAATTCACCGAAGGACAGCACTTGCTCCACGCGTGCCGGAAGCTGATGCCGATAATCAGGGAGTGGCGTCGTCTGCGCACAAGCCGTCAGCACGACACAGCAGGCGGCGAATTCGATCCGCATAGCGTTCACGGCGTCGCTGCGCCGCTGCGGTAGCGGCGGTTCCGGCGTTGTATGCGCCCACTGCGTTCCAGTTGTAGCCGTAACGGGCGACGTTGCCCGCCAGCACCCACGCCCCCACCCAGATGGAGGTGCAGGGATCGTAAAGCTGCTGCGCCGCGAGCCCAGCGCGTTCCAGCACCGGCAACCAGCGGGAATTGATCTGCATCAAGCCGATGTCCCAACTGCCGTCGCGATTGCTGGTGTTCAACGCCGTCGGTTCTGAACGGCTCTCCGCATGGGCAATGGCTTCCAGCAGCTCCGGTGCAAGGCCGTAGTGCTGCCCTGCCATGTCGAAGCAGTCGGCGTAGGGCGTCGGTTCGCGCGCCTGGATCGGCATCACGCCCAACAGCAGGCCCAGCGCCAGGCCGCGTCTCCACTGCAAATACCTGGACCGTTGCGAATGCCATCTGGATTCCCACTCCTCGTTCATCTGGCGGGCAGTCTTGGCTTCAGGTCGGCAATGCGGAACAGAAAACCGCTACGGATCGCGCCACGGTTTTTTCGCAGAGCCGGATAAAAAGAAACCCCGACGGAATCGGTTGATTCCGCCGGGGTGGTGGCAGATCCGGAGCGTGTCGAGCGGTCATGGCCCTGCCGAACACAGCTTCGAGGCGCCTACTCAGATTTGGAACCGGAAACCGC
>JBQTHL010000108.1:0-8434 GCA_052389915.1 Panacagrimonas sp.
AAGGTGGCGGAGGTCGCGAGTTCTTCGGCCACGGCCAGGGCGCGGGCGTCGAGCGCGTCGTCGTCCACGACTTCCGCGGCCAGGCCCAAGCGCTGCGCCTCCTCGGCGTCGAACAGGCGCGCGGACAACATCAGTTCCTTGGCGCGCCGCGCGCCGATACTGCGCGCCAGCCAGTAGGGCAGGCCGCCGTCGGGGGCAAGGCCGACCTTGCGGAAAACCACGCCGAAGCGCGCAGTGGTGGAGCAGATCATCAGGTCGCTGGACAGGGCCAGGCTGAAGCCCACGCCGAGCGCCGGGCCGCGCACTGCCGCGATCACCGGCTTGTCCAGGTCGGCGAGCGCGCGGATGGCGCGCTGCGCCTGCAGCACCCGCGCGCGGCCGCCGTCCACGCTCGGTTCGCCCATGGTGTCGATGTCGCCGCCGGCGCAGAAGGCGCGGCCCTCGGCGCACAGCAGCACGACCCGCACCTCGCGGTCGCGCTGCAGTTCATGGCCGATGGCGTGCAGCCCGTCCTTCATCGCGTCGCTGAATGCGTTCAGGCGCTCGGGACGCGCCAGCACCACGCGCGCCACCGCGCCGCTGCGCTCCAGCCGGACGCTCACGGGCGAGCCCTTCCGCGGAAAGCCGTGGCCAGGATCATCCGCGAGCGTCGCGTTCCCCTCCCGCACCCGCCCTGCGCGGCCCCGTGTCGGGGGGCGCTCACCCCGCGTACTCGATGACCGAGCGCGCGCCCTCGCCGCGGCCCATCTGCGCGAAGGCCTCGTTGGCCTGCTCCAGCGCGATGCGGCGCGTGATCATGGCGTCCAGGTGCAGCTCGCCCTTCATGAACAGGTTGACGAAACGCGGGATGTCGCGGCTGGGCACGCTGCTGCCGTAGGCGGACCCCTTGAAGCGCTTCTCGGTGAAGAAGCCGGTCACGGGCAGGTCGAGCACGGTGTCCAGGCGCGGCACGCCGACGATCACCGCCGTGCCCGTGGGCCGCACCAGCGCCCAGGCCTGCTCGATGGTTTCCTTGCGGCCCAGGGCCTCGAAGGCGTAGTGCACGCCCATGCCGCTGAGCTTGCGCACCGCCTTGACCACGTTCTCGGCCTTGGGATCGAGCGCGTGGGTGGCGCCCACCTTCTGTGCGAGTTCGCGCTTCTCCGGGATGGGGTCGATGGCAATGATCGTCGTGGCCCCCGCGATGCGTGCGCCCTGCACGATCGACAGGCCCACGCCGCCGCAGCCGATCACCGCCACGCTGTCGCCGCGCTCGACCTTCACCGAGTTGAGCGCTGCGCCGACGCCGGTGGTGACGCCACAGCCGATCAGGCAGGTGCTGCGCAGCGGCACGTCCTTGCCCACCTTCACTGCGGTGCCGGCCGGGATCACGCTGCGCTCGGAGAACGTCCCCAGGCTCAGCAGCTGCCCCACCGCCTCGCCACGCGCGTTGGTGAAGCGCTTGCCGCCGTCGAGCTGCGCGCCCTCGTTGAGGCCCTTGCGCATCAGCGCGCAGAGATAGGGCTTGCCTTCCTTGCAGAACACGCACTGGCCGCACTGCGGCGACAGCGAGGCGATGATCGGATCGCCCGGGACCAGCCCGGTCACACCGGGGCCGGTCTGTTCGACGATGCCCGCGCCCTCGTGGCCGAGCACGGCGGGCAGCGGCAGCTTGAGCGTGCCGTCCCACACCGAGTAGTCGCTGTGGCAGATGCCGCTGGCGACCCAACGCACGAGGATTTCATTGGGGCCGGGGGGCTGGAGTTCCAGCTCCTCGAACTGCATCGGAGTGCCGACGGCGTAGAGCACGGCTGCCTTGGTCTTCATGGTGTCTTGTCTGGTCTGGGTGATGCGGCTTCAGCCGTACATGATTACGGAGCGTGCGCCCTGGCCGCGGCCCATTTCCTCGAATGCGCGGTTGATCTCCTGCAGGCCGATGCGCTGCGTGATCATTGGTTCGAGCTGGAGCTGCCCCTGCTTGTGCAGCTCAACGAAGCGCGGAATGTCGCGCGAGGGCGTGCAGGAGCCGTAGCAGCTGCCCTGGATGCCGTATTCGGCGAGCAGGCCGGCGGCCGGGAGCTGCACCGACTGGTTGAGCGCGGCAATGCCGACGATGACCGCGCGCCCGGTGGGCCGGATCATGCCCCAGCACTGCTGCATGGTTTCCAGCCGGCCCAGGGCCTCGAAGGCGTAGTGCACGCCCAGGCCACCGCTGAGCTTGCGCACCGCGGGGATGGGCTTTTCCGCCGAAGGGTCCACGGTGTGCGTGGCGCCCAGTCTCAGCGCAAGCGCGCGCTTCTCGGCCACCGGGTCCACCGCGATGATGATGCTGGCACCGGCGATGCGCGCGCCCTGGATGATCGACAGCCCCACGCCGCCGCAGCCGACCACCGCCACCGAGTCGCCGGGCTTGGTCGGCACCGAGTTGAGCACCGCGCCCGCGCCGGTGGTGACGCCGCAGCCGATCAGGCAGGCGCTTTCCAGCGGCGTGTCGTCCGGCACGCGGATCGCTGACCCGGCCGGCATGACCATGTGCGAGCCGAACGAGCCCAGCGCGCACATCGCGTACACGTCCTCGCCCGCGAGTGTCTTGTGGCGCGTGCTGCCGTCCAGGTACACGCACTGATTGAGCACCGTGTTCATGTGCGCGCACATGAAGGGCTTGTGCTCGCGGCACATCACGCAGGTGCCGCAGGCGGGCGAGAGCGAGCCGATGACCTTGTCGCCAGGTTTCAGGTGAGTGACGCCGGGGCCGACCTGTTCGACGACGCCCGCGCCCTCGTGGCCGAGCACGATCGGCAGCGGCGTCTTGAGCACGCCGTGGGCGATGGAGTAGTCGCTGTGGCAGATGCCGCTGGCCACGGTGCGGACCAGCACTTCGTTTTCGCGCGGCGGCGCAAGCTCCAGTTCCTCGATCTGGAAGGGCTTGCCCACCTCTCTCAATACCGCGGCGGTGATGCGCATGGGTTCGGATTCTCGTGATGCAGATAGGGGGCGGTCCGATTCAGGTCGGTCCGCGGCGGCCGGCGACCCAGTCGTCGTAGAATGGCGGCAGGTCGCACGAAGGGCTGGACGTGAAGCGCGGCGCGCGCTTCTCGTGGAAGGCGCGAACGCCTTCTCCGGCGTCGTGGCGCAGTGCGTGGAGCAGGGTCAGCGACTCCACCTTGTGCGCCTCGGCCGGATGCGGCGCGGCGCTGTTGCGCATCAGCATCTGGCGCGTCATCGCGATGGACACCGGCGAACTCACCGCCACCAGCGAGCGCGCGAAGGTGACGGCGTGGTCGAGCAGCTTCTCCGCCGGCAGGATCTCGCGCAGCAGGCCACCGGCCAGCGCCTCCTGCGCGCTCATGATGCTGGCGCGGTAGCACCATTCCAGCGCGCGGCTCATGCCCACGATGCGCGGCAGGAACCAGGTCGAGCAGGCTTCGGGCACGATGCCGACGCGGCCGAAGACAAAGCCGATGCGCGCGTCCTCGCTGGCGAAGCGCACGTCCATCGGCAGAGTCAGCGTGGCACCGATGCCGACGCAGGCGCCGTTGATAGCGGCCACCACCGGCTTGACGCAGTCGAAGATTGCCAGCGCGGAGCGGCCGCCGATGTCGCGCACGCCGCGCATAGTCTCCTGGTCGAATTCGGCGTCGAGCTGTTCGAGCGTGGTGTCCGCCTTGGCGGCGTCGACGAACTTGTCCAGCCCGGCGGACAGGTCCACGCCGGCACAGAAGGCGCGGCCCTCGCCGGTGACGACGATGGCCCGCACCTCGTCGCGCGCGTTGACAGCGCGGAAGTAGTGCTCGATCTCCGCCGACATGACCACGTTGAAGGCGTTGAGCGCCTCCGGCCGGCTCAAGCTGAGGACGTCGATGCCGTGGTCGTGGCGGACGCGCAGGGTCTGGTAGTTCATGCGGCGGCTCCGGCCTCGGCGTGGCTGACGCTGACCGGGCAGGCGGCGGCGTGGTGTGCGGCCTGCAGCTCCGTCATCACGCGCACCACCTCGAAGGCAGGCTGGCCCTCGTGCATCGCCGGCATTACCGGCTGGCCGTCGAGGACGAAGCCCTCGTAACCCCTGCCCGACACCGCCTCGCACTGCAGCAGGTAGGTGTTGAGCCCGGCCGGGTAGTTGAGCATCTCGCGCGGCTTGCCCGGCACGTTGGCGCCCATGTACCAGGAGTTGGCGCGCGGAAACAGCGTCATGTCGGCGGCGGCCTGCACCACCTGGCCCCAGACGCTTTCGGCCAGGTTGCTGGCCTCGATGGTCTGCACGCCGCGCGCGCGCAGGTCCTCGATGCAGTGCACGATCCAGTCGCCCTGCAGCTCCGCGCAGCTCGGGCCGTTGCAGAAGCCCGAGGGGCTCTGCGGCCCGTAGAGGTAGAGCAGGTTGGGGAAGCCGGCGCTTGCCACGCCCAGGTAGGTGCGCGTGCCGCCGCGCCAGTGCTCCTTGATGCTCTGGCCGCGGGTGCCGACGATGTCGATGTCGGTGATGCCGCCGCTCACCGCGTCGAAGCCGGTGGCCAGCACGATGAGGTCGAACGGCGTCTCGCCCTCGCTCGTGCGGATGCCGGTCCCGGTGACGGACTCGATCGGCGTGGCGTTGAGGTCCACCAGCGTGACGTGGGGCTGGTCGAAGATCTCGAAGTAGCCCTGTTCCAGCGACGGACGCTTGGTGCCGAAGGGGTAGGGCGGATCCATCGGCGCGAGCAGGTCGCGCACGCGCGGGTTGTTGATGCGGGCGCGGATCTTGTCGCGCCAGAAGTCGTAGGCGGTGCGGTTGGCGGCCTCGTCGGTCAGCACGTCCATGTAGGTGCCGATCCAGAAATAGAAGCCGCCCTCCTGCCAGAGCGCCTCGTACTGCGCCTGCCGCTGTTCTGGCTTCGCCGCCAGTGCCGAGGATTGCAACAGGTTGAAGTCGAATCCGCCAAAGGTGTTGCGGCGGTTGGCGTAGCGCTCGCGGTAGGTCGTCTTCCACTGCGACTGCGTCGCGGCATCGAGCCGGCGCTGCTGCATCGGCAGCGCCAGGCAGGGCGTGCGCTGGTAGACCGTGAGCTGCGCCGCCACCTTGGCCGCCTCCTGCGCGACCTGCACGCCGCTGGCGCCGGTGCCGATCACCGCCACGCGCTTGCCGCGCATGTCGATGCCGTCCTGCGGCCAGCGCGCGGTGTGGTGGCAGGGGCCCTTGTAGCGATCCAGGCCCGGAATCTTCGGCACGAATATCTTGGAGCCGAAGCCCACGCACAGCACCAGGAACTGGCAGCGCACCGTCTCTCCGCTGCTCACCGACACCTGCCAGCGGTGGGCCGATTCATCGAAGCGTGCGCGGTCCACGCGCGTGTCGAACCGGATGTCGCGGCGCAGGTCGAGCTTGCGCTCCACGTGCGCGAAGTACTCGCGCAGCTCGGCCCAGCCGGGGAAGCGCTCACTCCAATTCCAGCCCTGCCAGATTTCTTCCAGTCCGAATTCGTACATCGGCACGTGGGTATCCACCCGCGCGCCGGGATAGCAGTTCCAGTACCAGATGCCGCCCAGGCCGGAGCCGGCCTCGTAGAGCCGCACGCGCAGGCCGCGCCGGCGCAGCTGATAAAGCTGGTAGAGGCCGGCGAAGCCTGCACCGACCAGCACCACGTCGAATTCTTCGGAATTCATCCTCGGTCCTCGGGGCCGCGGCCGCGCGCAGTGTCAGGCGCGATCACCGCAGGCCCAGCTTCGGCCGCACCCACTGCGCCATGCGCTGGATGGCCTCGTCGGCCTCCGGCGCAGCGCCGGCCATGAAATGAAAGACGTGCTGCATGTCCTTGAACTCGTCGATGCGCACGTCCACGCCGGCCTCGCGCGCCCTGGCCGCCATGCGACGGCTGTCTTCCAGCAGGGTTTCGGCCTCGCCCACCTGGATGTAGATCGGCGGCAGGCCGCGGTAGTCGGTGTACAGCGGGTTGGCCAGCGGGTCATTGGGGTCACCGTTGCCGATGAACAGCTGGCCCAGGCCAGCCGTGGTGTCGCGCGTGACCAGGGCGTCGCGGTGCGCGTTGTACTCGTAGCTGGTGCCGGAGGTGTCCACGCCCGCCCAGGGCGACATCGGCATGCTGGCGGCCGGCAGCGGCAGGCCGGCCTTGCGCGCCGCGGCCATGGTGGTCACGGCCAGCGCGCCGCCGGCGGAGTCGCCGGTGAAGGCGATGTCGCTGGCGTGCAAGCCCTGGGTTTCCAGCAGCCAGCGATAGGCCTTGACCATCTCGTTGACCGGGCCGGGATGCACATTTTCCGGCGCGCGGTTGTAGTGCACGATCAGCGCGCGGCAGCCCACCGCCTTGGCGATGTGCCCGAACAGCTTGCGGTGCGAGTACATCGAGCCCACCACGTAGCCCCCGCCGTGCGAGCACAGCAGCGCCTTGGTGGTGTTGACGTGCTTGGGCACGGCCCACATCGCCGGCACGCCGCCAGCATCGACCTCCATGTAGTCCACGCCGCCGGGCTCGGCGGTGACGTCGCCCCAGTGCTCGAACATGCGGCGCAGGTCGTCGATGCCGCGGTCGGGGTGCGCCGCCATGTCGGCGGCCCAGCTGCGGTAGAGCTTTTCTAGCGACTGCGATTCCTTGCTGGCCATGCTGATCTCCTCAGTGACGACGTCGCCTGAAACGAACCTTCAGCGAACGAATGTTTGGCAGATTTCTGGATGTGCCTGAACGGCACGACGCCCGTCAGAGCGCGATGCAGATGTTCTTGGTCTCGGTGTAGATCTCGGCGCCGTCCTGGCCACCCTCGCGGCCAATGCCGCTCTGCTTGTAGCCGCCGAAGGGCGACTCGCGCCACATCGCGTTGTAGGTGTTGACCCAGACCGAGCCGGCCTTGATCGCGTGCGCCACGCGGTGCGCGCGGGCCAGGTCGTTGGTCCACAGGCCGGCGGCGAGGCCGTAGCTGACGTTGTTGGCGATCTGCAGGGCTTCCTCCTCGGTCTTGAAGGTGGTCACGGCCACCACCGGCCCGAAGATCTCCTCCTGCGCGATGCGGTGCGTGGGCTGCACGTCGGTGAACACGGTGGGGCGGAAGAACCAGCCCTCGGCCTTGCCCGGCTCGCCGCCCAGCGCCAGCGTGGCACCCTCCTTGCGGCCGATGTCGACGTAGCTGCACACGCGGTCAAACTGCTCCTTGGACGCCATCGAGCCCATGCGCGAGGCCTTGTCGAAGGGATCGCCCGGCTCGATCTCGCGCACGCCGGCCAGGAAGGCGTCGAGGAACTTCGGGTAGATGCTTTCCTGCACCAGCACGCGCGAGCCGGCCGTGCACATCTGGCCCTGGTTGTAGTACATGCCGGTGGTCACGCCGCGCAGGGCCTTCTTGAGGTCGGCGTCCTCGAACACGATGTTCGGCGACTTGCCGCCCAGTTCCAGCGACACGCGCTTCAAGGTGTCCGCCGCGCCGCGCATGATCGACTTGCCCACCGCGGTGGAGCCGGTGAAGGTGATCTTGTCCACGCCGGGGTGCGCCACGATGGCCGCGCCGGTCTCGCCGAAGCCGTTGAGAACGCTCAGCACGCCCTTGGGCAGACCGACTTCCTCCAGGATGCGGGCGAGTGCGATGGCGGTCAGCGGCGACTGCTCGGCGGGCTTGAGGATTACCGCGTTGCCCATCGCCAGCGCCGGGGCGATCTTCATCGCCGCCACCATCAGCGGGAAGTTCCAGGGAATGATCGCGCCGACCACGCCTACCGGCTCGCGACGCGTGTAGTCGAGGAACTTCGACGGCACCGGCAGCGTCTGGCCGGTGATCTTGTTGGCCCAGCCGCCGTAGTACTCGAAGGCACCGGCGGCGTTCTCGATGTCGCCGAACAGCGATTCCACGTAGAGCTTGCCCACGTCCAGCGAATCGAGCGCCGCGAGCTGCTTGCCGCGCTCGCGGATGACCTGGCCCACCTTCCACAGCAGGCGACCACGGTCGGCGGGCGTCATGCCGGACCACTCCTTGCTGGCGAGCGCCGCGTGCGCGGCCTTGACCGCCTGGTCCACATCGGCCGGGCCGGCAATGGCCACCTCGCCCAGCGAGCGCCGATTGGCGGGGTTCTCGTTGGTGAAGCTGGCTTCCACCGCCGGCGCCTGCCACTGGCCGCCGACGAAGAGCTTGGTGCAGTCGGGGAGCTGGATCTGGTCTTGCATGGACTACGCCTCGGTTCGGAAGAATTCGACGGCCGGAGGGTGGCTCGTGCGCTGCGCACCCTGCCCGCGACCTGCTGGTGCCACAGTGCATCGCGCCGCGCCGCGGAATGCAACGCCCCCTGTTTCAGTTTGAAACACGGCCTCGCGCACCGGGGTGCGCCTGCCGTTCACTCGTGTTTACGCTCCACAGCGTCGCCGCGCGCTCACCTTCACACGGAAGAACGGATGAACCGTCCGCTGTCGTTTCCCCGCGAGTCCCTGCCGCCCTCGGCTGCACCACTGCGCGCCGAGTTGCGCGCGTTCCTCGCGGCTGAACG
>JBQTHL010000109.1:0-25441 GCA_052389915.1 Panacagrimonas sp.
ATTCGCGAGCTGCACGCCGAGCATCCCGCGCTTGACCTCGCCGTATTCGACCAGCTGGCTCATCACGGCCCTGACCATGTTCGAGGGAATCGCAAAGCCGATGCCGATGTTGCCCCCGCTCCCGGAGAAGATCGCGGTGTTCACGCCGACCAGCTGCCCCTGCAGATTCACCAGCGCGCCGCCCGAGTTGCCCGGATTGATCGAGGCATCGGTCTGGATGAAGTCCTCGTAGCCGCCTTCGCTGATGCCGGTCTGGCGGCCGACCGCGCTGACGATGCCCGAGGTCACGGTCTGACGCAGACCGAAGGGCGAGCCGATGGCGACCACGAAGTCGCCGACCTGCGCCTTGTCCGAATCGGCGAGCGGAATGGCAACGAGCTTGTCGGCCTTGATTTGCAGCAAGGCGACGTCGGTTTGCGGATCTTTTCCGATCAGCTTGGCGTCGAACTCGCGGTCGTCGGAAAGGCGAACCTTGATGGTTTCGGCCTCTGCCACCACGTGGTTGTTGGTGAGCACGTAGCCCTTCACGGCATCGACGATCACCCCGGAGCCGGTGGATTGCGATTCGCGCTCCTGCGGTTGCTCCTGCTGCTGCCCGCCGGGGCCTTCGAAGAAGCGCCGGAAGAACGGGTCCTGCATCAGCGGATTCTGGATCTCCGCCTTGGACGTGACGGCGATGTTCACCACACCCGGCGTCACCAGCTTGAGCATGGGCGCCAGGGTGGGCACACCTTGCGCCATTGCGATGCCGATATCGGCATTGACGGGTTGCGGCGCGCCGCCCAGAAACGCAAACGACATCAGGCTGGCGGCCACGGCAACGGGCGCCACTACCTTCAACGCGAATGAACGGGACATCGGATCCTCTTGGGAATAGTTATGTGTCGAGTGCTGCACAAGGGGCAGCGGCCGCTAAGACCGTGGTCCGGGTGGAGAGTTTCGTCCCGATGACGCCTTGATGACGCAAGCCGCCCAAAGCAGCTCAGAGCAGCCGGATACGCGGATTCAAGCTGTAGCGGCCGGTGATGCTGGCGCTCGCCAGCACGTGTCCGTCCAGCGCCGTTCGCACCTGGGCGGAAGTGAACGCGCCGTCCACCGGGCAGCGCTCCAGATCGGTGGCCAGCAGTTCGAACCGGTAGTGGTGGGTGACACTGTCGTTCCAGGGCGGGCAGGGACCGTCGTAGCCCAGATAATCGCCGCTCATGTCCGCGTCCCCTGCGAACCAGCCCGTGTAGTCGTTGAGCCCTTGGCGGGCGCCTTCCGGACCGGCGGGCTCGCGCTTGCCGCGCGCCACGATTCCGCGCGAGCACGCGCCCTCGGCGATCTCGCTTACATCGGCCGCGATGTCCACCATTACCCAGTGCACGAACGTCGTCCGCGGTAGCTTCAGCGGAACTTCGCGACCCTCCTTGTTGACGTCGTCCGGCTGGGTCGGCACGTCGGGGTCGCTGCACAGCAATACGAAGCTGCGCGTCGCCGTCGGCGCGCCGCTCCAGCTCAATTCCGGATTGAGATTGTCCGACAGCTTGAGGTGGCCGCGAGGCGCCTTGACTGCGAATGCGCAGCGGCCCGGAATCAGGCCGCCATGGTCGAACGACTTGCTGCTGAGCTTCATCGGTGATTGTTCCCGTTCTAGTGTTCTGCGGCAGTGAGCAACACCGCTGCGCCCCATCCGGCTCATCTACTCCCCGACGCCGGACCCGGATGCGCAAAGCGCAAGGGTAGCAATCCGCGCGGTCGCGCGTCAGCCTCTGCCCACCCTTCTCAGATTGTGTCCGGCGTCAGCGCCTTGCGCCCGAAGGCCGACGTCAGTTGTGCCAGCCCTAGCCCCAGGCGCTCGGCCAGCGGTTTGCGCGTGTGGTAGCTGACCTCGAACACGTCCGCGTCCTGCACGCGCTTTAACAGGTAATCGTCGCTGCTGCGTACTTCGTCGATCAGCTTGAGCTGCGCGGCGCGCGTGCCGAACCAATGCTCTCCGGTTGCGACGACCGCCAGGTCTAGCGCGGGCCGGTGCTCCGCCACGAAGGCCTTGAACAGTTCGTGCGTCTCGTCGAGTTCATGCCGGAACTTGGCCCTGGCGGCATCGGTGTTTTCGCCGAACAAGGTGAGCGTGCGCTTGAATTCCCCGGCCGTGTGCAATTCCAGGTCGATGTCGTTCTTCTTGAGCAGGCGGTTGAAGTTGGGAATCTGCGCAACCACGCCGATGGATCCCACCACCGCAAACGGCGCCGCGAGAATGCGGTCCGCCACGCAGGCCATGAGATAACCGCCGCTCGCCGCGATCTTGTCCACCGCCACCGTCAGCCGCAATCCGCGCGTGCGGATACGCGTGAGCTGGGATGCCGCGAGCCCGTAGGCATGCACCAGCCCGCCGCCGCTTTCCAGGCGCAGCAGCACCTCGTCCTCGCTTCGCGCGACCTGCAGGATCGCGCTGATTTCCTCGCGCAGGCTGGCCACCGCGTGCGCTTGAAGATCGCCATCGAACGCCAGCACGAACAAGCGCGGCCGCAGGGTCGTGCCGCGACTGCGCGCCTTGCGCTGCGCCTTGAGTTCGGCCTTGCGCGTCTTGGCGAGTTTCTTGATCTGATGGGGATCGAGCAGTTCGTCGTTGAGCGTGTCCGCCATCTCGCGCAGGCGCTCGCCCACGTTCGCGATGCGCAGTTTCTCGCCGGCCTGCGCACGTGTGCTGCGAACCATCGAAAACACATTGCCGGCCACGATGAGGATGGCCGCGACCAGGGTGATGGACTTGGCAAGAAAAAGACCGTACTCGGCCAGGAACTGCATGCGGGTCGATCTCCAGGGGCGGGAGGTAAAGGCGGGACCGATTACGCGGATCGGCGTGGGATTATCGCGCTGCACAAAACGATGTCTATAATTGCCTTCAAATTTCTGGTCGTTCACCTCAGGAATCGGGAGAGTTCTTAGCATGAACAAGCTGATGGGAGCCGCATGGCTCGGAGCGACACTAATTGCGATGCTCGTCGCCACACCGGTATTCGCCGACGAGCCGTATCTCGAAATGCGACCCTATGTCTCCGGTCTTTTCGGCTATATCGCCGAAGAAAACGATCGGGATGCGCTGATCGGTAACGATGCCGGGGCGGTCCAGGAGGGCAAGGGCTTCCAGCTCAGCGTGGGCAAGGCCATCAACAAGCACTTCGGTTTCGAGATTGCGGGCTTCGGCCACAATTTCAGCCACGGGCCCAGCGGCCGGCTGGGGATGCAGGAGTACGGTGGCAAGCTCGACGGCCTTTTCTTCTATAGCCGCGACCCGCGTTTTTCGCCTTACTTCGGCGTCGGCTTGGGCGGCATGAGGACCGACCTCAAGGGTATCAATCGAACCTCCACCGATCCGTTCGCCGACATCGGCGTAGGGTTCATGAAATTCTTCGACGTCTCCGGGACCGAACTCGGCATCCGTGCCGATCTGCGCGCTCGTCTGGTCTTTTTCGACGAGGACGCTTTCGGCGGCACCAGCCAGGACGATGTCGCCGAAGCGGTGCTGAAAGTGGGTCTGGTGGTGCCGTTGGGTTCCAAGCCCAAGAAGGCGGAAGTCCCGCCCCCGCCTCCGAAGCCGACCGCTTGCCCCGACTCCGACGGAGACGGTGTGTGCGACGCGGCCGATCTGTGCCCCGAAACGCCGAAGGGCTTGGTGGTCGACGCCAAGGGTTGCCCGCCCGAACCCAAGTCCGAACTGGGTCCCAACCGCAAGTTCGAGGACGTGCACTTCGCGTTCGATCGCGCCGATCTCACCGACTACGCCAAGGCCATTCTGGACAAGGCGTCCGGCGTGATTGCCGAACTGGCCAAAAAGTACCCGGGCCTGAAGGTCGACGTGACCGGCCACACCGACTGGCAGGGCACCGACGGCTACAACCTGGGCCTGTCGGAGCGCCGCGCCAACACGGTCAGGCAGTACCTGTTGCGCAAGGGCGTCGAAGCCGGCCGCATCAACACGCAGGCTTACGGCGAATCGCGCCCCAAGGCGACCAACGAGACCGAGGAAGGTCGCGCGCTGAACCGCCGTTCGGAAGTGATGACGCGCGAGAAGTAAGCGCGCCTCGTATCGACGAAAAGCCCCGCCTTCACGGCGGGGCTTTTTTTTTGGACTTGGGGCCGAACCGCCTTCGTTCGTTTCAGGCGTCGCGCAGACCCTGGCTATCCAGGCTCGGACGCAAGGCCGCAACCCGCAGCATCCGCGCTTGCGTTTCCTTGGTGGCGACAGCTTCGGTAGAGGCGTGAGGCCAGCCCTGCAAGTTCGTGCGACACAGTGCAGCCATTGCCTCGATGTGTCGCGGATGCGTATTGAGCGCAGGGATGTAGCGCAGGCTGCGCCCGCCGGCACCGACGAAGTCCGCGGCGTAACGGATCGCAACTTCTTCCAGCGTCTCCAGGCAGTCGGCCGCGAATCCGGGACAGACCACGTCGAGCGTCTGCGTGCCGCGTTCGGCGAGCTGCGGAATGACGATGTCGGTGTAGGGCTGCAACCAGGGTTGCCGGCCCAGGCGCGACTGGAAGCTTACCGACCAGCTTGCGGGTGCCAGTTGCAGGCGCTCGGCGAGCAGTCGTGCGGTCTTGTGGCAGTGGCAGAAGTAGGGATCGCCCTTTTCCAGGTACTGGCGCGGAATCGAGTGGAACGAGATCAGCAGACGGTCGCTGCGGCCTTGCGCGGTCCAGTGCGCTTCGATGCTTTCGGCCAGCGCGGCGACGTAGCCGTCGTCGTCGTGATAGCTGTTGACGGTGCGCAATTCCGGCATCCAGCGCTGCGTCCGGGTGTGCGCGAACACGCCGTCCATGACCGCAGCCGTGGTCGTTCCGGAATATTGCGGATACAGCGGCAGCACGAGAACGCGATGCACGCCCGAATTTTCGAACGCGCTCATCGCCGAAGCGATCGACGGCTCGCCATAGGTCATGGCCAGCCCGACCGCGATGTCGTTCCCGAGCACCGCTTGCAGCGCGGCCTGCTGCTGTCTGGATATAGCCAATAGGGGCGAGCCCTGCTCGGTCCACACCTTGGCGTAGGCATGAACCAGTTTTACCGGACGGAACGGGAGAATGAAGCCGTACAGCACCGGCAGCCACAGCGCGCGCGGCAGTTCCACCACCCTGGGATCGGACAGGAATTGGCGCAGATAACGGCGGATGGCCGAGGCGGTTGGTGCGTCGGGCGTGCCCAGGTTGACCAGGAGCACGCCGGTGCGGGCCGGCGTCTGGTGCGCGAGGTCGGAAGGGGAGTCGCTGGTCATCGAATCGGTATCGGGAAGGCGGGCTGCAGAACGTCAGGCAGGGTCGATGCCGCGTGGAACAAGGTCTTCAAGCGCGAGCGATTTCCCCGCGCTTCAGGCGGCGGAAGTAGTCGTGCCACGCGCCCATCGCGCGCGTACCGAGGATGACCATCGTCGGCAGGTTCACCGCCAGCATGAAACCGAGCGCGACGGTGGACAGCGTGTCCACTTCGACCGAGGTGCGGATGAAGCCGAGGCAGGTGACGGCAACCAGCACGCACCACAGGAGGCGGTACACCGTCACCGCACGGTCGTTTCCGCCGAAATACCTCACGCCCTGCTCGCCGTAGTAGCCGTAGGTGATGATGGTGGACAGCGCGAACAGCCACACCACGATGCTCACCATCCACTTGCCCAAGCCGGGATGTGCGGTGTCGAAGGCCTTGGCGGCGAGCGTCGAACCGCGGTAGTCGGCGAAAACGCCTGGCTCCACCAGCACCGGTGTGGAGACGATGTTCAGCGTCTCCCACTGGATGCCGATGCCGTTGTCCAGCACCGTCACCTGACCGTAGAGACGCTTGCGTTCGCCGTCGATCTCGACGATCGAGAACACCTGCTCCCCGGGCCGGAACGTGGCTTCGGACTGGTTGGGCAACTCGCCGTTGCCGAGCGTCCACCCGCCGGTCGGGGTCTGCACCATGTTCGGCGGATTGGACCAGGTGCCGGCCGGTCCGCGGCTCCAGACGCCGCTGGAGAGAATCACCAGCGCGGTGATGGTGCATACCATGATCGTGGCGACGAAAGGCTCCAGGCCCGCCACCACGCCCTCGGTCACCGGCTCCGGGGTCTTGACCGCGGAATGCGCGATGGGTGAAGTGCCGAGCCCGGCTTCGGACGAGAACAGCGCGCGCTTCATGCCGAAGATGAAGGCCACGCCCAGGCTCGCGCCGGTGAACGCGCCCAGCGCCTCCGCCGGCGCAAAGGCACAGCGGAAAATCATGCGGAAAACATCGGGCAGCTTCTCTGCATTGAACAGCAGCACGTACACGCCGCCCATCATGTAGATCAGGCACATGAACGGCACCAGCTTTTCGGCGGTACGGCCCAGACGCTTGACGCCGCCGAGCAGAACCAGGGCGACGAGCGTCGCCAGAATCAGGCCGGAAACCCAGGTCGGTACTCCGAAGTAAGCCTGCGTGGTGTCGGCCACGCTCCAGGCCTGAAACATGTTGCCGCCGGTGACGGCAAAGACCAGCATCGCAACGCAGAAGACCCCGCCCGCGACCTTGCCCACGCCCGCCCAGCCGCGACCGAGCGAGCCCAGCCCCCTGCGGCAGACATACATGGTGCCGCCGTGCGGATCGTCCGGGTTGGACATATCCCGATACAACATGGCCAGCGTGACTTCGGTGCTCTTCAGTGCCATGCCGACCACGCCCACCACCCACATCCAGAACACCGCGCCGGGACCGCCGAATTCCACCGCGATGGCCACGCCCGCGATGTTGCCGAGTCCGATGGTGCCGGACAGCGCAGTCGATAGCGCCTGGAAGTGGGTCAGCGCCCCTTGTCCCTTCGAAGTGTCGATGCCGTGCCCCTCGATCAGGGCCAGGCCGTGCGTCAGCGAGCGGTACTGCGAAAACCCGCTCCACAATGTGAACAGCACGCCCACCCCGAGCAGAGTGGCCAGCACCGGTACCGACAGCATCACCGCATTGATCTGTTCCAGGAACGTAAAAAAAAGACTCATCGGGGACGGGATCGGGGCTGCTTAGTGTTCTGCGACGGCCATCGAGCTATGACCGCGCGAATAGAGGAAGTAGATCGCCAGACCCACCGCCAACCATACGGCGAACGCCATCCAGGTGATTTTCGGCAGGCTCAGCATCAGCCAGCCGCAGAACGCCATGCCCAGGATCGGAACCAGCGGCACTAGCGGCACCCGGAACGGCCGCGGCATGTCGGGGCGCGTGCGGCGCATCACCATCACGCTGGCGCAGACCAGGAAGAAGGCGCTGAGCGTTCCCAGATTGACCAGTTCGGCGACTTTCCCGATCGGGAAAAATCCGGCCACCAGCGCGATCAGCACACCGCTCCCCAGAATCAGCCGAACCGGTGTTTGCGTGCTCGGGTTTACGCGCGCCATCGCCGCGGGCAGCAGACCGTCGCGCGACATCGCCAGCACGACGCGCGTGAGCCCGTAATACAGCACCAGCATCACCGTGGTGATGCCGAAAATCGCGCCGGTGGCGACCGCACCCTTGGCCCAGCTCACGCCCAGACCGCTCATGGCCTCGGCGATCGGCGCCTTGAGATCGATCTGTGTGTACGGAACCACACCGGTGAGAATGCCGGAAACCACGATGTACAGAATCGTGCAGATCGCGAGCGAAGCGAGAATGCCGATGGGCAAATCCCGCTGCGGCCGGATGCATTCTTCGCCGGCCGTGGATACCGCATCGAAGCCGATGTAAGCGAAGAAGATCAGCGCCGCGGCGGTGGTGATTCCCATGACCCCGTAGTGGGCCGCGCCGTCCGCATCGATCACGCGCTCCGGAACGAAGGGTGTCCAGTTGTCCACGTTCACGTGCGGGCCGGCGATGGCGATGAAGGCAATGATCGTGGCGAGCTTGACGAACACCATCACGCCATTGAATCGCGCCGATTCCTTCACGCCCCAGGACAGCAGCGCCGCCAGCACCAGCACAATCACCATTGCCGGCACGTTGGCGACACCGCCCTCGCTGGGCGCTGAAGTCCAGGCCGCGGGCAGGGTCACGCCGAAGAAGCCGTCGAGAATGCTCGCGAAATAACCCGACCACCCGATGGACACGGTGGCGGTCGCAACCGCGTATTCCAGAATCAGCAGCCAGCCGATGACCCAGGCCACGAACTCGCCGATCCCCGCGTAGGCGTACCCGTAGGCGCTGCCGCAGCCGCCGACCGCGCTCGCAAGTTCCGCATAACACAGCGCCGCAAATCCGCAGGCCGTGCCCGAGAGGATGAACGACAGCACGATGGCCGGCCCCGCATGCTGTGCAGCCGCCACGCCGCTGAGCACGAAGATCCCGGTGCCGATGATGCAGCCGATGCCGAGCAGAGTGAGATCGAACGCGGTCAGGCAGCGCTTGAGACCGGTGTTCGCGTTGGCGTCCACCGGCTTGGTTCGCATCAGGCTCATCGTTTTTCCCTGTGGACTGCGGTTATGGCCCGGTCAGGGCGCAGCGGCGATCGGATTCAGCCGATTCCGTTATGCCGCAAGTATGCCGAGGTGGAACGTGAAAACGCGAGGCGGCGAGAGATAGAACCGGGGTGGGGCCGTTCGCATCACGAGCTGCACTGCGCTCGGCGAGCGCCGCCATCTCCTCGACTCCTCTCGAAGTCTCTTTCCCCCGCTCGCGGACGAAGGAGACAAACAGGCGAACTTCGTGGCGACACTTGTGTGTCGCTGCTCGGCACGGGTCACGCGGCGGTCCAGGACGACCATGGCGGCGTGTCGGTGCCGCGATTCAGCTTGGGTTGAGAACAGAGCCTTGGGCTCACTGGAGCCATTCGACGGAAGACCGTGGCAGCTTACAGGATGCCGCCCGACGATTCGCGCGTGCCGAATTGCCGGGGTTGGCGCAGGAACTCGAAGAGTCCGGCGGAGCCAGCCCCCGCTCAATGCTCGAGCGCTACGGGGAACTCGGATTTCTCGGCATCAATATCGACACCCGTTACGGCGGCATGGAGCTGGGCAATCCAGTGCATCTCGGGAACCGGTCATGAGTGAAATGGTGAGAAGTGCGGCGTAGGTCTCAGGTTCGGACGATGCCCTGGTCATGCAGTCGCCCGATCTCGCTCGATGACAAGCCGAGCAGCTTTGCGAGCACTTCCTCCGTATCGGCGCCCAGCCGCGGCGCGGGCGAGGCTGGCAGACGGCCCGAGCCGAAATCGAGCGGAATCGCCGGCGACAGAACGTTGCCGACACCCGGCTGCTGCACCATGCGGAACATGGGGTTGGCTTCCGAGCAGGCTGGGTCGCTGCTCACCAGTTGCTTGACGGTCTGATAGCGGCCCCAGCAGACGGACCGCGCGTCGAACACGGTGGCGACTTCGGCGAGCGTGCGTGCCGCAATCCACGGCGCAAACAGCGCTGCAATGTCATCGCGAGCCTCGAAGCGCTCGCCTTCCAGATCAAGGTTCACGCCGCGCTGCGCGGCCAGAGACGTGATCGCATATCCGATGTCGGTGGCCCTGCACAGCGAGCGCCACTGCTTCAAGGTCAGTCCCACGACCATGATGCGCACGCCGTCGCGCGTGACGAAATCGCGGCCGAAGGCGCCGAACAGATCGTTGCCATGGCGCGGGCGTTCCTGGCCGAGCTGCGCTTCGGCGACGAATCCGAGATGTCCGAGCGCGGCGAGCGCGACGTCTTCCAATGCAAGCTTGATGTGCTGGCCATGCCCACTGCGCCGACGTTGACGCTCGGCCGCGAGCAAACCCACAACTGCCATCTGCCCAGTAATTAAATCCCAGGCGGGCAATACGTGATTGACGGCACCCTCGTGCCCGAGTGGTCCTGTGAGGTAGGGAATGCCGACCTTGGGATTCACCGTGTAATCCACCGCCGAACCGCCGTTCCGATCACCCTGAATCGTGAGCTGGATCAGGTCGGTGCGCTTGGCTTTCAACGTTTCGTATTCCAGCCAGCCGCGCGGCGGAAAATTCGTGAGCAGGATGCCGGCATCCTCGCCGGGCGCGGTAATCAGCGCCTGCGCCAGTTCGCGACCTTCCGGCTTGTCGATGTCGATCGCGACCGAGCGCTTGGACTTGTTGAGGCCTGCCCAGAACAGGCTGGTGTTGTCGGCAGTGACCGGCCAGCGACGGTAATCCAGTCCGCCTGTGGGCGGATCGATTCGGATCACGTCCGCGCCGAGTTGCGCCAAGGTCATGCCGCCGAGCGGCGCTGCGACGAAGGCTGAGACTTCGATGACGCGCAAGCCTTGGAGGATTCCGGGCGTCATTGCATGTCCGTCATGCGATCGCCGTCGAGATTCGCGGACGCGAGGGAACTTCTGTCTCCGCAAAATTCAGCCGTCATACCCGCGAAGGCGGGTATCCAGCTTTTCTCGCAGATCGAACCTCCCCCCGGGGTGAGGGACCGAAGCGTTTGGCTTGGTCGGAGACCGACATTGAGTCGGTCTCCGATAGGCCAAACGCGCTTCGCGGGAATGACGGTGTAAGTGGATTGAGCGCACATCGGAATTAAGCCGCCTTCGCCTTGAGTGCATCTTCGAGCAGGCGGCGCGCGACGACCTTCAATGCCAGCGTTTCCTCTGCTCCCTCAAAAATCGACAGCACGCGCGCATCGACGAAGTAGCGGCTCACTGCGACTTCCTCGGCGTAGCCCATGCCGCCGTGAATCTGAAGCATCTCGCGCGTGACCAGTTCCGCCGAGCGACACGCGAACAATTTCACCAGGCTCGCTTCCATGCGACCGCCGCCCTCGTTCATCAACTTGCCGACGGCGTAAGTCAGATAACGACTCGCGACATAGCGTGCGGCCATCTTCGCGAGCTTCGCGCCGGTCAGCGGATAGCCGAGCAGCGGTGCGCCGAAGACTTTTCGCTCTTCCGAATACTGCAGGCCGGCGAGCAGCGCCGCTCGCATCACGCCGCTGGCGCGCGCGGCGGTCTGCATGCGCCCGCCCATCATGCCGGCCATCGTGTAGTAGAAGCCCTGGCCGAGACCGGCTTCTTCTCCGATCACGTTCGCGTTGGGTACGAAGAAGTTCTCGAACGAGAGATCGAACGAGTGCATGCCGCGATAGCCGATGGTCGGAATCGCGCGGCCCACCAGCCGTCCGCCGTCGTCCTGGCGGTAGTCGAAGTCGTGACCTTCATAAGACGGCTTCTCGGCGAGCAGAAGGCTCAGACCCCTATAGCCAAGCGAACGATCCGGATTCGTGCGCGTGACCACCATCAATACACCCGCCTTGCCGGCGAAGGTGCACCAGGTTTTCGCTCCATTGAGCAGCCAGCCGCCTTCCGTGCGTGCACCGCGCAGATTCAGGCTGGCCACGTCCGATCCGTAATCCGGTTCGGTGATCGCGATCGCGCACAGTGGATTCCCCTGGGCGATCTGCGGTAGCCAGCGCCGCTTCTGCGCCTCGGTACCGCCGGTGAGCAGCGCGCGGGAAAGAATCTCGGGGCGAGTGATCAAGCTGCCCGCCGCAGCGAGCGAGGCCTGCGACAGCGCTTCCGTGACCACGATCATGGTGAGGCTGTCTTCCTCCTCGCCCGGGGCGCTGCCGCCGTACTGCTCGGGAATCGACAGGCCAAAAACGCCCATCTCGCGCAGTGGTTCGAGCAGTTCTTCTTCCGGCACGATCAGGTTGTGGCGGTGAATCCTTTCGGCTAAAGGTGCGACAGCTTCGGCCGCAAAGCGCGTGAACTGGTCGCGCACCAGCGCGAGTTCGTCGCTCACGGGCACTTGCGCGAGCACAGCAGGATTCCGGGCAAGCAGGCGCGCGGCCTCATGCAGCGCAGCTCCGCCGACCAATTGCCGCTGCAGGCCGCGCAGATCGGGGTCGCGCGTCACGGCGTGCAGCGCATCGGCCGGCAGATCGAGTTCGGCATACAGCGCTTCCAGCCGGTCGCGAACCAGGGTGATTGCCTCCACCGCGAAGATGAGTGCGAGGCGCACATCCAGCTCGCCGGTTTGTCCATCCAGCGCCTTGAGCGTGGTCTCCGCTGCGAGCAGTTCGGCATTGGCCCAGGCCATCTCGAAGCTCGGTACCTGCTCTACATCGAGTTGTTGCGCGTCGAGCGTACCCTTGCGAACGCAGCGCAGCGCGAGCGCGGCTGTGCCCAGGTCGAGCGCGCAGCGGAGCTGTCCGAGCAGGCGCGTGGCAGAAGTCTGGGGATTGCAGATCGTCGTCATGAAGGCTGTTGTGTTTCGATTCAGGAGATGCGGACGGCGCCAGCACGACGCAGCAGTTCGCGCGCCCGCAATACGACCGGCATGTCCACCATGCGGCCACGGAATTCCAGTGCACCCCGGCCCTGGGCCGCAGCCTCGTCATAGACGGCCAGCAACTCTCGTGCATGTGCCACGTCCTCAGCCGGCAGCGCGAACAACTCGTTCATCACCTGAACCTGATTGGGATGGATGGCATAAGCGCCAGTCTGCGCGACCTTCGTCGCAGTCGCAGCGAGCGCGGCACGCTGTCTTCCAGGTCCAGCAGACAGGCATCCGCACCGCGGGTATGTGCGGCGTCCACGAACTTCTCGACGTGTGCCGGCACGAACAGCATGGAGCGCCAAACGGGAAATGGGCTGTTCATGCGAGTGTGGCCGTCGCGCTCATGCAGATCTGCCCTTGGTGATCGGTGCTCCAGAGCTGCAGGCCCTTTCCGTCCTGCTTGCCGTGTATGGAGAGGGGATGCGTGTCAAAGGTCGGGCGTACGGCGCGAAACTGGAACGCGGTGATTGAGGCATTCGGAAGATTCGTTTCCACAAGGTCCAGCAACAGCGTTGCCAGCAGCGGGCCGTGGACGACCAGAGCGGGATAGAACTCGCGTTCTACCGCGTAGTGGCGGTCGTAGTGGATGCGATGGCTGTTGTAAGTCAGCGCGGAGTAGCGGAACAGCAGCACCGGGTCGGGCGTGATGCTGCGCGACCAGTCGGCATCCGTCGGCGCGGCCGCGCCCGGCGGCAAGGGTGCAGGACCGTTCGGCATCTCCCGGTAGACGAGGTTTTGTTCCTCACGCACGCAGATCTGACCGCCCTGGGAAATCTGGTGGTCCAGCGTGACGAAGACCAGCGAACCGGACTTGCCGGACTTTGCGTCGACCGAGCGGATCGCAGAGCGCCGTGTCGTGGGCTGACCGAGAAGCAGCGGTCGTTCGATCCGCATCGCGCCGGCGGCCCACATACGACGCGGCAACGGCGCCGGCGGCAGGAATTCGCCGAGCTTCGGATGGCCGTCGGGTCCGGTGATCGACGCAGCCGGCGTATCGAGGAAATACAACCACTGCCAGGTCGGAGGCAGCAGGTCTCCTGCCCTGAGCGGGACGCCATGATCCAGCGCCTGGGCCAGGGCCTGCGCCGGGAAGGGATGCAGGTCATCGACGAGCGTTCTCTCGCGGCCGACCCACTGGCGGAGGTGGTCGATATCGATGTTGCTCATCCGCGCGACGCCTCGGGCGTGAGCAGAGACAGGCCGAGTCCAACACGCCGAATAAGCCAGGGACTCGGCCGGTAGCGTGGATCGCCCGTGACCGTCTGCATATTGCGCAGGATGGTGAGTACCTTCGCACCGCCGATGCGATCGCCCCAGGTCAGCGGGCCATGCGGATATCCAAGTCCCAGCTTCACCGCGTCCTCGATGTCGGCGACCGACGCGATGCCGCGCTGCGCGATGTTCGCGGCGATATTCACGATGGTCGCGAGCACGCGCTGCACGACGAAGCCGGGGCTGTCGCTGATGATCGTCACTGGAACATCGCCGCTGCCGAACAGCGCGTGTGCCGCATCGCGGGCCGCAGCGCCTGTCACCGGCGTAAGCATCAGGGTACGTCGCTTGCCGATGCCGGACAGCGGATCGAGCGCGACGGTGCGCGTCGCGTTCAGGGACCGATCGATGCAGACGGTGGTGGCATCGAAGCCCCAGGGCTGGACGAGGATCAGATCGGCTTCCGCGGCATTCGCCACGAGCCTCACGGAGGCCGATTCGGCCAGCGTCGCGATGGCTTCGCGCTGCTCCGCAGAAGGCTCGATCCACAACTTCAGGTCGGCGGGCAGCGCAGGTATCGCACGCGACGCCTGTACCTCGACGGGCTTCGCTTGCGCGTCGTAGGTGTACCAGCCGGCGCCGGACTTGCGGCCATAGAGTCCCGCCGCGATGCGCGGGCGTATCAGCGAGGACGGTCGGAAGCGCGGTTCCTGCTGGAACTGCTCGTAGATCGATTCCATCACCTTGCCTGACACATCCAGGCCGGTGAGGTCGAGCAGTTCGAACGGACCCATCTTGAAGCCGGCGGCGTCGCGCATCAGCGCGTCGACCTCGGCGACTCCCGCGACCCGTTCCTCCAGCACGCGCAGCGCCTCGGTGTAGTAGCCACGACCCGCGTGGTTGACGAGGAAACCCGGCTGATCGGCCGCAATCGCCGCGCGGTGGCCGCTGCCGGCGACGAGCATGCGCAGGGTCTCGACCGTCGACGGCAAGGTGCGGACCGCAGCGACGATCTCGACCACCTTCATCAGCGGCACGGGATTGAAGAAGTGCAGGCCCGCGACCCGGCCCGGGTGCCTGCACTTCGCGGCAATCTCCGCGACGACGAGGGAAGACGTGTTGCTGGCGAGAATCGCGTGCTCGGAGACGATGGCTTCGAGCGAGGCGAACAGCGCCTGCTTGGCGCCGATCTCCTCGATGATGGCCTCGATCACGACATCGCAGTTCGCCAACTCTTCGAGCTTGGCGCAGGGCTTGATGCTGGCCTTGATCGTCGCGCCCCGTTCTGGCGTGAAGGTTTTCTTCTCGACGCCCTTGTCGATCATCGCGTTCACCGAGGCGATGGCCTTCGGCATTGCGCCCTCAAGGGCGTCGAATACCGAGACCGGATGTCCGGCCTGCGCGAACAATTGCACGATGCCGCGACCCATGGTGCCTGCACCGACGACTCCGACGTGGAGCATCGATGTCATGACTTGTCTCCGCGAGCCTTGTAAAAGTCCGGCTCGCGTTTTTCGGTGAACGCGGCGTATCCCTCGCGGAAATCTGCGCCGATCAGCATCTCGGCCTGGTCGGTTTCCTCGCGTTGCAGGGCTTCGTCCAGGCTGAGGGCAGGCGCAAGCAGGCGCTGCTTCATGCGCGCATACGCTACGGGTGCAAGCCGCGACAACTGCGTCGCACGCTCGATGGCCGCAGCCATCGCATCGCCTTCGCCGGCATCCTCGTCGGCGAGTCCGATGCGAAACGCCTCCTCGCCCGTCACCGGCTTGCCGCTCGCGAACAGGCGGCGCGCGGTGGCGACACCGACGCGCAGGGGCAGTGTGCGCAGCAGGGCCCAGTCCGGGACCAGGCCTAATTTCAGGAAGGGAAACAGGATGCGGGTGTCGCGACCGACAATGATCGAATCGCCGAGCAGGGCCAGGCCCACCGCAGCGCCGGCACAGAATCCTTCTGCTGCCGAGATGACAGGGAAGGGGGAATTCGCGACCAGCCGGCAGAGCCTAGCGCCGTGCGCCATGCGTTCGCGCGCGGCGTGCTCACCGATGCCGACCATGCTCGGCAGGTCGCCGCCCGCGGAGAACACGCGATCGACGCCACCGAGCACCAGCGCGCCGCAGTCGGCATCGGCCTGCGCAGCGCTTACCGCCTCGATCAGCGCCTGGCGGGTGTCGTAGTCCACCGCGTTGCGCTTGGCCGGGCGGTTGATGAGCACGCGCAGCACGCGCGGTGCGGGGCGGTCGATTTTCAGCAGTTCGGACATGCGTATCGAGACTCACAGAAATAGGCGACGAGAAAACATGACGTCATGCCCACGAAGGGCGATTTGGCCTATCGGAGACTGACTCAATGTCAGTCTCCGACCAAGTCAAACGCCATCCAGTTTTTGCCCTCAGCCCCGCCGCCGTCTGGGCTGAGGGACTGGATTCCCGCCTTCGCGGGAATGACGATTTTGTACGGTCGGGTTGTCACCCGTTCAAGAAAGCCTCGATAGGATGCAACGCGCTCGAAGATTGCGCTGGTGCCCTGGCCGCCACCGATGCACAGGGTCTCCAGACCGTAACGCACGCCGCGCCGATCCAGCTCGTTGAGGAGCGCGGCCAGGATGCGGCCGCCGGTGGCGCCGACCGGATGTCCCAGCGAGATGCCCGAGCCGTTCACGTTCATCCGATCAAAATCGGCGGACGTGAATTTCCACTCGCGGGTGCATGCCAGCACCTGCGCGGCGAAGGCTTCGTTGAGTTCGATCAAGTCCATCCGCGCGAGCGTCAGGTTCGCATTGGCGAGTGCCTTGGCAGTGGACGGCACAGGACCGATACCCATGCGGCTCGGCTCGACACCGGCGACCGCCCAGGACAGCAGCCGCCCCAGCGGGCGAAGACCGTATTCGCGGGCTAGTTCCGGCGTGGTGACGATGCAGGCCGAAGCGCCGTCGTTCTGGCCGCTCGCATTGCCGGCAGTGACGGTGGCTTCCGTATCCTGCTTGAGCATAAGCGGCTGGAGCTCGGCGAGGCTCTCGACCGTGGTGTCGGCGCGCGGGTGCTCGTCCAAGCTCGCGATGTTCGTGCCTTTCGGCGTCGTCAACTCGACCGGGACGATCGCTGACGAGAAGTAGCCCTTGCTCTGCGCCGCGACGGCGCTCTGATGCGAGCGCACCGCGAACTCGTCCTGCTCCTGCCGGCTGATCTTGTATTCGCGGCGCAAGTTCTCGGCCGTTTCGATCATGCCGCCGACGACGGGAAAGTTCTTGCCGCCCGCCGTGATGCGTCCACGTGCCAGCGCGTCGTAGAAAATGAGCCCATCGCCCTTCGCCCCCCAGCGAGAGCTGGTCGAGTAGAACGGCGCGTTGCTCATCGACTCCGCGCCGCCGGCAATCACGACTTTCGAAGCGCCGGTGGCGACCTGCATCGCAGCGTAGATGACGGACTGCAAGCCCGAGCCGCAGCGACGATCCAGTTGCAGTCCGCCGATCCCGATCTGCAAGCCGGCATCGAGACCGACCACGCGGCCGAGCACGGGCGCGTCCATGCTCGGATAGCACTGCGCGAACAGCACGTCGTTCACGGCATCCGTCGGGAGCTTCGTGCGTTCCAGCAGTCCGCGCACGACCGCGGCGCCGAGATGATTGGCAGTGAGATCCTTGAACACGCCGCCGTAGCGGCCTACGGGCGTGCGCATTGGGGCGCAGATGACGGCATCGATCATGAGGGTGCGATCCAGACGGTGTTTGTCTTCATGGTGCCGCGCGGCGAACGAAAACGTCGCCCCGGCAGCGGACGCGGCGCCTGCGCCGGCTTATGCGGGCCCGAGCGATCCCTTCGCCAAAGCAATCCCTGAGTCCCGGCGCTCTCGAAAGCCTGTCCGGTCCAGTAGGAACGGGCAGGGCAACGTGGGCAGCTTAAGCCCGCCCTCCCTACGTCTCTACGACTGATTGCGAAACCACTCCGGTCGCCCAGCCGTCCAAAACTCGCCCCAAAGCCTGCCGCCGCCATCCACGGTCAGCACTTCGCCGGTGATGAAGCTGCCGGACGAGGCCGAGAGGTACACGCAGGCCTCGGCGATTTCCATCGGCGTGCCGGTTCGTTTCATGGGATTGGCCAGCGGGAATTCCCTTTTTCCTTCGGGCGGGTAAACGTCCAGGCCTTCGGTTGCGGTCAGGCCGGGGGCCACGCAGTTCACGCGGATGCCCAGCGGCGCCCATTCCACGGCAACCGTGCGCACGGCGCCGATGATGCCGGCACGCGCGGCCACGGTGTGCGCCACGCCGGGCATGCCGCGCTCGGTGACCACGATCACGTTGACGATGGAGCCGCCGCGACCCAGATCGCGCCAGCGTTGCGCTGCGCGTTGCATGGTGAACCAGGTGCTGTTGAGGTTGTTTGCAATCACCGCGTTCCAGCCCTTGGGCGAGAAGTCGATGGCGTGCTGCGGGAAATGGCCGCCGGCGGAATTCACGACGTAGTCCGGAGCGCCGTAAGACGCTTCGACGTGCTCGAACAACTGCACGACTTGCTCATGCTCGCGCACATTGGCGGCGAAGCCGCACATCTCCGCGCCCTTGACCAGTGCGAACTCGACCACGCGGTCGAGTTTCTCCTGCGTGCGTCCCGTGATGACGACTCTTGCGCCGAGTCGCGCGAACAGCAGGGCGGTGGCGCGGCCGATGCCGCTGCCGCCACCGCAGATCAGCGCGACCTTGTGCTTGAAAAGGCCGGTGCGGTAGACGGTGTCGGTATTCCAGAGAGATTCGATCAGGTTCATGCGGCCGAATACTAGCCCGCGTTTTCGAGAGATTCTCTATCCCGCGAGAACGGGAGGCGCCACGATCAGAAGCGGTAGTAAAGGCCGAGGCGGGCCACCGGCCAAAACTTGGCGCTGCCGACGCCGTCTTCCAGTTCCTGGCGCTCGGCTTCCACACTCGAGTTGAATTCGGCCGCCTGAGGGCTGTCGCCGTTGACGGGGAAGCCGTCGGTGGCCGGATTGCAGTTGGGGTTTGCTCCGGCATCGCACACGAATCCCGAGCGCATGGCCAGCGAGACTTCCGGCGCGCCAGTGAAGATCACGCCCAGGTCGAAGTTGACGCCAAACCCGCTACGCGTGGCGCCGCCCCAGCCGAGGCCGACGTAGGGGGCCGCACCGCCGAAGTCGATTCCGCCGACCAGCTCGCCGTCGCCGTTGTACTGACGGTCGTCCAGTTCGAAGTTGTCGGCTTTCGATGTATCGAGATCGAGCTGGGGTCCGCTGCTGTAAAGCCCGCCCGAAAGGCGAAAGCTTCCGCCGAACGGCTTGTAGTTGAGCAGCAGACGCGCCGCCGAGAACTTCAGCTCGGCGTTGTAATCGAGGTTCCCTTCGTTCAGCTCGCGACTCAGCGAGCCGAAGTCGTAGCCGGCACGAACGTCGAAGTGACGATTGAAGGCGTAGGTGTAATCCACGCCGACTCCATTGGTGCTGACGCTGGTGCCGAAGGAGCCTCCGCGGTTGTCTTGCTCTGCTGCGCGGGCCGTCGGCGCGATGACGCCGCCGATGCCGGCAGCCAGCGTGACGAAACACAAGGCGGGACGATTCATTCGATGCTCCTGATGCGGAAAATGGACGCGAGGAAATTGCGCAGAACACGGAGGGTTTGCGGCGACCGTTTTAGGGAAACGGCGCGCCGCGAAGCGGGAATCTGTGGACTAGGCTGAGGCTACAGAGCGCCCTGATAGGCAACGTCTTTCAGCGGCGGGCGGCGTGCACGAAACGCCGAACGGGAAAGCCGCTGCGCGCGGTCCCGAATTCGAACTGAGGCTTGCGGAAGTGCCCTTGCGGCTCCCGCATTCGATGTGACGCCGAGGTCAGCCGCTCGGTCGTCGCGAGCCTGCGCGGCCCGTTCCTACGAGGACAACAACTCCTTGGCGATGATCATGCGCCGCACCTCGCTGGTCCCTGCGCCGATCTCCAGCAGCTTGATCGAGCGGTACAGGCGATTGACCTCGCTCTCCCAGATGTAGCCGGAGCCGCCGTGAATCTGCACGGCGGCATCGAGCACCTTGTTCATGGTCTCTGCCGCGTACAGCACGCTCGCTGCCGTGAGCTTGTGGATTTCGCCGCGTCCGCCATCGTCATCGCTCATCTGGTCCGCGGCGCGCAGGGTCTGGTAGGTGAACAGGCGCATGCTCTCGACCCAGGTAAAGAGGTCGGCGAGCTTGGCCTGGATCATCTGGAAATCGCCGATGGGCCGGTTGAACTGCTTGCGCTGGCGCGCGTAGTCCAGCGACAGCGCAAGTGCGCGCTCGGAAATGCCCAGGCAGAGCGGAGGAATCATCGCGCGCTCAAGGTCCAGGCCCGACATCACGATCTTGATGCCGGCGTTCTCGCCGCCGACCAGGTTCTCTGCCGGCACCTTGCAATCATCGAAAACGAGTTCGGCGGTCTGGCTCCCGCGGAAACCCATCTTGATGAGCTTCTGCGCCACCTTGAAGCCGGGAAAATCCTTCTCGACGATGAAGGCGCTGATGCCTTGCGGGCCCTTGTCCTTGTCGGTCTTGGCGTAGACCAGCAGCACATCGGCGACGGGTCCGTTGGTGATGTAGATCTTGCGGCCGTTGAGGATGTAATGCCCGCCCTCGCGCCGCGCCGTGGTGCGCATGGAGCCGAGCGCATCCGAACCCGCGCCCGGTTCGGTCAGGCCGAGCGCGCCGATGCTCGTGCCCTGGCACATGCCGGGCAGGTATCTGCGCTTCTGCTCCTCGTTGGCGTTGCGCAGGATGTTGTGCAGGCACAGGTTCTCGTGCGCCACCCAGGCCAGGGCCAGCGCATGGTTCCAGCGCGAGAAGGCCTGCAGGATCAGCCCGGACGTAAACAGATTCAGCCCCGAGCCGCCATAGGTTTCGGGCGCGGTGATGCCGAAGTAACCGGTTGCGCCGATCTTCGGGAACGCCTCGCTCGGCCACCACTCCTCGTTGTCCATGCGCTGCGACAGCGGATACATCTCCGCCTGGGCGAAGCGGTCGGCATTGGCCAGGATTTCCATCTCCTCGTTCGACAGACCAGAGAAGGCTTGCATCACGCTGCTGGAGGATTCGGGCATTGGGTTTCGAGTCGGATGTAGCTGGGATCAAAAAGGAGCGATTTTTGTTTTTCGGGGTACGTCGAATTTCCGCTGCGGTCAGAGTAAAACACGCAAGGCGAGTGGCGGCATCAGGATGAGCCCGAGCGTGGTCGAAGACGCCGGGCCACTGGGACGAAGCTTACACGCGGCATGCAGTCCGCCAAACCGGCGCCGCGGGCTCATATCCATCCACACCACCGGCCCACACGCCGTCGTGTTTACGTACGGTGCGATTCGGCGATGCGGATCGCGCTCAACCGGGCGCAGACGTATCGAGATCGAGGTGGCATTTCTTGTACTTCTTGCCGCTGCCGCAAGGGCAAGGATCGTTGCGACCGATCTTGGCGACGACGCGAACATAGGGCAATTGCGGCGGCAGGTCGGTCGGATCGAACGCGTCTTCATCGAGGTCTTCGTCTGGCGCCGCCGGCCCATCATGGTTTTCGATCAGCCAGTGCATGGCGCTCGCGGCGTCCCGCACGTAGTCGTATTCGGCTCTTGCAGTCTTCTCGATCTCGGCCCGATCCAGCAGCAGGCGTTGCTCCAGTTCCTCCATGGTCATCGCACCCGGATCGATCAGATCGTCGGCATCGGCCTCGCGCAGAATCGGCATCAGCGCCGGGTGCGCGAGGTTGTGCTGGGCATTGGCAAGCATGCTCCAGAACGGATTGTCCGGACTTCGGTCTTCCGTGGACGCGGCCCGCGTGAGCATGCGCACGAGGTCTTCCGCCGGCAGGTCGCCGTGCATGACCCGCGTGAGCAGCGCGTCGCAGCCGGCCCAGCGCGCCCAGGAATTCACCGAGGCATCGAGCAACAGCGCTTCCAGCGGTGCGTGATCGTTCGCACAGGTCGAGGCGAGCAGTGCGGGTATGTCCGTGGTGAGAATGTCGCCCAGCCAGTAATCGCTGGTCTTCGACGACATTCGGCACAGGCGCAGCAGCAACGGAAAAGCTCGCGGTTCGCGGAACTGCGCCAGCAGGTACATCGCGAATTCCGGCAGCAGGCTCGCTTCGCCGTCTTCCAGTATCGAATCCGGCGCGCAGACTTTTTCGACCCAGGCGGAGAGCGCTACCAGCAGCGGCTCGACCAAGGTCTCTCGGTGTTCGGCTGCCTCCCGCAGCAAGGCTGTGGGTGCTTCGGGGTGGTCGGCGGATAGAGCTTCGAGGATTGCTTCAGGGGTCATTCGGGCGTCCGGTTCGGCATCGAATCTACGATGCGCATGGTCTCCACGCTAACCGTGGTTACCCGCATCAGCAGGTCAATGACTTTCTCCTTGTAGTCTTTGAACCGATAGGTGTCGAAGTGCTCGGCAATGGTCGGGTCGCGCGGCTTGCCTTGTACTGGTCCAGCACCCATTCCAGCGCGCTGCGGTTGCCGAGCTTGTAGGTCCAGGCCTGCGGCGGAATGCCGCTGAGGGTGTTCTCGCGGTGGAACTGGCTGTCGCCGAACACGCGCAGGAAGATGTCTTCGGTGAGCACGTGCTGGATCAGCATCTCGCGCACGTCTTCCGGCGTGACCGATTCGTTAATGCTGCTCTGGCAGAGCTTGAGGAAGGTGTGCAGCGCATTGGCGAAGGGTTTGTTGTCGGCCTGCTGCGCTTCGATCAGGGCGCGCAAGGCTTCGAGCACCTTGGGCATGTCCTGCTTGAACTGCTCGATGGCGCGCGTGAAGCTGCGCGAAGCCTCGCTCTCGTAGGTGACGAAGGCTTGAAGCATTGCAGCGATGGGCTCGGGCTCGCCGCTGAGGCTGACGCGCTGCACTTGCTGCCCGTTCTGGATCAGCACGGCTTCGCGGCTGTCCTCGTACAGGATGTTGTCGCTGGGGTAGCCCTTTGCTCGCTTCTTCTGGATTTCCTCGTCCAGGTCGTCGTATTCGTCCTTGGCTTCCCAGTACCCGGGAGGCAGGCGCAACGCATCCTTGAGCGTGCCGTCGGGGTAGACCTTCGTGCCCTTGGTCGTAATGACTTCCAGCTCGTCGATCAGGCGCAGGTCGTGCGGGCGGGCCACGTCATCCAGCAGGCGCGCGAAGGCTTTGCGGATGCTGTCTTCGTTGGCGCTGCCGCCGTACTGCACGAGTTCGGCGATGCGGCGTTGGTAGTCGGCGACGAGAAGAGTGCTCACAACGCAAGCTCTGGCAACCACCGCCCGCGCGCAACGGCGTTATCGGCAACGGAAACGCCTTCAGCCTTCATACGCCGTTGCCAGTGGGAGCGCAGTTTTTGTCGCATGTCAGCGAACAGAGTCTGCGCGACGGCCTTGCTGATGCCCATGCGGCCCGCGCCGGCAAGGGCGTTGGCAAGGTTGCGTTCGCGACCCGCCGGGCCGATGCCCAGGGACTGGTAGCGCGTGTCGGCGCCGAGCGTCGGCAGCAAATCGAACGCAGGCGCCAAAGTCCATCGGCCTTGCTCATCCATCAGGAAGCCGTGGTTCTTGCCGTGGTCGTCGGTGTTGCCGATGAGCACGTTGAAGAGCATGCGGCGGAAGAGTTCTTGCAGCGTGTCCTTGATGTGCGCGGCGACGACGATCTGGCGCACGAGATCGGCGATGCCGCCGTAGCTGGCCCAGTCCTGCGTGCTCTGCTCGCTCGCGCTGCTGCGATTCCACAAGCCGTGCGCGCTGGCGTAGTGGGCGGTGCGGCCTTGTGGCAGACGGTCGAAGCGTCGCACCAGCGCGACACTGCGGGTACCGAGTGCGACGAAGCGCGCCTCGCAGGCGTCGATGCTGCAGCTTCGGGCGAGCTTCATCGTGGCCACTTCGAGCCGGGGCAGGTCGGCGGTGTCGTCGTGCTTGGGGAACTTGGCGATCCAGTGCCGACCTTTCTCGTCGCAGGCCGCGATCTTGGGCCGCACGACACCGAGGCTGGTGCCCGCGGTCATCAGGTCACGCACGGCTAGTCGGATCGGCTTGCCGAGTTGCACCGCCTCGGCGCCTTCGAGCGCGGCACCGAGCTGGTCGAGCGCAGGAGCGGCCGCGCGAGGTTTGCATTGCGTGGCGCTACCGGAGAACAGCAGGCTGCCTGCGCCGTGGCCTTCCATCCGCAACTGGGCGTCGAAGGGAGTCTTGATGCTTCTCGGGAACAGGTGCAGCAGCACGCGCTGGCCCCAGCCGTCCGGTGCCGCGTCGCCGATCACCCCTTGCAAGGTGTTGTGGAGTGGCGCGATGGGCAGGGTGCGCGCGGCGGGCAGGGTGTCGGCGGAGGACAGCGGCAGATGGCGCGGGTCCAGCGGCCTTGTGTCCCGGCGTTCCAGATAGCTTTGAGCGTAGACGAACTCGGCGCGCCGCTCGTCGAGCAAATCCATGCGCCCGACTACGACAGGCGTGCCGCCCAGGTCGCTCCACACGTAGGCGCGCGTCGTCATCAAAACACTTCGTCAGCGGGCTTGCGCGCGCGCCGCGCGGTGTTCGTCGGCACCTGTGCCTTGGCGGTTTCGATCAAGCGCGCCCAAGCGTCGCCCAGGCCCAGCAACTCCATCGCAGCGGCGTAGATGCCGATCTGCACTGTGGGAATACCGCGCTCCATGCGCTGCACGGTGGCGGGCGCGATGAGCAGACGCTGCGCCAGCTCGGCACGCGGCCAGCGGCGCGCGGTGCGTGCGCTGCGCAGCAAGGCGCCCAGCTCCCGCAGCGGTGCAAGAGTGGTTTCGGGCAGCAGGGTTTGAGTCGGTGTCCTTTTCAAGATTGCTCATTAGTGAGTCATTAAAGCGCTTTATAGATCACTAATGAGTCAAAATCCATACGGTGTCAGGTTCGTCTGTAGACCTCTGCGCCCTGCTCCTTGAACTCGGCCGACTTCTCGGCCATGCCTTGCTCCAGCGCCGCTTTCTCGTCGGCTCCGATCTTGGCTGCGTAGTCGCGCACGTCCTGCGTGATCTTCATCGAGCAGAAGTGCGGGCCGCACATGGAGCAGAAGTGGGCGAGCTTGGCGCCTTCCTGCGGCAGGGTTTCGTCGTGGAATTCCTTGGCTTTCTCGGGATCGAGGCCGAGGTTGAACTGGTCTTCCCAACGGAATTCGAAGCGCGACTTGCTCAGCGCGTTGTCGCGCACCTGGGCGCCAGGATGGCCCTTCGCGAGATCGGCCGCGTGCGCGGCGATGCGGTAGGTGATGATGCCTTCGCGCACGTCGTCCTTGTCGGGAAGACCAAGATGTTCTTTGGGCGTGACGTAGCAGAGCATCGCGCATCCGTACCAGCCGATATTCGCGGCACCGATGCCGGAGGTGATGTGGTCGTAGCCGGGCGCAATATCGGTGGTCAGCGGCCCGAGCGTGTAGAACGGCGCCTCGAAGCAGTGCTTCAACTGCTCTTCCATGTTCTCCTTGATGAGCTGCATTGGGACGTGGCCGGGGCCCTCGATCATCACCTGCACGTCGTGCTTCCAGGCGACCTGTGTCAGCTCGCCGAGCGTGTGCAGTTCGCCGAACTGGGCCTCGTCGTTGGCGTCCGCAATGCTGCCGGGACGCAGGCCATCTCCGAGCGAGAAGCTCACGTCGTAGGCCTTCATGATTTCGCAGATGTCCTCGAAGTGCGTATAGAGGAAATTTTCCTTGTGATGCGCGAGGCACCACTTCGCAAGAATGCTGCCGCCTCGGCTGACGATGCCGGTCATGCGATTCGCGGTCCAGGGGATGTAGCGCAGCAGCACGCCGGCGTGGATGGTGAAGTAGTCCACGCCCTGCTCGGCCTGTTCGATTAGCGTGTCGCGGTAAATTTCCCAGGTCAGCTCCTCGGCCTTGCCGTTGACCTTTTCCAGCGCCTGGTAGATCGGCACGGTGCCGATGGGCACGGGCGAGTTGCGGATGATCCACTCGCGGGTTTCGTGGATGTTCTTGCCGGTGGACAGGTCCATCACCGTGTCGCCGCCCCAGCGCGTGGACCAGACCATCTTCTCGACTTCCTCGGCGATGCTCG